>JAURYL010000102.1 GCA_030653935.1 Pseudomonadota bacterium
CCCCCTTTGGAAAAGGGGGGTTCCCGCTTGAACCTTCTGTGGGCGGGCTGCATCCGGGGGCTACCTGGAAACGCTCGTGCTTCGTGCCATTCATGTTTCCTGAAAGCACGGCCATAACCCGGCCGGGATCAGGAAGTCTGACGTTGCTATTTCTTTACCTTGCGGCCTGACAGCCGCATCAGCCATTGCCAGAACCAGCCGCCGGGGCTGTCTTTGCCGGTTAGCAGGTAATTGAGCACTTTGAAATTGCGTAGGGCCAGTACTTGGCGGCCACGCGCGCCTTTGCCGCCGCAGAACAGGATGCGGTCGCCGGGGAACAGCGGGGTGTCCAGGTCCGGCAGCAGAGCTTCCGAATTGCCCAGGAGCAGGGGGGTGCAGGGGAGTTCGGCGTCGCGGTCGGAAGGGTCGCGCAGCAGGTCGCGCAAGGTTGGTTCCATGCCCAGGTCCATGGCCTGGCGGATGGCGATGGCGTTTTCCGGGCTGAGTTCCACATCCCAGATTTCCGGCACGGTTTCGCCCACCACGGCGGCGATGCGCGACAGCAGTTCGTTGGCCCAGTCGTTCGACTGTTCCTTGCTCCTGACGAAGAAGCGAGAGAGCAGGGGGGTGGTGAGCAGGGAGAGGAATTCATGCGCCACGATGTCGGCGGACTGCATGGTGATCTCGGCGCCGAAGCGCTTGAACAGGGGGGCGTTGGCGTGCCGGTTCTGGCGCGCAACCATGAATAACTCCGGTTTGATCTGACGCGCGGTCATGACAATGGAAAGGTTGTTCACGTCGTTGTCGGTGCCGGCGACGATGCCGACGGCATCCCTGATGCCGGCCTCGATCAAGGTGTTGGCCTCGGTGCCGCTGCCGACGATGCAATCCTTGCAGCCGGTCGCCTCGGGGTTGGCCTCGACGATCACCAGTTCGATCTTCTCCCGGCGCAGGTTGCGCACCACGGACTTGCCGAAGCGGCCATAGCCGCAAATGATCCATTTACCGTGGGGCGGGTTGAGTGGCTCGCTCAGCACCATGCCGGGGATGTCGGTGAGCCAGTCGTAGAGCAGGTGCTGGCCGGGGCTGTGCAGGGCCATGCCGAGATGCTCGCCGAAGGCGGTGAAGGCGTTGACGATTTCCTCGGTGCCGAACGAGGCCATGTTGCCGGCGGTTTCCATGCCGTCGGCGCGGCAGAGCACCGGCAGTTCCGGGCGCAACAGTTTTGTGGTGACGGCGACCGACAGGTTGGCCTGGTCGTCGTTGGTGAGGGCGATGACGCCGGCGCAGGAGCGGTGGTTCAGGCCCGCCGCTTCCAGGTTTTCCGGCAGCCGCGCGTCGCCGGTCAGGGCGGGAATCTCCAGGTGATATTGGCCGAGTTCGAGCTCGCTGATCCGTTCCGGGTCGATGTCGAGGATCACCGCTTGCTGGTTGCGGCTGTCCAACGCCTGCATCAGCAGGGCGCCGGTCTCTCCGCAGCCGCAGATGATGTAGAAGGGCTGGCGCAGGCGCCGCACCCGGTGTTCGAAGGCGGTGGCCTTGATCACCCGCTGGAAGGCCGGGTCCTGCAACAGCGCCAGGATGGTGCCGATGCTGTAGAGCCAGACCAGCACGGTCATGTAGACGGTGACCAGCGCCCAACTGCGCTGGGCCTCGCTGAAGGCGGCCGGTATCTCGCCGAAGCCGATGGTGGTGGCGGTGTAGCTGACGAAGTAGAAGGCGTGGAACAGGCTCATGCCCGGCGTCGGGTGGCCGTCGGCGTCGACGCCGGGCACCAGGCTCATGCCCAGGACGGAGATGGCATAGCTGGTGATGAGCAGGATCAGCGGCAGCCGCATCCGCCGCAGAACCAGGAACAGCACGCTGTGCATCGCGCGATCCGTGGGAATGCGTGGTCAGCGGTGGTACAGCACCGTCTCGATGATCAGGATGATCACCGAGAGTACGTTGGCCATGAGCGCGCCGGCGGCGAGGGAGACGATGCTGGCCATCATCGAGGGGGTCATGCCGGTGTCGGTCATGTGTACCGCCCAGGCCCAGACGCAGGCGGCGGCGCTCAATTGCAGGATGGCGGCAAAGCTGGTGGCCAGGTGGATGGCGCCGATCTGTGTGCGTTCGCCGAATTTCAGCACCGTGGCGATCAGGTTGACCACCACCACCGCGAACAGCTCGTAGACATGGTGATGCTCGATGTTGTCCAGTTCACCGATGACGAAGCCGAAGTTGAGGGTCATGGCGAGGATGATGAAGAAGCCGAAAACGACCTTTTCCAGATTCATGACGTGGGCTCCGCATAAGTGGTGCGCGGCATGATAGCGCTTCGCGTTGGTGCCGTAGCGCCGGTTCCGCCTGAAGACCGGCGCTATGGGCGATTACCGCGCAACCCCGCGCCGGCGGATTTGCATTTCACGGGGCGTCGGACGGGGGGATTGGCCGCCGCCGTGGGATGATTCCCGCCATCTCATTTGCTTATGAATTCGGAGTCAGTCATGAATCAGTCCCGACGCGCCGTCCTGCGCGGAACGCTCTCCACCGCCGCGCTATCGGTCGCGGTGGTCGCCGGATTGTTGCGCCCGCAATCGGCGCTGGCCTTTAACCGCGAGAGTCGCCTGGGGAAAACGCTGCGCGCCCTGCAAGCCAGCAATCCCGCCATGACCGACGCAATCCGCTTGAACGCGCCCAATATCGCGGAAAACGGCGCCAGCGTCTTCATCAACTTCGCCTGCGCGTTGCCCGATGTCGATGCCCTGTTCGTGCTCGTGGATAAAAACCCGCAACCCCTGGTCGCGGCTTTCCATATCGCGCCGGAAGTGGTGCCTGCGCTGGAAATGCGCATCAAGCTCTCGGGGACGGCGCAGGTCTGGGTGATCGCCCGCAGCGCCGGGCAGTTCTTCAAGACGATGAAGACGGTGACGGTGACCGCCGGCGGCTGCGGCGCCGGGGAGAACTGAGCCGGGTAGGGGCGCTCGAACAGTTTGCTTGAACCGAGATTGTTCGTCTGCCGAAGCGGGCAAGTAGCGCCGGCGTCTCGCCGGCTTTGTCCTTCTGATTAGGCCCACGAAGCAGGCTGGCCCCAAGGGATGCCGTCCCTTCAGTGCATCCGAAATGGTTACAGCAGCTTGACCAGGGTGGCGACGATGCCGACGGCGGCGATCATGAGGCCGCCGAGTTTGATGGTCATGCGGTACTCCAGTTCGCGCAGGTCGCGCTGGAGTTCGAGGCGCAGATCGGCCAGGTCGCGCCGGGTGGCGAGATCGCTTTGTGCTTCCGTCACCACGCGCACCACGGCCTCAATCAGGCGGCGAACGAAATCATGGGTATCGAAGGTTACCGTGCTCATGCGGCGCACTTTACCGGATACCCCGCGTTTCAGGAATCGAATGTGACGCCACGCCGTTCGACGCTATCCGGGTGGTCTCTACGCCACGGCTTGAGTAGCGCGATCAACCGCGCCAACGCGACTCAACGACTGGGGTAGGGGGCAAGGGGCGCACCGGAGGCGGATGGGCTGATATGCTTCGCCCCCTCCCGTTGTTCCGGGTCGGCGCGCCGCCGGTTTCAGGGAACAACTCGCCTCACCACGAATACCAGGATCATTTATGTCTCGAACCGTCAGCCTGCTTTTCGGCGTCCATGCTCATCAACCCGTCGGCAATTTTCCGGAAGTCATGGAGGACGCCCACCAGCGTTGCTACAAGCCCTTCCTGGAAACCGTCCACCGCTACCCCGATTTCAAGTTCGCGCTACATGCCTCCGGCTGGTTGCTGGAGTGGCTGTTCACCCATCATCCCGACGACATGGCGCTGCTGCGCGAGATGGCGACACGTGGCCAGGTGGAGTTCTTCGGCGCTGGCGACATGGAGCCGGTGCTGGCGGTGATTCCCTACCGCGACCGGATGAGCCAGCTCGCCGCCATGTCCGACCGCCTGGAGCAGTATTTCGGCCAGCGCCCGGATGGTGCCTGGCTGACCGAGCGGGTCTGGGAGGCCACCGTGGTTCCCGCCCTGGCCGACTCCGGCATTCGCTATGTGATGGTGGACGACTACCATTTTCTCTGCGCCGGCGCCGAGCGTGAGCAACTCAACGGCTACCACACCACCGAGGAGGATGGGCGTCGCATCGACGTCTATCCGATCTCCGAGGCCTTGCGCTACCGCCTGCCGTTTTCCCCGGCGCAGGAGGCGGTCGGCTATGTCGAATCGCTGGCCGACGAGACGGGCGACGCCGCAGCAATCTATTTCGACGACATCGAGAAATTCGGCATCTGGCCGGAAACCTACAACTGGGTCTACGAGCGCGGCTGGCTGAAGCAGTTCATCGAGGGCGTGCTCGCCTCGCAAACGATCCGCAGCGCCCACATCCGCGACCACCATCGGGAGACCCGCACCCACGGCATCGTCTATCTGCCCACCGTTTCCTACAGCGAGATGGGCGAGTGGACCTTGCCGGCGCCGGCGGCGCGACGCTATTCGGAACTGGTGCACGCCGCCCAGCACGAGGGTGTTCTGGAACGCGACCGCCCCTACATCCGTGGCGGCATCTGGAAGAATTTCCTGACCCGCTACCCGGAGGCCAACTGGGCGCACAAGCGCATGCTGGGCCTGTCCGAGCGCCTCGCCGCGCTGCCGGAAGGCCAGGTGCGCCAGGATCTGGTCGAGTTGCTGCATGAGTCGCAGGCCAACGACGCCTACTGGCACGGCCTCTTCGGCGGCATCTATCTGCCGCATCTGCGGCGCGCCGTGTGGCACGCCATGATTCAACTGGAGCGTCGGCTCGACGGCCTGCAAGCGCGGCCGCCATTCACCACCGGCGATCTCGATCTCGACGGCCGAGAAGAAATCTTCATGAGCAGTCTCGCGCTCCAGGCCGTGGTCAGGCCGGACAAGGACGCCGCCCTGATCGAACTGTCCAGCTACATCCTGGGGCAGAACTTCGGCGACACGCTCAAGCGTTACGAAGAGCATTACCACGAGAAAGCCCAAGCCGGCGCCGCCGCGGCCAGGGCGCACGAAGGCGAAGGCATTGCCTCGGCGCATGACGTGGTGCGCTTCAAGCACGAAATCACGGCGGAGGACCTGCGACCCGACAGCCGCTCGCGCGGCCTGTTCGTGGAAAGCTGGACTGATCACAACCAGAAATTGCCGGTCGAGTACGCCACCACCTTCATCCAGGGCGGCGCCGTGCTGTGCATGGGCCAGGCCGGGGAAACCCGGATGGCGAAGATCTACAGCCTGCGCGACAACATCGTGCAGGTCGCGTTCAAGACCAATGGCAGCGGCCGCCTTGCCACCCGGATCAATCTCGCCATGCCTTGCTGCGATGGCCCCGCCGGACGCTATGTCGTCAACGACGCTGATGGCCAACCCTCTATCGCCGGTGGTTTCGGCCAGAGCCTGACCTGGGACGCGTGCTCCGATCTCGGCGTCGAGGATCATTTCCTCGGCGGTGCCATCCGCCTGCACCTGTCCGTGCCGGCCCGGATCAAGGCGCAACCGCATTTCACAGTGTCGCAATCGGAGGCCGGCTTCGAAAAGATCATGCAGGCGGTCGAACTGACCCTGATCTGGGAAGTTGATGGTCCGTTCGAAGCCAATCTGACACTTGAAGTGGCGCAGTTGGCTCGCTGAGAGGCTGGGAAAGATTGCCGCCGACGTATCGCAAATGCCGGCTGGAAGCCGGCGCTACATTGGAGAAATGAATGAGCAACGACATCATCGGCCACGGCAAAGTGGTTTACATCACCTATTCGGTCCTGGATGAGGACGGCAAGATCATGGGCCAGCAGGACATGCCTACCGGCTACGTGCACGGCGCCGGCAGCGGCCTGTTCCCGGCCGTGGAGCGTGCCCTGGAAGGACGCCAGCCGGGCGACGCGGTTAAAGCCGAGGTCAGCCCGGAGGAGGGTTTCGGCCCGAGCGATCCGAACCTGATCATCGTCGATGAAATCGACCATGTGCCGCCCACCATCCGCTACATTGGCGCCGAGGCCGAATTGCAGAACGACGCCGGCGAAAAACTCTCTTTCCGCGTCATCAACATTGCCGACGGCAAGATCACCCTCGACGGCAACAACCCGCTTGCCGGCCGCACCGCCACCATCGTGGCCACCGTCGTTTCCGTGCGCGACGCCGTCGCCGAGGAGCTGAACAGCGGTTTCCCCGCCGAACAGGGGCCGCCACCGCTGCACTGAGCCCCGCTCGGCGGCGCTGACAATCATGTCTCGATGGACACCCCCGACGATGAAACAAGGCGGTAGGGGCGGGTTTCAAACCCGCCCCTACGGGAACCCCCTCGCTCCCACGCTCCAGCGTGGGAGCAGTTCTTGGACGCTCCAGCGTCCAAAAGACCCCCACGACGCTGGAGCGTCGAAACGGCATTCCCACGCTGGAGCGTGGGAACGAGACCATAGGGGCGGGTTTCAAACCCGCCCCTACGGGATGTGTTTCACGTTAAGTGAGCAACATCCTGGATAATTCCCGATCCTTTCAAGCCTGACTCCGCGATGAACAAGAAGAAGGTTTTCCTGCCCGTGCTGCTGCTGGTCCTCGGCATCGGCGGTTTCGTCGCGCTCAAGGCGACGCGGCCGACGCCGCCGGTGGCGGTTCCCAAGGAGCCGGTCTGGCGGGTACGGACGGTTGTCGTCCAGCCCGCCGCGCAAAGCCCGGTGACCGCCCTCAACGGGCGGGTGGAAAGCCCGGAACAGACCCGCGCGGCCGCGCCTGGCGTGGGGCGGGTGCTGCGGGTGCAGGTTCGTGAGGGCCAGGCCATCAGCCCCGGGCAGCGTTTGCTGGAGCTGGACCCGCGTGACTTCCAGCCCAAGGTGGACCAGGCGCGCGGCGAAGTGGATGAACTGGAGGCCGCCATCGCCAGCGAGGAACTGCGCCACAAGGCGGACCTGGATCTGCTCGCCCAGGAGCGCAAATTGCTCGACTTCGCCGCCGCCGATGTCGGCCGCTTCGAACAATTGCGCAAGGAGAACTTCTATTCCCAGAGCGCGGTGGATCAGAGCCGCCAGAGCCTGGCACGTCAGCAGATCACCTTGCGCGGGCGTGAGTTGGCCATCGCCGATCACAAGGCGCGCCTGGCACAGTTGCAGGCGCGTCTGTCCAAAGCGCGGGCCAATCTCGATCAAGCCGCGTTGGCGTTGCAGCGCAGTCGGGTGACGGCGTCGTTCGCCGGTTATGTGGCGAAGGTGGAAGTCGCCGAGGGCGATCAGGTGAACAGCGGCCAGAGCCTGCTTACGCTTTATCCGGCCGCCGGGCTGGAAGTGCGCGCCAAATTGCCGACCACCCAGCAGGACGAGTTTCTCGCCGCCATGCGTCGTGGCCAGCATCCAACCGCCACGGCGGTGGTGGCGGGCGAGACGCTGGAATTCAAGCTGGCGCGCAGTGCCGGCGCCGCCGATGCGCGCGGCCTCGACGCTTTCTTCGTGGCGCGACGCGCCTCCACGCATCTACGAGTGGGTGAACTGGTCAGCCTGCAAGTCGCGCGCGCGCCGGTCGCCGATGCCGTGGCCATCCCCTATGTGGCGCTGTTCGGCGGGCGTCAGGTGTATCGCATCGAAGGCGGTCGCCTCAAGGCGCTGGAGGTGGAGGTGCTGGGCGATGCCGGTGGCGAATCGGGGCAAACCGGCGCGCGTCTGCTGGTGAAAAGCCCGATGCTGAAACAGGGCGATCTGTTGCTCGCTACCCACCTGCCCAACGCGGTCAGCGGCTTGAAGGTCGAGGTGGTGAAGTGAGGAATTTGCTTCGATCATTGACCCGTCGTGAGTGTTCGGCCGGTCGAAATCGCACCTTCGATCCGGGCTGTAGCGCCGGCGTCCCGCCGGCTCCCTCGCTCCCACGCTCCAGCGTGGGAGCAGTGGAATTTCGCGCCGCAAGCGGACGCTCCTACGGGACGTGTTTCGCGTCTCCCTCGCTCCCACGCTCCAGCGTGGGAGCAGTTCTTGGACGCTCCAGCGTCCAACAGGCCACTACGACGCTGGAGCGTGGGAACGAGGCCAAAAAACAAGCGTGCGTGGAATTTCGCGCCGCAAGCGGACGCTCCTACGGGACGTGTTTCACGTTAATAGTTGCCGGCGAGACGCCGGCGCTACTCCAATGAAACGCCAGGACCTCCTCGGTACCTTCGTCCACCATCCGGTGGCGGCCAATCTGCTCATGTTGATTTTGTTGTTGGCCGGCCTGTTCGCGGTCTCCAAGCTCAATGTGCAGTTCTTCCCCAACTTCAATCTCGATTTCGTCACCGTGCGCGTGGACTGGCGCGGGGCGGCGGCGGAGGACGTGGAAGAGGGGGTGACCACGCCGCTGGAGCAGAAGCTGAAGAGCGTGGCCGGGGTCAAGCACCTGACCTCCACGTCCAGCCAGGGCGTCAGTTCCATCTCCATCGAATTCAAGGAAGGCACCGACCCGATCACCGCCGTCGACGAGGTGAAGCAGGCGGTGGACCAGTTCCGCAATCTGCCGCAGGACGCCGAGCCGCCGGAAGTCGGCCGCGTCATCCGTTACGAACCCATCGCCCGCGTCCTGCTCAGCGGCGCCAGCCTGCCGGAACTCAGGCGGCTGGCGCGCCAGTACGAGCAGGAACTGCTTGGACGTGGCGTGGACCGGGTGGATCTGCTCGGCCTGCCCGACGAGGAAATCGCCATCACCGTACCGGGCAAGGAACTGGAGCGCCTGGGCCTGACCCTGGATCAGGTAGCCACCCGTCTGGCGTTGACCAACCGCGATCTGCCCGCCGGCAAGGTCGGAGGTGGGGAAATGAATGGCGAGGTGCAGCGCGAAGTGCGCGGCGTCAACCTGCGCCGCGACCCGCGCGACTATCAGGATTTGCCCCTGGTCACCGAGGCCGGCAGCCGCATCGAACTGGGTCAGGTGGCGGAAATCACGCGTGGCCCGCGCGACAACAGCCTGTTCCTGGAAGTGAACGGCAAGCCGGCGGTGGAATTGCTGCTGAAGCGCGCCGAAGAAGGCAACACGCTGAAAGCGGCGGAGATCCTCAATGCCTGGCTGGCCGATACCCGTCCCAAGCTGCCGCCCACCTTGCAGCTTGAGGTCTATGACGAGACCTGGAGCCTGATCGAGGACCGCATCGGTTTGCTGCTCAGCAACGGCGCCATGGGTCTGATCATCGTGGTGTTCATCCTGTTGCTGTTTCTCAACGGCCGCGTCACGGTCTGGGTGGCGATGGGCATTCCCACCGCCTTCATGGCCACCCTGGCGGTGGTCTGGCTGGTGGGCGGCTCGATCAACATGATCAGCCTGTTCGCCCTGATCATGGCCCTGGGGGTGATCGTCGACGATGCCGTCGTGGTCGGCGAGGACGCCTATGCCCACCACAAGATGGGCGAAGACCCCATGTTCGCCTCGGAAGGCGGCGCGCGGCGCATGTTCTGGCCGGTGATCGCCTCCAGCCTGACCACGGTGGCGGCTTTCCTGCCGCTGATGCTGGTGTCCGGGCCGATGGGCAAGATCCTCGGCGACATCCCCTTCATCATGATCTGCGTGCTGCTGGCCTCGGTGGTCGAGTGCTTTTTCATCCTGCCGGCGCATTTGCGCAATGCCTTCGCCCACGAGGGAAAAAAGGTGAGCAAGGCGCGTCTCTGGCTGAACCAGACCTTCGACAACTTCCGTGACGGCCCCTTCCGGCGCGCGGTGACCGCAGCGATCGAGTATCGCGGCGTCACCATCACCGCCGGCGTGGTCATCCTGATTCTGTCGGTCGGCCTGCTGGCCGGTGGGCGGGTCAAGTTCACCTTCTTCCCGACGCCGGAGCCGCAGATCGTCTATGCCAATGCCACCTTTGCCAGCGGCACGCCGCGTGTCCAGGTGGAAGCCTTCCTGGAACATCTGCGCCAGAGTCTGGAGGCCACCGAGAAAAGCTATGGCGTGGAAAACAAGGTCGTGGCGCACGCGGTCTTCAGCAACGGCGGCCTCGCCGGGGAACAGCGGGTGCGCCAGGGCGACCAGTTCGGCTCGGTCAATGTGGAACTCACGCCCTCGGAAAAGCGCGACGTTCGCACCGAAACCTTCATCAAGGATTGGCAGTCGCGCATCCAGGTGCCGGCCGGTATCGAGAACTTCGTCGTGGTGCCGCGCCGTCAGGGACCGCCGGGTGGCGATCTGGTGGTGCGCCTGGCCGGCCACGACGCCCACGCATTGAAGCTCGCCGCGCTCGACCTGCAAGCCAGCCTGCGCCAGATTCCCGGTGTCTACGGCATCGAGGACGACATGCCCTATGGTCGCGAACAGGTGGTGTTCAATCTCACCCCGGCCGGCGAGGCGCTCGGCCTGACCCTGGACGATCTTTCCCGGCAACTGCGCGCCGGCCTCGACGGCAAGCTGGTGCAACTGTTCCAGGATGGCCCGGAAGAGGTGGAAGTGCGCGTGCGCCTGCCGGCCGCCGAGCGCGCCAGCCTGGCTTTGCTGGAGCGCTTCACCGTGCGTACCCCGAGCGGCGATTGGGTGCCGCTCGCCACCGTCGCCCACTGGAGCACGCGCCAGGGCTTCGAGGCGCTGCGCCACGCGGAATCGCAGTTGGCGGTGGAGGTGAATGGCACGGTGAACAGCGCCGTGGCCAACAGCAACGAAATCCTCGCCGGTCTCGCCGAAGCCACCATGCCGGCGCTGGAACGGAAGTACGGCATCCACTGGTCGTTCCAGGGCCGCGCGGCGGATCAACGCGAGACCATGGCCGACATGAAGACCGGCCTGATGCTGGGTCTGGCGCTGATCTACATCGTCCTGGCCTGGGTGTTCGGCCATTACGGCTGGCCGATCATCATCATGCTGGCGATTCCCTTCGGCCTGGTCGGCGCCATCACCGGCCACTGGGTCATGGGCATCGATCTCACCATTCTGTCCATGTTCGGCTTGTTCGGCCTCTCCGGCATCGTCGTCAACGACGCCATCGTCCTGGTCGAGTTCTACCGCCACCAGCGCGAAAAAGGCCTGGCGGTGACGGAAGCCTTGATCAACGCCGCCTGCCTGCGTTTGCGCGCCATCCTGCTGACCTCGCTCACCACCATCGGCGGCCTCTCCACCCTGATGGCGGAAACCTCCCTGCAGGCGCAGTTCCTCATCCCGATGGCCACCAGCATCACCTTCGGCCTCGCCTTCACCACCTTCATCGCCCTGCTTTGGCTGCCCGCCATGCTCTCGTTCTATGAATCCGGGCATGTGCGGCTGATGCGGTACCTGGGGAGAACGCAGATCGCGTAGGAGCGGACCGAGTCCGCGATATCACCGTGGCTATCGCGGACGCGGTCCGCTCCTACTATCGCGGACGCGGTCCGCTCCTACGGCTTTTTTTGAGGTATTCCTGGATCATGCCCACCGAATCCGTCCGTTTCTTCGACACCCAGTTCCAGCGTCAGGTGGATGCCGGCGAGTTCGAACTCAACCCGTTTGAGCGGTTGACGCTGCCGTATTTGCAAGGTGAGGTGCTCGACCTCGGCTGCGGCCTCGGCAACCTCGCCTTGGAAGCCGCGCGCGCCGGCTGCCGGGTCACCGCGCTGGACGGCAGCCCCGCCGGTATCGCCCGCTTGCGCGAGACGGCGGCCGGCCTCGGTTTGCCGGTCGCGGCACATGAGGCCGACCTGGGCCATTGGGCCGGCGACCGCGATTACGACAGCATCGTTGCCATCGGCTTGTTGATGTTCTTCCCGCGTGAACGCGCCGAAGCGTTGCTCGCCGACATTGTCGCCCATGTCCGACCGGGCGGCGTGGTGGCGCTCAATGTGCTGACTGAAGGCACCACCTTCCTCGGCATGTTCGAACCGGATCACTACCACCTGTTCGCCCCCGGTGCCCTGAAAGCCGCGTTGCCCGGCTGGGAAATCCTGGCCGAGTCGGTGGATCAATTCCCCGCGCCCGGCGATAGGGTGAAAGTCTTCGATACCGTGATTGCGCGCCGTGTAGCGCCGGCTTCCAGCCGGCTGTTTTAAGGGATGCCAGTGTCACGCACCAGGCGTCAGTTACATTGAAACGCGAGGATACAAGCGTGTTCAAACCGCACCACGCAACGCGACCGTGCTGCGTCACGAGCCAACGCCAAAAGAGCGGAGTAATCGGCCCGCCGCAGCAAATCGTTCCGAAGAAACAGGGCCGATGCACCGCGTGTAGCGCCGGCTTCCAGCCGGCGTCTTGACCGTATCGGCAGCCGACACTTTTAAAAGACGCCGGCTGGAAGCCGGCGCTACAGGTGCGCGAAAACTTCATTTCGAATCAGTTGGTTGCAATGTGCTTCTTGGGCGCCTTGGGAAAGGGGGGGGTGGATAGATGAAATCCATCCTCATCACCGGCTGTTCCAGCGGCATCGGCCATACCGTCGCCCTTGGCTTGAAACAACGCGGCTGGCGGGTGTTTGCCAGCGCGCGTGACGCGGTCGACGTGGTGCGCCTGGCCGACGAGGGGCTGGAAAGCCTGCGCCTGGACCTGAACGATTCTGCCAGCATTCGCACCGCCGCCGCCGATGTCCTGGCGCGTACCGGCGGTACCCTGGATGCCCTGTTCAACAACGGCGGTTTCGGCCAGGTGGGGGCGGTGGAGGACCTCACCCGCGATGCGCTACGCGAACAGTTCGAGACTAATCTGTTCGGCTGGGTGGAACTCACCAATCTCGTCATCCCCGCGATGCGCGCCCAGGGCCATGGCCGCATCGTCATGAACGGCTCGGTGCTCGGCTATGCCGCCTTCCCCTATCGCGGCGCCTACAACGCGGTGAAATTCGCGCTCGAAGGCTTGAGCGATACCCTGCGCATGGAACTGGCTGGCGCCGGCATCTCGGTCAGCCTGGTGGAACCCGGCCCCATCGTTTCCCGCTTTCGCGAGAACTGTCTGCCGCACTTCGAGAAGCACATCGCTTGGCGGACCAGCGTGCATCGCGCCAGCTACGAAGCCCAGCTCACGCGCCTGAAGAATCCCGGCCCGGTGGCCCCCTTCACGCTCGGCCCGGAAGCCGTGCTGGAGAAGGTGATTCATGCCCTGGAAAGCCCGCACCCACGCGCCCGTTACCCCGTCACCGTGCCCTCGGTGGCGTTCTGGTGGCTGAAACGGCTGCTCTCGGTCCGGATGATGGACAAGCTGCTGTTGCGCGCTTCCGGCGGGGGGAAACGCTGAGCGGGGGAAATCGCTCCAAACATGCCATGACCACGCGCTCAACCCCCTTGTCCTCCGATTGGCGCTGGCTTTTGCGCCAGCCCATCGCCACCGGCCTGGCACTGTCGTTGTGTCTGCATCTGGCGCTGCTGGCCCTGGTTCAGCCGGTGCCAGGAGGGGGCGGGATGGGCGCGCTGGTGATCCAGGCGCGCCTGACCCCGCCCGAGCCCGAACTCGAAACCACGGTAGTGGCGCCGGAATTGCTTCCGGAAGCGCCCCCGGAAGTGCCCCCGGAAGTGCCCCCTGAACCCATACCCAAACCTGTCGTCGAGACGGAGGCGAAGCCGCCCGTGGAACCCACCCGGACAGCCGAGCACTTGTTGACCAGCCATGTCCCGTCCCCGGCGCCGCCTTTGCCGCTGCCACCCGTCCCCGTCCCCGCCGCGGCTGCCAGTGAACCCGCGCCAGCCGCGGTTGCGCCGCCGGCGAGTGTGCCGGTCACCGCCGCCGCCGGTACGCCGGCGCGCCATGAGACCAGCGCGCCGCTCGGCGTCGGCATCGACACCAACTGGTATTTCGCCCGCCAGGTGGACACGCGAGCCCGCGAAACGGGTCGAATCGTGCCTGAATATCCGGAGTCGGCTAGGCGGCGCAACCAGGAAGGCACGCTCAAGTTGATGGTGAAAATCGACGATCTTGGCAGGGTGCGCGATGTCGAGGTGGTGGAGGCGGATTACCCCGGCGTCTTCGATGAGGCGGCGCTCGAGGCTTTCCGTGAGGCGCGCTTCCACCCGGCCATGAAGGATGGCCGGCCGGTGCGCTATCAGGCGTATATCCGGGTGGTATTCAAACTGCGGGATTGAGCCGCGCCCAAGCTATTTCGCGTAATACAGAAAGTTCTCATAAGTCGATTCGGCTACCCGGAACCATTGGATCTGGTTGTCGCGGAAGGCTTTCCATTCCCGGTAGATGCGCGCGAAATCGGGGTTGTTCGCGGCTTCCGCGTCGTATAGCTGGAAGGCGGCGTCGCGGGCGGCGAGCATGATGTCCTGGGGGTAGGGGTGCAGTTTCACGCCTTGTTTCACCAGACGCATCAATGCCTGCGGGTTCTTGTAGTCATATTCCGCCAGCATGCCGGCGTTGGCTTCGGCGCAGGCGGTGGCGAAAACCTGCTGATAAGCCTCGGGCAGTGCGTCCCACTTCGCCTTGTTGATGTAGAAGGAAAGCTGCGGGCCGCCTTCCCACCAGCCGGGGTAGTAGTAATGCTTGGCGATCTTGTGGAAGCCGAGCTTCTCGTCGTCGTAGGGGCCGACCCATTCAGCAGCGTCGAGCGCGCCGCGTTCCAGCGAGGGATAGATGTCGCCGCCCGCCAGGGTCTGCGGCACCGCCCCGAGTTTCGCCATGATCTGGCCGCCGATGCCGGGAATGCGCATCTTCAGGCCCTTGAGGTCTTCCAGTGACTTCAGTTCCTCACGGAACCAGCCGCCCATCTGGACGCCGGTGTTGCCACCCGGGAACTGGACGATGTTGTATTTGGTGAACAATTCACGCATCAGTTCGATGCCGCCGCCGGCATGCATCCAGGCGTTCTGCTGCCGCGCGGTGAGGCCGAAGGGCAGGGCACAATCGAACGCGAGCGCCATGTTCTTGCCGACATAGTAATAGCTGGCGGTGTGGCCGCATTCCACCGTGCCTTGCTGCACCGCATCCAGCACTTGCAGGCCGGGTACCAGTTCACCACCGGCATGCACGCGAATGTTGAATCGGCCAGCGGTGATTTTCGCCACGCGCTCGGCCAAGACATTGGCGGCGCCATAGATGGTGTCCAGGCTCTTGGGAAAGCTGGAGGCCAGATGCCAGTTGATTTGCGGCAGATCGCCCGTCTTGCCGGCAGTCTGTTTGTCGCCACAGCCGGGGAGCGCGAGCGCGGTGGTGGCGGCGAGACCAGCACCCGCCCCCTTGAGAAAAGCACGTCGTTGCATGAGAACTCTTGGGTCGGTGTGAGGCGTGGATTATGCCGTCGCAGGCTGACTTGGGCGGATACGCACGATGATGTCGATGCTGTCCGTTTCCATGCCTTCGGGCGCTATGGGCATGCCCGCGAGTTTCAGGCTGTCGTCGTGGATGTCTGTCAGTTCGCCACTCGCCATATTGTAGAAATGGTGGTGAGGCGCGGTGTTCGGGTCATAGAACACCCGGGTCGGGTCGACGATGACCTCGCGGACCAGCTTCTTTTCCAGAAACAAGCGCAGGGAGTTGTAGACCGTCGCCTTCGAGACCTCGCTGTAACGCGCGTTGACGATTTCCAGAAGTTGATCGGCGGAAAAATGCTCATGGCGCGAGAACATCACGCCGGCGATTTCAATGCGCTGGTGGGTGGGCGCGATGCCATGTTCTCGCAGCATGTCTGCTATCTCGCCCCGCTGCATCGGGGCCGGCGAACGAGTGGGCATGGATAAGTCCTGTTGGTTCATTAAGTGGCGTTATTTTAGGAGCGTGCTTACACCGTGTCTAATCAGCGCGCCCGCCAAGCATAAGGCGTCACATCGACGGTCGTGGCGGTTCCCGTCATGTGATGCGACAAAATCTCGGCCGCGGCTGGCGCCATCGTCACCCCATAGCGGAAGTGGCCACTGTTCACGTACAGGTTTTCAAGCGAGGGATGGCGCCCGATGGTGGGGATGTTGTAGGGTGCACCGGGACGCAGGCCGGACCATTGGGTGACGATTTCCGCCTGCCGCAATTCCGGCATCACCCCGTAGGCGAAGTCCAGCAATTCCGTTCTCGCCCGTGCCGTGGTGGAGCGGTCGAACCCCACTTCCTCCAGGGTGCTGCCCACCAGGATCAGACCATCCGCGCGGGGCACCAGATAATGCCCGCGCCGGTAGATCACGCAGGGCAGCAAACCCGGTTCAGCCTTGAGCAGCACAATCTGGCCGCGTACCGGGGCGATATCGGGCGCGTGCTCCAGGGGCGCCAGCAAACCGCCACTCCACGCGCCCGCCGTGACCAGCACGTTATCCGCGGCTAAAACGCCGCCGGGGGTCGCCACGCCGATGACTCGCGTGCCCTCGATCAGAAGTTGCGTGGCCGGGGTGTGTTCGTGAATCCTGACCCCGGCGCGCGAGGCCGCCACATACAGGGCTTGCATGATGCGTGGGTTGCGCGCCTGCGCCACGTTCGGCAGCCAAAGACTGTCGGGAGCGCGGAATCGAGCCAGGGAGGCGGGAGGCGTGGCCACTGTTTCGCCCTGTTGTTCGCACCAGTTCAGGGCAAGCTCACGATGCTCGGGTTCCAGCACCAGCATGCCGCAGCGGAGGTACTCCGGATCGACACCGCCGGCCAGGCGCAGGCGTTCCGCCAACTCCGGCCACAACGCGCGTCCGAGTTTCGCCAGCGCGTTGACCTCCGGGCCGTAGTTCCAGGGCGGCAGCAATGAAAGAATGCCCGCGCCGGCCCAGGACGACTCCCTTCCGGTCGAGTTCCGCTCCAGAACGCTGACCTCCTGGCCGGCTTGCCGGAGCATGAGCGCGGAGAGCAGGCCGTTGATGCCGCCACCGAGGATGAGACAGGAAATCATGTGGGTAAACGCTCCAGGGTGGTGATTGCGCCAGATGTAACAAACAGGTCGGGTCGCGGCGGTATCGCCACTGAGTAGGGGCGGGTTTGAAACCCGCCCCTACCCTCGCCGGCTGCATTTCATATAGAGCCAGGAAGATCCGGGGAAATGCGCCGTTCATCGTGGCAGAATCGCCGTTCGTCGTATGCCCGCCACGGCACGGCGCGGCGGCGGCTAGGATAGCAGAGCCGAAACAACACAGCCCATCGGGAGCACCGGCACCATGCGCCACACCTTGGCAAACACCTTGCAACGCGGCCTTAGCCTGATCGAGCTGATGGTCACCCTGAGCATCGCGGTGATACTGCTCACCATCGGGGTACCGTCGTTCGTCGACATGATGTCGTCGAATACGGCGAGCAGCTATGCCAACGATTTATTGGCTGACATCAATTACGCGCGGAGTGAGGCAATTACGCGGGGAAGTAGGGTGGTGGTGTGCAAGGGGGCGGCAACGGCGACGGGATCGGGTTGTACGACGGGTAATTGGGAAGAGGGTTGGAAAGTGTTCGAGGATTGCAATGACAATCGAACCATCAACACGGCGACTTGTCCGGATCGGAATGGAGATGGGGCATTGGATGACGAGGAAGTGCTGCGGGTTCATGCCGCTTTGTCAAACGGCTGGACCCTGAGAGGAAACAACAACGTCACGAATCGCATTACCTTTCTGCCGGATGGACGCACCAATAACAACGGGACATTAGTAGCCTGCAAGGACGGGGTTCTCAATGTCGGAAATCAAACGCGTTCTGGCGCGGTTATCGTCAATGTGACCGGCAGGGCCAGGGTGTCTCCGGATAGTAATGGTGATGGCGTTCCTGATGATGCGGCGGGTTGTAATCTTTAAGTGGTGTAAAATTTTAAATGCCGATGCCAGATATTTATACATTAAAGCCTGTGTGGAAACAGTCAGGCCTCACCCTGCTGGAAATAATGATCACCGTGGTGATTCTTTCACTGGGCCTGTTGGGGCTGGCCGGGTTACAAATGACCGGCCTCAAGAATAACCGCAATGCCTACTATAACGGACTGGCTGGTCAGGCCGTTCAGGATATAGCCGAACGGTTGCGTGTGAATGCGGCTACGCTCAATGCAATCAGTGGCAGTACATATAAGGTGATTGATGCGGGTGCTGCGCGCTGCGCCTCCAATCTGGAAAATACATTCGATAATCGAGTGGCCTGCGTAATCGCAACATTGCCCGCAGGGCAGGCAGTCATCAGTGAGTTAAGTACCAATCAGAAAGCTTGGTATATTGCCATACGCTGGACTGACCTGGAGTTGCCGGAAAATGGGCAATCCTGGAGCAGTGGCAATGCGGCGGCAGTGGCGGCCTGCGATACGCCGACAGAAGCTTCCAATGCTCAGGTGAGTTGTTACTTCAGTGTATTTAGGCCATGAAACAACCGCATATCCAATCAAAACAATTCGGACTCAGCTTGATTGAGCTCATGGTGGCGATGACGCTTGGGCTGATGATTACCACAACACTGGGCTATATCATGGTGGGTAGTCGCGCTACCTATCGAACCCAGGATGCCAGTGCTCGCGTACAGGATACAGGCCGTTTTGCCATTGAATACATTACCAGAGAGCTACGGGCGGCCGGACGGACCGGGGACATGACCTTGTTGCTTCGGGGACAACAGGCGGATCTTGATGAAGACGGTAATGCCGGTTATTCCGGGAATGTCGATATCACTGGTGACAATGACGATATTACGGTCCGCTACCAGAATAATGACGGCAGCATAGCGGTAAATCAGATTTGCTATGATGCAGCGGGCAGGGAACTGGAAAACAATTGTGGAGAGGCCGGTGGAAATCAACCTATTGCGGAAGGGGTAACAGAAGTCAGATTCCGTTATCTGGCCAATGATGGGACATGGGGAGATGCCGCAAATGCAAACACGGTTGCGGTAGAAATGTGCTTTATGCTGCGGTCTCAGTCTTCGGGTGTGGTGAACCTGGCGCAGACCATGCGGAATTGTGCGGGTAACTTGGTGACTCAGGGAGATACCAGGTTATATCGAACCTTTGCCACCGTGGTCGCTTTACGTAATCGGATTAACGCAATCCCATGAGACTCCTGTCGGATGGAAAACCTTGCCCAGGGCAATCTGGCGCGGCCCTGATAACCAGTCTGGTGTTCCTGACCGTGCTCACTATTCTGGGTATGAGTACGTTGGGTACGGCGCTGCTTGAGAGCAGGATGGCCGGGAATGCCAGAGACAGGAATCTGGCGTTTCAGGCGGCTGAATCCGCGCTACGCGATGCGGAACGGTACATCAGGTTCTCGGGACGGGTAGTGGGCCCGCAGGACGTTGGCGTCGTTAACGAAGGCTATGAGGAAACGGCCGCGTGTTCATCGGGTAACTGTGCTGCGCAGACCTGTACACATGGTATTTGCTACAAGGTGCCCAATATGAAAGACCCATGTTCAACAGACCCGACAACAGGTAATGACATATGGGCGCAAGGCAATACGAACTTATGGAATAACGCGCTTCAGTATTACCGCAGTACAACCGTCGGAAAAGGTGTTGGACTTGCGGGGCGCGCGCTTGGGGTTGGTGGGGGCTATGTGGCGCCGGCGCAACTTCCGCTTGTCAGAAGGCAGCCGGAATATCTGATCGAGTCGTTTCCGGAAAATTGTAATGTCTATGCCAATGTCTATTATTACCGGATCAGTGCGCGCGCTTATGGTGTGCGGAATGGGACACGTGTGATTCTGCAAGAAATATATAAGCCGTTGTGATTGGAGTTGATGCCATGAATAACAAATCTACCTTGAGTAGCGCGATCTGCTTCGGCGCGTTGCTTGTGTCGAATCCGTCTGATGCGGGACTTAGTCTGTCGGACGCGCCCTTGTTCGTTACGGAAGTATTGGCGCCCAATGTGATCCTCTCGCCCGCCTACAAATGGAACGCGAATGAGGTTTCCCTGATGGATATTCCATGGGATACCTATGTGGCCTGTGGCGATGGCGTCTTGCGTCCAAATCGAGCTTTATGCCCTAAAGTGAATAGTCTGCTGACGCATCCGAATGATCCTGATCCTGGTTATGTGCTCAGAACCAATAATGACGAGTTTCCGTGGTTGGAGGATACTTATTCGCCTGTCTTTAAAGGGCATTTTCAGTGGGCGTATAGCTCTGCATTCTATCGGGGTGGAGCCTGGCGAGTGACTCCTTGGCCTGGTATGGATATCTGTAATGACAATCTGTTATTCACGTGTACGGATATACAACTGTACCCGGATGATGGAGCGTATGGAGGGATGACCGACTCGGATGGAATTGGATTCCGCTATGAGGAGCCTTATGGCCCAAAATACAGGGGAGGAGATCGTTATCTGCACCCTGGCAGAGAAAATTACTTGCGTAGCCAGCCTGGGGTCGCTCTATATGAACCAGGGCGGGTTCGATATTCAAGATCGGATAGAAATTTCCTTTATTACCGGGAGGATATGAAGAGTAACTACAAGCCATGGCCTAGCTTGGGTAGCCATGAATTTAATGCATACTCGGTGGCGGATGCTGCCAGGCCTCTTTACAACCCCCTGATTGCGGCGTCGCCACCACGTGCCACCTTGGGAACTGGCCAGACAACGAGATTTACTGATATCGATGCTTCCGGTTGGGTTGATGACGCTTTTATAGGAAAGTACTGGACTTACAATGGGACTGGAGATGTATGGAAGGCATCAAGCTATACCGAAAGTTCGTATAACAGCTCAAATATAATCCAGTTCGCGCATTGGTTCACTTATTGGAGGTCATCCTATCTTGCTTCGCGTGGCATGCTCGGAACAGTATTATCAGAGTTGAATGATCGCAAGTTGATCAATCGTTTTCGCATCGGGCTGAATTACAAGAACTCGGCGGGTGTTAGAAAGGTGGGGTTGTTGGCGACGGATGGTAATGATGTGAGTGGAAGGATTGCTGATTTTGCTGATATTATTTATAATTATTCGGCAGACTTTACCCAATGGGATCATGCTGCCACACTCGAATACTTCAAGCGATCTGGTGCATACAAGGATGTGCCGGATGCATCGGTTGCCGAGTGGACGGGTGTGCGCGCATGTAGGCGTAATTATGAAATCATTCTTGCGCCAGACTATACTTGGCTAACAAACGAATTAGGCGGCAATCCGGCCATCGGTACGGTCAGCAACGTATGGGAATCGGCCATGGGCTCGCCTTATGCGAACCGATCTGGTAACCAATGGGGGGATGTTGGCGCCATAGGCTGGAAGCAGGACCTGGCCCCCAGACTGCAAGATAATTTATTGCCTGGAAAGCAGAACGAGGCGACATGGCAGCATTTGGTACGCTATGTAATCGCGCCGAAGGCGAGTGGCTTCATATTTCCTTCTAGTGTTGCGGATTATGACAGCGCACTTTCCATACTCAAGGCCAATCCCGCGCACACCTGGCCGAGTTCAAGCCTTATCGGTAAGAAGGCGATCGACGATATTTGGCACATGGTTCTGAACAGCCGGGGGATGTTCTATCCAAGTGAGAGCATCAATGGCGCCATAGAAAATCTCCTTCAGGCTTTTAATGATATTCTGGTCAGAAATGTTTCAGGTTCCGCACTTGCCACTAATACTTCTTCCTTGAGAGAAGGTGGCCAGGTATACCAGGCCGCTGTGGAGAGTGACTGGAAAGGGCATCTTCGCTCGTTTAATGTTGTTCAGGATGCAAGTAACGCTTCGGTATTGAATGTCGATATCGCCAATCCGCTTTGGGACTTGGCGCAAAGCGTTTCAGGTGTTTCCTGGAATAACCGTAAAATCGCAACTTACAGTGGCAGGTCTGGGGTTGCATTCCGTTGGGATACTATTGGGGGTGGCGTGCAATCATTGCTGAAGCAAAATCCGCCTGATGGCGTGTCCGTTGCGGATACTTATGGGCAAAAGGTACTTGAGTATTTGCGCGGCAGTGGGGAGTGTGAGGAAGGCTCTGGAAACGCCTGTGTCGCGGGCGGCTCGTTCGTGTTCAGGCGACGGAACCTGGATAGTTCTAACCGAAATCCCTACACCATGATTGGTAATCCAAATGGCCGCAATGTTCTGGGAGATATCGCGAACTCAAGCCCCTGGCTTACGCCCGCCCCTCCCGCCGGGCTGTCTGATGTCGATTTCCCCGGTTACAACCAGCATCGTATTGCCAAGGCATCCCGTTCTCGTGTTCTCTATGTTGGCGCAAATGATGGGATGTTGCACGCGGTTAAGGCAGATGGTAACGGTGCGGGTTCCGAATTGTTTGCTTATATTCCATCGTTCGTTCAACCCAATCTGTCGCATCTTTCCAGGGTTGGATACAGCCATAAATTCTATGTGGATGGTTCGCCATTCAGTAGTGAAGTTGACGTTTCCGGCGATGGCAGGGGTTGGAAAACAGTGCTTGCTGGAGGAGGTAACAAGGGGGGCAAGGGCTACTATTTGTTGGACGTGTCCAATCCGGATTCAAATACCGAGGCCAATTCCGGGAATTGGGTTCTCTGGGAGTTCACCAATAATGATGATGTCGATATGCACTATACCTACAACATGCCTGTTGATGACGGCAACGGGCACGCGGCTCAACTGGCTCGAATGAATAATGGGAAGTGGGCCTTAATTGTTGGTAATGGCTACCCTGAAGACTCTGGAAAGAAAGCCTGTCTTTTCATCATCCCCGTTGCCGGACCGGGCGAGGGAGGTGTCTGGGATGAGGGCACGGGTGGCACGGCGGGTGTAGACCACTTTGGTTCGGAGTACGTCAAGATTTGCGCTGGCAATATTGGTTATTCCGCTGATGGCGGGATTGATACGAACGGACTTTCCACTCCGCGTCCTTTCGATGCCAATGGTGATGGCAAGATTGATTATATTTATGCGGGAGACTTGAATGGGAATCTCTGGCGTTTTGATGTTACATCTACTACGGTTGGGAACTGGGGTGTTGCCTACAATGGCGCGCCAGTATTTGTGGCAAAAAACTCGTCAGGGCAGCGTCAATCCATTATCTCTCCACCTGCCGTAGTTCCACACTCTGTCAAGGAGGCGGATGGGAGAGGTGGCGTCACGCAAAGGACGGGTTATCTGGTTCTCTTCGGGACGGGTAAATATCTCGAAAACTCGGATCGTGTCAGTACATCGAAGCAATCATTCTATTCGGTATGGGATCGTGGCTTCTCGAATATCAACCGTGCCAATCTCTTCGAACAAACCTTGGTTGCTGGAACCCGCACACGCACACAATCTGCGGGCGCAAAACCACAGCCCGTTTACTGTACAGCAGCTGCGCTGGATGCGTGTGGGAACAACCCCAATGTCGTTTCCGCAACAAACAGACACTTGGGTTGGTATTGGGATATGCCCACATCTGGTGAGCGTTTGACCGGAAAATTCAATGTCATCAATGGCGTGGCTTTGTTCAATACGTTCTTCCCAGCGCCAGATACTTATACTGATGCGAATGGTGTAACTCAGGTACGTATGATCAATGGTGTGCCGCAGCTCGACCCCTGCCAGTATGGTGGTGATGGCTGGCTGATGGGTTTGAATGCGGTTTACGGTTACATGGAAGATCGTTTTTCCATATTCGATATCAACCAGGATGGTGTCGTGAATAATTCGGACTCCGTAGCTGCTGGTGTCAAGGTGGGTGCCGCCATTGGCGGGACAACTTTCGCGACGGGTACCGGCACAACGAAGATCGGTATTTATTCGCCAACCAACCTGGGTACGCATGCCAGCGAGGGCAGAAATATGCGCGCGGTCATCAATGTGGGTGAGAGTTCCGGACGCGTTTCGTGGTATGAGTTACTCGATTAGGACAAAGTCGTATCTCTTTGGTGGTGTGCTTGATGGTTAAGGATATAGATTGTGGCGGCCTTCGATTTAATCGGAGTACAGTGCGCTTGGTCAGGAATCAGGAGAGATTACGAATGAACAAAGGCTTCACGCTGATCGAGTTGCTGGTCGCGATCATGATCGTAGGTATTCTGAGCGCGGTGGCGGTGAGTTCCTATCAGGACTACATATTGCGGGCGCAGCGCGCGGATGCAAAGGCCGTGCTCCTTGAGGTGGCGGGCTGGATGGAACGCAACTACACGGCGACGGGAAGCTATAACGTCAATCCAGCCGGTGACGCCATAGCCGCTCCCCCCATCACCCAATCACCGAGGGATGGGACGGCTCGCTATGCGGTTTCCTTCAGCGCCATCGCGGCACAGTCTTTTACCGCACGGGCAGTACCCGCCAGAGCGGACGCCGAGTGCGGCACCTTGACGCTTGATAATCAGGGCGTACAGGGAGAATCCGGCTCGGGTACCGTCGCCGACTGTTGGCAACGCTGAGCCGGATGCCACGTGTAGCGCCAGTCTCCTTGTGACCGCGCGTTAGGATGGGTTGAGCGATAGCGAGACCCATCAATACACGCAAGCCAACGCCACGATGGGTTTCGCTATCGCTCAACCCATCCTACCGACTCCCCCATGCCCCCCCAACTGCTGGACATCCTGCGGCAGCTTTCCCACGACGACTTCCATTCCGGTGAGGAAGTCGCGCGTCGCTTGCATATTTCCCGAGCTTCCGTGCACAACGCGGTCCAGGAAGCCGAAGCCTTCGGTTTGCGCGTCCAGGCAGTTCGCGGTCGCGGTTACCGACTGGCACAACCGATTTCCTGGTTGAACCTGGATGCTTTCGCGCCGCGGTTAAACGACTGCGGTGTGCGTTGCCAACTGGTCGACGTTCTGGACTCGACCAATTCCCATCTCATGCAACTTGCCCATGAGGGTGAACCACACAAGAGTCTGGTCGTCGCGGAGTGGCAGGCTAAAGGCCGTGGTCGCCGCGGCCGCACCTGGTTGGCCGGTCTCGGGGGGAGTCTGACCTTTTCCCTGCTCTGGCGCTTCAATCGTCCGGCCAGTGAACTGTCGGGGCTGTCGCTGGTGGTGGGGATGGGTTTGACGCGGGTGTTGCGTGATCTTGGTTTGGTTGCGGCCGGTGTCAAATGGCCCAACGATATTCTTGTTGAAGACGCAAAGCTGGCGGGGGTGTTGATCGAGTTGGTTGGTGACATGCTGGGGCCGAGTACCGCCATCATTGGCGTCGGGGTGAATGTGCTGGGTAGCGACGCGTTGCGCGGCCAAATCGATCAGGCTGTCACCGATCTTTCCGAACACCTGCCGGTGAACCAGCTTGATCGCAATGCCCTGCTTGGGGCCATGGTGACGCGCCTCAATGGCGATCTGGAGCGCTTCGACGGTGCCGGCTTTGCGCCATTTCGCGCGGAGTGGGAGGCGCTTCATGCCTATCAGAAGCGCCATGTTCATGTGCTGACCGGCCTGGGTGAGCAGATTGGGGGCCAGTTGGCCGGCGTCGATGATGGGGGGGCCTTGTTATTGGATACGGAACAGGGAACGCGGCGTTTTCATTCGGGTGAGGTCAGTTTGCGGAGTGGTTCATGATCCTGCTGCTGGATGCAGGCAATAGTCGCATCAAGTGGGGGGTGCGCCAGGGTGGGCGCTGGCTTGCGCGAGGCGTTTGCCCAACCCGCGAAGTGGCGCGCCTGGGCGCCGATCTGGAGCCGTTTCCATGTGCTCAGGCATTACTCTGTTGTGTGGCGGATGGAATCACCCGGTCGACGCTTGATGCGCTGTTGGCGGCGCGTGTGGAACAGCTTGTCTGGCTGTCCGCGCTTGCCGATGCGCATGGCGTTTGCAACCGCTATCAACCGCCGGCGTCGCTCGGGGCTGATCGTTATGCCGCGCTGGTGGCGGCGCGGCATCGTGAGTTGGGGGGTTGTGTCGTGGTGACCGTGGGCACGGCGCTTACCGTGGATGCGCTGACGGGGGCCGGGGTATTTCTCGGTGGCGTCATCGCGCCCGGCCCGGAGCTCATGCGCGCCGCCTTGCTGCGGGGGACGGCGGGGGTGCGTGAGCTTTCCGGTGACGTGCTGGACTTTCCCGTCGATACTGGCGCGGCGGTGAGCAGCGGGATCGCGCTGGCCCAGGTGGGTGTGGTGACAGGCATGCGGGCGCGCCTGCTCCGGCAAGGTCGTGGCCCGGTGACGATCTTGTTGAGCGGTGGGGCCCGCGCGGTGATGGCGGGGTTGTTGGAACCCCCTGTCGTCGAGGCCGATGATCTGGTATTGGAAGGCTTGCTATGGATAGCGAGGGAACGTGAATGGGACGTCTGATCGGCCTGCTGCTGTTGTTGAACGGGGTGATTCTGGTCGCCGGCTTGAGCATGGAACATGTGCGTGCCCAACCCGCCAAACTGGTGGATTTCAATGCGGACAAGGTGCGCTTGCTGGAGCGGGTCGAACGGCCGGTCGTCGTGCCCGTCGTCAGCAGCGACACGGCGCCCGCAGCGCCCGCCTCAGCGCCCGAACCGACCATGCGGGCGGCCACGGTGGCTACCCGTTGCTGGTCGTGGCCCGGCCTGGATGTGGACTTGCTGGGCGAAATCGAAACACGATTACGCGCTGTGGGTATCGCTGATTCACACTTTGACCTCCAACTGGAAAAACGGTTGGGCTGGTGGGTTTATCTACCGCCGTTCGCGGATGCCGGTGCCGCGCAGGCGGCCATTGAGGCGGCGCGCGAGAAGGGGGTCAAGGATATTGTCGCGGTACGTGGCGGTGTGATGGCACACGCCGTTTCATTGGGCGCTTTCCCGACGCTGGCCAAGGCGAGGACGCAATTACAGGCCCTACGGGCGCTGGGTGTTCAGGGTGCGATGGCGGGCCCCCGTCCGAATTCCGGCGTGGTTCGCCTGATCCTCGCCGACAACGTGCCGGATGCCGGCTTGGTCGGGCTGGGCAAGGACTGGGGCAAGCGTGCGCCGCTTGCTTGCGCGGGGAACTGAGGTATGAGTGTCCGCGTAGCAGACAGAGACATAGGGCCTGCCGCAGTGCTGGGAGGCGCTTGGAGCGCGATGCTCTTCGCGCTTTGCCTGTTGTTCGGCGCTGTTTCCGCCTGGGCCGAGGTGGCGGTGCCGCCACTCAATGCCCGGGTGATCGACTTGACCGGCACCCTGGATGCGGCCAGCAAGCAGGGGGTCGAAGGCAAACTCGCCGCCCTGGAGCAGGCCAAAGGCGCTCAGATTGCGGTACTGGTCATTGCCGCCACGGCGCCGGAGAGCATCGAACAATATGCGTTGCGGGTGGCGGAAGCCTGGAAGCTGGGGCGCAAGGGTGTCGATGACGGCGCCTTGTTGCTGATCGCCAAGGACGAACGCGCGCTCCGCATTGAAGTCGGTTACGGCCTGGAAGGGGCCATTCCCGACGCCATGGCGAAACGCATCATTGCCGAAATCATTGTGCCGCGCTTCCAGGTGGGGGATTTCGCCGGGGGCGTCGAAGCCGGCGTTGATGCGCTGATCAAGCTGGTTCAAGGCGAACCTCTGCCGCTGCCGGCGAAGTCGCGGGGCGGCTCCCTCGCGGAACTGGGCGATATGCTTCCCGCCGCGATGATGTTCATCTTCGTTCTCGGGGGGGTGCTGCGCATGATGCTGGGTCGTCTGGCCGGCGCCGGCGTCGCCGCGACCGTCGCGTTCATGGGGGCCTGGCTCTTGTTGGGCGGCGTGCTGATCGCCTTGATCGTCGCCGTGGGGGCATTTGTGTTCGTGCTCGCCGGTGGCGTCACGGGTGGCCGCCGCCGTGGTGGTTATGGCGGCGGTGGATTCGGGGGCGGCATCGGCGGTGGCGGTGGCGGTGGGGGCGGCTTCGGTGGCGGTGGCGGTGGCTTTGGCGGCGGTGGCGCCTCCGGACGTTGGTGAGGACAAACGCATGAACCGTTTATTAAGACATCTCATCTATCCGGATTGGCTGATCCGGCGGCGCTTCCCGGAACCTGTTCTGGAGCGGATAGAAACCGCTGTGGGTACGTCGGAGCGTGGCCATGCCGGTGAGTTGCGGTTCGCGGTTGAGGGCACCTTGCACCCCGGCGCGCTGTGGGTCGGCATGACGGCGCGGGAACGCGCGTTGGACGTGTTTTCCAGCCTTCGTATCTGGGACACCGCAGCCAATAACGGGGTATTGATTTATCTGCTGCTCGCGGAGCGCGATGTGGAGATCGTCGCGGATCGCGGTTTCAATGGCCTGGTAGCGCCCGCCGAGTGGGAGGACATCTGCCGCGAGATGGAAGCCTGCCTGCGGCGGGGTGAATATGAGGTGGGCGTTCTGCGTGGCATCGAGCGGGTGGATGCGTTGCTACGAAGGCACTTTCCCGGCAGCGGCGACAATCCCAACGAGTTGCCGGACGCGCCTCGGGTGTTGTAGCACCGGCTTCCAGCCGGCCAGCCGGCGCTACAAAAACGATGGGCGCCCTGCGGCGCCCATCGTTCATCTCAAAGCCGGAGAGCTTACTTCACGCGGTTGCGGTACTCGCCGGACGTGCAGTCGATCTCGATCTTGTCGCCGATTTCCACGAAGGCGGGAACCTGGATGGTGTGGCCGGTGGGCTTGATGCGGCAGGGCTTGAGCACCTTGCCGGAGGTGTCGCCCTTGACGGCGGGTTCGGTGTATTCCACTTCGCGCACGACGGAGCTGGGCAGGTTCACGGAAATGGCCTTGCCTTCATAGAACACCACTTCCAGCGGCATGCCGTCTTCCAGATAGGGCAGGGCGTCGGACATGTTGTCGGCTTCGATTTCGTACTGGTTGTATTCGGTATCCATGAACACATACATGGGATCGGCGAAGTAGGAGTAGGTACAGTCGCGGCGTTCCAGATTCACCGTTTCGAACTTCTCGTCGGCCTTGTAAACCGTCTCGCTGGCGGCGCCGGAGAGCAGGTTCTTGAATTTCATCTTGACCACGGAGGAGTTGCGGCCAGATTTCTGGAATTCGGCCTTCTGCACGACCAGCGGGTCGTTGCCGACCATGATCACATTGCCGGCGCGGAGTTCTTGAGCGGTTTTCATGGGTGAAGCGTCCTGGGCTTTAAAAAGCCCGAGATTCTAACAACTTGTTGATAAATTTCACCAAATTTGCGGAAAGATCGGTTTGTTTCGCGAGTTTTGTGGCCCACGCACGTGCGTGCCTGGCCAGCTCCGGCATCGCCGCCAGCAAGGCCGGCCAATAGGGCGTCATATCTTCTTCCTTGTTCCAGGCTCGCCACGTATCGCGCAGCAGATCGGCGTCAGCGCCGGCGAGATCGGCGCAATAGAGGTCGAGAAAGGCTTCGAGCTTGTCCAGATGCGCGGCTTCCGCCTGACGGTAGGCTTGCCAGATCAGCGGGCGAGCCGCGAACTGGGCGCGCACGAAAGAGTCCTCGCCGCGCACAAAGTTGAAGTCGCAGGCCCACAGCAAACGGTCATAGTCGTCCTGCGGCAACATCGGCAGGAGATGCACCTGGAGATTGCCGTGTATCAGGGGGGCGTTGATCCGAATGCCACGGTTTGAAAACCAGTCGGTGATTTGCGGAATGGCCTTGCCCAGTGGAACCATCAGATCAACCGCTTGTGTCCCCTGGGCGCAAGTGGTCAGGAGTCCAGGCAAGGAGGCGCACTCGTAACTGAAGAGGGAAACACGCAAATGCCGTGGGTCTTTATCCGGTAATCCCAGCCCCGCCCAGAAGCGCGATTGCGCATGGCGATCACGCTGAAATGATTCACGGCTGTGGTACAGCCCTTGTTCGCGTGTCAGCCCGCCGGTTTCTGGAACGTAGCCGGGCATGAAGAAGTATTTTGTCAGCGCTAATCTGGGATGCGGCGACGGCAGTCCATGGACTCCCGCCACCCAGTTTTCCGCGCTCAGATATTCCAGATTGATCCAGACTGGCTGCGGCGATTTTTCCAGCATCGCCTGAACGAATGCATCCGGTAAATTACATGCCAACGCTTCGATTACGACATCGCCCGGCTCTATTTGGGGAAGAGGTGTAGTCCAATGCCTTATCTCGACAGCATTGAAATGTTGGGTCGCGGCGGTAGTGTCAATCTCCGGGCGAATATTCCGGAATGCCTGGAGATCGTCCACCCAAAGGCGCACGGCAATGCCATATTCAACCGCCAATTGCCGCGACAGGCGCCAGGTCACGCCGATGTCGCCATAGTTGTCGATGACACTGCAGAAGATGTCCCAATGAGCCGGTGAATTACGCACGGTGCAATTAGAGGGATGCAAGGGAATCACCTTCTGGCCGCGCTGTCGGGCGACCGCGGGGTACCGCCATGGCGCGCGCCCGGCGTCTTGCGGCACCTGCCGCCGGTAGCCTCATAGGTTGCCTCGAACAACCCGTCATTCCCGCGCAGGCGGGAATCCAGTGTATTGATCCCACTGGGTTCCCGTCTTCACGGGAACGACGAATCAGGGGTTTTTCGAGGTGACCCATAATCGTCCAGGTTAGTCATTTACGGCCGCCAAGGTTGGATGCGGGGTTTCCGAGAAACGAAAAAAAACCCTCGGTTATTTCCCGAGGGTTTTCATTGCGCCGTGGTCATTCAGGCCACGAGGCAGTCCTCGATGGACTTGCCTTGCGCTTCCAGGGCGGCTACCCAGCCAGGACGGCGGCCGCGTCCGGACCAGCCCGATCCGGAAACAGGATCGCGGTACTTGACGATGCCGGAACCGGCGCGTTTGACTTTGCCGCCACGCGTGGGGAAAAGGTCACTGGGATCAATGCTGTATTCGGTCATGATGCGTTTGATTTCGGCAATAGCACCCGAAATTTCCTGCTTGCGGGCATCTTCCGCTTGACGCTTCAGCCCGTCGATCTGGGCCATCAATTCCTGATAAGACGCCATGGTTGCTCCTTATGTATAAGTAAATTCCCCAAAATTATTGGGTGGCGCGATGGTAGTTGAAAATTCAGGATAACGAAAGTTATAAAACATAATAATTGCCGGGAAGGGCTTGTCATCCTCCAGATCATTCGCATGTTTGCCGCTTTCAATCATTGCGATGAAAAATGTGGGGTAACTCTCCGGGTTTTCATCGACGGGGCCGGTATGGCTGGACCCCAGGTCGCCAATCTGATTACTTCCTTTGGGCATCGGTCCTTCGAACTGGATTCCAGTTTTCGCGAGAATGTCGATTGGGAGAGGTTGCGGGTGCGATTCAAACTGATGTGGAAACCTGGGTTGGTATGGCGAGGTGATCGTGCAACATCCGCCGTGGGAGCGGGCTTGCCCGCGATTGGCAACGCTTTGTATGCATAGACGTGGAATATCGCAGTAGGGGCGGGTTTCAAACCCGCCCCTACAACGGGCCTTATCATGCGGGGCAGCCACGCCTTGCGTACTGCCACATCAGTCTGAATCGCGCCCAGAGATTGCAAGGTGGTGATCGTTTCAATCAAAGCCGATGGAGTTAAAGCAAGTCTCCCGGTTCAGAGTCATTCCCGTCACATTGTCAGCATCGACTCAAGGGCACCTTGAAAAACCCCTGATTCGTCGTTCCCGCGAATGCGGGAACCCAGTGAAATCAACACACTAGATCCCCGCATGCGCGGGAATGACGGGTTTTTCGAGGCGCCCTCAACTCGGTCCCGGCGATTTGTCCGGGTTTTTTGTGCTGCGTTTGCTGTTCGGCGGGTGACCAAGGTGGCGCTTACGCATGATTTGATGCAGGCTTGAGCCGGATTCAGAAAAAGAGGAATGCGCCATGAACCTGGAAACAGCCGCCCACCCGGAGACCTTGCGCCGTGTCGCCATCGACCCGATCTCGCGCGTCGAAGGCCATGGCAAGGTCACTCTGTTGCTGGATGAAGACGACCATGTTCAGCAGGTACGTCTGCATATCGTCGAGTTCCGCGGCTTCGAGAAATTCATCCAGGGCCGGCCGTATTGGGAAGTGCCGGTGATGGTGCAGCGCCTGTGCGGCATCTGCCCGGTGTCGCACCATCTGGCCGCCTCCAAGGCGCTTGATCAGATCGTCGGCGCGCACCGGCTCACGCCCACCGCCGACAAGCTGCGCCGGCTCATGCATTACGGCCAGATCCTGCAATCACACGCGCTGCATTTCTTCCACCTGTCGTCGCCCGATCTGCTGTTCGGCTTCGGTTCCGACGTCGCCAAGCGCAACATCGTTGGCGTTGCCGAGGCGCATCCCGAGGTGGCGCGCCAGGGCGTGCTGCTGCGCAAATACGGCCAGGAAGTCATTCGCCACACCGCCGGCAAGCGGGTGCATGGCACCGGCTCGGTGCCGGGTGGGGTGAATAAAAATCTGAGCCTGGTCGAACGCGATGAACTGCTGAAGGACATCTATCAGATCATCGGCTGGAGCCGCGAGGCGGTGCATATCGCACGCAATCTGTTCGAGCAGAACCTGGCGGAATACAACGCTTTCGGCCGCTTCCGCGCCCATACCCTGAACCTGATCCGCGCCGACGGAGCGATGGACCTCTACCACGGCGGTTTGCGCGCCCGTGACATGGATGGCAAGACGCTGTTCGACCATGTCGATTACAACCACTACTGGGAGCACATCCTGGAAGAGGTGAAGCCCTGGTCGTACATGAAGTTTCCCTTCCTGCGCGCGCTCGGGTCGGAACAGGGTTGGTATCGGGTCGGCCCGCTGACCCGCGTGACCCAGTGCGATTTCATTCCCACCCCGCTGGCTGAACGCGAGCGCCAGGAATTCCTGGCTTTCGATGGTGGCAGCGCCACCGGCGCCACCCTGGCCTACCATTGGGCGCGGATGATCGAAATGCTGCATGCCGCCGAGGCGATCAAGGAACTGCTGCACGACGCCGACTTGCAGGGCAACGAGCTGATGGTCAAGGGCGAACGCCAGGAACGCGGCATCGGCATGATCGAAGCGCCGCGCGGCACCCTGATCCACCATTACCGGGTCGATGAAAACGACCAGGTGATCCGCGCCAACCTGATCGTCTCCACCACCCACAACAACCAGGCCATGAACGAAGCCGTGCGCCAGGTGGCGCGCCAGTATCTGGACGGGCGCAAGCTGACCGAAGGTCTGCTCAATCACATCGAAGTCGCCATCCGCGCCTTCGACCCCTGCCTCTCCTGCGCCACCCACGCCCTGGGCAAGATGCCGCTGCAACTGGAATTGCTCGACGCGGAAGGGCGCGAGATCGACCGGCTGGTGCGCGACGCACCCTGTAGCGCCGGCGTCCCGCCGGCTTCGTAGGGCTGATCAGATGTACGAAGCCGGCGGGACGCCGGCGCTAC
>JAURYL010000109.1 GCA_030653935.1 Pseudomonadota bacterium
GGGTGTGTGGGGGTTTTTATTTACAATAACTGTTTTTTCTGGTTGGGCACATTCGACTTTTAAAAATGGTGGTCGGCGCGGCGGTTTGGGGCGCGAAAACGTGGGTGGGTGTATTTTCGCGCCGCAAGCGGACGCTCCTACCACCTTGTTTCATCGTCGAAGGTGCCCATCGAGACATACCTGTTAGTGTCATGAAAACCCGCCACTCACCCGCCTGACTCGGCATCCTCTTCCGGCAGCAGCAACGGTTTGGCCAGGATCGTCTTCTCCATCAGGATCATGCCGGCGTGCGGCTGGTTGACGCCGGTGGCGGTATAGAGAAATTCGAAGATTTCATCGGCGCGTTCCTCCGGCACCAGGACGCTGGCGATTTCGCGCTCGACGTAGTGGAACGATTCCCGCCCCTTGCGCGTGCTGATGCCGCCGCCGCGGGCGTGGTGATGAAACAGGCTGACGATACCTTTTTCCGCATACAGGCGTTCCATGACAGCGGTCGCCACGCCGGCGGGGAGCAGACAGTGGATGAGCTTGAAGCGGGGGATGGCTGCCGACATCTCAGTCGCCGACAAAACGGTCGATGATTTCTTTGGGCACGTAGGTGGCCATCTTTTCCAGTGGTGTCATGTAAATCATGCCCATGCCTGGCGTGTCCAGTTTGGCGGCGGTGAATATCTTGTCGAAAACGCGGTCGGCCTGGTCGGAGGCGGCAACGATATAGATCACCTCCTTTTCCGCCGAGACGGTGACGCCGAGCACCCCCAGGTGTTTCTGGCGCACGCCGGAGCCGCGCGCGTAGAAGATGGTGGCGCCCTGCGCGCCCGCCCGCCGCGCCGCCTGCACCGCTTGTTCCGCCGCGCCGCGCTGGACGATGCAGGTAATCAGCACCACGTCGGTGAGGACGATGAGTTCCTCGGCGCCTTCCCTGGTTTTCATGCCGTTCTCCCGAAATCGAAACGATAGAACCACTCCCTTATCTGTACCCACAAACTCACGGTCAGCACAGTGATGATCGGCCCCACCGAGGCCATGGCGAGAATGCCGAAGCCTTCCTGAGCGTCCACCGCCCGGCCCAGGCCCAGGCCCATCGCCAGCACCAGGGGCACGGTCACCGGGCCGGTGGTGACCCCGGCGCTATCCCAGGCCAGACAGACGTACTCCTCGCGGGCGAACAGGGTGAGCACCAGCGCGATGCCGTAGGCCGGCAGCAACAGCCAGGCCAATGGCACCTCGAACACGATCTTGACCACACCCAGCATGGTGCCCAGACCCACGCCGACCGCCACCGAATAGATCAAGGTGTTCTTGCGCAGGGCGCCATCGGTGAGGTTCTGCACGGTCACCCCCAATGCGTTGAGCGCCGGTTCCGCCAGTGTCGCGCCGAAACCCAGGATCGCGGCGAACAACAGGGCCAGCGCCAGGCCCGGCCAATAGGAATAGAGGGCGCCGTCACCCCCGTCGTGGAAGGCGCTGGAAAGCTGATCACCCACCTGCGCGCCGAGCGGGCTGAGCCCCTCGCTCAAACCGATGTTGAAGGCGGCCATGCCGAGCACACACAGCACGATGCCGTAGAGAATGATGTGGCCGTGCTCGATCTTTTCACGCAACCAGAAGTGCTGCACCAGCCAGAGCAACAGGGTCAACGGGATGATGGCGCGCAAGGCGGCGACGACGCCATCGATCAAACCCGTGTCCGCCGCTGCCGCGACCGGTATCACGCCCTGCCCGACCGGAACGCCGGTTGTACTCATGTAGAGGCCGAGCAGCATCACCGCCAAGGGCGGGAACAGGGAAGCCAGGGTGACGATGCCGAAACCATCCAGCGCGTTGTTTTCCTTGCCCGAAGCCGCCGAGACGCCAATACCCAGGGCCAGAACCACCGGCACCGTGACCGGGCCGGTGGTGATGGCGCCGCAGTCCCAGGCAAGACCGATGATCGGGCGCAAGTAAGGGTCCATGGCCATGTAGGCGGTCAGCAGCAGCGCGGGGATGGCCACCGCCAGCAACAACCATTTCAGGTTCCAGCCGCGCATGAAGCGCAGCATGCTCACCAGCACCGCCAAGCCGACACTGCCCGCCACGGTATAAACCACGGTCTCGGGATGGCTGATGAGCAGATAGGCGAGCAGGGGCGCCTGTTCCGGATCGGTCAGCGACCCCGCCGCGCGCAAGGCGCCGATGGCCGGCTCGGCGAAGGTCGCCGCCACCCCCAGGATGAAGGCGACCAGCAGCACGGAGCCGAGTGAGGAGCGCGCCGGCATGAGGTGGCCGATGTTCTCGGAAAACGGCATGAGGCCGTGCTTGAGCCCTTCCATGAACAACATCAGCCCGACCATCACCACCACCAGGCCCAGGGCGATGCCGCCGGCGCCGGCGACCTGCGATTGCAACGCAAACCATTGAAAGGCCACCAGAAAGGTGGCCACCGGGATCACGGCGCGGAACTGGTCGAGGAAGCGGACGCTGAGATAAGGCGCCAGCAAGCGATAGGCATCGCGTGGACGCAACCGTGGACGCGGCCGATGCTGGGCATCGAAATCCGTGACCTGGTTGTAACTCAAGGTGATATGGCGAACGCGAACCTGACCCAGATAATCGCCGTAGCGGAGTTTTCTTGGCATTTCCCTGACGTTGACTGGACTGCGTCGAAGCCCGAAACATACCTTAATTCAGCCCGGGTACGGCGTGGAAACACGCCACACGACGCCCACACCGCGCGTCGGCGCGGAACACGCGCTCAGGAAAAAATCGAATCGCCTTCCGGTCTGAACGCGGCGCGCAAGGTATCGGCGACGCGGCCGGCGTTGAACGGCTTGATGATGTAACCCACCGCGCCGAAGCTCACCGCCTCACGCACCGTGGCCATGCTGGCATCGCCGGTGATCATCACCACGCGCACCTCGGGGTATTTCTCGCGCAGGATTTTCAAGGTATCGAGGCCGGAGATGCCCGGCATGTTGACGTCCAGGCAAACGGCATCCGGTCGCAAACGCTCCACCATCGCGATGCCACCCTGCCCCTCCTTGGCCTCACCCGCCACGGTAAAGCCCTCACTCCGCAAGATCGCTTTGAGCACTTCGCGCATGAGGGTGTCGTCATCCACCACCAACACGCGCTGAGAATTGTTTTCGTCCATTTATTCCACCCAAAAAACATGCCGGCGGGTCGCCGGCATGCTTGTCGATCCAAGGCGGGGAATTTTAACCGTCATCCTTCTTGTCGATCACCTGACGCTGCAAATATTGCCTGCCGCAATAATGCGCGACGAACTCCTCGCCTTCCTGGCTGGCCAACAGCGCATCGGCATAATCCCCCATGACGGCATCGCAATCCAGGGTGGAACAGGCAACATCCAGTTCGCAAGACAGCAGCTTGCCGCCTAAAGTGGTATCGGGCGCATCCATGACAATCTCCTCGATGGTGTTTGTATTGTTTTTATAGCCCCATTAACAGGAACACAAAACCATGCAATGGATAAGGTTGAACACCCTCCCCGCCCGGCTGCCGCCGCGTTTGCCCGACTGCAACAAGGGGGATTTTGGCGCCGTGGCGGTGCTGGGCGGCGCCCCGGGAATGCCGGGAGCGGCACTGCTGTCGGCGCGCGCGGCCCTGTACTGTGGCAGCGGTCGGGTCTATGCCGGGCTGCTCGACGAACGCATCGGCCTCGACCCGGAAACACCGGAGTTGATGGTCACTGGCGCGGCATCGTTGCCCTCGCTAACGCATCCGGCCTGTCTGGTGGCGGGTCCGGGCCTTGGGCAATCCGCCCCCGCGCTGGCCGCGTTGACCGCCGTTCTGGACGTGGAACACACGCTGTTGCTGGATGCCGACGCGCTCAACCTGATCGCGGCCGACCCGGCGTTGCGTGAACGGGTGCGTGCCCGCGCCGCCGCCACCGTGCTGACGCCGCACCCGGGTGAAGCCGGCCGCCTGTTGGCCACCAGCAGCGCCGAAGTACAGCGTGACCGCCCCGGCAGCGTCCGGCGCTTGAGTGAAACATTTGGCGCCATCGTCGTCCTGAAAGGCGCCGGCACCCTGGTCAAGGCGCCCGCCGGTGAGCTTTGGCGCAATAGCAGCGGTAATCCCGGGCTGGCCGCGCCGGGCATGGGCGATATCCTGGCCGGCATCATCGCGGCGCTGGTCGCTCAGGGCATGGCGCCGGAGGCGGCGGCCGTGGTCGGCGTCTGGCTGCATGGTGCCGCCGCCGATCTGGCCGTGGAGGAAGGACTTGGGCCACGCGGCCTGACCGCCTCGGAACTCTTGCCTCGGGCAAGGCGATTACTCAACACGCTGTGACCCGGTAATTCATCCCGCTGCAAACAAGTTGAAAACTTGGCTTGCGCCATACGGCATATATCATTTATATCAGCGCGTAGCGGCGCGGCGAACGCCATTTAGTTCAACCCCATAAAGAAAATAATCGTGAAGGTAATCAATCATCGTCTGGCGAGGGACGACGGCTCGCCCGTACCGTTCAAGGCCAGCCCGAACATTGGAGAGGCGTTGCGCGCGCGCTGGCTGGTGATGCATTACACCGGCGGTCGCAGCGTCGAAACCAGTATCGCCTGGCTGATCAATCCTCAATCGAGGGCTTCCGCGCATCTGATCATCGGGCGTTATGGTGATATCACCCAAATGGTTCCTTTCGACCGTATCGCCTGGCATGCCGGCATTTCATCCTGGCAGAACGTGAATGGCCTGAATCAGCATGCCATCGGCATTGAACTGGACAATGCCGGGCGGCTGGAACAAATCGCCGGAAAATGGACCTCGCCGCTGAAACTGATCATTCCCTCCGAACAAGTTCGCCTCGGCAACCACAAGCATGATGCGGCGAACATCCAGCCTTCCGGCTGGCAAATCTACACGCCGCAACAAATCGAAGCCGTGCTCAGCGTCGCCCAGGCACTGGTCGCCCACTACGACCTGGAGGACATCGTCGGCCACGACGATATCGCGCCAGGGCGCGTCCAGGACCCCGGCCCGGATTTCCCGATGGAACACCTGCGCACCATCCTGTTCGGCCATGAGAATGACTGCCCGCCGATTTTCCTCGCGCGTGCCCTACTCACCGTGCGGAGCGGGCCTGGAACCGAATTCCCGGCGCAGCCCGGCAGCCCGATTCGCGCCGGCACCCGGGTGCAGGCGCTGGAGCAACATGGCCTGTGGTGGAAAGTGGATGTCCTCGACGAGGCCAACGGCATCACCGATCTGGTCGGCTGGTGCCACGGCCGCCACCTCGTGGCGACGGCCTGAAACCTGTCATCAGGAACTACAGGACAGCATCGAACACCCCGGCTGGTTGCGCGCCCAATCCGGGCGTTTCTCGGCGTAACGAGCGTATTCCGGCTGCTCGTCGTAAGGGCGGCGCATCACTTCCAGCAATTCGTTCACCCGTGACAGATCGCCCTGTTCGGCCAGATTGATGGCCTCCTGGGCCAGGTAATTACGCAGCACATAGCGCGGGTTGACCGCATTCATACGCGCCAGTCTGAGCTCGGGCGGCCCGCCGTCGGCGCCCGCGCGCGCGGCATAGCGCGCCAGCCAGGACTGGAACTCGGCCTCATGCCGAAGCATCAGGTCATCGCGATAGAAAGCCTCGCGCAGCGGCTCCAGGGTCGGCGCGTCCAGATCGATCCGGGCGAGGCCGCGGAAAAACAAGGTCATGTCCACTTCGGCCTGTTGCAGCAACCCGAATGCCTCGGCGATCAGTTCGTCGTCACCGGCGCGCGCTTCGGCAAAGCCGAATTTCGTCGTCGTCATGCGTCCGGACTCGGCGACGTAGACCTGAGCAAAGCGATCCAGGCCGGCCCGCAACGGCGCCTCGGAATTGAACAGCGGCAACAACGCCTCGCCCAGACGGGCCAGATTCCAGTGGCAAATCCGGGCCTGCTGGCCGAAGCGATAGCGACGGTGTTCCTCGTCGGTGGTATTGGGCGTCCAATCCGGGTCGTAGTTGTCGATCCAGCCGTAGGGACCGTAGTCGATGGTGAGACCGAGGATGGACATGTTGTCGGTATTCATCACGCCATGGACGAAGCCGACCCGCATCCAGTGGGCGACCATGCGCGCGGTGCGCTCGCAGACCTCGGCGAACCAGCGAGCGCGCCTGTCGTTCAGGTCGTCGCCGACGATTTCCGGAAAATCGCGGTCCGTCGTGAAATCCACCAGGCGCGCGAGCAATTCATGATCGCCGCGCGAGCTGGGCATCTGGAAATTGCCGAAACGAATGAACGAGGGCGCCACCCGGCACACCACGGCGCCCGGCTCGTGGCGCGGGTTACCGTCGTACATCATGTCGCGCAGCACCGGCTCGCCGGTGGCGGTCAGGCTCAAGGCGCGGGTGGTGGGCACGCCGAGATGGTGCATGGCCTCGCTGCAAAGGAACTCGCGAATCGAGGAACGCAGCACCGCGCGGCCATCGGCGCGGCGCGCGTAAGGGGTCGGCCCGGCACCTTTCAACTGCAAATCCCAGCGCTGTCCGCCATGGTTGATGATTTCACCCAGGTTGATGGCACGGCCGTCCCCCAACTGCCCGGCCCAATTCCCGAACTGGTGGCCGCCGTAACAGGCGGCATAGGGCTGCATGCCCGGCAACTGGCGGTTGCCGGTGAACACCTCGGCAAATGTCGCGCTGGTCATGTCCTCGGTGGAGAGGTCCAGTAATTCGGCCACTTCCGGCGACCAGGCGAGCAGCCTTGGCGTCGCCACCGGCGTCGGCAGCACCCGCGACCAGCAGGCGCCATGCACCTGGCGCCGACGTGCGCCCTCCTCGGGGTCACCGGGCAGTTCGTTGACGAAGCGGTTATCGAAATTGAAATTCATTTGGGGGTTCAGGAAGCGTCGGTCGAACACAGGATGGGAGCACCCGAGGAAGTGGTCAACCACGCGGCCGGCGTGGGATTCGGGGGGGCGAACGGGGAATACGCGGCAGAGAAAACGCGGCGGCCCCAAAGATGAACCAGCCGGCTAGCAGCCTGTTTACCCGCGCCGCGCGTGGCGCAGGATGAGGTCGATCAGCGCGTCCGGGTCGAGCGGCTTGGCGATATGGGCGACCATGCCGGCGGCCATGCAGGCGGCTTTTTCCTCGGCGAAGGCGTGCGCGGTCTGGCCGATGACCGGCAGGTCCGGGGCCAATTCCAGGATGCGCCGGGTGGCCTCATGGCCGCCCATTTCCGGCATCTGAATATCCATCAGGACGACATCAAAGGCCTTGCCGCCCGCCCGCGCCACCTGTTCCACGGCCAGGCGGCCATTTTCGGCCATGACGACCTTGGCGCCGTCGCTCTCCAGCAGATCCCGGATCACTTCCTGGTTCACCTCGTTGTCCTCGGCGACGAGGATGTTCAGACCCGCCAGCGGCAGGGCCTCGGCGCGCGCCGTCTCGGCCGCCGGCGCCGGCAGGTCCAGGCAAATTTCCTCGCAAGGCAGGCGAACGATGAAGTGGCTGCCCTCGCCGGGCGTGCTCTCGACCGCGATGTCGCCCTTCATCAAACGCAACAGGCGATGGCTGATGGCCAGACCCAGGCCGGTTCCACCAAAGCGGCGAGTGGTGGAGCCATCGGCCTGTTCGAAGGGGCGGAACAGGCGTTCGATCTGCTCCCGGGTCATGCCGATGCCGCTGTCGCTGACGCTGTATACCAGGAAGCCGCTCTCGCGCGCGGCGGTCAGCGTGACGCTGCCGGTCGCGGTGAACTTGATCGCATTGGACAGCAGATTCATCAGCACCTGGCCCAGTCGGAGCGGGTCGCCCAGGCAGGCCTCGGGCAGGTCCGGCGCCTTTCTGATCTTGAACGCCAGACCCTTGGCCTGGGCGCGTTCGTGCATCAGGGTGGCAACGTCGCGGATCACCTGCACCGGTTGCATCGGTACGTGTTCTATCTTGAGTTTGCCCGCCTCGATCTTGGAATAGTCGAGGATGTCGTTGATGATGCCCAGCAGCAACTTGCCGGACTGGATGATCTTGGAGAAAGTCTCGCTCGCTCGGTCGCGGCCGACGTTTTCGCGCAGGCCGATCTGGGCGAGGCCGAGCACACCGTTCAACGGCGTGCGAATCTCATGGCTCATGTTGGCGAGAAATTCGCCTTTCACCCGCGCCAGTCGCTCGGCCTCCGCCAGGGCCTGGTCACGGGCGGCATCGAGCGCCTTGCGCTGGCTGATGTCGGTGAAGCTGACCACCGCGCCGACGATACGGCCGTCCTTGCGCATCGGCTGGGTGGCGGTGGCCACCGGCAGCGGCGTGCCATCGGCGCGCCAGAACAGATCGTCGTCGTTGCGCGCGGAATTGCCGCTGTGCAACGCCGCGAGCATCGGGCAGGTCTCGCGGGGGAAGGGCGAGCCGTCGGCGTGGGTATGGTGCAAGGTGACATGTACCGGGCGGCCGATCAGCGCCTGTGGTGCATGGCCGAGCATGCGACTGCCGACCGGGTTGATGAAGATCAGGCAGCCATCGGTATCAATGCCGTAGAGCCCGTTGGCGCTGGCATCCAGGATCAAACGGCTGCGTTCCTCCGCCGCCTGAAGTTCCGCCGTGCGTTGCGCGACCAGCGTTTCGAGGTATTGCCGGTAGGCCTCCAGTTCGGATTCGATGCGCAGCCGCTCTGTACTGTCCTGGAACACCACCACGGCCCCGAGGGCTTCGCCCTGTTCACTCACCCTCGCGGTATGGAATTCAGCCTGAAAATGGCTGCCATCCTTGCGCCAGAAGCAATCGCCGTCCACATGGCGGGTGCGTCCATCCAGCAGGGTCTGGGAAGTGGGACAGTCGGCCAGGTCGTAATGGCTGCCATCGGCATGGCTGTGATGAGTGAGCGCATGAATCGGCTTGCCGATCAGTTCCTCGGCGGTGTAACCGAGCATCGCCAGGGCCGCCGGGTTGATGAAAGTGGTATGGCCCTCGCGATCGACGCCGTAGATACCTTCCGCCACCGACTCCAGCAGCAGGCGATTTTGCCGTCCAAGGCGGCGGCTCTGTTCCAGCGCGGCCTCCGCTCGGCCGAGCGCCTGGCGCATTTTCTGGCCGCGCTCAAGATGGAATATGCGCAGGATGTAGGCAACTGAAAACGCCACCGCCACCGCGCAGGCGGCGCGGAATAACTGCACCGGAATGCCGCTCGCTTCCTGGAAATTCTCCTGGTTCAACCAGGCCGCCGGTGCCCAGTCGGCGCGCGGCACCACCAGACCACCGAATATTGCGTAGCCAATGAAGGCGACGCCGGCGAGCAGGCAGGCGCGCCAGACCGGACGAAACTCGCTGCTGTCCAGGGTGGGCTGGATGCGGTTGGCGCAATAGAGCATGAAACCGACGCCGGCGAACAGGGATGCGGGAAAGCCATAGAGATAGCGCGACCAGATGGTGAAATCGCGCGGGACTTCCTCGCCCAGCAACGCGCCCGCCGCCACCCCCGCCAACAGCGGGAGGTGAAGCCAGCCGGAGAGCAGGCCGCGAGTCATGCCCTTGAGGGAAAGCAGGGAGGCCGCGACCAGGCGGCGCCCGAATTCATACAACAGCAGATAGGAGGCGAGCAACACAGGCGGCCGCAGGCTGGCGAGCATGGGCGTGTCGCCGCGGACCACACGCCAGAGGTCCATCCACTCCAGTGCGCCATGCACGAAGGCGAAGGCGGCGAGCCAGTGGCTCAAGGTGGAGAGCTCAAAGCGGCTGTCATGCTTGGGCCAGATCACCAGGACCAGGCCCAGTGCCAGGAATGCGAGTCCGTAGACGAGAAAGACGATGTCCATATCAGTTCCGCACGGCCATTCCGAAGGCACTAACCTCCCCCTTGGGGGGGTAAGGCGGGGAATTCGCGGTGCACCGCACCACGCCCGCCGAACGGCCTGGCTCAGTAGCCGGGCCTCCGCGAGCTTGCGAGTAAGGGGGTCGTTTCATGTCAGTCCTCCGGTTGCGCGCGCACCAGGCGCAGGGTCAGCGACGCCGCCTCGAAATCGTAGGCTTCCACCTGACGCCGCAGGACTTCCATCTTGTCACCCAGGGCACCGCGCAACGCCGGCGCGTGCTCCCGCAGGATGGCGATGGCGCCGGCGTCGCCATCCTCCAGCAGCCTGGAGAGACGCTCCAGGTATTCGCGCGCGGCGGCCGGGTCGCTCGCTTCGAGCCCCACTTCGGCACTCGCCTCGGCCTCGCGCCAAGCCGCCAGCGCGGCCTCCACCGCGCTGAAGAACGCACGCATCTCCGCCTCCAGGGCGGCGGCGAGCGCCTCGATCTCCTGGCTCGGGTCGCCCGCGCGCAAGGCCTGGTCGAGCGCCGTCGCGAGGCCTTGCAAGGTCGTGGCGCCGAGTGTGCCCGCCGCGCCCTTGAGGCTGTGCGCCAGTTGCTCCACCTGTTCGCGGTCGCCGCTCGCCAGGCACTCGCGCAGGCGCGCCATGTCCGCCTCATGGTGTTCGACGAACAGGCGCAACAGGGCCGCGTACTTCTCCGGGTTGCCGCGCGTCATGCGCAGACCCGCCTTGGCGTCGAGACCGGGAATGTTTGCAAACCCGCTGGCGTAAGCCTGCGGGCAGGCAGTGGCGACCGGCATCGCGCCGGAACCGGCCGCGATGGGGTGGGGTCGCGTCGGCAGCCATTTCGCCAGGGCCAGGTAGAGGGTGTCCGGGTCCACCGGCTTGGCGACATGGTCGTTCATGCCCGCGTCGAGACAACGCTGGCGGTCTTCGCTGAAGGCGTTGGCGGTCATCGCCAGGATCGGCACCTGTGCCTGGCCCGGTAGGGCGCGGATCGCGCGGGTCGCCTCCAGGCCATCCATCAGCGGCATCTGCATGTCCATGAGGATGAGGTCGTAGGGCCGGCTTTCCGCCGCCTGCCTGACCTTCTCCAGCGCCACCAGGCCGTTCTCCGCCAGGTCGGCGCTGAGCCCGACCTCGCGCAGCAGTTCCAGGGCGACTTCCTGGTTGATCTCGTTGTCCTCGCACAGCAACAAGCGCGCACCGATGAAATCACCGACCGGGCTCGTCTCCGGCGCGACCGTTGCAACATTCGCGGCGTCGGCGTCGAACAACGGCATCAGGCTGTCATGCAGCGTCGAGGGCGTTACCGGTTTGATCAGCACCGCCTGGAAACCCGCCGCCCGCGCCAATTCCCGCAATTCCGGCTCGTCGTAAGCGGTCACCAGCAGTCGCTCGGGTATTTTGCTCAAGGGCAAGGCTTGCAAGCGGCGCGCGGCTTCCATGCCATCCAGGCCCGGCATCCGCCAGTCGAGCATCACCAGGTCGTAAGGTTCGCCGGCGCGGTCGGCCGCCTCGATGCGGGCCAGCGCCAGTTCTCCGGATTCCACCGCGTCCACCCGCAACCCCAGCCCCCGCAGCATTTCCGCCAGCACTTCGCGCACCTCCGCGGCGTCGTCGGCCAACACGGCGCGACGCCCACTCAGCGCCGCCATCCGCGCGGGCACCGCCGTTTGCGCGGAACGACCCAGGCGCGCGGTGAACCAGAACACGCTGCCATCACCGGGATGGCTTTCCACGCCGACTTCCCCGCGCATCAACTCTGCCAGGCGCCGGGTGATGGCGAGGCCGAGGCCGGTACCACCAAAACGGCGCGTGGTGGAGGTGTCCACCTGCTCGAACGCCTGGAACAGGCGCGGCAGCGCCGCCTCGGGAATGCCGATGCCGGTATCCCGCACCTCGAAACGCAGCAGCAGTTCCGCCGCATCCTCCTCGACCAGCGCCACCCGTAGGGTAAGGGTGCCCTTTTCCGTGAATTTGACCGCGTTGCTGGCGTAATTGAGCAACGCCTGGGTGAGCCGGGTGTAATCGCCGCGCAGCCAGCGCGGCAGATTCGGCGCGATATCGACGATCAATTCCAGCCCCTTGTCGCGCGCCTTGTCCAGAACCAGCGCGGCGACACCCCCGAGCAGGCGATCAAGATCGAAATCGCCCTGCTCCAGGGTCAATTTCCCGGCCTCGATCTTGGAGATATCCAGGACGTCATTGATCACCGCCAGCAGGTGATGCGCCGAGTCGCCGATCTTGCGCAATTTGTCGTGCTGCTCCGGATCATGGCAGCCCACTTGCAGGAGGTGGGTGAGGCCGACGATGGCGTTCATCGGGGTACGGATTTCATGGCTCATATTGGCCAGGAAGGCGCTTTTCGCCTGGTTGGCCGTTTCCGCCTCCAGCTTGGCCTCGACCAGTTGCCCGGTACGCTCCGCCACCAGATCTTCCAGATGGTGCCGATATTGTTCCAGTTCCTCGGCCGTCCGCTTCTTCTCGGTAATATCCTCCTTCACGGCCAGGTAATGGGTGATGCGGCCATCAGGCTGGCGGATGGGCACGATCATGGCCATTTCGAAATAAAGCTCGCCATTCTTGCGCCGGTTGGTGAACTCGCCCTTCCAGGGCTCGCCCAGGGCCAGGTTGTCCCAAAGTTCCTGATAACGCGGCGACGGCGTTTTACCCGAATGCAACACATTCGGATTGCGCCCCAGCAACTCCTCGCGGCTGTAGCCGGTGTTGTCGACGAAGGCCTGGTTGACGTACTCGATGCGCGCGTCCAGGTCGGTGATGACGATGCTATTGGGGCTTTGCTCCACCGCCAGGGACAGCTTGCGCAACTGTTCCTCGACCAGTACCCGCTCGGACACGTCCTGGACCGTGCCGAGGGAGCGTAGCGGCGTGCCGTCCTCGGCGTAATGGGTCTCGCCGCGCTCATGCACGTGCTTGATCCGCTCTCCCGGCAGCAGCAGGCGGTGCACGATTTCATAGGGTTGACGGTTGGCGATGGCGTCTTCATACGTCTGCTTCACCCGCGCCCGATCCCCGGGATGGATGGCTTCGAGGAAGGCCTGGTAGGAGGCGGAGAATTTCTCCGGATCGATCTCGAAAATACGGAAGATTTCCTCCGACCAATACAAGTGGTTGCCGACCAGATCGAGTTCCCAACTGCCGATATGCGCCACCCGCTGGGCATCGCGCAGGCGCGTCTCGGATAGCCGCAGCGCGGCCTCGGCCGCCTTCTGGTCTTCCAGCATGCTGAGCAGGGCGAGGCGGGCCTCGTCGGCTCGCACCAGCAACCCGGCCATCTCCACCTGCGCGGCGCGCGCCTGGAGCTCCGCGAATTCGCGCGCGGTCTCGTTTTTTTCCAGGGACGCCAGCATGTGGTTGAAGTCATCGCCGAGCAGGCCGATTTCATCCTTGCGCCGGAAATTGAGCTGAAAGCCGCGCTCCCCCGCCGCCACCCGGCCGACCCCCTGGACCAGGCGACGCAGGCCGCGGGTCAGGCCATGCGCGATCGCGGTGGCGAGCAAGGCACCCAGGAAAGTACCCGCGAGGGTGAAAAGCAAGCCGTCGCGGCGACCGCGACTCAGCATCGCGGTGACATCCTCCCGCCCCATGCCGACACGCGCCCAACCCAGCAATCGGTCACCGGCCATGACCGGCGCCGCCAGGTCGACGACCTGCTCATCATTGGCCAGAATCATGAATTGCGCCGGTGCCCCGAGCAGGAGCCGGCTGCGCGCATCGCTCAAATACAGGCCGACCCGGGCCGCTTCGCTGTGCGCCAGCACCCGTCCTTCCGGGTTGAGCAGCATGGCGTAGCGCACATTCGCTTCGCGCCCCACCGAGCGCACCACCTCCTGCAAGCCCACCACATCGTTCGCCAGCACCCACGAGGTGCTGCTCACCGCCAGGGTGGCGGCCAGCGCATGTGCCTGTTCCCGGCTGTTGTGTTCGAGGAACTCAGCGCGTTGACCAACCAGATGCGCCACCATCAAGCCCATCAGCAAGGCATTCAACAGCGTGATGCCGATGTTCAGTTGCAGACGGATTGAAAGATTGCGCAGGCGCTGGAACAGGGTGTTCATGGCTGTTCTGGCAAGGGCCGCACGGTGCGGCTGAAGCGCGCGATGAAATCACGCACCGGCTGGTAAGTGGCCTCGTTCGCCGACTCGAAGCGCGACAAGGGCAGACGCGCCAGCAGGGCGCGGCCATCGGCGCTGTCATGCAGGGTGAACAGGATGGCGGCCACCTTGTGCAACAACGCCGGCGGGAAATCGTCGCGCGCCACCAGGCCATTATTGGGCAACGGCTCGCTGCGCCAGCGCACCTCAAGCTGCGCGGCGTGCTCGGGATGATCCTTCTGGAAGGCGATCCAGGGCGGCGGCCAGGTGGCGCCGGCTGCACTGTCGCCCAGGTAGATATTCATGATCGAGGACTCCTGCGAGCCGACATAGCGCGATTCGTAGGCATTGATCGGCAAACCGTGTTCGTGCAGAAAGTGCTGCGGCAGCATGGTGGCCGCCAGCGCCGTTTTCGCGGGGAAGCTCACCACCTTGCCTTTCAGATCGGCGACCACGCGGATCGGACCGTCCCGCCGCGTCAGGATGATGCCGCGAAACTGCTCGTCATCACCCATCTTGCCGAACACGCGATAGCCGTGGCGAAGCGCGTTCACGGTCTGATAGGGATTGGGCAACGCCAGCTCGAACCGGCGGCCGTAGAGTTTTTTGTCGAATTCCTCGTAATTGCGCGAGGCTTCCAGAATGAACCGGGCTTCCGGAATGGCGGCGTTGAGACGATCCACCAGGGGGCCATACACCGCGAACAAGCGTTCCGGGTTGTGCAAGGGATGCACGGCGAAACGGTATTCCGGGCGCGTCGGCGGGCTTGCCGGGCTGCTGGAAAACGCGGGTTGGTAGGCGGCCGGGCGTTCGCCGTCACCGCAGCCGCCGAATAGCAAGGCGATGGTCAAGAACGCCAGCAGCGCGTAAAGCCGTGGGAGCGGGCTTGCCCGCAAAGCAACGGTCGCCATCGCGGGCAAGCCCGCTCCCACACAGCCGACGAATGCGGCGGCGCGTTTCATTCGTCGGCTCCCGGATGCGGGAAACCATCGCCACTCTGGAGTTCCGCGCTGGCGTAGCGCGGCGGCCGCGCCTGCTCGGCCAGCAACTCATTCACTTCCCGCTTCAGTTCGAGGACGCGCATCTCGCGCCCCAGGGTGGCCTCCCGCCAGCGGCGCAGTTCCGCGACCTGAGCCGCGAGTTGCTCCTGGAATTCGTGATTGGCGGTAATGTCGCGGGCGATGCCGAGGACGCCGATGAGCCGCCCCGCGCTGTCGCGCATGGGTGTCTTGATGGTTTCCAACAAAGCCTTGTGGCCATCATCGGCGAAAGTCACCCACTCCATGTTGACGCTGGGCGCATCCGCGAGCATGGCCTTGCGGTCATGCTCGCGGAAGAAATCCGCCAGTTCCCGGTCGAGGAAGGCGTAATCGGTCTTGCCGATGATGGTGGCCTCACTGGCGCCGAAAAACCGCTCGAACATGGGATTGCAGGCGAGGTAGACACCCTCCGTGTCTTTCAACCAGATCAGATCGGGAATGGTGCTGACCAAGGTACGCAACAGACGAATCTGTTCCGCGTCGTCGCGCGGCGACGAGGTGACGGCGGCGACAGGATCAGTCGTGGTCATCTTGATTAGGGGCCACATCATCGCGGTAACGCGCCGCGATGGCGGTGAATTCATCGAACACTTCCAGGAAAGCGTCGACCACATCGGGGTCGAAATGACGGCCGCGCTCGCCGACGATGATCTCGCGCGCCTGTTCATGCGACATCGCCGGCTTGTAGACACGGCGTGAAATGAGTGCGTCGAAGACATCGGCCAGCGCCATCAGGCGCGCCGAAATGGGGATGGCATCGCCGGTCAATCCGTCCGGATAACCACTGCCGTCCCACTTTTCATGGTGCCAACGCGCGATCTCCTTCGCGGTGGCGAGAAACGCCACCGGCTTCACCGCGTCGCGTTCCGCCTGCTCGATCGCGTCGAAACCGAGCAGGGCATGGGTCTTCATGATGGTCCATTCATCCGGCGTCAGCTTGCCCGGCTTAAGCAGGATGTGGTCGGGGACGCCGACCTTGCCGATATCGTGTAGCGGCGCCGATTTGGCCAATTGTTCGATGCATTCACCGCTCAAGCGAGCGGCAAAACGCGGATGCGCGCGCAAATGAGTCGCCAGCGCGCGCACATAGGATTGCGTGCGATGGATGTGATTTCCGGTTTCCGAGTCGCGCGTCTCCGCCAGGCGCGCCAGGGCATGGATGCTGACATCCTGGATCAGCAGGATCTCGCTCAATCGGGCGGCCACTTCGGCCTCCAGCACCTCGTTCTTGTTTTTCAGCCAGTCGCGCGCCTCTTTCAACTCCAGTTGCGCCCTCACCCGCGCCAGGACGATGGGCGGGCGGATCGGTTTGCTGATGTAGTCCACCGCGCCCAGATCGAAGCCGCGCTGCTCATCCTCGACGGCGGTCATGGCGGTGACGAAAATCACCGGCACGTCGGCGCAGCCGGGAGTTTCCCGCAGCCGGGCCAGGACGCTGTAGCCATCCATGCCCGGCATCATCACATCGAGCAGGATCAGATCCGGCCGCGGCTCGGACATCGCCAGACGCAACGCGCGCGGCCCGGAATTGGCCACCAGCACGCGATACCAGGGCGCCAGGAGGTCGGCCAGGACCGACAGATTTTCCGGCGTGTCATCCACCAGCAATAACGTGGCGATCCGGGGCGATGCGCCTGGGCGTGCGGCCAATGCGGGGGTCATGGCGAAAGATAGGGTTCAGGTTCTTTCATATCGGCCGATGCGACGAATTGTTTAGACCTTTTTGGCGCTGTGTGTATTTATCAAGGCGGCCTGGGTGTTCATTCTTTCGGCTCTATGTGAATCGGAGTGGGTAACGCGTAGCCGTAGGGGCGGGTTTCAAACCCGCCCCTACTCGCGATGCAACGGTGGCTATCACGGGCAAGCCCACTCTGCCCGCCAGGCTGGCTCGATGACCCACCGCATTTCATACAGTGCCATTCTTTCCGGTAGCCCCCCCGGGTCGCTACTCCGCCAGCTTGCGGTAGAGCGTCCGCTCACTGATGCCCAGCCTTTTCGCCAATTCCTTGCGGTCACCACCGAGTTGATCGAGCGCCTGGCGCACATAGCGGCGCTCAACCTGATCGAGCGGGACAATGGATTCCCGAGCCCGGGGCGGCGGTTCGAGCGTATCGGCGAGGCCGAGCACATCGCCATCGGACATGAGCATGGCGCGTTCCAGCAAATTTCGCAGTTCCCGGATGTTGCCGGGGAAATCGTGCTCCATCAGCCACTTCAGGGAACGGGCGTCCAGGCGTAGCGGCCGCGCCGGCGCCAGGCGGGCGAGCAGGTGTTCGACCAGCAGAGGCAAATCCTCGCGCCGCTCGCGCAGGGCGGGGAGGCGGATGGGAAAAACGGCGAGTCGATAGTAGAGGTCGCGGCGAAAACTCCCGTCTTCCACCATCGTTTCCAGACCGCGGTGGGTGGCGCAAACCAGGCGGAAATCCGCGCGCAGGATCTCGACGCCACCAACTCGGCGGAAGCTGCCGGTTTCCAGCAGGCGCAACAACTTGACCTGCAAGTGCAGCGGAATGTCACCCAGCTCGTCGAGAAACAGCGTGCCGCCGGCCGCCGCTTCGACCAGGCCGGTCTTGCGTTGGCCGGCGCCAGTGAACGCGCCCTTCTCGTAGCCGAACAATTCCGACTCGAACAGGCTTTCCGTCATGCCCGAGCAATCCACCGGCACGAACGGCCGCTCGCGCCGCGCGCTGTGCGCGTGCACGGCCTGCGCGGCGAGTTCCTTGCCGACGCCGGATTCGCCCAGCAGCAGCACCGGCGTCATCGCCGGCGCGACCCGGTTGATCAGGTCGAGCATGCGGGTAAAGGCGGGCGAGCGACCAACCATGCCGAGCGCGCCCGGTTGCCGACTGGTCTCGCGCAGATGCCGCATGGTTTCCACGAAATAGACGATGTTGCCGTCGGAGTCGTGGATCGGCACCAGTTCCACATCGACATATTCCTGGCCGCGCGGCGTGTGATGCAGATGCAGCACCCGACTGGGCTGTTGGGTCTTCAGCGCGGTCTGGCGCGGGCAGGTTTCACCGCACTGGTCGCACGGCTTGTCATAGTGGTGCGAAACCTCGAAGCAAGGCCGGCCGATGATCTCGCTGGGGTCGCCGTAGCTGTGCCGATAAGCGGCATTGGCGGAGAGGATGCGGTAATCCGGATCGACCAGGATGCGCGGTTCCGGCAGGGATTCGAGCAGGGCGAGCAGTTCGCCGGGGACGCCGGGAAGTGAGCGGGTGGATGTCATGTCAGGACTGTCTCGCCTTCCTGACAATTCCGTCAAGCAGCCTTTTTCCGCGCGGCATACAAACACGCCTCCGCCGCACTATAGTGCTGGCATCGCCAACAACGGATATCACCATGTCCTGGGAAGCCTGGCTCACGCTCGCGGTCGTCGCGCTGTGCATCGGCCTGCTCGCCGGTAATCGTTATCCGCCTGACACCGTCATGCTGGGTGGGCTGACGCTGCTGCTGCTGACCGGCGTGTTGACGCCGGCGGAGGCGCTGGCGGGCCTGGCCAACGAAGGCATGGTGACGGTGGCGGTGCTCTACGTGGTGGTTTCCGGCTTCCAGGAGACGGGTGGAACGGCCTGGGTCTCGCAGTCGCTGCTCGGTCGGCCACGCTCCATCGAGCATGCCCAGATGCGACTGATGGCGCCGGTCGCGTTCTTGAGCGCGTTTCTCAACAACACCCCGGTGGTGGCGATGTTCATCCCGGCGGTCAAGGACTGGGCCAGGCGACATGGCATGGCCGTATCCCATTTGATGCTGCCGCTGAGCTATGCCGCCATCGCCGGCGGCACCTGCACCCTGATCGGTACCAGTACCAACCTGGTGGTCAACGGCCTGCTGGTCGGCCAGACCGGGGAACGCGGCCTGAGCTTCTTCGAGATTGCCTGGGTGGGGGTGCCGACGCTGCTGCTGACCATTCTGTTCACCGCGCTGCTCGGGCGCCGACTGCTGCCGGAACGGCACTCGATCCTCAGCCGCCTGGAAGACACGCGCGAATACACGGTGGAAATGCTGGTGGAGCCGCATAGCCCGCTGGATGGCAAGCGCATCGAGGATGCCGGGCTGCGCCAGTTGCCCGGCATGTATCTGGTGGAAATAAACCGCGACGGCCAGCTGATGCCGGCTGTATCGCCACAACAGCAACTGCGCGGCGGCGATCGGTTGCTGTTCGCCGGCGTTGTGGATTCGGTGCTCGATCTGCGCAGAATTCGCGGGCTCAAACCCGCCGACGACCAGGTATTCAAGCTGCAAGCCCCGCACCACCAGCGTTGCCTGGTCGAGGCGGTGGTCTCCGACAGTTTTCCCCTGCTTGGGAAAAGCATCCGCGAGGGCCGTTTCCGTAGCCACTACCAGGCCGCCATCATTGCCGTGGCGCGCAATGGTGAGCGCATCGAGCGCAAGATCGGCGACATCGTGCCGCGCCCGGGTGACACCCTGTTGCTGGAAACGCACCCCGGTTTTGCCGAGCACTACCGCAATGCCCGCGATTTTCTATTGGTCAGCCGTCTCGACAACTCGACGCCGCCGCGCCACGAGCGCGCCTGGATCGCGGTCGTGATCATGGCCGGAATGGTGCTGCTGGCGGCGCTGAGCTGGCTGAGCATGTTGCAGGCGGCGATGTTGGCGGCGGGGTTGATGCTGTTCGCCAGCTGCACCACCGCCTCGGCCGCCCGCCGCGCGGTGGACTGGCAGGTGCTGCTGGTCATCGCCGCCGCTTTCGGCATCGGTCTCGCGCTGGAAAAGACCGGCGCGGCGAATGTCGTCGCCGGCGGCCTGGTCGGCCTCGCCGGCGACAATCCCTGGGCCACGCTGGCGCTGGTGTTCCTGGCCACCTCGCTGTTCACCAACCTGATCACCAACAACGCCGCCGCCGCCCTGATGTTCCCCATCGCACTGGCCGCCGCCAGCCGACTCGACGTCAGCGTGCTGCCGTTCGCCATCGTCATCATGAAAGCGGCCTCGGCCAGCTTCGCGACACCGGTCGGTTACCAGACCAATCTGATGGTGATGGGGCCGGGCGGCTACGCCTTCGCCGATTACCTGCGCATGGGGATCCCGCTGACTGTCCTGAGCGGGATACTGACGGTGTTGATCGCGCCGCTGGTGTGGCCGTTCTGAGCGGGGTTTTTAAGGCTGTTTTCGCAAATCATGTTGGTAGTTGCGTAGGGATTATTTGGCCGGGGAATCCACACAACTCCCCGGATTCCGCTGCGCTGCATCCGGGCTACCCGCATGTAGGGGCGGGTTTGAAACCCGCCCCTACCGCGATATTCCACGGCTATGCATAGAAAGCGTTGCCAATCGCGGGCAAGCCCGCTCCCACGGTGGATGTTTCCCGCAGCGGCCCGCCCTCGAATAGGGGAGTCGGAGCGGGAATGATGGGAACTTCCTACTTCACCCGGCCGGATCAATAGGCACGGGCGAACTCGCCAGGGCGGGCTATCCGGCCTGCGAGCGGGCCGTCACTCGGAAGTCGGCTCCGAACCACCCGTCGCCGGTTTGGCCGGTTTCCGGTGGCGCTTTCGGAACGTCTTCTTCGCCTCACCACCACCGCCCTCGCTTGGTCTCGATCTCGGCCTGGAATCCCCGCCTTCGTTGGGCCGCGGCGGCCTCGGCCTGGGTTTGTCGGGAACGGCGGTTGAGGTCGTGTAAGCACGCGGCGGCGTCATGTCCGCGCGATTGCCGGGCGCCAGTGAGATTTCCAGCTCATGCAGCTCATCCCACTCGGCTTCGCTGCGCAGCCGGTCGGGAATAGCCAGAAGCTCTTGCAGGCGACGGCGAGGGGAGACGGTTTGCGGTGAATTCATGTCGGCATTATCACATCGCTTGGGCTTGCTAGCCCAGTGGGTCGAGCAGGGAAAAAGCGCGAAGTAACCGGCCAGCTGCCGCAAATCGCGCCGAAGAAACACGGCCGCCGCGCCTCGCGTGTAGCGCCGGCTGCAAGCCGGCGCTACAGATGCGCGAAAACTTCATCTCGAATCAGTTGGTTGCAATGTATTTCTTGAAAGCGCGGCCACAAGTCGTTGTGGCCGCTCATGCAAGTCAGGGGTTAAGACCAGCCACCCTTTTTCCCCGATCCCGCCCCCAGCAACGCAGCGCTGGGCCGCGCGGTGTGGCGGGACGGTGCCGGGCCGGCGGCGGGCGAACGCGCGGGCTTGCCGCCCTGCTCCGGCTTCGCCGGCTTACGCGGGGCGCCGGAACGGTTGTTGGGCTGACCACCGCGATTCGGCTGGTTGCGACCACCCGACGGGCGCGGCGGACGCCGGTCATCGAGGCCTTCATGCGACGCCGCCGCTTCCGGCATGACGAAGCCTTCAACCACGACGCGGGCAATGGAGCGCTTGATCAGGCGTTCGATGTCCTTGAGGTAACTCATTTCCTCGCCATCCACCAACGATACCGCCGCGCCCATACTGCCGGCGCGGCCGGTGCGGCCGATGCGGTGGACATAGTCCTCGGGCACGTTGGGCAATTCGAAGTTGACCACCTGCGGCAACTGGTCGATGTCGATGCCGCGCGCGGCGATATCGGTCGCCACCAGGACCTGTAGGGTGCCGTCCTTGAACTGGGCCAGGGCGCGGGTGCGCGCGGCCTGACTCTTGTTGCCGTGAATGGCGGCGGCCGGGATCTTGTCCTTGATCAGTTTCTCCGCCAGTTTGTTGGCGCCGTGCTTGGTGCGGGTGAACACCAGCACCTGCTGCCAGTTGTGATGACGGATCAGGTGGGCGAGGAATTCTTTCTTGTGCGCCTGCGGCACCAGGTGCACCGACTGCTCCACCAGTTCCGAGGCGGTATTGCGGCGCGCGACTTCGACGGTGCCCGGGTTATTCAGCAGCGTGTTGGCCAGGGTCCGGATTTCCTCGGAGAAGGTCGCGGAGAACAACAGGGTCTGGCGCTGTTTCGGGATCAAGCCGATAACCTTGCGGATGTCGCGGATGAAGCCCATGTCCAGCATGCGGTCGGCTTCGTCGAGCACCAGGATTTCAACCCCGGACAGATCCACGGTGCGCTGGCCGACGTGGTCGAGTAAGCGGCCCGGGGTGGCGACCAGGATGTCGACACGGCCCTTCAACGCCTTGTATTGCGGGTTGATGTTGACGCCGCCGAACATGACCATCGACACCAGGGGGAAATGCTTGCCGTAGGTCTGCACCGACAGTTCCACTTGTGCCGCCAGTTCGCGGGTGGGTACCAGAATCAGGCAACGCGGACGGCCGGGCTTGGGTACAAGCGGCTTGTCCATCAGCCGATGCAGGATGGGCAGGACAAAACCGGCGGTCTTGCCGGTGCCGGTCTGCGCGGCGGCGAGCAGATCACCGCCGGCCAGGACCAGGGGGATGGCCTGTGCCTGGATCGGCGTCGGCGTGGTGTAACCGGCATCCTGGATGGCGCGCTGCAAAGGGGCGGCCAGGCCCAGGTCGGCGAACGCGGGGCCGGTATTTGAAACGAGGGGGGAAGACAATGAACTACTCCTGCGACGGCCCGCCGCTTGAACGCGGCACCAATCGAGGCAGACGATGTATGAAAAAGAAAAACGCGCGCCGATTGGTTGGGCGCGCGAAGGCTGCGGATTATACGGAGCAAGCCGCGCCAGCGGTGAAAATCAGTCCCGATCTCCCGAACCGGTGCGGTTCAAACTGATGTGGCCGTACACCAAGGGTGGCTGTCCTGCATGATGAGGCCCACTGTAGGGGCGGGTTTGAAACCCGCCCCTACCGCGATATCCCACGGCTATGTATACAAAGCGTTGCCAATCGCGGGCAAGCCCGCTCCTACGACGGGCCACCTCAATTTGAATCGCACCCGCCCCGAGCGGCGTCTCAAGGTTCAACGCTCGCCCCCAGTTTGCGCCGCGCCTCGGCCAGATCGGGCAGCACCACGCCAAGGGAGCGCGCGACATAGAAATTGAAGGCGACGGAAAATTCGTCCGCGTGTTGCGACGGCGGCAGGTCGCCGCTCTCGGGCCTCCAGCGCGCGGCCATCCGCGCGCCCTGGCGACCGATCTGCACTGGCGAGGAATAGACCACGGCAACCGCGCCCGCCCTGGACAATCCCTCGGAGAAACCCACGACCGGCACCCGATGGCGGTAGGTGGTGAGCAACACGTTGCGGGCATTGCCGGCATGGAAGGCGATGGAATCCGGCACTAACAACAGGATGTCGGATTCAGGCAGAACGTTTCGCAAGGCCGGGGCCACATCCTCGGGACTCGTCACGCGCTCCAGCTTCAAACTCAGTCGGCGGCGCTCCGCTTCCTGCTGAAACTGTCGTGCGGTCTCGGCGTTCTCCGCAGAGACCAGCAAGCCAAGCCGCTTGGCGAGGGGAAAAGCCAGTTCCACCAGGTTCAGGGTGCGGCTGACCGGCTGATCGATGTGGACATGAGCAAGCTTGCGTCCGGGCAAACTGGCTGGCCAGACAAGCAGCTCAGTGGTCACGTGAGGCACCATCAGCGTCAGTACCGCGGCCTGGCCGCCATGTTGCTCGGCGACCGCGCGGGCGGCTTTGAGGCCGATGGGAACGATCAGGTCGTTGTTGCCGCTCATGGCACGGATCTGCCCGGCACCAAGCTCGGCCAGTATCCAGAACCTGACCTGGCGCGGCGATTTGTACGTGTCACGGAAGGCATCGACCACCTCGCGGTAGGCGCCGCCTGCCTCACTCGCGATCAGATGCACGAGGCCTTCCGCCTGTGCTGGAGCTTGAACCAGCCAGGCAATCAAGAAAAAGAGCAGCCGCTGCGCCATGAAAGGCGGCCGCATCAGCTTGGCGACAACTCAGAACTCCATCTGGAACTGGATGTAGCCCTGCCTGGATACGCGTTTTTCCGGTTTGAGGTCATATTCATAATCGGCGCCATCCGCATACTGCAAGACGTATGCCAATCGCGCCTTATTTCCCTCCACTTTGAACGACTTGGCGAGCCGCACATCGGTACGGCGGTAGTCGGGAGGCAGGTTATTGTCGTAACTGATGAAACCATCGCTGCGATAGTGCCCGACACTGACGTCGACTTCGTGCGGAAAGCGATGCGAGATCAGCGCCCCGCTGACATGCCGGGGGAAGTATTGGGGTTGCGTGCGCGTGGTGTCGATATGCAATTGGGCGTAGTTCAACACCACGAAAGTGTGGGGAGCAAAGCGCCAGCGTAATTGGCCATCCATGCCTTCGTGGGTGCTATCCGCAAGATTGGCAAAGAAATTTCCACCCGGCTGGATGTCGATCAAATCACGCAAGCTGTCCCGGTAAATGCGTACATCGAGACTGAGGCCATGCTCTGGCCAACTGCCCAGATAGCCGATTTCCCGGGAGAGGATGCTTTCCGGACGGATGGCGCTGTTCGATGTCAGCCGCACAATGGTCGTGTAGGCCTGAGGACTGGTACCCGCCAGAGGGAGCACCAATCGCCAATCGGCATTCACTTCAGCCTGAACCGGGTTGCGATAGGCACGCGATGCACCGACGCGAAAGGTATGGCGCGGGTCCGGTTGCCAATTCAGCGCCATACGGGGCGAAAGACGCCCACCAACCAGGTCGTAGTCTTCCCACATGACCCCGGTATTGAGCAGCCACTGCCGCGCCAGACGCCACTCGACATGGGTGAAGGCGCCCCAACTCGAGGTCACCAGATCGTCACCACGATTGAAGTAATGCGGGGAATTGACGGCATCACGACGGCCGTACCCACCCAGGTTCATCCGAAGACCTTCACCAAGCTGGCGGTTCCATTGCGCCTCGCCATGCCAGCGCTCTGACACCAAATCTCGAGCATAGGTAAAACCCGGGACAACGGCGGGATGACCCACCGGCACCGTCTCCTGCCCGGACTGATAATTGTGATAGGCCTTGACCTGCAACTCTTGACCATCCGCCAACGCGCGTCGGTAATCGATCTGCTGGAAGTGGCTGTTGATGTGTTCCTCATGCGGCAGTGAAAGCCGATTATTCCGGTTGGCGCTGCCGGCGCCGCGCGTCCCACCGACATAACCCGCCTGCACTGCCAGCCCCTGCCCGAGACCGAGATCAAAATCACCGTAGTAGTTGAATGAAGGGGAACGCGCGGTGTCGTAGATCTCGCCGCCGCGATCATCAAATCCCGTGTTCTGGCGCCACCCCAGGGTAACCCGATGCTTCCGGGTTTCGCCTCCCGCCCAACGGAACTGTGCATCCTTGTGCTTATTGGCGCCCAGGGTCACCGCCAACATGCGCCCCTCCACCTCGGCCGGGTGGCGGGTGATGATGTTGATGACGCCGGTCATGGCATTGGCCCCGTAGCTGGCGGCATTGGGGCCGCGGACCACCTCGATGCGGTCGATGTCGGCGATGACCAACGGCAGGGTATCCCAGCGCACACCGCCGAGTGACGGCAGGTACACGGAACGTCCATCCACCAGTACCTGCATCTGCCGCGCGTATTCGGCGGAAATGCCGTTCGCCACGGAAAAACTGAAGCCGTTGATCTGGCCGACATAGAAGCCCGGCACCAAACGGAACAGATCCGGCACGTTCTGAAAACCGGAGGCCTCGATCATGGCGCGGTCGATCACGCTGATGGCGTTGGGCGCGTCCTGAATGGGCTGCGCCAGGCGACTTGAGCTCAGCACCACGGGCATTTCCGCGAGGAAATCGACCTCGCTCAACTCCTTGGCGACACCGGGAAACGCCACGAGAAGGCCGAGCAACGGGATGTACGGCTTCACCATGCCGACACCTCCCCGCACTCCTTGGCCATGCCGGCCAGATAGGAGGCGTGCGCCGCGCGTTCCAAGTCATTCGCGCGCGCCACCTTGAGCACCCCGCGCCGCACCAGAGTGGCGGCCTGGGCCTGGGCCGGGGTGGCGATATCGATGCCCAGGGTTTCCTGGCCGCGCGTCATCCCCAGATACACCTCGGCCAGCAACTGGGCGTCGAGCAATGCGCCATGGAAGGCGCGGCCGGAGTTGTCCACCTCGTAGCGCCGGCACAGCGCATCCAGGTTGTTCTTTTGGCCGGGATGCAGCCCCTTGGCCATTTTCAGCGTATCCAGCACCGTACAGTGGCGTTTGACCGGCCCCTCCTTCAGCCGCGCCAGTTCCGCGTTGAGGAAACCCACGTCGAAGGGCGCGTTGTGAATGATCAGTTCGGCGTCACGAACGAATTCCAGAAACTCACGCGAGATATCGGCGAAGCGCGGCTTGTCGGCCAGGAAGTCGTTGGTCAGGCCGTGTACCTGCACCGCGCCGGCATCGATCTCGCGCTCCGGGTTGAGGTAGACGTGATAGGTGGCGCCACTCGCTTGCCGATTGACGATCTCCAGGGCGCCGATCTCGATCACTCGATGGCCCAGGGCCGGGTCCAGGCCCGTGGTTTCGGTGTCCAACACGATCTGGCGCATCAACGCTTATCCTTCAAAGCCAGTTGCACACCCTCGTTGGCGAGGGCGTCGGCGCGTTCGTTTTCCGGGTGGCCGGCATGGCCTTTCACCCAGAGCCATGCGATGCGATGACGCGCAGCCTGTTCGGACAGCTCACGCCAAAGATCCTGGTTCTTCACCGCGCCGCCGGCCGCCGTCCTCCAGCCGCGCCGAATCCAGTTGGGCAACCACTCCGAGATGCCCTGCTGCACATATTTCGAGTCGGTATGCACCCGCACCTGGCAATGGCGGTTGAGCGCCTTCAAACCTTCGATCACGGCTTGCAGTTCCATGCGGTTGTTGGTGGTATCGCGGGCACCGCCGCACAACGTTTTTTCCACCTCGCCGAAACGTAGCAGCACGCCCCAGCCACCAACGCCTGGATTGCCCTTGCAGGCACCATCGCTATAAATATCCACAACTTGTTCTTCAGCCATTTTTCTTCAATGAGTTACGGGTGGTACTCCGGGTGGAACCGACCCAATTCGGACGTGGCAACCATTGCCCCTCCCACTTCGGGGCGATCAGGCGCATGCCGTGCACGCGCTTCACGGCATGGATCAGGTAGACGCCGCCGCCCAGCGCCCACCAGCGGTCGCCGGCGGCCTCGAGAAAGGAAAAGCGTTCGCGCCAGACGGTACGTTCCAGCGGTGGCGCGTAGCAGGCCATGCGCCCGCCCGCGAGTTCAAAACCAAGCAGGTCCAGCCAATCCTTGAGCCGGGAGATATGGATGAAATGGCCGCTCCACGGCCAGTCGGTCGCATGGCGGTTCAGCGCGCGCCGCGCCCCCCACAGACTGAGCGGATTGAAACCGGTGATCAATAAACGTCCTTCCGGACGCAACACCCGTTCCGCCTCGCGCAAGACCTGATGCGGGTGGCTCGAAAATTCCAGGACATGCGGCAGCGCCAACAAATCCAGGCTCTGGCTGCTGATCGGCAATTGCTCGGGCGAGCAACGCAGCTCGCCCGCCTCCCCGCCACCGCAGAAACGATGCGGCATGCGATTGGCGCGCAGGGAATCCACGCCGCAATGCCCCACCTGCATGGCGTTGAAGCCGAACAGATCGGCGCTGACGGCATCGAACCAGGCCTGTTCCCGCGCCAGCACGTATTGCCCCAACTCGCTATCAAACCATGTCCGCACCAAGGGCTCGCTCATTGACGTTCGGGAAAGTCTGCCGGGACAATGCCCGCATGAAAGTAACCGCTATCCCCGCATTCCGGGACAACTATGTGTGGGCCATCCACGACGACCATGCCGCAATCCTGGTCGACCCAGGTGAAGCCGCACCGATTTTAACTTGGCTTGAGGCAAGACAGGTCAAGCCGGTCGCCATCCTGGTCACGCATCACCACGCGGATCATGTCGGCGGCATCAAGGACATCACCGCGCGCCACGCGGTTCCCGTATATGGGCCGGCGCTCGAAGCCATCCCCGGGCGGACGCATCCCCTGCGCGGCGGCGAAACCTTACACATCGACGCGCTCAACCTGTCCTTCCAGGTACTCGCCACGCCCGGCCATACCCTCGGCCACCTCTGTTATGTCGGGCAAGGCGGCCTGTTTTGCGGTGACACCCTGTTCTCCTGCGGCTGCGGCCGCCTGTTCGAGGGGACGCCCGCGCAAATGCACGACTCGCTCAGCCGCATCAGATCACTGCCGCCCGAGACACAGATCTATAGCGCGCATGAATACACCCTGGGCAATCTCGCCTTCGCGCTGGAAGTCGAACCGGACAACGCCGCCCTGCACCGGAAGCTGGCGGAAGTCCGCGCGCTGCGCGACCAGGGAACGCCGACATTGCCGGTCGATCTCGCCACGGAAATAGCCACCAATCCCTTTCTGCGTTTTGACGAACCGAGCGTTATTGTTGCCGCATCGCAACATGCCGGGTACCCCCTCCAGCCCGGTCTCGCCGCCTTCACGGCGGTGCGAGCCTGGAAGGACGAAGCCTGATGGCGCGCGGCCACCCTATACCATTCGCAATAAGAACAGGCACTTGCATTGAGCCTCCCCCCCCATGCCGGTAAACTCCGGCGCCATTAAAGGTCTTTCGACTCTTGCCGATACACGTCCACATGCCTTACCACGCGCCCCGCTACCATCCCGCCCAATGACCCCAAGCCAACGATTACTCGCCCCCATCATCCTGGCCATGGGCCTATACGCGGGCGTATCGACGTCAAGCATTGCCGGGTCTGGAAGTGCCGTGCCCGAGCTGAAAATCAGCTACGACCTGGCCTCGATCGCCGCCATCCCTGACCGAATCGAAGCGCAATCCGACCTATGGGAACGCATCCGCACTGGTTTCAAACTGACTGAATCCAACCCGGAACTCACCCGCACTCACGAAGCATGGTTCCGCAAACATCCCGGTCACCTTGAACGCGGCATCGAACGAAGCCGCCTCTATCTTTATTTCATCGCCGAAGAAGTGGAAAAGCGCGGCATGCCGATGGAAATCGCCCTGCTGCCCATGATCGAGTCCGCCTATAACCCGCTGGCGCTATCGCCGATGAAGGCCTCCGGCATCTGGCAATTCATTCCCTCCACCGGCAAGGTTTACGGACTCAAACAGAACGCCTGGTACGACGGCCGTCGCGACGTTCTCACCGCCACCCGCGCCGCGCTCGACTACCTGCAATACCTGCACGGCATGTTCGGCGACTGGGAACTGGCACTCGCCGCCTACAACTGCGGGGAAGGCTGCGTGGCCCGCGCGCAATCGCGCCAGCATGGCAAGTCGACCAGCTACGCCAGCCTGAAATTACCCACGGAAACCAGGCATTACGTCCCCAAGCTGATCGCTGTTCGCAACATTGTGCTTAACCCGCAACGCTTCGGCATCGATATCCTGGACGTGGCCAACGAGCCCTATTTCATGCAGGTCACCCTGAGCAAACCGATGGAAGCCAGGCAAGCCGCGCGCCTCGCCGATATGGAACTGGACGATTTCCTCTCCCTCAACCCCGGCTTCCAGCGCCGTGTGATCCATACCGATACGCGTGACGTCATGCTGCTGCCGACAGAACGGGTGGTGGCCTTTCAGTTCAACCTGCACCGTCAGGGCGTCGACAAACTCAGCCTGCGCCCCTACGAAGCGAGCCGAGGCGAAAGCGCCGGCAAGATCGCCAACAAATTCGGCGTGACCCTGGCATGGCTCAAGGAACACAACCCGATCAAGCTCTACAAGGGCAACGTTGCCCAGGACCAGACCCTGCTGGTGCCCTCCAGCGCCGCGAAAGCCGCCACCAAAACGCAAGCCCCGGTGGCCAAGGAAAAACGCCCGGCGATGCGCACCCATACCGTGCGCAAGGGAGACACCCTGGATCGGGTCGCCAAGCGCTACGACGTCAAGGTCGCCGACATTCGTCGCTGGAATGAAAACGCCGAGCCGCTGCGCCCCGGAACCACCCTGGACATCCCCGTATCCGGTTGAACACGTGGCCGCAATTCGTGATACCTCGGCATAGCCGGGCACGTTTTGCGAAAGAAAGAATGCCGCGAGAAGATACAAAAAAACCCGCTAGCTCAGTATCTACGCGGGCTTATCGGGTATTTTCGGAAGGGTATTTGGCGGAAGCGGTGAGATTCGAACTCACGGAGGGGATAAACCCTCGCCGGTTTTCAAGACCGGTGCCTTAAACCGCTCGGCCACGCTTCCGGAACTGGTGCCGGCACCCGGATTCGAACTGGGGACCTACCGCTTACAAGAAGGCATAAAACGGTAATTTGCATCAATTTTAATCAACATCGAAAAACCAAGAAACCCAGCATTTACGGGGCTTCCGGCGGGTTACATGGAATCGGTAGGTTGATCCACATTGAGCCATATTCTATGATTCGGGTTACATGGGGGTTACATGGAAGTCATGTAACCCACCTACCGATCATCCCGAAGAAGGTGGATCCACATGAACCGAATCAAACTCACAGCCGGCCGCGTCCGCGAGTTTACCAGCGACAAGGGCCAAGCGTTTCTTTGGGATACCGAAGCCCCCGGCCTGGCAGTGCGGGCCACCGTGAACGGGGCACGGGCCTTCGTCTTTCAGGGCAAGCTGAACGGGCAGGCCATCCGCGTCACCCTGGGAGACGCGAGGGCATGGGGTATCGACCAAGCCCGAGACGAAGCCCGCCGCCTGCATACCCTGATTGACCAAGGCATCGACCCGCGCGAACAGAAACGGGAACGTGCGGCCGCCCATGAGGCCCGGCGAGAGGAAGCCCACCGCCATGAAGTGACAGTGGGCGATGCCTGGGCCGCCTACCTTGAGGCCCGCAAGGCGAAGTGGAGCGCCCGCCACCTATGGAACCATGAGGCCCTCGCCAAGCCGGGGGGAGAACCCCGCACCCGTGGCCGCCGCACTGGCGAGCCTGCCCTTACCATGCCCGGCCCCATCTTCCCCTTGCTGGCCCTGAAACTCTCTGCCCTGGATGCCGACACCGTGAGCGCCTGGCTTGAGAAGGAAACCAAGAGGGGGCCAGGCCAGACCGCGCAAGCCTACCGCGCCCTTCGCGCCTTCGTCGGCTGGTGCGCCGAACACAAGGAATATGGGCCTTCTACCCATTCCGACGCCTGCACCGCAAAGGCTGTGCGGGAGACAGTCCCCACCGTGGGCGCGAAGAAAAACGACAGCCTGCAACGCGACATGCTGCGGCCCTGGTTCGAGGCCGTGCGGCGCATCCGCAACCCTGTGATCGCCGGCTACCTGCAAGCCCTGCTGTTGACCGGCGCCCGCCGCGAGGAACTGGCCGGGCTGACATGGGAAGGCCTGGATTTCCAATGGAAGAGCCTGACCATTCATGACAAGGTAGCAGGGGAGCGCACCATCCCCTTGACCCCCTATGTCGCCTCGCTGCTCGCCACCCTACCCCGCCGCAAGGACAAGGAAGGCAAGCCCCTTCCCTGGGTTTTCTCAAGCCCCACCGCCGCGAATGGCCGCCTTGCCGAGCCACGCATACAGCATGTGAAGGCCCTACAGGCTGCCGGCCTGCCGCATGTCTCGCTTCACGGCCTGCGCCGGAGCTTTGACAGTTTGTCCGAATGGGTGGAATGCCCCGTGGGCATCGTTGCTCAAGTCATGGGCCACAAACCTTCCGCACTGGCCGAAAAGCATTACCGCGAGAGGCCGCTCGACCTGTTGCGGATGTGGCACACGAAAATTGAAGCGTGGATTCTGGAACAGGCCGGCATTGAGCAGCCCGAGGAAATAGCCAGCGGCTTGCGGCTGGTGAAGGCGTGACCTACCAATATAAACGCAACTTGCGTATAGTTAACCCATGAAAGCCTTGTTCGTTGAACTGCCCGCCTTCGCCCGGCACCGCGCCGACTACATGGACGATGAAGGTTTCCGCTCCCTACAAAACGACCTGATGGAGAACGCTGAGAAGGGCGAGGTCATTGAGGGGACCGGGGGCTTGCGCAAACTGCGCCGGCCAGACCCGAGACGCGGCAAGGGTAAGCGGGGTGGACTGAGGCTGATTTATTTCTGGTGGGAGACCGGCCGGCAGTTCTGGCTGTTCACCCTCTACGACAAGGACGAAATGGACGACCTGAGCGCCAAGGAAAAGGACTTGCTCAAGGCCATGCTGAAACGTGAACTGGACGCGAGACGATGAAAAAACGAAACCTGTTTTCCGAGATTGCCGAGGGCTTCGACGCCCTGGCCGAAGCGCGCACCGGCAAGCGCACCCTGCGCACCCATGAAGTTGAGGCCATGCCCGCGCCAGATGTGACCGCCGAAGAACTGATTGCCCTGCGCGAGAGGCTGAATCTCTCCCGTCCGGTACTGGCCCGCTACCTGCGCACCAACCCGCGCACCCTGGAAAACTGGGAGCAGGGCCGCGCCCGACCGAATGCCCAAGCCGCCTTGCTGATTCGCCTGGTGGAACGCTACCCGGATACCGTGGAGCGGCTGGCGACCGTGTAACCGAGCAACACCGTCCCCGGTGCGGTTCACCGGGAAGAAGCGGGGCGCAAGGTGCACACACACCGAACGCCCCTAACCACAATGCAACTGCAAGGAGTTACACCATGGCTGATTCAAATAATACCCAAAGCACCGATAGCGCCACCATCGAGGCCAACCTTTATCGGCTAAACCATCCAGACCACATCAAGACCATCCGCAGCGCCTTGGTGGTCGGGTTGGCGAGCCTTGGCGAGTTGGAGAGGCTTCAGGATGAAGGCATCAAGGTAGTTCACCCGACCGGATGCAATGACACCGTGCGCGAACTCGCACAGGCTTTGATGACGCTTGAGGAATTGGAGGACTTGCCCGTCGCCGTTTGATTCTCTTCGCGCCCGGCTTGACCGGGCGCACTTGTTACTGGGCCTTGCCTGATTCGACGCGCCGGCCTGAGTCTGGCCGTCACCCGTGCGGGAGAGAGGGCGCGGCGAAGGGGTGAGCTTATAAAAGAGGGAGCAAGAAATGAACGTGCCGACGATTGAAATGATTTCAGATTTCATCAAAGCCATGCCGGTACTTGGCGACGGGGAAGTTGTCTGCGAGAGCGGGCCAAACCCATACGACACAAGATCGTTCCATCCGGCCTACGACAAACCGGGCTTTAACAGGCTGGCCTATGAACGATTTGAGCACGACCGGCGCAACTGGAACGTGCTTGGATTCGTGGACATCAAGGATGCTCTTGGCCTGAAAAAATGGCTCAAGGCGGAAGCTGTCTTATGGTCAGTTGGACTGTGCTTGCCTGGGAGCACCAGGCACAACCAATCGCATGGCGGATACGCATTTGATGAGGAATCCAAGCGCAGATTGTTGGATTATCTTGAACAGTTTTTGCGAAATGCTGAGGCCGATGAACTCAGTCCGGCGCAGTGGATTGAACATGCCAAAACAAACGGCGGGTATGAGTTCACGCAAGGATCGATGATCGAAAACCCGCAATTCGTGGAGTTGTGGGAAGCTACTGAATCGACTGTCCAGAGTCTATCTGTGGAGCGGATACCTGGCACGCTGCCGCCCGTTGCTTCCGGGCAACTTGCCATCAAGGCAGCGTGGCAAATCGAATGCGAGACCAAGCGCCGGGCGACTGACAAGGAAGTTATGGACAGACTTCAACAATGGGCGAATTCGGGGCAAGAGGATGCCTTGTTAAAATCACTGCCAAGTCATGCTGTCGAATGGCTAACCAAGAAGCAAGAAAAACGAGTATTCACCCTGGAAGCCTGCCAAAAAGCCCTTGCGAAGTGGCACAAAAGCCGCCAGTAGCCAGACAGTAGGGCCACCGGGCAGACAGGGGGGCCACCGGGCGCCGCAGTACCTCACCCCGCCAGATAGTGCGCATCGACCGCCGGGACATATCCCGGCATATCTGGTGATGCCACATGACTCTGACCGCCCTGACCGGCACCGCACACGCGGTGTATCTCACCACCGACGCCGCCGCCCAGCGTCTCGGACTCCGCCCCCAGACCCTCCGCGCCGCCGTATGCCGCGCCGGCCACTATGGGGGAGTCACCCCCGCGAAAAAACGTAACCGGATGCTGTCCTGGCCGGCCGGCCTGATCGACCGCCTGGCAGCCGGGCTGCCCCTCGATGAGGTGGCATGATGGCCGTCACTGTCCGAGACGCCACCCTGGACGCTGCTGTCGACGCAGCCGAAGCTCGCGTATCCGCCCTTGCCGCCACGGGTGGCCGCCAGATCGAGATGCTGGCTGGAATCCTGGCCGACCTGGCCGGAATCCATGCCGAGCTCGCGCAGGCCCGCGCCGATGCCGAGCGGGCGCGCGGCCGTCGGCATCTGGCCGCGCTGCATGTGTTGGTGGGGGGCTGACGGATATGTCCATCCGCATCATGTCCGCCGTCTGGGACGGCTTCCCCGGCGGCGGAAGCGAGTTGCTCGCGCTGCTGGCGCTCGCGGATTGGGGCGACGATGCCGGTAGATGCTGGCCTTCAATGGCGAAAATCGCCGAGAAAACGCGGCTGTCACGCTCGCAAGCACAACGTGTTTTGCATGGCTTGATCGACTCCGATTTCATCGCCGTAACGGGTAATGAAACCGGGGGCAAACCCGGAACGACCCGCCAATATCAAATCCGTCTGGATCGCTTGACGGGTAGCGCCCATGCAACCCCTACGGGCCGCATGGGTGCGACGGGTAGCGTCGATGCGACGGGTAGCACCCATACACAAGAGGGGCCGCACCCATGCGGCGAGACGGGCCGCACCCATGCGACCCAAACCGTCATTGAACCGTCATTAACCACCAATTCATCGTCGACAGCCGTGGCTGATCGACCTTTGGAACAGGCGGCCAGCAAAAAATCGAAAGCAGCTTGCCCACATCAAGAAATCATCGGCGCCTATCACGATGCCCTTCCTACCAGCCCGCGCATCCGGGACTGGACGCCGAACAGGGCGGCTTTGCTCAGGGCACGATGGAACGAAGACCAAGCGCGCCAGAACCTCGATTATTGGAAACGCCTGTTCGCCTATGTCGCGGAATCGGATTTCCTGACGGGCAAGGTATCGACACCAGGTGTTACCGGCTGAGTAAACCCGCCTAAATCTGGCGGAATTTCCAGAAGGTAGGGACAGGAAATGAAGAAGGGGCCCGGCTGGGCCCCTTCTTCATAGTGGCTACGAGCGGTTGTGAATCAGAACGGCGTATCGTCCTC
>JAURYL010000111.1 GCA_030653935.1 Pseudomonadota bacterium
ACGCCATCATGATGATCGACTTCGCCCTGAGCCGGCAGCGCCGCGACGGCATGAGCCCGGCCGACGCCATCCGCGAAGCCTGCCTGGTCCGCTTCCGCCCGATCATGATGACCACTCTCGCCGCCCTGGCCGGCACCCTGCTCATCGCCATCGGCTGGGGCGCCGGCGCAGAAATCCGCCAGCCACTCGGCCTCGCTGTGGTCGGCGGCCTGGCGCTGTCGCAGTTCCTCACGCTGTATCTGACGCCGGTGGTTTATTTGTACATGGAGCGTCTGGGGGCGCGGTTTTCGCGGCGCCCCTTGAAATAGATTGGCCGGGCGCGAGGTCTACGGTTTGCGACGTGGACGGCTGTTGTACAGCGGTTGGAGTCATTCAGGCCCGATCAGCATCCGACCGCAGTCGGCCACTTTGAGACGGCCAGGTTGGTGGCGGGGGCGTCTCTTGATCGGCCTGAGCAGTCATCCAGGTTCGCCGCACAATTCATGCCGAACGTCGGCTTTGCGGAAGGCGAGCATCGGTCCGGATCCGGCCAACTGCGGCCGGTCACCTGCACTACAGGCCCGCCACGTGAAGGCTGCTTCACTTGGGAACCTGCCGGAAGGGCAATTATGGATAGTTGGCCGTTGCTGACGGCCGGAACTTTTAGTTTGAATGGTGCAATAATTACACTATACTTTCCGACATGAACACGATCTACCGATCCGGAAAACTGAAGATTTCCGTGTATGCCGATCACGCGCCGCCGCATTTTCACGTGCGCACCCCTGAGGGGGATTCAACCGTGGACTTGCAGGCGCTGACAGTGACCGCCGGTGGAGCAAACCGAAAGCTGCTAGCCGAAGCCATTGCTTGGGCCTTGGACAACCACGAACTCCTGTGGAAGGAGTGGCGAAAATTGAATGGAGACTGAGCCATGCGCGAAAAACTTCCCCGTATTACTTCCCTGAAAGTTCTTGCAAGCCATCGGCTGTCGCTTCATTTCGAGGACGGTTGGACGGTGATCGTGGCGCTTGGCGAGTTTATCGACGCCTTTCCAGTACTTGCCCCACTGCGTGATCGCACGCTATTCCGCAAGGCAAAGCTTGAAGAGTGGGGTTCCGGGGTGACGTGGGATGATGAGGGGCCGCTGTCGATCGCTGCCACTACGTTGTATCGCCTCGCTGCCGAGCAAGCAGAGGAACCTGCTCGGCGTTTTGATGCCTGGATGATTTCTAACGGTTTGTCGGCCGCGCGTGCCGCCGAAGCTTTGGGCATGACCCGCCGCAGCATCATTAGCTATCGTACCGGCGCACGCCCCGTGCCGACCTACATCAACCTGGCTTGCATTGGCTGGGAGGTGGCTCGCGATGGTGCCCGGCAGCAGCCCCATGCTCATTGAATGCGATTGTTCAACCACGTTGATCTGAATGTGATCGGCGTGGTCGCAACGGCCGAGGATATCTCAGTGATTGCCCCCCCCGGAGCGTCCGCTTCTGGAAAAAGGGTACGTTACCCTTTAAAAGGAAACACAAGCAAAGGGTAACGTACCCTTTATTCATGACCCTGTCCCTGGTCGCCGTGTTCATCCCGGTGATGTTCATGGGCGGCATCATCGGCCGTCTGCTGCACGAGTTCGCGGTGACCATTGCCGCCGCGATCCTGATCTCCGGCTTCGTCTCCCTGACCCTGACGCCGATGCTGGCGAGCCGCTATCTGTGCCAGGAGAAAAGCACCCGGCACGGCAAGTTGTATTGGCTGTTCGAGAACGCCTTCAACCGCCTGCTCGGCGGCTACCGCGTCAGCCTTGCCTGGAGTCTGGCGCATCCGCGCCTGGTGCTCGCCACCTTCTTCCTCAGCATCGCCGGCAGCGTCGCTCTGTACCAGGACATCCCCAAGGACTTCCTGCCCAGCGGCGATTCCGGCCGCATCATGGGTCGCACCGAGGGCGCGCCGGACACCTCCTTCGCCAGCATGGTGGAACGCCAACGCGCGGTGGCCGCCATCGCCGCGCAGGAC
>JAURYL010000117.1 GCA_030653935.1 Pseudomonadota bacterium
CCATTGCGCCCTACCGGGCGCTTCGGCCCGCAAGCGGGCCTCCTACGACGATTGCGGCGGTCGCATCGCGAACCCGCTCCTACACGCCACCCTCGCCGGTATGCAGGTGATCGGCGTGACCTGCCTGCCGGCCTTGCGGGCGTTACCCACTACGAATCACATAGAGCCATAAATATCAAGGCAGGCTGGTGCTGAAACGCTGCCCGCCAAGCAGGTACGGCTGTGGTGAATACGCTATGGCTTATCCACCCTACGACGCAATGGTGCTGATTCCAGTCCTCGTAGGGTGCAAAAGCTGCGCGCATTGCACCGTATTCCAGGGAAACATCCGGCGCGACGCCCGTTGATTATTGCGCCCTGCGCGAGCTACAACGCCTGACTCTCGATGCCAAGCAGCGATTTCTTCAGGCTGATCTGAGTGGGATCGTGGCCCAACCAGATTTTCAGAATCGCGCGGTTGAAGCGTTCGCCAGGAATAAGGCCCAGGTTGCGGCCACCAATTCTGACGCTGACGCCCGTCCCGGGCTGGTAATCGAGTTGAATCACCGTGCCGGCGGGAAGTTCGCGCACCGTCTGAATGAGGCCAAAGAACAGTGCGATTTCGGACTTGATCGCCTCCAGTTCCGCCGCGCTGTGGTTGCCGTGCAGCCCCGCCCTCAGCGCCTCCAGGTTATGTTCCATACTGGTGTCGCGCAGCAGCGTGAGCTGTAGCCGTGACGGCGTATCGGACTCCAGCACGCGCCCGGCCTCGCGCATGGGCACCGGCAAGTAGAGGGCTGCGACGTAGACCCGGAAGCCGAGAAAAGTGCGCAAACCCGCGCCATTGAGCAGCATTTTCTGGCCGCCGACGCTGGTCTGTGCGGGCAGCATGACGTCTTCCAACTGGACATGCTGCGCCAGCGCACAAGCCGGGAAACACGCCAGCAGAAGCGCCAAGGCCGCAGCGCAAGCCTGCCCTGCTGTCTCAGGCCTGCTTGAGAAAGCGGCGGGCATAAGCCGGGTGGATATTCTTCAGCGGCAGCAGGATGGGCAGGTCGGCGGTATTGAAGTCGGGGTCCCAGGCCGGTTCGCCGCAAACATAAGCGCCCAGCCGCAGATAGCCCTTGATCAACGCCGGCAGCGCCGGCTCGCTCGCCGCTTCCAGCAACGTCAGCGGCAACGGACAGCGCGGGAAAACCCGCCATTCGATCGGCGCCAGATGCTTTTCCTTCACCACATTCCATATCCCGGCGGCATTGTGGCCGCCATCGGCCATGCCGATGCTTGCGCAGCCGATCAGATAGTCATGCCGGTTGCGGATCATGTATTCGGCAAGACCGGCCCACAACAGTGTGATGACGCCGCCGCTGCGGTAGCCGGCATGCACGCATGAACGCCCGAGTTCCACCAGGTTGCCGCGCAGGTGTCGCAGCCGGGTCAGATCGAACTCGGTTTCCGTGTAGTAGTCGCCGACCCGCTTGGCGGCGGAGGGGCTGAGGATGCGATAGGTGCCGACGACCTCGGAAGTGTCCGGGTCACGCACCAGCAGGTGCTCGCAATGGGCGTCGTACAAATCGATGTCCAGGCCGGGTTCGGGCGAGGCCAGGCGCGCGCCCATTTCCTCGGCGAAAACCTGCCAGCGCAGACGTTGAGCCTCGCGTACTTCGTCCTGATGGCGCGCCAGGCTGACCTGAAAATGTTTCTTGCCGCCGCCTTCCCGAGCAATGCGTTCTTGAAGCACGGAGTTTCCTTTGTCAAAAATTGTGCGGCAAAGGTAAACAACACTTGCTACTTCGACATGACGCAACGATGAACAATCCATGACGGATATTTGTGCCGCCAGGACTGTGCCTGTAACCGGCCTGTCATGTCGCGCTGTCAGATTCGCCAACCATGCCAACTGTCCGCGCCGTCTTCATTTCGGATGTCCATCTGGGCACCCGCGCCTGTCAGGCCGATAGCCTGCTCGCCTTCCTGCGGGAATACCCCGCCCGCCACCTGTATCTGCTGGGTGACATCATCGACTTCTGGAGCATGAGCCGCAGCATCTACTGGAGCCCGGCGCAGAACACTGTGATCCAGAAAATATTGCGGCGTGCGCGCCACGGCGAACAGGTGGTGTTCGTACCGGGCAATCACGACGAGGCGCTACGCGATTACTGCGAAACCGCGTTCGGCGATATCCGTGTGGAACGCGAATACGTGCACGAAACGGCCGATGGCCGCCGCTTGCTGCTGACCCACGGCGACGATTTCGATCAGGTCACCCGACATCACCGCTGGGTCGCCGTACTCGGCGACGTCGCCTACAACCTGCTGGTGCGGCTCAACGGCTGGTTGTCCTGGCTGCGCCGGCAGTTGGGCATCGCCGGTTACTGGTCGCTGGCGGGTTATGCCAAGCGGCGGGTGAAGACGGCCTTGCGGTTCATCTTCGATTTCGAGGATTCGGTGATTCACCATGTGCGTGAGCGCGGCCTCGATGGTGTGATCTGCGGCCACATCCACTGGGCGGCGCTGAAGGAGATCGACGGCCTGGTCTACGCCAACTGCGGCGACTGGGTCGATTCCTGCACCGCCATCGTCGAGCATGAGGACGGTCGCCTGGAGATGGTGGAGTGGAGCACGGTGGCGCCGCACTTGGGTGGGCGAAAGATGCCGGCGGGGACGCCGGCACTACTAGGCGGCGGCGATCAAGCGAGCGGGTCGGGTTGATGCGCGTTCTGATGGTTTCTGACGTGTATTTCCCGCGCATCAACGGCGTCTCCACTTCCATCGAAACCTTTCGCGGCGCCCTCCCCGCGCACGGCGTCGCGGCCACCCTGGTGGCGCCGAGCTATGGAGACGAGGCACCGGCGGCGGGGGTGATCCGGGTGCCGTCGCGGCGAGTCCTGGGCGATCCGGAAGACCGGCTGGCGCATTACGCGAAATTGCGCCGTGCCGTTCTCAAGGCCGCCGTGGACTGCGATGTGATCCACGTCCAGACCCCGTTCGCCGCACATTACGCCGGTCTCCACGCCGCCCGCGTGCTGGACAAGCCGGTGATCGCTACTTATCACACCTTGTTCGAGGAATACCTCCAACACTACATCCCCTGGCTGCCGGCTTCCGCGCTGCGCGGCCTGGCGCGGCGCTTCTCGCGCGGCCAGTGCAACGCGCTGGACGCGGTGATCGTGCCTTCCGCCGCGATGCGCTCGCGCCTGCGCGACTATGGCGTCAGCCGCCCCCTGCATGTGCTGCCCACCGGCTTGCCGGCCAGTGCCTTCACCCCAGGTGACGGCGCTGCTTTCCGCGCTCGACACGGTATAGAACCGGCGCGGCCGGTGGTGTTGTTCGTCGGCCGCGTCGCGCACGAAAAGAACATCGGCTTTCTCCTGGAAGTGGTTGCACTCGCCCGCCGCGACTTGCCGGAGCTGTTGTTTCTGGTCACCGGCGAGGGTCCGGCGCGCGATGACCTGCAACGGCAAGCGGGAAGCCTGGGGTTGCGGGAGCACGTGCGTTTTCTCGGTTACATGGACCGCAAGCGCGAACTGCCTGCCGCCTATGCCGCCGCCGATGCCTTCATCTTCGCTTCGCGCACCGAGACCCAGGGCCTGGTGCTGCTGGAGGCGATGGCGCAGCGCTGCCCGGTGGTGGGGCTGTCGGTGATGGGCACGGCGGACATCCTGGAACCCCGCCGCGGTTGCCATGTCGCTCCCGACGATGCCGCCGGTTTCACGCGGGTGCTGGTGGAACTGCTGAACGACCCGGTATCGCGCATCCGCTTGGGCGACGCGGCGCGCGGCTATGCGCATGAATGGTCGGATCAGGCCCTGGCGGCAAAGCTGGCGGCGCTTTACCGGGGGCTGGCGCGATGAACGTTGCATCGCGGGCAAGCCCGCTCCCACGAGGGCCGTTGCGCATCCTCTTCGTCACCGAAACCTATCCGCCGGAAATCAATGGCGTCGCCATGACCACGGAACGCATGGTGCGCGGCCTGCGCGAACGCGGCCACTGGGTCGGCGTGGTGCGGCCGCGACAAGGAATCGAAGCGACCGATGCCGACACCTGGACCGTGACCGGCTTGCCGATTCCGAAGTATCCCGGCCTGCATCTGGGTCTGCCGGCCTGGCGACGCCTTGGCCACGTGCTGGATACACAACGCCCCGACCTCGTGCATATCGTCACCGAGGGCCCCTTGGGCTGGGCCGCGCTCTGGGCGGCGCGCTCGCGCGGCCTGCCGATGACTTCCGGCTATCACACCCATTTCGACCAATACAGCGGCCATTACGGCCTCGCCTGGCTGATGCCTTGGGTCACCGACTGGCTCGACGCCCTGCATCGGCGTTGCCAGGCCACCCTGGCGCCGACGCCGGAACTTGCGGCGGCCTTGAACGCGCGCGGCATTCCCAATGCCCGCGCGGTGGGGCGCGGCGTCGATACCCGGCTGTTTCACCCGGAGCGGCGTGACGCCGCCTTGCGCGCGCGCTGGAACCTGGAGACGGACGCCCTCGCCTGCCTCTATGTCGGCCGCCTCGCCCCGGAAAAGAATCTGGAAGTGGTGGAACGCGCTTTCGCCGCCATCGCCGCCCACCACCGTGGCGCGCGCATGGTCTGGGTGGGCGACGGCCCCACCCTGCCCCGCCTGCGCGCGGCGCACCCGGACCATATGTTCGCCGGCCCGCGCGTCGGCGAGGATCTCGCCGCCCACTACGCCAGCGCCGACCTGTTTCTGTTCGGCAGCCTCTCGGAGACCTGGGGCAACGTCATCGGCGAGGCGCTGGCCAGCGGCCTCGGCGTCGTCGCTTACCGGCGCGCGGCCGGGGAGAAGTTGATTCGAGAGGGGGAAAACGGCATCTCGGTGCCGGCCGGCGACGCCCCGGCCTTCGTCAGCGCGGCCGTGGCATTGGCTGGCGATGCGCCGTTACGGCAGCGCCTCGGCCAACAGGCCAGCCTGTCCATGCGGGCGCATGGCTGGGAAGCCATCGTGGAGCGGTTTGAAGCTGCGCTGCTGGAAGCGGCGCGGCCGTAGGAGCGGGCTTGCCCGCGATGGCCACGGTTGCATCGCGGGCAAGCCCGCTCCTACGGCAATCAATCCTCCGCCGGGTCGTCCAGATATTTCTGCAAGCGCCGCTCGAACACATGGCGGTCGAAACGCCATTCTTCGAGCAGGTCGATGGCCAGTTCGAACGACTTCTTGTCCAGGTCATAGATGCAGCCCAGATCGAACGTGGCGGACGATTCCAGCGCAATGCAGAGATCCCTGAGCGTGACGGCGGCCTTGTCGTCCGGATTCTTCCGGATGAACTTGGCGATGTTTTTTACTGCGTTGGCCATGATTGCTTCCTTACCAATGTAATGCCCGCAAGCGGGCGGATTTCTTGTGTTGATGGGCACGCATGCGGCGGGCGATGTCATCCAGCATCGCGATCGCGTCGAGCACGAACGGCCCCTTGTTCAGCATCACGCATTCTGCGCGCTCCGCCATGGCAGCATCGGTCATTTCCGCGCGCGATGGCAGGTTTACCTTGATCAATTGCTCGAACACCTGCGTGGCCCAGACCACCGGCACGTGCGCCGCTTCGGCCAGCCACAGCATTTCTTCCTGGATCTCGGCGAGGCGGCTCCAGCCGATTTCCACCGCCAGGTCGCCGCGCGCGATCATCAGGCCGAACGGCCCGCGGCTGGCGCCGTGGACGACGATCTCCGGCAGATTGGCCACCGCGCGCCGGGTCTCGATCTTGGCGATGCGGCCCATGCCACCGGCGCCACGCGCTTCCAGTTCGTCCGCCAGGCGATCCATGTCCGCCGCCGACTGCACGAAAGAATAGCCGACGATGTCGGCTTCGCGGGCGACGAAATCGAGATCGAGCAAATCCTTCTCGCCGAGGGCGGGCAATTGAATCTCGCTGTCCGGGAAATTCAGGCCCTTGGCCGGGCGGATCTTGTCGCCTTCCGGGCGAGCGCGGGTGATGCGCAACCAAGCGCCCGCAGCGTCGAGGCGTTCGACCTCGGCGCCGATTTGGCCGTCGTCGATGAACACCCGCTCGCCCACCCGCAGACTGTCCAGCACTTCCGGCTGCGCGCAGGGAATGCGGCCGGCGTCGCCGTCCACATCACCCGCCGAGCCGGGAGCGGGGTCGCGCGACAACAGCAGGCGGTCGCCGACATGTACCAACAAGGCCTCCGGCATGTTTTCCAGCGCGCCCACGCGGTTCGCCCGTTGCTTCCCCTCGCCGGACAAATGTTTCAGGGCGCAGCCCTGTTCCAGCCAGACCGAATCGGCGGCGCAGGCAAGCATGTGCGCCTCGCCCGTCCGCTCCAGGACATTGAAAATGCGCTTCTTGCCGCGGGTGTCGGTCGCTTCCACCAGGTCACCCGGACGCAGACGGTCGAGCCAGTCGCGCGCCACGCTCAAACGAGGATAGCCGGCCAAGCCGATGGCGCCGCGCAGCCCGGGACCGCCCGGCTCACCGCTGGCGTCGAACAGAAAATAAGCCGGCGCGCGGGTATCGCCGCGCTCGTCGCGTTTGGGCTTCAGACGCAGGCGTCCGGGCGTTTCCGCCATCTCACCGGTACGCAGTTTCGGGCCGGCGAGGTCCATGTGGATCAGGCACTCGCGCCCGGCGGCGCCGGCGGCGGCGCGAACATTGGCGATCATCGCCTTCCAGGTGTCGGCGTCGTCATGGGCGCAGTTGATGCGGGCGATGTCCATGCCGTGTTCGACCAGGTCGCGGACGAAGCGAATTTCGCCGGCCGCCGCCGTCGGCAGGGTGACCATGATGCGGGCGCGCCGCTGTTTCGGTTCGCGACCGAGCAGGCGTAGGGTGTTTTTTTGCAGGCGCTTGTCGCCCTGGCGATTGGCCCGCCCCGTTTTCAGCAGCACCGCCTCGCCGGCGGCGGCTCCGAGCAGGGCGTCCAGCGCCAGCGCGACGGCGTCCAGGGTGGCGACGACATGGCCCTCGCAGCGGCCCAGCGAGGACAGCCCGAGCTGGCTCAGGCGCTCCTGCAAACCGCGCAGGTCTTCCCGGCGGAAGGCGATATAGGCGGCCAGATTGGCGGCGTCCGGCGCATAGCCCGAGTCCGTCAGGGCATCTCGCCACGCCGTCAGCAGATCCCGCTGGCCGTCGACCACCCTGGCGCGCAGGCTGGTCAGTTCGTTCTGAATTTCGGAAAGGCTTTGCACGACTCGCACGGAACTACATAGGAGCCGACAGCATAGTCACGCGAGGTGACAGGAAGATTACGGAAATGTGACGGAGCGAAGCCGGCGCGAGTACTTGGCCGATGCGCTCAGCCGAAGCGGCCGGTGATGTAGTCCTCGGTCTGCTTCTGTTTCGGCTTGATGAACAGGGTGTCGGTCTTGCCGAACTCGATCAGTTCGCCCAAGTACATGAAGGCGGTGAAGTCGGAGATGCGCGCCGCCTGTTGCATATTGTGGGTGACGATGGCGATGGTGTAGTCGTCCTTCAGCTCGTTGATCAGCTCTTCGATCTTGGCGGTGGAAATCGGGTCGAGCGCGGAGGTGGGTTCGTCGAGCAGGACGATTTCCGGCTTCACCGCGATGGTGCGGGCGATGCACAGGCGTTGCTGCTGGCCGCCGGAGAGCGAGAGGCCGCTCTGTTGCAGCTTGTCCTTGGTTTCTTCCCAGATCGCCGCCTTGCGCAACGCCCATTCGACGCGGTCATCCATTTCCGATTTGGGCATCTTTTCGTACAGGCGCACGCCGAAGGCGATGTTTTCGTAGATGGTCATCGGAAACGGGGTCGGCTTCTGGAACACCATGCCGATCTTGGCGCGCACCAGGTTCACGTCCTGCTTCTTGTCCAGCAGGTTGTTGCCGTGGAAGTTGATCTGCCCTTCGGCGCGCTGGCCGGGGTAGAGGTCATACATGCGGTTGAAGGTGCGCAGCAGGGTGGACTTGCCGCAACCGGAGGGGCCGATGAAGGCGGTCACCCGGCTTTTCGCGATGTCCAGGGAAACGTTGGTGAGGCCGCGAAAGTCGCCGTAGAAGAAATTCAGGTCGCGGACTTTCAGGATGGCATCGCCGTCGGCGGTTTGTTGAGGGGCGGACATGCGGAACTCCGTATTCAAGCGGTAGATTTTTTGCGAAACAGGACGCGCGCGATGATGTTGATGGCGAGCACCAGCAGGGCGATCAGCAGGGCGCCACCCCAGGCCAGGCTGACCCAGTTGTCGTAGGGGCTCATGGCGAACTGGTAGATCACCACCGGCAAGTTGCCCATCGGTTGCGACATATCGGTGCTGAAGAACTGGTTGTTCAACGCGGTGAACAGCAGCGGCGCGGTTTCTCCGGTGATGCGGGCAATGGCGAGCAAGACGCCGGTCACCACGCCGGCCTTGACCGCGCGCAGGGTGACTTTCAAAGACACCTGCCAGCGCGGCGCGCCCACGGCGAAGGCGGCTTCGCGCAGCGCGGTGGGCACCAGCAGCAGCATGTTTTCCGTGGTGCGCACCACCACCGGAATGGCGATCAACGACAGTGCCAGTGACCCCGACCAGCCGGAGAAGCCACCCAGGGTCGCCACCACCAGGGCATAGACGAACAGGCCGACGACGATGGACGGTGCCGACAACATGATGTCGGTGACGAAACGGGTCGTGGCGGCGAAGCGGGAAGTGGCGCCGAATTCGGCCAGGTAGATGCCGGCCAGGATGCCGATCGGCGTCGATACCAGCGTGGTCACGCCGATGATCATCAGGCTGCCGACGATGGCATTGCGCAGGCCACCGCCCTCGCTGCCGGGCGCCGGCGTGTCCTGGGTGAAGAAGTCCCAGGAGAGCGCGGCGAAGCCGTTGGAGAACAGGGTCCAGAGTATCCACATCAGCGCGGCCAGGCCGAAGGCCATCGCGATCATCGACAGGGCGATGCCGATACGGTTGGTCAGGATGCGGCGGGAATAGAGTTTCATGGCGGCTCCTACTTGCCTTGCTTGGCGACACCGCGCTGGATCAGCCAGCGCGAGATCGCCAGTACGACGAAGGTGATGATGAACAGCACCAGGCCGAGGGCGAACAAGGAGGAAATATGCAGGCCGGGATCGGCTTCGCCGAATTCATTGGCCAGGGTGGCGGCGATCGAGGTGCCCGGCGCGAACAGGCTGCCGACAATGCGGTTGGCGTTGCCGATCACGAAGGTGACCGCCATCGTCTCGCCGAGGGCGCGGCCGAGGCCAAGCATGATGCCGCCGATGACGCCGACGCGGGTGTAGGGCAGAACCACGTTGACCACCACTTCCCAGGTGGTGCAACCGACCCCATAGGCGGATTCCTTGAGCGGCGGCGGCACGGTCTCGAACACGTCGCGCATCACCGAGGCCACGAAGGGAATCACCATCAGCGAAAGCACGATGCCGGCGGTAAGGATGCCGATGCCGATGGGCGGGCCGGCGAACCAGCCGCCGATCACCGGGACACCGTCGAAGAAGGCTTGCAGGGTGGGTTGCACATGCTCGGCGAACAGCGGCGCGAACACGAACAGGCCCCAGATGCCGTAGATGATGGACGGCACGCCGGCCAGCAGTTCGATCGCGGTGCCGAGCGGCCGACGCAGCCAGACCGGACAGGTTTCGGTGAGGAACAGGGCGATGCCGAAGCTGACCGGCACGGCGATGATCAGGGCGATGACCGAGGTCACCACCGTGCCGTAGATGGCGCTGAGGGCGCCGAACCGCTCTTCCGGCACGTTCCAGACATTGCTCCACAGGAAAGCCGCGCCGAACTGCTTCAGTGCCGGCATGGCCTCGATGGCCAGGGAAACCAGAATACCGGCCAGCGCCGCCAGCACAATGAAAGCGAACAGCAGGGTGACCTGATGGAAAAGCATGTCCTGCAGCTTGAACTTCCTGACCTGGCGGGCATGGACATCAACAGGTGCTGGGGTTGCCAGTTCGCTCATGGCGATCATTCCTAAGCCGGCAGAGCCGGAACCAAACAGGTAGCCCGGATGCAGCGAAGGCGGAATCCGGGAAGGGGTGTGGCGCGTTCCCCGGATTCCGCCTTCGCTGCATCCGGGCTACATATCTGCTCATGAAATTTGAAGACTTGAGCCGTAAGTGACTAATGGGTGCTGGCATTCTCCGGAAGTCGCCTCGGAAGAGGAAGCGGCTTGCGGAGAAAGTTCGGGCGCGGAAGAGACTTCCGCGCCCGAACCGGCACAAACAAATTGTAATTACTTGATGTTCTTCATTTCCGCTTCAACCATCTTCACCACATTGGCGGGCAGCGGCACGAAGCCCAGCTCCTCGGCCATCTTCTGGCCGTTGTTCAGCGACCAGGTGAAGAAGTCGACGACCGCCTTCTGCTTGGCGGCATCCGAACCCTTTTCATAGGCCAGGATGTAGGTCGCGCTGGTGATCGGCCAGGCATTCTTGTGAGCTTGGTCGAGCAGATCGGGGGCCATGCCCTTGACCTTGAAGTTGGCGCCGGCGGCGGCATCGGCCACGGCCTCCTGGTTCGGGACGATGTAGTTGCCGGCCTTGTTCTTCAGCGCCACGAAAGTCATCTTGTTCTTCATCGCATCGGCGATGTCGACATAACCGATGGCGCCGGAGATCTTCTGCACGTTGGCGGCGACACCGGGGTTGCCCTTGCCGCCAACGCCGTTGACCGGCCAGTTCACCGTGTTGCCGGCGCCGACGTCGCGCATGAAGGCCATGGACTGCTTGGACATGTAGTGCGAGAAAGCGTAGGTGGTGCCGGAACCATCGGAACGATGCGATACGGTGACCGCCAGATCAGGCAGCTTGAGGCCGGGGTTCAACTTGGCGATGGCCGGGTCGTTCCATTTCTTGATGGCACCGCGGAAGAGGTCGGCGGCGGTGGCGCCATCCAGCTTCAATTTGCCGGAATCGATGCCGGGGACGTTAATCACGATGGTCACGCCGCCCATGACGGTCGGCACTTGCACCATGCCAGCCGCATCCAGATCGGCTTCCTTGACCGGCGCATCGGTGCCGCCGAAGTCAACGGTCTTGGCCTTGATCTGCTTGACGCCGCCGGAAGAGCCGATGCCCTGGTAGTTCACCTGGTTGTTGGTGGCGCCTTTGTAGGCCTCGGCCCACTTGGTGTAGACGGCGTAGGGGAAGGTGGCGCCGGCGCCGGTGATATCGGTGGCCAGGGCGGACAGGCTCAGGGACATGGCGGCGGCCAGGGTGGCCATTTTCAACTTCGTGCGATTCATGTTCGATCTCCAGACACACAGGTCTTCAGTTAGGGATGAGCACAGCTTATTCGCGAATTATTACAACCTTGTGACGGCTGTAATAATTCGCGCCGCAGCCCCGTAGGTTGGGCAAAGCGAAGCGTGCCCAACAAACCGCCGCGATGTTGGGCACGCTTCGCTTTGCCCAACCTACGCCCATCTCCGCGCGTGGTCTGCACTCCCGCCGCCGCAGCAAGGGGGACGCCGGATTCGTAAGCGCGTAGGGCGGAAAAGCGGCCTTATCGCGCCTTCCGCCAAGCCCGTCGGAAGGCGCCGGCATGAAGCCGCCGGCTTTTCCGACCTACACTCCTGCAGCCAGCTTCACTGCATCGGCGATATGGTTGGCGGTGCGCTTTACCTGAGCCTCGTCGCGTCCTTCCACCATCACCCGGATCAAGGGTTCCGTACCGGAGGCGCGCAAAACAACGCGCCCGGACTCGCCCAGTTCCGCTTCCACCTCCGCCACGGCCTGCGCCACGCCAGCATCGCCGTCGGTTTTGAAGCCCCTGGCCACGCGCACGTTGAGCAATATTTGCGGATAGGTCGGGCAGTCGCGGGTGTAGTCGGAAAGCGAGCGGCCGGAACCGCGCAGGGCGGCGAGCACCTGCAAGGCGGAGACGATGCCGTCACCGGTGGTGTGTTTGTCCAGGCAGAGGATGTGGCCGGAAGATTCGCCGCCGAGCAGCCAGCCATGTTGTTGCAACTGCTCCAGGACGTAGCGGTCGCCCACCTTGGCGCGCACGAAGCCGCAACCCAGGGCTTTCAGCGCCAGCTCGGTGCCGAGGTTGGTCATCAGGGTGCCGACCACCCCGCCGCCGTTGAGCAGGCCGGATTCCTTGCGGTAGCGGGCGATAGCGTAGAGCAGTTTGTCGCCGTCCATGATCTGGCCGGCGGCGTCGCTCATCATCAGGCGGTCGCCGTCGCCGTCCAGGGCGATGCCGACGTCGGCACGATGCTGGCGCACCGCGCGCGCCAGGCAATCGGTGTGGGTGGCGCCGCATTCCTTGTTGATGTTCATGCCGTTGGGTTCGTTGGCGATAGGAATGACATCGGCACCCAGTTCGTGGAACACGTGCGGGGCGATGTGATAGCCGGCGCCGTTGGCGCAATCCACCACGATGCGCATGCCGCGCAGATTCATATCGGTGGGGAACGTGCTCTTGCAGAACTCGATGTAGCGGCCGGCGGCGTCGTCCACCCGCTTGACCCTGCCCAGTTGCTTCGACGAAGCGGTTTTCATCGGCTGGTCGAGCGCGGCCTCGATGGCCAGTTCCACGTTGTCCGGCAGTTTGGTGCCGCGCGCTGAAAAGAATTTGATGCCGTTGTCCTCGAACGGGTTGTGCGAGGCGGAAATCACCACGCCGGCCTGCAAACGCAGGGCGCGGGTGAGGTAGGCGACGCCGGGAGTGGGCATCGGCCCGGTCAGTCGCACATCGACGCCCGCCGCCGTGAGGCCGGCTTGCAGGGCGGATTCCAGCATGTAGCCGGAAATACGCGTGTCCTTACCAATCAACACGCCGGGATGTTCTCCATGCAGGGCGTCATGTTCCGCCGCCGCCAGCACCTTGCCGGCGGCATAACCCAGACGCATCGCGAACTCGGGGGTGATCGGCTCCTCGCCGACCTTGCCGCGCACGCCATCGGTGCCGAAGTATTTTCTGCTCATTATTTCTCTCCTGATTGGTACATGGTCTGTTGCCCCCCCGCTGACAAAGCGCGGCTGATGCGGTTCGCGATGCTCACCACATCCTACGCAGCGGGTCGCCTAACACGTTCATGATTTTCAAAGCGTCCACGGTCTCCCCCACATCGTGGACACGCAGTATCGCCGCCCCCCGTTCCGCCGCCAACAGGGCCGCCGCGATACTGGCGGCCAGCCGCCCTTCGACCGGGCGGCCGGCGATCAGGCCGAGCATGGATTTACGCGAGACGCCGGCCAGCACCGGCGCGATTTCCGCGAACTCGGGCAGCGCTTTGAACAGCGCGACATTGTGTTCCAGGGTCTTGCCGAAACCGAAGCCGGGATCGATCAGCAACCGCTCGCGGGCGATGCCGGTCGCCAGGGCGGCCGCCACCCGGGCTTGCAGGAACTGCTTCACCTCCGCCACCACATCCTCATAGCGCGGGTCTTGCTGCATGGCGCGCGGCTCGCCGCGCATGTGCATCAGGCACAGGCCGCAATCCGAGTCCGCCACCGCTTCCAGAGCGCCGGGCGTCTCCAGCGCCCGCACGTCGTTGATCATGTCGGCGCCGGCCGCCAGCGCGGCGCGCATCACTTCCGGCTTCATGGTGTCCACCGACAGCGCCGCGCCGCAATCGCGCAGGCCTTCCAGCACCGGCAGCACCCGGTCGAGCTCGGCCTGAACCGAGACCGCCGCCGCGCCCGGTCGCGTCGATTCGCCACCGATATCGAGGATGTCCGCCCCCGCCGCGCGCAGGGCGAGTCCGTGCGCGATGGCCTGCCCCGGCGAACGGCCGCCATCGGAGAAGGAATCCGGCGTGACATTGACGATGCCCATGACCAGAGGGCGATCCAGGGTAAACAGGGTGCGGCCGCAGCGGAACATGGTTAGGAGGTTCGAATGTCTTGAGGGAAAGCGTCTCGGATAATCGGGAGCGTTCTGTTCGTGTATCTTGCCGACCATTCCCGAGGTTGACGCGCCGCGACTGTAGCGGCCCCGTCCTGACGAAACAAGCAAGCCCTGTCCGGTAAAACCCCGGCAAGGCGATTAATGAGGATGTTTTATGCGTTACTGGCTGATGAAATCCGAGCCCGCTGAATTCAGCATCGACGATCTGGCGCGCGATGGGCATGTTGCCTGGTATGGCGTGCGCAACTACCAGGCGCGCAATTTCATGCGTGATCAGATGCGGGTCGGCGATGGCGTCCTGTTCTATCACTCCACCTGCGCGGAGCCGGGCATCGCCGGCTTGGCGGAGGTGAGCACGCTGGCCTATCCGGACGCGACGCAGTTCGAGGCGGGCGGCAAGTATTTCGACCCCAAAGCCACCCAGGAGAATCCGCGCTGGTTCAACGTGGAGGTGAAGTACGTGAAACACACCCGCTTGCTGCCGATCTCGGAACTGCGCGGTTACCCGGAACTGGCGACGATGCGCATCCTGGCCAAGGGCAACCGCCTGTCGATCACGCCGGTGGATCCGGATGAGTGGAATTTCATCTTGAAACAACTGGGTTGATCTGTAGCGCCGGCGTCTCGCCGGCTGGTGACGCTGATTTGGAACAGGAGGCCGGCGAGACGCCGGCGCTACATGATGGAATGGGTAGCGTTGTATCTGGTTCTGGGCCTGGCGGCGGGGTTCATGGCCGGGCTGCTGGGGGTGGGCGGCGGGCTGATCATGGTGCCGGTACTGACCTGGGCGTTTCTCGAACAGGGGTTTTCCGCCGCTTACAACATCCATCTGGCGCTGGGCACGTCGCTGGGGGTCATCGTCATCACCTCGATTTCCAGCATGAAAACGCATCACGCGCATGGCGCCGTGGAATGGCATGTATTCAGACGCATCATGCCGGGCATCGTGCTGGGCACCCTGGCCGGTGCCTGGCTGGCGGCGATGTTTTCGGATCGAGGCCTGAAGGTGTTTTTCACCTGTTTCCTGTTCTATGTCGCCACCCAGATGCTGCTGGGCTTCCGCCCCAAACCCGCGCGCGCCTTGCCCGGCCCGTCGGGAATGACGGCGGCGGGCGGGGTGATCGGCATGGTGTCGAGTTGGGTGGGGATCGGTGGCGGCACCCTGACCGTGCCGTTCCTGTCCTGGTGCAATGTGCGCATGCAGGTCGCCATCGGCACTTCGGCGGCGATCGGTCTGCCCATCGCGGTTTCCGGGGCGCTCGGCTATATGTTGTCGGGTCACGGCATCGCCGGCTTGCCCGCATGGAGCCTGGGTTTCGTCTACCTGCCGGCCCTGGTGGTCATCGCGGCGGGGAGTTGGTTGACGGCGCCGTTCGGCGCGCGCAAGACCCATGTCTGGCCGGTGCTGACGCTGAAGCGCGTATTCGCCGGCCTGCTCTATCTGCTGGGTGTACGAATGGCCTATGGCTTGTTGGCCGGCTGACCGTTAGAACCGCGTTTCGCTTGCCACTGGAGACTCCCATGCGACTTTTTGCCCTGATTTTCACCCTGTTGCTCGCCCTGCCCGCCAGCGCCGCCGATTACGCGCGCGAGAAGAAATGGGCCGATGAAGTGCTGCCCTCCGTGATGACCGGCGACCCGGTGTGGCTGGAGGTTCTGAAAGGGCCGCACAGCGGCCGCAAGTTCCTCACGCTCTATACCGAAGCGCCGGAAGCGAAGGCTGGGGTGATCGTGGTCCATGGCATGGGCGTGCATCCGGACTGGGGCCTGATCGGGCCGTTGCGGCAGAACCTGCCGGATCTGGGCTATGCGACCTTATCGGTGCAGATGCCGGTATTGAAGGCGGATGCCAAGGGTGAGGACTACCCCGCCACCTTCGATGAAGCGTCCGCCCGTCTTGCCCAGGCGGTGGCGTTCATGGAAGCCAAGGGTTACAAGAAAATCGCCCTGGTGAGCCACAGCATGGGTAGCCGCATGACCGCGCGCTATCTGGAACAGAACCCGAATGCGCCGATCCGGACCTGGGTGGCCATCGGCGCCTCGGAAGCGCTGGATTACAGCAAGCTGAAATTCCCGGTGCTGGATATGTATGGCGAGAACGATCTGCCGCAGGTGCTGAAGGCGGCCGCTCAGCGCGGCAAGGGTCTCAAGGGAAAATCCGCGCAGGTGGTGGTGCCCAAGGCCGACCATTTCTTCGAGGGCCGCGACAAGGTCTTGCTGGAAAACGTGCGCGGGTTTCTGGATAAGGCGCTGTAGAACTTCAGACTTCCTGATCCCCCGCGCCTTGGCAATGGCACTGTACCGTAGCCCGGTACAGGCGTGCGGCGCGCTGACTCCCCCCTTTGGAAAAGGGGGGCTGGGGGGGATTTAGCGGGCGTTCAGTGGCGGCTCGACCTTGGGTAAATCCCCCCTGCCCCCCTTTGGAAAAGGGGGGGTCCCGCTTGAACCTTCTGTGGGCGGCCTGCATCCGGGGGCTACCTGGAAACGCTCGTGCTTCGTGCCATTCATGTTTCCTGAAAGCACGGCCATAACCCGGCCGGGATCAGAAAATCTGACCTTGCACAAGCCGGAAATCCATTTCATCCGCGACACCGAGGTCGCCGTCCCCGACCTGTCCGGCTGGCGGCGCGAACGGATGCCGCAAGTGCCCGACGGCCACCGCTTTGAAGTGGTGCCGGATTGGGTATGCGAAATCCTCTCCCCCAGCACCGCGCGCAAGGATCGCTTCATCAAGCTGCCGCTTTATGCGAAATACGGGGTAGCGCATGCCTGGCTGGTGGACCCGGAAGCCCACACACTGGAAGCCTACGAACTGCGAGACGGCTTCTGGACCCTCATCGCCACCCTGCAAGACGACGCACCGGTGCGGGTGGCGCCGTTCGACGCGGTCGAGTTTTCGTTGGCCGATCTCTGGAGCGGATCTGGCGGGGAGAACTCGGTTTCGCGGTATGACTACCGCCCAACTGGGCTGATCGCATGTCTCCAGGGAGGGGTGTCTGGAGGGCTCACACTGCTATCGCCACGCTGGAATACCTCAAGTAATTACCATTCGGTGTCGATGAACATGCTGTTCGAACCAGACCTATCCGGCCATTCATGTCCCTAATCGCGATTCGCGCTGTTGAGCAGCCCATCAACTATGGCTTGTTGCGAGCCATGATCGTGGATGACTTTCCCGGCATGCGCAGCGCGTTGAAGATGACACTGTCGAACTTCGGCATGTCGAAAGTCGATCTGGCGAGTTCCGCCGCCGAGGCGATCTTCAGGATTCAGAACGTGCCTTACGACGTAATCCTTTGCGACTTCAACCTGGGCGAAGGTCGCGACGGCCAGCAATTGCTGGAAGAACTGCGACATCGTGGGCTGATTCAACTGAAAACCGTATTCGTCATCGTTACCGCCGAATCGGTCTATGAAAAGGTGGTGGCCACCGCCGAACTGGCGCCGGACGATTACATGCTGAAACCGTTCAGCGCGGAGGTGATGCGCAACCGGCTGGAAACCAGCCTGCGGCGGAAACAAGCGTTCACCCCGGTATATCAGCACTACGAACAGCACGCGCTGGATGATGCCATTGCCGCCTGTGACAGCCTCATTCGCGAAACACCCAAATACGTGGTAGATGCCCTGCGCTTCAAAGGCGAACTGCTCAACACGCTGGGGCGCTTCGAAGAGGCGGAAGCCCTGTATCGGCAGCTTATCCAGATGCGTCCGATTCCCTGGGCGCGGCTGGGTCTGGCCAAATCACTGCATCAGCAAAAAAAGGAAATGGAAGCGGCGGAAACGCTGCGTGGTGTACTGGACGAGACCCCCGAACTGGTCGCCGCCTATGACCTGCTCGCGGATGTTCGTCTCGCGTGCAAGGATGACGCTGGCGCCCAGGCCGCGCTGCAAGCCGGTGTCGGCATCTCCGCGCGCACGGTCCGTCGGCAGCAGAGGCTCGGCAACCTGGCCCTGGACAACGGTGACCTCGACACGGCCCAAGCCGCCTTTGCCACCGCGATCGATAAAGGCCGGCATTCCGTCTTCATTACCCCTGTCGATTACGGCAAGTTGTGCCACGCGCAACTGGAACTAGGCAACGCGAGCGCCGCCATGGATACCCTGAAAAAGGGGAAGCTCGCGCTGCAAGCCACTCCGGACGGCCAGTTGGTCGGCGCCATCGTGCAAAGCCTGGTGCACACGCATAACGGCCATGACAGCGAAGCGCGGAGCGCGCTGGAGACGGCGGCGCGATTACGTGACGATGGCGCGCGCGCGGATGGCGGCTTGCTGCTGGACCTGGTGGGCGCCTGCCTGAAACATGGTCGCGATGAAGACGCGGACGCCATCGTCGGCGAGGTCGCCCGCAACGCCCACGACAGCGAGGCGCTGCTCGCCAAGGCGGTCAAGATGTATGAAGAGTCGGGGCGCGCCGAGGCTGGCGCGCGCGTGCTTTCCGAGGCCACAGCCGAGGTACGACAACAGAATGATGAAGGGGTGATGTTGGCCCACAAGGGCAACTTCGAGGGCGCCGTCGAGCGCATGATGAACGCCTGCAAACTGGCGCCGTACAACCCACGCATTCTGATGAATGGCGTCTGGGTCCTCCTCAAAAGCATCGAAGAGAACGGCATGGATGAAGCGCAGCTGGAACAGGCGCGCACACTTCTCGCGCAAGCGGAACAGCAAAGCCCGGGGCATGGCCGGATCATCGGCCTGCGCACACAGATGAACGACATCGAATCCCGTTTCGGCATACGTAGAAGGATCGTCTGATGACATTCGACACCACCGACATGCATGCCGCCCTGATGCACGAACTCAAGAACAATCTCGGCCTGCTAACCATGACCCTGGACGGCATGCCCGTGCTCGGTATTCCCGAGCATGACACGAAGCTGGATGAAGCCCGACTGATCTGCCAGCGCAGCGTCGAACGCCTGCAACAAGCGCTGCTCATCTACAAGGCCGACCGGCAGGCCCTGCACCCCATCATTGACGCCTATTCACCCCATGACCTGCTACGGGAAATGGGTGACAACGCCAGCTCGCTGGCGAGGAACCGACTCGACGTTGAAATCCTGGTGGGTGAACAGGTGCCGGACCTCTGGTTCTTTGACCGAAGCCTGGTGGAAATGGCCATACTCAACGCCATCCATAACGCCCTGGCCTATGCCAAAACGACCATTCGCATCGAAGCCGACATGCACGATGATTACCTTGCATTCACCGTTCGCGACGACTCCCAAGGTTATCCCGAGCAGATACTGGCCTACGACGGCGCCCAGACATACCACGGTGGCCAGGGCACCGGCCTGGGACTGCGCTTCGCTCAACTCATCGCCGAGTTACACAAGAACCAGGGCCGTGTCGGCAGCCTGAAGTTGTACAACGATGCCGGCGCGGTCTTCAGCCTGTTGCTGCCGTGATGTTCAACTGGCCGCGATTCGGTGCGATCATCGCACCCCACTTAGGGGCCATGAATGAACAACTGGGGCGATCATGGGTGTGCTTGGGGGATGTGCCGCAAGACACCGGGCACGCGCGACCTGGACGTCCCCCGCAAGCGGCCGGAACGTACAAGTGATTCGTTTCAGCCCCTTACCTTCATCCGGAGCAAAACAACGTATGGAACAAAACAAAACTTCAGTGCTCGTGGTCTGCATGGGCAATATCTGCCGCTCCCCCACCGCCGAGGGTGTACTCAGGCGCAAGGCCGAGGCGGCCGGAATGACGCATCTGCTGCACATCGATTCGGCCGGAACCCATGAGTATCACGTCGGCAATCCGCCGGATGCGCGCGCGCAGAAAGCCGCCCGTGGACGCGGCTACGACCTCGCCAACCTGCGCGGCCGCCATGTCAGCGACCAGGACTTCGCCACCTTCGACTACATTCTGGCGATGGATCGCGACAACCTCGCCAACCTGCGTCGGCGTTGTCCGGAGCAGCACCAGCACAAGGTGAAGCTCTACCTCGCCTTCAGTTCACGCTTTCCCAATCTCAATGTGCCGGACCCCTACTACGGCGGCAACAAGGGCTTTGAACAAGTGCTGGACATGGTGGAGGACGCCGCCGATGGACTGCTGGCGGAGATCACGCGCAGCAACGCCTGAACCTTGAAGAATTGAAATGAAAAGCTGTTTTCGCAAATCATGTTGGTAGTTGCGTAGCCCGGATGGAATGCAATGGAATCCGGGATTATTTGGCCGGGGCATCCACACAACTCCCCGGATTCCGCTGCGCTGCATCCGGGCTACCCGCTGCCGCCGCGAAGCAGAACGGTAGGACGTAGGGTGTGGTGAGCGCAGCGAACCGCACCATGGATTGTGAATGATCTACCTGGAGAACTACCTGGGCTGGTTCCGCGCGATGGACCGTGAGCCACTCGGTAGCACGAAACCCGCTCGGTGGTTCGCCATGGCCCTCGGTCAGGTGGATTAACAACTTGATTTGCGAAAACAGCCAATGAAAACGCCGGCAACAGCCGGCGTTTTCATTGGTGCGAGCGGCTTAACCCAGATATTGCATCAGGCCGCTTTATTCTCGCCATCGTCACCGTGGCGTGTTTCCACCATGACCAGCGGCTCGCTGGCCTGCGTCGCGGGCTCCGGGCGGGCGCGACGACGCGGGTTGGAGGGCGGTCCCCACTCGCTCGGGCTGGACTGCGACGCTTCGACCGGCGCGGCCGGTTCGTCGCGCGTTTCCACCATCACCAGCGCTTCCGGAGCGGCGGCGCCGGTTCCACGACCACGATTGCGACGGCGCCGAGCCGGGGCGGCCGCTTCCTCGGCGACTTCCGTCGGAGCCACGCCGTGGGTTTCCACCAACTCCAGGCCATTGCCGCTCGCCTCCGAGGCAGGCTTGGGCGCCGGCGCCGCGACCGTCTCGGTGACCGGGGCGGACTCGACCTTGACGACGGATTCCGTGCGCGTGCCGGGTTCAGCCGTCAACATGATGACCAGCGGTTCAAGTTGGGCAGCCGGCGCCGACGGGGCGGTAGCGGGCTGATCAGCGGACTCGGCGACCAGTTCCTGTACGGTCTGGTCGGTGGTGGCGCTGCCTTCACCACGGCGGCCACGGCCACCGCGACGGCCACGGCGCCGGCTATCGCGATCCTCGCCGGCGGCGGTTTCGACCGCCGCTTCATGCTCTACCGGCACGGCAACGATAGGTGTAGCGACCTCTTCCGCGCCCGGGGCGCGTTCGCGGCGCGGGCGATCCGGCCGTTCGCCACGTTCGGGGCGATCAGTTCGGGGCTCACGATTCTCGCGCGGCGGAGTCTCGCGCGGCGCGCGCGGCTCCCTCGGCTCCCGGCTTTCACGGGGCTCGCGCTTGTCGGGACGATCTCCACGCGGCGGACGCTCACCCGATTCGGGGCGATCTCCACGCGGCCGGCGCTCACCACGACCTTCACGCGACTCCTGCTCGGGGCGGCCACGACGCGGTTCCCGTTCGCCACGGCGCGGCGCGGGTTTCTTCGCCTCTTCGGCCGGTTTGGCGACTCCCTCCGGCTCATTGAGGCCACGCAGCCAGCCGAAGATACGCCCGAACAAACCGGGTTTGCCTTGCTCGGCGGCAACCGTGGGCTCGACGACCGCGCGCATGGGCGCCGGCTGCGAGGGGGTAATCCCCTGCACCACCGGTTGCGCGCGCTCCGCCTTGGCGCCATTGGCGGCCTTGGCGGCTTCGTCTTCGTCAGCCGGCTTTTCCACCATGCGGTAGCTGGGCGCCGTCGTTTCCGATTGATTGAGCTGGTCGTGACGCAGGCGCGTCAGGGTGTAGCGCGGGACTTCGAAGTGCATGTTCGGGATCAACATCACTTCAACACGATGCCGCGCCTCGATGGCGAGGATATCGTGGCGCTTCTCGTTGAGCAGGAAGGTGGCGACATCGACGGGCACCTGGACGTGCACGGCGCCGGTGTTTTCCTTCATCGACTCTTCCTGGAGCATGCGCAACAGGTGCAGGGCGAAGGATTCGGTGCTGCGCACATGGCCGGTGCCGGAGCAACGCGGGCAGGTGATGTAGCTGGTCTCGCCGAGGCTGGGTTGCAGACGCTGGCGCGACAGTTCCAGCAGACCGAAACGGGAAATCTTGCCGGTCTGGATACGGGCGCGATCATGATGCAGCGCGTCACGCAGACGGTCTTCCACCTCGCGCTGGTTTTTCTGGTTTTCCATGTCGATGAAGTCGATCACGACCAGACCGCCCAGATCACGCAGGCGCAACTGACGCGCGACTTCGTCGGCCGCTTCCAGGTTGGTGTTGAACGCTGTCTGCTCGATGTCGGCGCCCTTGGTGGCCTGGGCGGAGTTGACGTCGATGGCGACCAGCGCCTCGGTATGGTCGATCACGATGGAACCGCCGGAAGGCAGCGGCACGCCGCGCGAGTAGGCGGTCTCGATCTGGTGTTCGATCTGGAAGCGGGAAAACAGCGGCACCGGGTCGCTGTAGAGCTTCACCTTGTTGACGGTGCCGGGCATCACATGGGCCATGAACTGCCTGGCCTGTTCGTAGATGGCGGGTTCGTCGATCAGCAGTTCGCCGATATCGGCGGTGAAATAATCGCGGATGGCGCGGATCACCAGGCTGGATTCGGCGTAGATCAGGAAGGCGCCGGACTGGCCCTGGGAGGCGCCATCGATGGCGTTCCACAATTGCAGCAGGTAGTTCAGGTCCCACTGCAATTCTTCGACGTTGCGACCGATGCCGGCGGTGCGGCCAATCAGGCTCATGCCGGCGGGCACGTCCAGCTGCGCCAGCGCGTCACGCAGCTCATTGCGTTCCTCGCCCTCGATGCGGCGCGAAACACCACCGCCACGCGGGTTGTTCGGCATCAACACCAGATAGCGGCCGGCGAGACTGATGAAGTTGGTCAGGGCCGCGCCCTTGTTGCCGCGCTCATCTTTTTCCACCTGGACGACCAGTTCCATGCCTTCCTTGAGGAAGTCCTGGATCTTGCCGCGGCTGAAATCGCCGCCTTCAGCACCACGCAGGGAAGAGCGGGCGATTTCCTTGAACGGCAGGAAGCCGTGGCGCTCGGCGCCGTAATTGACGAAACAGGCTTCCAGGGAAGGCTCGACTCGGGTGACGATGGCCTTGTAGATATTGCTTTTGCGCTGTTCCTTGTTTGCGGATTCGATGTCGAGATCGACCAGTTTCTGGCCTTCGACAATGGCGACGCGGAGTTCCTCCGCTTGCGTCGCGTTGAACAACATACGTTTCATGTCTTACCCCAGCGCTCCTCGCGCCCCGGGTGACAAACAAACCAACGCCGCGTGAGGTCCTCACGACGGCGATGCAGGGCAGGAGATCAGGCGTCTTGTCTTTTGTCGCTGAACGGCTGGTGCATGGTGGCGGATTTGTCTTTAGTTCATCCGGCCGGTCGAGTTCAAAAGAGAATCAAGACCAACCGGGGATCATCCGGGTACGGGTCGCGCAGAAAAATTGCGTTACCATCGCCACTTTTTTCGGGCTCGCGGACTTCGGGAAGCATTCAGCCTCCGCGTGACTTGGCGCGCTAGACAGCGCGGACTTGGCACGCTAGGAGGGGGAACAGCTCCGGTAATTCCAGCGGGCTTTCTGCCGGTGAGCGAGACGACCGGCGCCCCTAGGCGGTGCTTGGGCAGGATCTTCAACGCCCCGGGTGCACGCTTTTTGGGCAGCGGGAGTATACGGTAATGCAATCAGTCGTCAAAGCAGCTGTAACTAAAGTACTTATTGGCCCGGAACAGGCCGGACAGCGCATCGACAATTTCCTGACCAAACACCTCAAAGGCGTGCCGAAAAGCCGCATTTATCGGATGTTGCGCGAGGGTGAGGTGCGGGTCAGCGGGCACCGCGCCAAGCCGGAATACAAGATCGCGGAAGGCGACGAAATCCGCATACCGCCGGTACGGGTCGCGGAAAAGGCGGACACGCCTCCACTGGCCTGCGGCACCCAGTCCTTGCTTGATCGGGTGATCTACCGTGACGACGCCCTTCTGGTGATCGATAAACCCGCCGGTCAGGCGGTGCATGGTGGCAGTGGCATCAGTCTCGGCGTGATCGAGCAAATGCGTCAGGAACTGCCGGACGCGCGCTTTCTCGAACTCGCGCACCGCCTCGACCGGGAAACCTCCGGCGTGTTGGTGCTCGCGCTGAAACGCTCGGCGTTGGTGGAAATGCATCGCATGCTGCGCGAGAGCGAACCCAGGAAAACCTATGTGGCGCTGGCCACCGGGCAATGGCGCGATGCGGTGCGCCATGTCAAATTGCCTCTACTGCGCTATCTGAACGATGATGGCGAACGCCGGGTGACGGTGGACGACGACGGCCAGCGCGCCCACACCCTCTTCCGGTTGCGGCGCAAGTTACCTGAATTCACGCTCCTCGAAGCGGAATTGAAGACCGGCCGCACCCACCAGATTCGCGTTCACCTGGCCGCCCTTGGCCATGCCATCGCCGGTGACGACAAATATGGTTCTCCGGACACCAACCGCGCCTTGAAGAAACGCGGCTTGCGACGCATGTTTCTGCATGCCGAGCGCCTGGAGATGAAACACCCGCTCAGCGGCGCCCCCCTCGTCATCGAAGCACCCCTGGCGCCCGACCTACAGTATTTTCTGAACCTGCTCGAACATGAAACCCAAGCGCTTTGACCTGCTGATCTTCGACTGGGACGGCACCCTGATGGACTCGGCGGGGGCGATTGCCGCCTGTATCCAGGCGGCCTGCGCCGACATGAGCCTGCCCATTCCCAGCCGCGAGGCGGCCCGGCACGTGATTGGACTGGGCCTGCGCGAGGCGCTCGCCCACCTCTACCCGGAACTGCCGGAAACGGATCATCCGCTGTTGGCCGACCATTACCGGCGTCACTTTCTCAGCCAGGATCAGGAAATCCCCCTGTTCGAGGGCGCGCGTGAATTGATCGCGGAACTCCACGAGCGCGGTTTTCAACTGGCGGTCGCCACCGGCAAGGCGCGTCGCGGACTCGACCGCGCCTTCGGCCACACCGGCCTGGAACCCTACTTCCACGCCTCGCGCACCGCCGATGAAACCTTCTCAAAACCCCACCCGGCGATGATCGAGGAATTATTGGACGAACTGATGATCGCGCCGGAACGCGCGCTGATGATCGGCGACACCAGCCACGACCTCGATATGGCCCGCAACGCCGGCATCGACAGTCTCGCGGCCGGTTATGGCGCCCATCCCGCGGAAGGCCTCGGCGAGCATGGCGCCCTCAAGGTCTGCGCCAGTTTCGCCGAGCTGGCCGATTGGCTGCGCGAGCACGCCTGAACGCCGCGCGGTAAGCCACAACTAATTGCCGCCGGCTTGCCAGGCCGTGTAGCAGGCCTTCGCCAAGGACAACAGCGCCGCCGCGCGTACCGGCTTGGTCAGCGGCATGACGCCAACCGGCAAACCGCCGCGCGCAATCATCTCCTCCGGACTCAATGTGGTCAGCGCGATGATTTGTGCGGGCCGCCTGGACGACTCGCGCGTCACGGTGTTCAAGAAGCGGAATCCATCCAGTCCGGACAGATGCAGATCGACGACCAGCAGATCAGGGCAGGCCTCACCGATCCGAATCAAGGCCTCGTAGCCATCCACCGATGTCCGCAGATGCGTATCCAGCCCCAGGTTGGCCAACGCCTGGCCCAGGATTTCGACCTGCGCCGCGTCTTCTCCCAGCAACAGAACCCCGTATTTGCGCCGCTCACTCCCACTCGCGCGCCTGCGGCTGAGCAACATCTCCTCCACCGAAGAACGCAACACGCGCCGGTGCCCGCCGGGTGTTTTCCAGGCCTTGAGTCGACCATCCTCGACCCAGAGTTGAATGGTGCGCACACTGGCGCCCAACAGCTTGGCGGTTTCACGGGTGGTCCAGGTTTCAGGCATCGTTTCCACATTGGTCATCATAGTCTCCTCGGAAATTTGATATTTGCCATTGTTGTTGTATTTGGCATTTATATCAACGTTTTTATTGTTTGTAGTATATTTTTCCAGGCGCCAACGCGACACGGCAATCTCCACTGAGCAGCCGGAACGATCCGATTTATCGTTACGATCCCTCCCCCACCGTCACGTGACTGAAAACATGTCCTCACCGCCCAACACGGCGAATACGCGCCCTCAATCACCCGCGGCGATCTGCGCCTCGGCGCTGCTCGAAGAAGGCGGCAGCGGCTTTCGCTTTGAACTGGATTGGCGGGGCGGGCGGGCGGCCGCTTTCGTCATCCGCCATCAAGGCCGTGTCCATGCCTATCTGAACCGCTGCGGCCATGTGCCGGTGGAACTCGACTGGCAACCGGGCGAGTTCTTCGACCCCTCGCGGCTATACTTGGTCTGCGCCACCCACGGCGCGCTGTACGACCCCGCCACCGGCAACTGCCTCGGCGGGCGCTGCGATGGCCGTGGACTGGTGGTTCTGCCCATCGAGGAGCGCGATGGGCATATTTATTTGATCGAGGAAATCTGAATGTCGAGTGACGACGAGCGCGGGGCGCTTGAGCGCCTGTTGCTGGCGCATCTGGTGGAACAGCGAAAAACCCGGCGCTGGGGCCTTTTTTTCAAATCCCTGGGATTTATCTGGTTATTCATCGTGGTGATCCTGGTTTTTTCCCACGACGATGGCGGCTTCACATCGGTACGGGCACATACGGCCTTGATCGATATAAACGGTGAAATCGGTGGCGGTGACGGCGTCAGCGCCGACGACCTGATTGCCGCGTTGAATGCCGCCTTCGAGGACAAGCATTCGCGGGCGGTGGTGTTGCGCATCAATAGCCCCGGCGGCAGCCCCGTCCAGGCCGGCCAGGTTTACGACGAAATCCGCCGTCTGCGCGGCAAGAACCCGAAAATCCCTTTGTATGTGGTGGTGGACGACGTCTGTGCCTCCGGTGGCTATTACATCGCCGCCGCCGCCGACAAGATCTTCGTCGACAAGGCCTCCCTGGTCGGCTCCATCGGCGTCTTGATGGATGGGTTCGGCTTTACCGAAAGCATGAAAAAACTCGGGGTCGAACGGCGTCTGCTCACCGCCGGAGAAAACAAGGGGTTTCTTGACCCGTTTTCGCCCATCGAGCCACGCCAGGAAGCCCATGCCCGCGCCATGCTGGGCGAGGTACACCGGCAGTTCGTGCAGATGGTGCGACAGGGGCGCGGCAAGCGCCTGAAAGAATCGCCGGAGATGTTCACCGGCCTGATCTGGAGCGGCGCGCGCAGCATCGAACTGGGATTGGCCGATGCCCTGGGCAGCCTGGATTACGTCGCCAGGGAAGTGGTCAAGGCCAAGGACATCGTCGACTACTCGCCGCGGGAAAGCCTGACCGACCGACTGGCGCGCCGCATCGGCACCGCGATGGGCGAGGCCGCGCGGCCATGGGCGCGAAGCGAAACCAGGCTGCGCTGATGGCCGACGACTACATCCCGATCAGTTGCGCCGAGCATGAACGCCTGGAAGTCGCCGTGTTGCGCCATCGCGAGCTGCAACTCACCTGGGTGGGGGAGGATGGGCAGACTCAATTCCGTGAACAGGTACGGCCACTCGATGTGGCGACGCGCGATGGCGCCGAATGGCTGACCATCAGGCGTCCGGGTGGCGAGACGGAATTGCTGCGGCTTGACCGCATCCGTTCGGCGGACGAATGCTGAACCGGCCGCCGGTTCAGGCCCGAGTGTGAGCTTCCGACGATTTGAACAGGCCGCGATAGAGTAGAAGCAAGGCCTGCCCGAGGACCAGAAAGATGATCGCCATGATCGCCAAGCCGGCGATGGTCGAGGTCGATGCGATAAGGATGAGGACGGAAGCGATAAGCCATTCCATGATGAGCTCCGAAAAAACTGCGTTGTCCACTCCTCCAAGCCGGTCCATTCAGGGGAACTCATTTCTTGGTGAACATCAGGATACGCTTATATTCTTTTGCAACACCAGCCCCGATTGCGGCAAATGCGGCGACACCTTGCCTCGTGGCGGCGTGGCGACAAACTGGGCAGTTCATCCCATACGCCCGATTCCCCCATCGCGCTAACATGGCCGCCTTCCGTCGTCGCGGACTCGCCCACTCGTGATCACCCGCAATGCCCTCCTCGCCCGCAAGCTGATATTCACCGTCGGCGCCGGCTTCGCCCTGGCGCTGGCCTTGATCGTTTCGTTGACGGTACTGGGCGTGAGCCAACTGGCCGAAACCAACGCCGATCTGGAGTCGATTGTCCACGAGAACAGCGTCAAGTCGCGCCTGGCCAGCCAGATGCGCGACATCCTGCGCGACCGCGCCATTTCCATGCTCTCCATCGTGGTGACGAATGACCCCTTCGACAGGGATGAGGAAATGCTGCGCTTCTATCAGCACGGATCGGCCTACCAGACCGTGCGTCTGCAACTTGAGCCCCTGCTCAACCAACTCAGGGAAAAGACGGTTCTGGCCCGCATCGATCGGCTGACGCGGGCCAATCAGCCGGTCATGGTGCGCACGGTGAATCTGGGGGTGGAAGGCTATACCTTCCTCGCGTTCGATCTGCTGCAAAAGGAAGGTATTCCCTTGCAGCGCGAACTGGTGAAGGAACTGGACGAACTGATCCGCATCCAGCGAGAAATGACCGCGCAGGCCGCCGACAAGGCGCACAACAACTATCAACGGACACGCTGGCTGCTGATCCTGCTCGGCCTTCTGGCGGCACTGGTGGCGGCCATCGTGGCCTGGGCGGTGATCCAGCGCAGTGCACGCCTGGCGGCGATCACCGAACGCGAACGCACCAAGTTCCAGACCCTGTTCGAAACCAATAGCGATGGCATCGTCATTCTCGACCAGAACGGCTTCACGGATTGCAACCAGGCGACACTGGAAATGTTCCGCCTCGACCGGGTGGATGACTTCCTGTCGCGGCGTCCGGAAGACCTCGGCAGCACGCAACAGCCGGGCGGCGCCTCCTCCTTTGTCCTGGCGCAACGCCAGATTCAGGAGGCGGTCGCGAAAGGCCACACGGTATTCGACTGGACCGCGCGGCGACCGGACGGCAGCACCTTCCCGGCGGAAATCGCGCTACACGCCATGACCCTGGATGGACGTCCGGTGATTCAAGCCATCATGCGCGACATCTCCGCGCAGAAAGAAGCCGAGGCGGCGCTTGAAGCGGCGCGCGACGCCGCGCTCGAAGCGACGAAAATGAAATCGCAGTTCGTGGCCAATGTCAGCCACGAAATTCGCACACCGATGAACGGTGTCCTGGGCATGACCAAGCTCTTGTTGGCCAGCCCCTTGAACCCGAGACAGATGGAGTACGCCGAAGCCATCTCCCGCTCCGCCGAGTCGCTGATGCGCATCATCAACGACCTGCTGGATTTCTCGAAAATAGAGGCGGGCAGACTGTCCCTGGAAGTCATCGACTTCGATCTCCATGCCCTGCTGAAAGACGTGCTGGCCCTGTATCGCCCGCGCGCGGACGCCAAGGGCATCGCCTTGCGCCTGGAAATCGTGGGCGAGCCGCCCGACTGGGTACGCGGCGATTCCCTGCGGCTGCGCCAGATCCTGCTGAATCTGCTGGATAACGCGATCAAATTCACCGCAGAAGGCGAGGTTCTGCTCCGGGCCGAGGCCGGCGACGAGAACGCCATTCGATTCGCCGTGCGCGACAGCGGCATCGGCATTCCCAGCGCCGTGCAGGAACATATCTTCCAGGCGTTCGCTCAGGCGGACGGCTCGGTCAGCCGCAAGTTCGGCGGCACCGGCCTTGGCCTCGCCATCTGCCGGCAGTTGACGGCGCTGATGGGAGGAGAACTGAAACTGCAAAGCGCCCCCAACCAGGGCAGCACTTTTTACTTCAGTCTGCGCCTGGCGCCTGGCCAACAGCCCAACCGCCGCTTGTCTGACCATCCCGAAAACCTGCCGCCACAATTTCCCGGAATGAGGATTCTGGTTGCTGAAGACAACCCGGTGAATCAGAAACTGGCGGGGTTCATGCTTGAAGATTACGGGGTCGAGGTATTGCTCGCGGATGACGGCAAGGCCGCCTACGAACTGCTGGAGAACGAAGCGGTCGACTTGGTGTTGATGGACTGCCAGATGCCGGAATGGGATGGCCTCACCGCCTCCCGCGCCATTCGCGCCAGGGAAGTCGAACAACAACGCCGCCGTCTCCCCATCCTCGCGCTCTCGGCAAATGCCACAGCCGGCTTCGAGGCAACCTGCCGTGAAGCCGGCATGGATGATTACCTGTGCAAACCGCTCAACGAGGCCACGCTCACCGCCGCGCTACGGCGCTGGCTACCGGGAAGTGCCCCTCAAGCGCCGCGTCGCGAGGAACTGCCACCAACGGCCGATCCCTCGCCCACCTCCTTCAACCTGGAGAAAATCCACCGCCTGTGCCGCGGCGACGCGCGCAAGGTCGCGGAAATGCTGACGCTGTTTCTCGACAGCAGTGAGGGCCTGCTCTCGGAACTGGCTCAGGCACTGGCCGCGCGCGACCTTCCGCGGGTCGCGCGGCAAGCGCATCAACTCAAAGGCGCGAGCGCCTATGTCGGCGCCGACGAGGCCACCGAACTGGCATCCGCCGTCGAAACCGCCGCCAGAGCCGACGACATCGACGCCTGCCGAACCTGCCAGGAAGACCTTGAGGCCGCGTATATCCGCCTGTTCCTCCGAATTCGCGAGGCCCTGGAGACGACCCAAAGTCCAATAGGTGGCGAGTAGTCGGCCATCATGAACCGGGTGGATGGTTAGGCGTCGAGCAAGAATAACTTGAACATTCTGGCCGCACTAACGGGCGCGCTGCCGCGTTGACGAACTTCCGCAGGGAGTGGCCATGCGGTGCGTTCGTCGCCTTGCATCGCATCCCGCCAGCACACCCATAATTGTCCAAGTTCAGACTTCCTGATCCCGGCCGGGTTATGGCCGTGCTTTCAGGAAACATGAATGGCTCGAAGCACGAGCGTTTCCAGGTAGCCCCCGGATGCAGCCCGCCCACAGAAGGTTCAAGCGGGAACCCCCCTTTTCCAAAGGGGGGCAGGGGGGATTTACCCAAGGTCGAGCCGCCACTGAACGCCCGCTAAAT
>JAURYL010000121.1 GCA_030653935.1 Pseudomonadota bacterium
TGGAGGGCAGGGTGGCATGATTTCGGGGACTAATGCCAGGTTGGCGCCGCTGTTTCGGCGCAACTGGAGGGTGAGGCAGCAAAAAAATGCCCATGTCTCGGGTATGGGGCGGGGCTGGTCATTGAACTTGCGGATTCAGGACATTATTAGACTTTCTCACCCCCCCCAATAAATCAAGCCGCAATCTTCAACACGGCGAGTTCATGCAAACGTCGCGCGGAAAGTTCCAGCCCATTCGGCCAACACATCGCACCCGCGTCAATGAAAAAACGCCTGGCGTAGTGTTCATTGCGCAACGCATCCAGCAATGTGCCGCTGTGCTGGTCGAAATAGGACTTCAGATCAAACAAGCCTGCCGAACCGTCAGAAAACAACAAATCGAATCGGAAGTCGCCCAGATAGTCGATTTTCAATAGTTTAATCATCGTAATCAGCTCCTTGAATACGCTCCAAAGGCTCGAAATGTTGTGCGCGCTCCCAATTATCAAGAAGCTCGCCGCGATGCGTCGCACACCAATCTTTCACAAGGGTAGCCGCCCTGTTCGGCAACCGGCCTTGCGATACTTCTCCGGAGAGGATATTCACCAAAGCCTCAAACCACCGGTACTCGACGTGGATATGCGGCGGTGGATGATCGTCATGCCACATGCGCACAATGATGCCGAAAAAAATGGACAGAATGGGCATGCAAATTCACAGCTTCGGCTCAATTCCAAATCCTGAGCGCTCGCGCCGGCCTTCAGAACCATAAAACTCGAAACCCTCGCGTGAAACCAGCCAGACCTCTTGCGCCCCGGCTTCGAGAAACAGGCCAATTTTGCGTTCCATTTCGGGGCGGCTGTTGGATGGAGACACCACTTCGATACACAACTCGGGCGCGTTGGAGAAAGGGGTTTCCTCGCCGTGAGCAGCGAGGAATTCGTCTGAACACCAAGCCACATCCGGCACTCGCACACCATCGGTCGTCTGGATGGAGCACTCCACGAAAATGCGGCCGAACTGGAAAAAACCGCGTAACAAGGCGACCAGATCACCCTGCGTCATGGCGTGCCAGTTCGATGCTGGACTCATTTCAATAATCCCCCACTTGTTGAGCTCTATTTTGTAAGGCAAATCCCGCAATGTGGGATCGGCGATGACTTCGGACCATTGCATGATTGTCTCCTGGCTTGAATTACGAATGACGGGCGCGAATCAGGCGGGCTTGTTCCGCCAATGAGGGCACCGTTTCATCCAGCCACTGTGTTTTGCGCCATTCCGTGTAATCGAACCGTTCCCGGTTGATGAGCGCAATGAATCGTTCGGCGTCCACCATGCCGAGCACTTGCATCAGCGCCTTGACACCATCATGGCGAACCTCGGTATCCGATTTCATGGATGCGACTCCTGAACCACATGAAGGAAATGCACGGCCCATTCGCATCATCACACCGCCTCGACCCGCAGCCCGGCCTCGCGCGCGTCGAGAATCATGTGGCTGAGGGAAACGCCATCGAGAACCAGAGGCTGCGCGCGACGGCGCTTCCAGGAAGGCAGGTCCGCCACGATTGGAACGATGTCGGCGATGGGTTTGCCATTCCGCCGCACACGCACGGACCCACCCTTTTCGACGATGTCGAAATACTGCTTGGCATGGTTACACACTTCGGTAAAGGTGGCTTGTTTCATGGCGACCTGGAAAGGTACAGATTGGCGAAATTGTAAATGCCCATACCCATGAAACGCGTGGGGTTCGTGGGAGCGGGCTTGCCCGCGATTTAACCGTTGCTATCGCGGGCAAGCCCGCTCCCACACGATGGGTTTCATGAATCAGGCGAACAACCACGCCGCTTCCGCTTTGCGCCGCGACTCGTATTCCTTGATCTTGTCCGTGTATTGCAGGGTCAGGGCGATGTCGTCGAGGCCATTCAACAAGCGGTGCTTGCGCTCGCCGTCGACCTCGAAGGGGATCGCTTCGCCCGAGGGCGTGGTGACGGTCTGCGCGGCGAGGTCGATGGTGAGGCGGTAGTCTTCGCTCGCTTCGGTTTCCCGGAACAGGCGGTCGACGATGTCGGCGTTCAGGACGATGGGCAGGACGCCGTTTTTGAAGCAGTTGTTGAAGAAGATGTCGGCGTAGCTGGGGGCGATGATGGCGCGGAAGCCGTAGTCTTCCAGTGCCCAGGGGGCGTGCTCGCGGCTGGAGCCGCAGCCGAAGTTCTCGCGGGTGAGCAGCACGGAGGCGCCCTGGTAACGCGCCTGGTTGAGCACGAAATCCGGGTTGATCGGGCGGTTGGCGCAATCCACGCCGGGCTCGCCGCGATCCAGGTAGCGCCATTCGTCGAAGGCGTTGGGGCCGAAGCCGGAACGCTTGATCGACTTGAGGAATTGCTTGGGGATGATGGCGTCGGTATCGACGTTGGCGCGGTCGAGCGGGGCGACCAGGCCATGCAAGGTGTTGAATGGGTTCATTTGTTGCCTGCTCTTTGAATGGCCTCGCCGGCCCTTTCGATGTCCTGGCCGACGCCGCGCACGGTGTTGCAGCCGTACATGCTGTAGACGACGCCAAAGGCGATGACCAGCAAGGTCAGTTTCACCGCGCCGATGATGATGAGTTTCTTCGGGGTCATTGCAACACCTCACGTATATCCACGAAATGTCCGAACACGGCCGCCGCCGCCGCCATCGCCGGGCTGACCAGATGGGTGCGACCGCCCTGGCCCTGGCGGCCCTCGAAGTTGCGGTTGGAAGTCGAGGCGCAGCGCTCACCCGGCTCCAGACGGTCGGCGTTCATCGCCAGACACATGGAACAGCCAGGATCGCGCCACTCGAAGCCGGCGGCGACAAAATCCTGGTCCAGACCTTCCGCTTCGGCCTGCGCCTTCACCAAGCCGGAGCCCGGCACCACCATCGCCAGCTTTACATTGCCGGCGACCTTGCGTCCTTGAGCAACCGCCCAGCGCGCCACCACGGCGGCTTCACGCAGGTCTTCGATACGCGAATTGGTGCAGGAGCCGATGAAGGCCTTGTCGATGGTGATTTCATTGATCGGCGTGCCGGCGGTGAGGCCCATGTAGGCCAGCGCGCGTTCCCAGTCGGCCTTTTTAACGGCGTTGGGCGCGTCGGCCGGGTTCGGCACCTTGTCTTCCACCGACAGCACCATCTCCGGCGAAGTGCCCCAGGTGACTTGCGGGCGGATGTCGGCGGCGGCCAGCTCAACGATGGCATCGAAAACGACGCCTGCGTCGCTATGCAGGGTGCGCCAATAGGCCACAGCCTGCTCCCAGTCCGCGCCTTTCGGCGCCTGCGGCCGGCCTTCCACGTAAGCAATGGTCTTCTCGTCGGCCGCCACCATGCCAGCGCGGGCACCGGCCTCGATGGCCATGTTGCACAGGGTCATGCGGCCTTCCATCGACAGGGCGCGAATCGCCTCGCCGCCGAATTCCAGCGCGTAGCCGGTGCCGCCCGCCGTGCCGATCTTGCCGATGATGGCGAGCGCGATGTCCTTGGCGGTGACACCCGCCGGCAGGTCGCCGTCCACTTTCACCAGCATGGCCTTGGACTTGGTCTGCCACAGGCATTGCGTCGCCAGCACATGCTCGACTTCGGAAGTACCGATGCCGAAAGCCAGCGCGCCGAAAGCGCCGTGGGTGCTGGTATGCGAATCGCCGCACACCAGGGTGGTACCCGGCAGCGTGAAACCCTGTTCCGGGCCGATGACGTGAACGATGCCCTGGCGGCTGTCATCCATGCGGAATTCGTTGAGGCCGAGTTCGGCGCAATTGGCGTCCAGGGTCTCCACCTGGGTGCGCGAGACCGGGTCGACGATGCCGGCGGCGCGGGCGGTGGTCGGCACGTTATGGTCGGGCGTGGCCAGGATCGTCTTCGCCTGCCACAGCTTGCGGCCGGACAGCTTCAAGCCCTCGAACGCCTGCGGGCTGGTCACTTCATGCACCAGATGGCGGTCGATGTAGAGCAACGCGGTGCCGTTGGCTTCCTGGTGGACGACGTGGGCGTCCCAAAGTTTGTCGTAGAGGGTGCGCGGGGCGGTCATGGTGTGGGCTGCTGAAGAAAGAGGCGGATTATTTCACGGCGAGGGGGTTGGACGGTAGGAGGCGCCCGCTTGCGGTGAAAACCAGTCATGTCCACCCCGTAGGAGCATCCGCTTGCGGCGCGAAATCGCATCCGCCCGCAGGCAGAACCCGCTGTAGGAGCGTCCGCTTGCGGCGCGAACCCGGCGTGCGTGGATTTTCGCGCCGCAAGCGGACGCTCCTACCTGGCTACAACCATTCCGCGTCCCACCACGGATAGTCGCCCACGTTCCCGCACAAGCCGGCACGCAACGGGTTGGCAACGATATAACGGGCGATGCCGCGCAAATCCTCATCCGATCGCACCCCGTGATCGAAAAACCCGGTCTGCCAAACGTGGGCGATTTCGGGCCGGAGCCCCCGCACGGCATGGGCACTGCCGGACTTGAATCGATTGAGCGTGACGGACAAGTTGGCGCGTTCGCCCAGGGTAAACAGCCAGTGTAAATGGTCCGGCATCAATACCCAGGCGTGGGAATGCAACCAACCCGCGTCATGCATACGGCGCATCGCCAGGATCACCACGCGGGCGGCGGCCGGATCGGCGAACAGCCGCCGTCGTTCATGGGTCGCGGTAATGATGTGGTACGGCTGATCAGGTAATGAAACCCGGCCCAGCCGCAATCTGGATTGATGCGCCATGCGAACGATTGTGCCGCAGGAGGCTCCGCTTGCGGGCCGAATGGTGTTGTTCGCGCCGCAAGCGGACGCTCCTACCACGTACAAACCCAACTCTTCGTGGTTGTTCGCGCCGCAAGCGGACGCTCCTACCACGTTCAAACCAGCTCCTTCGTAGGAGCGTCCGCTTGCGGCGCGAACAACCTATATGCCCAGCCGCACCAGGGCGTATTCCATGCTGTCGGAGAGCGCGCGCCAACTGGCGTCGATGATGTTGGCGTTGGCGCCGACCGTGGTCCAGGTTTCTTCGCCGCTCTGGAAATCGATCAGCACGCGGGTGTTGGCGGCGGTGCCGGCGCTGCCGGCGAGGATGCGGACCTTGTAATCGGTCAGGTGCACCGTGCGCAGCACCGGGTAGGCATCCACCAGCGCATCCTGCAACGCGGTGGCCAGGGCGTTGACCGGGCCGTTGCCTTCGGCGGCGGTGAATTTCACTTCCTCGCCGACCTTGACCTTAACCGTCGCCTCGGCGAGCAGGCCGCGACCATGACGGCGTTCGGTGATGACGAAGTAATCGAGCAACTCGAAGGGGCGGACGTAATCCGCATTGAGGCGGTGGAACATCAGTTCGACGCTGGCCTCGGCGGCCTCGAAGGTGAAGCCTTCGTGTTCCAGGTGCTTGATCTGCCCGAGGACGTGCTGCGCCGCTTCATTGTCGAGGTCCAGGCCCATGCGCCGCGCCTGCAACTGGACATTGCCGCGTCCGGACAGTTCGGAAGTCACCGAGCGCATCTCGTTGCCGACCTGTTCCGGGTCAATGTGCTGGTAGGTGTCGGGCGATTTCAGGATCGCCGCGACGTGGATGCCGCCCTTGTGAGCAAAGGCGGAATGGCCGGTGTAGGGCTGGTGGTCGTCGTGTTTCAGGTTGACCACTTCGGCGACGAAACGTGACAGGCTGGTCAACTCGCGCAGGCGTTCCTCCGGCAGGACGGCATGTCCCATCTTGAATTGCAGATTGGGCAGGAGGGTCACCAGATCGGCATTACCGACCCGCTCGCCGTAGCCGTTGATGGTGCCCTGCACCATGGTCGCGCCGGAACGCACCGCCGCCAGCGAGTTGGCTACCGCGCAGCCGCTGTCGTTATGGCAATGCGCGCCCAGCTTCGCATCGGGAAAGCGCGCTGCCACCGCGCGGGTGATCGCTTCCATCTCCCAGGGCAGCTTGCCGCCGTTGGTCTCGCACAGCACCAACCAGTCGGCCCCCGCCTCCGCCGCCGCGCTCAGGGTTGCCAGGGCGTAATCCGGGTTGGCGAGAAAACCATCGTAGAAATGCTCGGCATCGAATACCACCTCCCTGCCCTGCCCTTTCATCCAGGCGACGCTGTCGCGGATCATCGCCAGGTTCTCGTCCAGCGTTGTCATCAGCACATGGCTGGCGTGGTAGTCCCAGGACTTGCCGACCAGGGTCACCGCCGGGGTGCCGGAATCGAGTAGCGCGCGCAGGTTGGCGTCGTCCTCGCAACGGCTGTTAGCGTGCCGGGTCCGGCCGAAGGCGGCCAGCCGCGCCGGCAGGTTCATGCGCAAGGCGCGCGCGAAGAAATCCGCATCTTTGGGGTTGGAGCCTGGCCAGCCGCATTCGATGTAATGCATGCCGAATGCGGCCAGACGATGCGCGATGGTCAGCTTGTCTTCAACGGAAAGGGAGATGTCTTCGCGCTGTGCGCCGTCACGCAGGGTGGTGTCGTAGAGAAAAATCGAGGCCATGGGGATAACGGTAAGGAGGGAAACCTGGCGCCATTCACCCTCCCCAGGATTAGGCACCAGGCGCCGAGGCTACCGCAAAGCCCTCCGCGCGCAAAGGCCAGCACGATTGGGCCGCCGCCGACATGGAAAACGCCCCAGGTTCGGGGCGCCTCGACCGAAGCCAAACCTCCGGTGCCCGGCGACGGCTCAGAGGTTGTGAATTAATAGAATCTGGCGGAAAGCCCACCGCCATTCCCGCGCAGGCGGGAACCCAGGTTGGACATCTGGTTGATTCTCAAGGCAGCCAGCCCCACGAACTGGATTCCCGCCTGCGCGGGAATGACGGTAGCGGTGGGTGCCGGCAATTATTCACCGTCTTTCAGAAAGCCACGCGCAGCGCCAAACCCACATGCTTGCCGGACAACCGGGGATCCTCGGAGACGCTGATTCCTGCGTCGGACTGGAACAACTGTAGCCGCATCCCCTGGCGCCGCGCGGTGCCCGCGCCACCCTCCACGGAGAGATCCAGACCGTCGAGCGCGGCTCTGAATTTGTTCAGCAAACCACCGGGAAGCGCGCCGATATAGCGGGTCTGGCTGAACGGGAGGGTCGAATACTGCTGCACCGACCAAGTAGCGGAATAGTCATGATCAGCGTGCCCGGACTTGCCGTTGCCCTTGGCGTGCGCCGGGGCATAGGCGCCAGCCACCATCGCCACGCCCATCAACAACAGCTTGCGTTTGATTTTTCGCTTCATCACTTCCTCCTGCGGGTAACCCCGTCAACCACACTCTTGATAGTGTTGGTATAGCAGTGGAACGAAGCCGTGGTGGTATAGATTGCGGCGGCGGCCGGCGCCCTCCCCTATTTCCCGAAGCCAATACGGCTTCAACGAACCATTTGATTCATCTCGAAAATCGGCATCAGAATCGCCAGCACGATGAGCAGGACGACGCCGCCCATGACCAGGATCAGCAGGGGTTCCAGCAAGGCGGTGAGGGAGAGCACGCGGGTGTCGAGTTCCTGGGTCTGCTGGCTGGCGATGCGTTCCAGCATTTCCGGCAGGCGGCCGCTCTTCTCGCCGCTGGCGACCAGATGCGTCATCACCGGCGGAAACATGCCGGTGGCGGCGATGGCGCGGCTCATGCTGCCGCCCTCGCGCACCCGTTTGTAAATCTCGTCCACGGCGGCGCGCATCGGCAGATTGCCGACCACGCCGCCGGCGGCCTGCAATGCCGAGAGCAGCGGTACGCCGCTACCGGAGAGGATGGCCAGGGTGCTGGTCAGGCGCGCGGTATTGACGGTGCGGGTGAGTCGACCGAGCAACGGCAAACGCAGCAGGGTGAGATGCCAGCGCCGGCGAAAACCTTCGCCTTGCAGTGCCTGGGTAAACAGAAACGCGGCGCCGGCCAGCGCGGCTAGCAGATAAAGGCCATAACCGCGCAACAAATCCGAGAGGCCGATCAGCAAGCGGGTCAACAACGGCAGGGTCTGATGCGAGTTCTCGAACACCGCCACCACTTGCGGCACCACGTAGGTCAGCAGTCCAGCCACCACCAGGACGGACACGCTGGTGACCAGGGCGGGATAGATGAAGGCCAGGCTGACCCGGCGATGCAGGGCATTGCGCGCCTCGATGTAGTCCGCGAGCCGCTCCAGCACGGCGCCGAGTTTGCCCGAGTCCTCGCCGGACGCGACGATGGTGCGATACAGCTCGGAGAACACGGCGGGATAACGCGCCATCGCCCGGGACAGGGAGGTGCCCGCCAGGACCTCGCCGCGCACCCCGGCGAGCACACGCTGAGTGGTGACGGATTCCGACTGTTCGATGCAGGCCGAGAGCGACTCCTCCATGGTCAGGCCGGCGGCCAGCAGGGTCGCCAACTGCCGTGTGGCAAGGGCGAGATCGGCGGTGGACAGGCCTCGTTCACGAAAAACGCGTTTGCGCTTTTTCTCCACGGCCTCCAGCAATACTTCGACCTGGGTCGGAATCAGGCCACGTTCGCGCAGCTTGGCGCGCGCCTGGCGCGGCGTGTCGGCTTCGAGCACCCCGCTTTCGCGGCGTCCCGTGGCGTCTACGGCTTCGAAACGGAATCCGGCCATGATCGTGATCGTCAGCAAAGTGATCGGCCAGAGGCCGAAAATCGGGGCAAAAAAACACACATCTCCTGTAGCGCCGGCGTCTCGCCGACGTCTTTAAAAGACGCCGGCGAGACGCCGGCGCTACAGGCCCTCATGCCCTTGCCACCCGCATCACTTCCTCCAGCGTGGTTTCCCCCGCCGCCACCCAGCGCAGGCCGTCGTCATAAAGGCTGATCCAACCGCTACCGGCGGCGATCTCGCGCAAGACCGCCTCGCTGGCGCCGTCATGGATGAGGCGACGGGCGGCGTCGGTGAGGCTGAAGAGCTCGTAGACGCCGGTGCGGCCGCGATAGCCGGTCTGGTTGCATTCCGGGCAGCCCACCGCGTGCATCACCTGCGCCACTGCAAACTCCGCGAGCGCGGCTTGTTCCGCCGCGTCCGGCGGCTCGCCGCGCTTGCAGGCGGGGCAGAGGCGGCGCACCAGGCGCTGGCCGAGCACACCAATCAGGCTGGTCGCGAGCAGGTAGGGCTCCACCCCCATGTCCGCCAGGCGGGTGACCGCGCCGAGGGCATCGTTGGTGTGCAGCGTGGCCAGCACCAGGTGGCCGGTGAGCGAGGCCTGGACCGCGATCTGCGCGGTTTCCAGGTCGCGGATCTCGCCGATCATCACCACGTCCGGGTCCTGCCTCAGGATCGCGCGCAGGGCGCGGGCGAAGGTGAGGTCGATGCGCGGATTGACGTGGGTCTGGCTGATCTGGTCGAGGTCGTACTCGATCGGGTCCTCCACCGTCATGATGTTGAGCCTGGACGCGTCGAGCCGCGACAGTGCCGCGTAGAGCGTCGTGGTCTTGCCGGAGCCGGTGGGGCCGGTGACCAGGATGATGCCGTGCGGCGCCCGAATCAGGCTATCCAGCGCGCTCAGGGTCGTGGGATTCATGCCCAGCGCTTCCAGTTCGAGACGGCCGTGCTGCTTGTCGAGCAGGCGCAACACCACGCGCTCGCCGTGGCCGGTGGGCAAGGTCGATACCCGCACATCGACCGGCCGACCGGCCACCCGCAGGGAGATGCGGCCATCCTGCGGCAGGCGTTTTTCCGCGATGTCGAGGCTGGCCATGACCTTGATCCGGGAAACCAGCGCCGCGTGCAGCGCGCGCGGTGGCGCCATCACATCGCGCAGGATGCCGTCGACGCGATAGCGCAACACCGAGCGGTTTTCATAGGCCTCCAGATGGATATCGGAAGCGCCCTCGCGCAGCGCCTGGGCGAGCAGCGCGTTGATCAGGCGGATGATCGGCGCGTCATCCTCGGATTCGAGCAGATCGCCGACCGTCGGGATTTCCTGGGCCAGGGCGAGCAGGTCGATCTCCTGTTCCAAGTCGTCCATGATCTGCGACGCATGGGTTTCCTCGCGCGCGTAGGCCTGCGCCAGGCGGGCATCGAACTCATCCGCCGCCAGCAGGACCGGCAACAGCGGCGCCGCCAACACCCGCCGCGCCTCCGCCAGCGCCGCCGCGCCGGCGCCTTGGCGCACCCAGACTTCGATGGCGTCCCCCACCTGGCGCGCGGCGACGACCCCCTGACCGCGCGCGGCGTGATAGGGAATACGCCGGACAATGGCGGGGTCGATGGGCAGGCTGTCAGCCATGATTGGGCGTCGTATCGGCGAGTTATCGGGTTATCGGGTGTTCGGCGATGTACTGGCGTAGCGCGGCATTCACCCGCGTTTGCCAACCCTTGCCAGTGGACTTGAACGCGGCCAGCAAATCTGCATCCAGACGGATTGCCGTAAAGATTTTCGTTTCGTCCGCTTTTGGGCGACCAGGTGGGCGTTTCATGGCGACCAGCGCGGCATAAGTCTCTGCTGGGTAAAACTCGCTGGCTGGTTTTGCCTGAGCAAACCATTCATCACCCAATTCGCGGGCATCCGGATCAGCGGCAATGCCAGCGTTAATGGCCGCATCTTCTTCTGCTGTGGGCACCTGAACGATGCGACCCGATTTAGTTTTCAGCGACATAGCGTCTCACCTCTCTTGGGTTGGCCTTGCGAAGGCTGATGACGCGAACGACATCACTGCGCAGGCAGTAGATCATCACATGCAGCCGCTCACCAATCAGGCCGGTTGCTTCCAACCGTTGCTCGGCGTACTGCTTGCGCGTGTCCTCACGAACCACGGCTGTTTCCCATTCAAAATCTTCAGAATCAGCCAGCGACAAACCATGCTTGACGAGGTTGCGCTCGTCTTTTGCTGCGTCGAATTCGTAGTTCACGGCATTTATTGTATAAACAATAATTCAATGATGCCACCCGCAACGCCACACTCGCGCAGCCGTGGATAAGTGCGCCGGACGACGGCGGGGTCGATCTGCGACATCGGCGGTTTATTCAGGCCAGAACGAGAATGCCGGCGCGGGAGCGGGCTTGGGCGCTTCCGGCTTCCGCCCGGCCTTCGGCTGCGCGGCGAGCACCGTGTCCAGTTTCAGATCAGGCAACTTCTCCGGCGAAATATCCGGCATCAGCCAACGCTTGGGCGCCGGGTAGGCGCCGTAGATATTGCGGATGTAGTCGTAACGCGAATCCGTCAGGCCGGACATGGTCTCCCGCGTGCGCACCACGACCGGCCGCAGGAACACCATCAGGTTGGTCTTGGTGCGTTTGCGGCTTTCGCTGCGAAACAGGCTGCCGATGAGGGGGATGCCACCCAGGCCCGGCACCTTGTCGACGCCGTTGCTGACATCATCCTGAATCAGGCCACCGAGCACGACGGACTCACCGTCACCCACCAGCACGGTGGTTTCGATGGCCCGTTTATTGGTGATGATGCCGGCCTGGTTGGTCGCATCGCTGACGTTGGAGACCTCCTGCACGATCTGCAACTTGATGTTGCCGCCCTCTGACACCTGCGGCTTCACCTTCAGCGTCAGGCCCACATCCTTGCGCTCGATGGTCTGGAACGGGTTCACCGTCGCCCCCGTGGTGCCGCCGGTGCCCGACTGCGCATAACTTCCAGTAAGAAAGGGCACGTTCTGGCCGATGACAATCTTGGCCTCCTCGTTGTCGAGCATCAGCAGATTGGGCGTGGAAAGAATGTTGGCGTCACTGTCCGATTCCAGCAGCCGCGCCAAGGCGGTCAGGCTGGTGACTTCCTTGCCGTTGATCTTGAGCACCTGGCCCAGCGCCAGATTCAAACCCGCGCCGGGCAGTAGCGCCGTGCCGCTGGCCGCAGCGGCCGAAAGCGCGAGCAGGTTATTACCACCGGTGGAAAAATTGGTGCCGCCGACCAGTGCATATTCACCTTGACGCTGGATCAGCGGGCCTTGCCACTGGATGCCGAGTTCCGCCGCCTTCTGGCTGGTTACTTCCACGATCAACGCCTCGACGAACACCTGCGCGCGCTGCGCATCCAGCTTGTCGATCACCGCGCGCAGGCTGTTGTAGAGATGGTCCGGCGCATTGATCACCAGCGAATTGGTCGCGGCATCGGCGAGGATGGTCACGCCGCTGCTGCCCGTCCCGCTCGCGGCGGCGGGCGCGGCGCCGGGAACGGAACCGGTGGCGGCACGCGCCTCGCCGGCCGCCATCGCGCGCAATGTCTCCGCCAACTTGGTGGCATCAGCATTACGCAGGTGCACCACCTGCAAATTGCTCATCCCGGCGGAGGGCGTATCCAGTTGCGCCACCATCGCGCGCAGGGTCTCCAACTTGCCCTGGTTGTCGGTGCGCACCAGCAGGCTGTTGCTGCGCGCATCGGCGGCGATCAGCAGCGAAGTGCCGCCGGCCTGCGCGGGTGCGCCGGTGGGCTCCGCGAACAGGCGGGACAACTGCTGCGACAACTCGATCGCGGAGAGGTGCTTCACCTTGATGATGTTGAATTCGGCCTCGTTCGGGCGGTCGATGGCCTCGATGATTTCGCTGATGCGCTTGAGGTTATCCGCGTAATCGGTAATCACCAGCGTGTTCGAGCCGGGATAAGCCGACACCGCGTTGTTCGGCGCCACCAACGGCCGCAGGATGCTCACCAGTTGCGCCGCCGTGGCGTGCTGCAGCGGATAGACCTGGGTCACCACCTGATCGCCGCTGCTTTTCACCGTCTTGACGTAAGTCTGGCTGAAATGCTGCTTGGCATCCGCCTCCGGCAAAATCTTCACCACGCCCTTGCCCTCCACCGCCGTGAAGCCCTGCATCCGCAGCGAGGAAATCAGAATCTGGTAAGCCAAATCGGCGCTCACCGGCTTCACCGAGGAGATATTGATCGTCCCCTTCACCCGCGGGTCGAGCAGAAAGTTCTTGCCGGTGATCAGGCCCATCGCCCTCACCACGGATTCGATCTCCGCGTTGACGAAATTGAGCATCACCGGCCCCGTCGCGGCCCACGCCGGAACCGACAGGCAACACAGCGCCAGGCCGGCCGCCAATACACCCCGAAGCGCACCCCGAAGCGCACCCCGAAGCGCGACCATCCGCCCGTTCATGGTGTCACCCGTATGCTGAGATTCATCCTTCCACCCGCCCGCAAAACATCCACATTCACCCGCTCACTCTGTATCAACTGTTCATAGAGACGCATCACGTCACCCGGCCCCGCCAACGACTTTCCGTTGATCGCGCTCACCACATCGCCGACCCGCAAACCAAGTTGATCGGGAAGTCCTCCGCCCGGGCTCTGCTCCAGCACCGCGCCACCACGCGGATGCCGGCCGAAACGCCCGAGCAAAGCCAATTGATCGCCACGCTTCAAGGTCTTCAACAATTCCGCGCGGGAGAAACCGTACAGCCTGGGCCCCAGTTTCCGCACCGTCATCCCCAGGCTGGGAGCCCCCCCCATGCCAGGCGCCGAATTGGCCGCCTCCGGCATGGAAACCGCCGCCATGCGCGCGACCTCGATCTGGCCACCGCGCATGACCTCCACCCGATCCGCGAGCACCTGATGCAACACGACGCCGGGCATGAACTCATCGCCAACCAGCGCGGACAAGGTCCGCCCGTCAACCACCAACACGGCAAACCCGGAACGACCGCCGCGCGCGGAATAAACGCCCTGCACCCCGATATTCGAAGCAACGGCCACCGACCCCAGCCCCAGCCCCGGCACCTGCCCTGCCATGCCGCCGAACAAACGAAACGTCACCGCCTTCTCCGCCAGCAGCTTGCTCAAAACCGGCGCCGACGGCGCCAGGCCGCCTTGCGACTGGCGCGGCGTCAAAAACGCCCAAGTCCACGCCGCCAACGTCCACGTCAACACCAGCAAGGCGGCGAACAGCGCGACAGAGGGCAAACGGGTCAATACGGCGGAGCGAGCGATCAACGAAGTCGGTACCAGTTGGAAACTGCGATGCGGGTACTTCCAGGAAATCGCCCATGGCAACAGGCAACACCCCCGAAGTCATGAACGACATTGAAACCGCCCGGCAGGTTAACCCAAGAACCTCGCCACCGAAACCCGTGGTCGCCCGCCACTATCGAGCCTTCTTCCCGGAAAAACACACGATAGACCTATGGAACGGATGTGCTATCCATAACGCATAGGACTCGAGAATGGTCATACCAATGTTCCAGCAGGCACGTATCCGACTGGCTCATCGCGTCGCGCGACGCTCCCGCGGTCCCTCCCGTGAATGACGAAGGAATAACAAAATGAACACCTCACGTTGGATGGTGCTGGTCATGAACTTGGCGGTCCTCCTCCTGGCCGCCGGTCTGGGTGGATGTGGCGGCGGGGGCGGCGGGGGCGCACCGGCTGTCGCAGTCAGCGCCCCGGAGCAAGTCACGGTGGACGGTGGACGCACCCGCATCACGGTTACCTGGTCCGGTGTCAACGGCGCCAGCAGCTACAACATCTACTACGCCACCACGACACCGGTGAACCCGGCAACCGCCGCCAAGGTTGCGGGCGTGGGAAGTCCGCAAACCATCCGCGGCCTGCTCGCAGACACACGCTACTACACGGTCGTAACCGCAGTCGGCCCCAGCGGCGAAAGCGTGGTATCCAAGGAAAAGACCGCGCTAACCGTTGCCAACTCCGCCACCGCGCCGCCACTGGCACCGATCAACATTCACGCCGACGCGGGCATCGGCCAGGCCACGGTGAGTTGGGACACCTCCGATGGCGCGACTTCCTACAACCTCTATTACGGCACCAGCGCCACAGTCAGCAAGGCTACCGGCACCAAGATAACAGGTGTGACCAGCCCCCGCACTCAGGGACTCAGCAGCGGCACGACTTACTACGTGATTGTCACGGCAGTCAGCGCGGCCGGAGAAAGCGCGGACTCCTTCTATGCCATGACCACCCCCTCCGCTTCACCGCCGCCCATCGCGCCGACCAATCTGCAAGCCGCGCTCGACCCACTCGACCCGACCAAGGTCGTGCTCACCTGGACCGCTTCCGCAGGTGCGACGCGCTACAACCTGTATTACGGCAACGCTTGGGGGGTAACCCAAGCGAGCGGCACGGCGATAAACAATGTCAGCAGCCCTTATTCGGCAAACGGATTTCCTTTGAACAAGGCGGCTTTCTTCGTGGTCTCCGCCGCCAACGCAACGGGAGAAAGCAGCACTTCCCATCAGGCCGCCGCGACACCGAGGGCGGCTGCGGTTATTGCCGCTAACGCCCGTATGGTGAGCATTCCTGCGGGTAATTTCCTGTTTGGGGACAGCAGTGACGGCCTCGCTTATGCCTTGCCGGTAAAAAACCTCGCCATCAGTGGTTTCTGCATGGATCGCTATGAAACCACCTATGACCTGTGGAAGACCGTCCACGACTGGGCCATCGCCAACGGCTACGTTTTCGACAATACCGGCAAGCTTGGCGCGGATGGTTTGGGCACGGACATGCCTGTTACGACCATAAGTTGGTATGACACGGTGAAGTGGCTTAATGCCATATCTGAAATGGGAGGGTTGACTCCCGCCTATTACACGGATTTGGCGCAATCCACGGTATACCGCACAGGCAGGGTGAATCTGACCAATGCCATGGTGAACTGGACGGGCAACGGCTACCGGCTCCCCACCGAAGCTGAATGGGAAAAAGCCGCCCGTGGCGGACTCGCCGCCAACCGCTGGTCCTGGGGCAACGACCCCGCCAGCCTCGGTCTTGTTGATCCGAACATCGCAAACTACAACGAAGGTAGGGCCACGAGTGTGGGTATTTATTCTCCTAACGGTTACGGTCTGTACGACATGGCTGGCAATGTTTGGGAATGGGTGTGGAACTGGTGGGTGGACGACTACAACCATGCGAGCGTGGTTGCGAGTGATCCGCTTGGCCCTGATGCACCAATCGCCGTCGACAAGGATTTTCGCGTCCGTCGCGGTGGTGGTTACGCCTACGGTGTGAGATACCTGCGTAATGCGGAGCGCATGGGAAGAGTGCCCACCTATATCGCCACCTATTTCGGGTTCCGTTCTATTCGTTCAGCAAACATACCTGGAGCTTGCCCATGAATTGTTCACTCATTCTTTAGCTACTGATGGTTTCTCGGTCTGCTTCATCGGCCTACGCATCAAGGACAAAGGAGAAAGTCATGAAATCGCGTTATTGGTTACGGCTATTAAGCGTCGCCGCAGTTTTTTTGACGCTACTTGGAACGGCGCCGCTCGTTCGCGCGGATGCCGCTTCGGATTGGGCGGATGCATTGGCGAAGGGCCAACAGTACCTGTTCAATAACTTCAACTCCGTGGACAGCACAACCGGAAACTGGAACCCCGGCAACCACAGTTCACGAGTCGGCGAAACCGCCATTGCAGCTTCAGCCTTGATTGAGACCGGCAAGATCGGCGATCCCGCTTATCGGGCCATCATCGACAAGGCCATCAACTACATCAAGTCTCAGCAAAACGGCACGAGCGGGTGTATTGGCACTCAAACCTACGAGACCGGTCTTGCGGTCGTTGCACTGGCTTTGTATGGCAGCAATGTGGCGATGACTCCGGGCGATCTTGGACCATTTCAAACCGTTATTCGCAACGCCATCAATTGCCAGAAGAGCTATCAGAATATCGCTGGCTCGGTCAATGGCGCGGATATGAATGTGGATGGCTCCGGGACAACGACGAACCCTGCCGGTTGTCCCAGCAACACCGCCCACTATGGTGGCTGGGGTTATGGCGGACAGTGTGACAGCGCCGACATGTCGAATACCCAGTTCGCGGCAATCGGCATTTACTACGGATCAAAGTTCCTTGGCGACACCATTAAAGGTTCGGCATGGGCGAATGGGCTCCTGGAATTCCTCCGATTGCGTCAGATGACTGGTGAAAACACGGATGCGAATCCGAATGGCGGCGCATTTGGGGTATACAACCGGAACGAAGCGGGTAGATTCCTGACCGGCACGGGAGGTGGACTCTGGATACTATCAATGATCGACGCAGTCAGTGCCAAGCAGGATGCGGCGGATACAGGAACCATGGTTCAGCGCGCGGTAAATTGGTACAAGCGTAATTACACATGGCTCTATGGTGACTCCCAGTATTACTACATCTACGCCATGGCCAAGGGATTGACCGCTACCGTGGGCAACTTGGCGCTATCCGGAACAAATATCTGGACGGACGATCTGCGTGCCTACCTGAATGCCAACAAAACCTTGGTGGCCGCCAGCGGCACCACCCCCGCGAGCAACTACTGGAACGCGACCGCCTGGCTCGACCCTGGCGCGGTGGGAACAACTGGCTGGGCGCTGATGTCCATGGCCCTGTCAGATGTGAACACCCCAAGCGCCACCAAACCTTTGGCGGATGTTCCCGGAACCACGGTTGCTCCCGCCAACCAGGGAACCGTCTGGCTTGAGTCGACGGGTGGCGTAACCATCACTGCCCCGGTGCGTGCGGATATCGCGCCTACCGACCAAGTGACCAGCGGAGTGGAACTGCCAATCGGTTCATTCGAGTTCACCCTTAGTGGCCTGACCACCGCAACCACTGTACTTAAACTCACGCCGCCTGCGGGTTCGCTCGACAAGAACAACCCGCTTGGCTTCCTCGACGCCAACGGCAACATCAAGGCCGGCCTGACCTGGTTCAAACTGGTCGGTGGCGCCTGGAAAGGTTTGCCTGGTGTGCCGATTTCGCTCGGCCCGGTGGGTGGTCCTTACACCTACATGGAAGTGACGCTGACCGACAATGGCCCGGAAGATACCAACCCGGCTGTTGGCGTAATCACTGACCCCGGCGCGCCTGGCGTGGGCTTTGTGGCCACCGCCGACAGCGGTGGTGGTGGTAGTGGTGGTGGCTGCTTCATCGCCACCGCAGCCTACGGCAGTTCGATGGCGGGTGATGTGTTGGTTCTGCGCAACTTCCGTGATCGTTACCTGCTGACCAACGGCTTCGGCAGGATGCTGGTGAACACCTACTACGCCGTCTCGCCGCCCATCGCCCACTTCATCGCCCAGCATGACACGCTGCGCACCGCCACTCGCGCGGTGCTGGCGCCGATCGTGTTCACGGTCAAGTATCCGTGGGCTTCGCTGGGCATCGTGTTCCTGGCGGGTATCGCGGGAATGTTCCTGGTGCGTCGCCGGAGCACGCTGGTATAAACCAACACGACAAGTACCTTGTGCAATAAACGCCCCCGCGAGGGGGCGTTTCATTTTGCGTTTGAGAAACACCAAGACAAACGCGGCGATCAAACCTCCAAACAGCTACGCGGGCTATTTTCGTTGTCAGTGATATTGCAGCGAGAGAGCCAGGGTAGCCCGGATGCAGCCCGGCCACCGACGGCTGCACTGGCACGGACGTGGCCGGGCGGAATCCGGGATGGCGACGCCGCGCGCGAGTACCGTGCCACGCGCCCCGGATTCCGCCCGGAACCGTCGCAGGCATTGCCATCGGCATCGCGCGGGCTGCATCCGGGCTACGGTACTACGGTACTGGATGCGCTGGTGGAACGCTGTCTCGACAAGGCACTCAACGGTCGCGATTGAGTAAATAGGCCCAGCCCGCTTCAGCGCGAATCAGAATCAGCAGGCCGGTCAGGATCAGGTTGCGCTCGCGTGGGGCGAGATTGGCCCAGGTTTCTTGTAAAGGATTGAGCAGGGGAAGATTCATCCTGGAAACCTCAGTTGGATAAACAAGGGCAGGTCGTAGGATGTGGTTCGCTGCGCTCACCACATCCTACGCAGGCTGGGTACCGGATACCCGCGGGCCAGACTTCGCGGAGGAATGCCAGCGTCAGTCCCGGCTTGCCGCCGAGTCGGATAGGACCGACACGGAGATAGAGCGCTTCATGGATGCAGCCTTGACGAACGTGGACGGCCGGACAGAGTGAGGCAAGGCGACTTTGTAACCATCGCCATGCAGGGTTGGTAATTACGGCGTTTTTTGCGCCACGTGCTTCACTCTCAAAATCTCGACGGTGCGGGCCTCGGCCAGCACACGATAAAAAACGATGTAGTTCGGCCGCACGACCAGTTCGCGCAGCCAGTCGGGCAAACCCGGCCGCCCTTGGTGGCCCAGCTCTGGATGCTGTGCAAGCGTCTTGGTCTTGTCGCGCAGCTCCTGGCCGAAGCTCTTGGCCCGCGTCGGGTTGTCCTTTCCGATGTAGCGCACGATGGCGCGCAAGTCCTCGCGTGCCATCGTGCGCCATTCAATGCGGTAGGACTTGGCCGTCATGCGCGTTTTTTCTTGGGCAAGGCGGCAATATCGGCGTCCATCTCGGCCATGACTTCATCGTGCGGAATGCTCGGCCGTGGGTCGTCAATGGAGGCCTGAATCTCGCCGGCCAACCACTGGTTATAGGCGGCGGCTTCGTGCGCTAGGCGCATCGCTTGGGCGCGGCTATCCCGGTTTTGCGTGACTTCTTTTTGGTCGGGGTTCCAGTTGGTGGCATCGAGCTGCGCAACGGCAATGCCAAGATCGCGCAACACGATCAGCGCGGAATTCGGACTACCGAAACGGCGCGGCTCGGTGCTGCGGGCCTTCACCAAAAAAGCGTCTTGCCCACTGCGGGTGGCAATCTCCATGAAGAACCCACTGCCCTGCCCTTTCAAGGTGACGCCAACAATGCCGCCAGCGCTGGCCGTGGCGCGTAGTTGCTCTAAAGTCATGCCGTGCATGGTTTGCTCCTCTATAGGTTCAGACTTCCTGATCCCTTGCTCATTGGCATTGGCACTGTACCGTAGCCCGGTACATGCGTGCGGCGCGCTGACTCCCCCCTTTATCAAAGGGGGGCTGGGGGGGATTTAGTACCGTAGCCCGGCACAGGCGTGGGGCG
>JAURYL010000098.1 GCA_030653935.1 Pseudomonadota bacterium
GGTCGAGCCGCCACTGAACGCCCGCTAAATCCCCCCCAGCCCCCCTTTTCCAAAGGGGGGAGTCAGCGCGCCGCACGCCTGTACCGGGCTACGGTACAGTGCCATTGCCAATGCGCGGGGGATCAGGAAGTCTGAAGTTGCGGCGGAGAGCCGATTACTTCGCCCTGTTCGTGACCAGAAAAACACCCGGCCCCTTGCGGGTGCCGGGTGTCGGGGGCGTGGGTAAAGCTTACTTGGTCGGGGCCGCCGGCAGCATCTGGAGGAGTTTCATCAACAGGGCGGGGTCAATCATGGGCATGGCCGCCGCCGGAGCGGTGGGCATCATCTGGCCCCAGGGGCCGTAGGTGTTGGGGTTCATGCCGGCGCCCATCCAGTTGCCGTACATACCGGGATTCATCGGCGCCATCATGGTGTTCATTGTGGCGGGGTTCATCGGCGCGGCCATCCAGTTACCGTACATGGCGGGGTTGAGCATTTGCGCGCCCATGGCCTGCATCTGCGGGCTGACCGGAGCCTGCATCATATTTAGATAGGTGCTCGGGTTGATGCCCTGGGCGAGCAGGGCGCTGGCGAAGCGGGGGTCGATGCCGGCGGCCAGCCATTTCATGGCGACGCTGGGGTCGCTGAACTGCATGTAGTTCTGCATGGTGGCCGGATTCATCATGCCCGAGAGCATGCGCATGCTGGTGTTGGGGTCCATGCCTTGTTGCATCAGGGCCATCGAGGTGGCCGGGTTCATCATGGCGTTGCTCCACTGCTGGAAGGCGGCGGGATCCTTGAAGGCGGCGGTGTTCCGGGTGGGGTCCAGCATTTTCTCGGCCATGGCCTGCGGGGTGGCGGGCGAAGCGGCGCTGGCGGGAGCGTCGGCGGCATGGGTGAGGCCGGAGGAGATGAGACCAGCGGTGGCGAACGCGGCAAAGAGGGGGGCGATTCGATTCATGTGGTGCTCCAGAAGTGGGTGGGTCGGGTCGGTGTGCGTACCCGATGGGGCGGCACGCGGCTACAACGAGGGCGCTGGATTCAGAGTGTTAATCCTCCAGGTCGCCCCTGGCTGGGGCGCGGACTGGCGGTGCAACAAGCCAACTAAGTACGTTGCGGCGGCGCCAGTATGCACCCGGATGGGCGACGCGGGGCGATTGTCTCATCCCGCCGCGGCGGCACCGTAGGGTGTGATGAGCGTAGCGAACCGCACCAACCACCGTGGCCTCACCACAACCCGCGAACCGGCGGCATGCCTGATGGCGGATTTAGCGATTCAGCCGCGTAGGATGGGTTGAGCGGCGGCGAAACCCATCATCCCGCCGTAACAGAGCCTTTAATCAAGCCGGCGCGGCATAATCACCCCATTCCATTCGTCAGGAGATCACCATGGGCCTTGCCGCCGAAAAACCGCTTTGCCCGCCCGAGGAATACCTTCGTCTGGAAGAAACCGGCGAAATCAAACATGAATATGTGGATGGTGAGATCTACGCCATGTCCGGCGCCAGTCGGCGCCACAACATGATCGCGGGCAGCGTCTACCTTCGCCTGCGTAACCAGGCCAAAGGCTCAGGCTGCGAAGCCTACACCTCCGATGTCAAACTCTACGTCGAAGCGCAAAACAGCTTCTACTACCCCGACGCCATGCTGGTATGCGCCGAAGATAACGACCACACCCACTACGTCACCCGCCCCTGCATCGTGGTCGAAGTCATCTCCCCCACTACCGCCGTCATCGACCGCCGTGAAAAGCTGCTGGCCTACCGCAAACTGCCCAGCCTCGTCGCCTACCTTCTGGTCGAATCCGACCGCCGCCAGGTCGAATACTTCCTGCGCGGCGAGGAAGGCGCCTGGCGTCAGGGCACGCTGGGGGAAATGGACATCCTCAACCTCAGCTGCGCCGGCCGCCCGATTTCGTTTTGCCTGGACGACATTTACGAAGACCTCGTTCCGTAGCAGCGGGGAAGGTGGTGTCAGGCTTCGGGCTGATCGCGCATGCGGTAGCTACGGAACGGATACGAAATAACTTCAGACTTCCTGATCCCGGCCGGGTTATGGCCGTGCTTTCCGGAAACATGAATGGCACGAAGCACGAGCGTTTCCAGGTAGCCCGCGTAGGGCGGATGAGCCGGCGGCTTTTGCCGGCGTTATCCGCCGAATGCCGACATACATTGGTCGGCGCGATAAAGCCGCTTTTCCGCCCTACGCAGGCTAAATCCCCCCCAGCCCCCCTTTGATAAAGGGGGGAGTCAGCGCGCCGCAAGCGGGAGCCCTCCTTTTTCAAAAGGGGGGGGGGCAGCGCGCCGCAAGCCCGCGTAGGGCGGATGAGCCGGGGGCCTTTTGCCGGCGTTATCCGCCGAATGCCGACATACCTTGGTCGGCGCGATAAAGCCGCTTTTCCGCCCTACGATTGAATAGTCACGAGTGATCTTTGTCGGCACCGCCCAGAAACAGCCACCAGGCGCGCGAAGTATGAAACACGGAAAGCACGCGAACACCGCCGGATACAACTTCGTAGAGGACCAGATAGGGGTAGCGCTGGATGACGAGTTCCCGTGTTCCGTCAATCTGCCCGACCCTCCCGAGATAAGGATTTCGACGCAAAACGAAGGTTTCCCGGTAAACCTGCTTCGCCACAAGCGAAGCTGCGCGCGGGTTGTCATTGGCGATGAATGCCTCGATTTCTTCCAGATCGGACAACGCCTGCTCAGTCCAGATCAGCCTCAACGTCGACTCCCATCTTCTTGAAGCGCGCGGCCGTCTCCTCATCACTCAAATCCCGCGAGGCGCGCGCGGCGGCCACCTTCTCCTCCAGCCACGCCAGTTCCCTCACGTAGTGGCTGATCGCGGCGCAGGCAAGGCTGGACTGAGAGCGGCCGCTCGCAGCGGCGGCGCGCTCGATTGCCGCCTTCTCGTTCTCGGGAAGTCGCACGGTTAACAAGGCGGACATAACCATCTCCAATGACAGGGTCGGCATCATTCTATTTCATGGCGCGGCCGCAAGCGCCGTAGCCTTCTGGGCTACCGTGGCATCTGGCCGACCAAGGTAAACACGCAATGAGGCGAGATAGAATCAACAAACTTGTAGTTCATTCCAGAGATCCGCATGGCGTTTGCCCACCAACAGTACATGTCCTACACCGCCGACGAATACTTGAGCATGGAAGCCGAAGCAACCGCCAAGGATCCGAGCCCTGTTTGTCAATATTCAGACTTCCTGATCCCCCGCGCATTGGCAATGGCACTGTACCGTAGCCCGGTACAGGCGTGCGGCGCGCTGGCTCCCCCCTTTATCAAAGGGGGGCTGGGGGGGATTTAACGTGAAACAACCGCGTCTCGGCTGATCGCGCCGGCGTCTCGCCGGCTTCGTGGGCCTGATCAAAAAGACGCCGGCGAGACGCCGGCGCTACAAGTGCGCCTGGTTTCATCATTCAGTGTGGCGTCGTCGCCATGACCGTTAGCGGGCGTAGGGCGGAAAAGCGGCGGTATGCGCCGACCAATGGATGTCGGCATTCGGCGGATAACGCCGGCCCCGCCGGCTCATCCGCCCTACCGCCTCGCATCGATCAAAACAGCTTCACAATCGCCGCCACGGCAGCCATGCCGGCGAACACCGCGCCCATCGTCCAACGCTGGGAATCGTTGATCGCCTTCAGCAGGCGCGCCTCCATTTCCGCGGACTGTTGTCGCAGTTCGGAAATGTCGCCCCGTGTCGCCAGTTGCCGTGCGTGCAACTCGTAGCGCCGGTCGATTTCCTTGTTGATCGACTCGGCCACCGCGCGGGCCTTGTCATTCGGTACATTGACCGCCGTCAGGGCTTCGTAAATCTCTAATTCCATTGGATTTCCTTCGGGTGGCAGGGGTAGGCAGTCTAGCATCAAAGGCCGGCTACGCCGCTGTGAGCGGATCACGCCGATCACCCGCATCTCGGCGAGGGCGACGTGTGGAAGCGCTAACGGTCATGGCGACGACGCCACACTGGATGATGAAACCGGGCGCACTTGTAGCGCCGGCGTCTCGCCGGCGTCTTTTTGATCAGCCCGCGTAGGGCGGATGGGCCGGCGGGGCCGGCGTTATCCGCCGAATGCCGACATGCGACGGAGCGGAGGGGATTGATGGGTTTCGTGTTTCGCTCAACCCATCCTACGACGACTACTACGACTACGATCTGGCCGGGAAACGAAAACAGACGGTATCCTCTCAGCCAGCCAATACAAAGGAGAACCCCATGAACAAAGCCCTGTTTATTCATGCCGAATGGGATGACGAAGCCAGCGTCTGGGTTGCCACCAGCGACGATGTGCCCGGGCTTGCCACCGAATCGGAAACCGTGGAAGCGCTAATTGCCAAGCTTGAAGTACTCATTCCTGAATTGCTCGACGCAAATGACGGGTATGCGGGCGATAGCGTGGACGTGCCCTTTGAACTGCTCACACGGCGATTCCAAAGCACACGTAGACGGCAAGCCTGATGGCTGATTTTGCGATTCAACCTTGATTCCTCGGTTGATCGCGCCCGAGTGTGGGTCTGCCGGGGCGGCTGGCAAGGCGCGACGACGCAGCGGGCCGGGGCCCGCAAGGAGGAGCAACGCAGCCAGACGGCCCGGCAGACCCGCAATCGGGTGCGAAGCGGGCTCACCCAAACGGTGAGCGTGATCGAAGGCGCAGACCTCAGTGCCCATGCGACTTCCCGAGGGGGATCGAGCGGTCAACCGAGGAATCAAGGTTCAACTCAAGAAGCTGCTGCAAGCGGCAGGTTGTCACTTCGAGCGGCACGGCAAAGGCGATCACGACATCTGGTACAGCCCTATCACTCAAGTCCACTTCGTGGTTGATGGAAAAATCCGCTCACGCCACACTGCCAACGCGGTGCTCAAGCAGGCAGGGCTACCGAAGCAGTTCTGACAGACCAGCCCGCGTAGGGCGGATGAGCCGGCGGGGCCGGCGTTATCCGCCGAATGCCGACATACATTGGTCGGCGCATACCGCCGCTTTTCCGCCCTACGCGGGCTACGACTACTGCCCACACACCGATTCCAGGCCACGAGTCGGCGTTATCATCACGGCCAGACTCAGCCATGGAGCCACCCATGAAACGCACCCCGAAACTGACACCCGAACAGCAAGCCTATGAAAACTGGTATGACCAACAAGTCCGGATGGGGCTGGAAGACATCGAAGCCGGACGCGTGGTTAGCCATGAAAATTTCTTGGAGAACCTCGCTGCACACATGAAGGGGCTAGAGAAAAAGTATGGCGACAAAGCGGCTTGAGATTTCCTTGATGGCACAAGCCGACGTGAAGCGCATCACCGGCTTCTATGCCGAAGCAGCCAGCCTGCAAGTTGCCGAAAAAGCTCGACAGGCGATAGAGGGAGCTGTCCGCGACATCGCCGAAGGCGTAGTCACACACCGGCCAGACAAGCGGGGCACGCGTGAATATGTGCTGGACAAGTTCCCTTACATCATCATTTATCGTGCCACAACATCCAACATACGCATCGTCCGCGTGTTGCACCAAGCTCGCGGTTACTTCAATTAAGCCCGCGTAGGATGGGTTGAGCGAAACGCGAAACCCATCCTACGCGGGCTGAAAAACATGGCCAAGACCCGAACCTATCGAAAAACATTGAGACAGGATGAACAGGATGAACAGGATAGACAGGATGAAAACGCCGCATCCAGCCTCTCACATCCTGTAAATCCTGTTCATCCTGTCTGAAAAACATGGCCGTGCCTGCGAGGGGGCCAGCGGAATCCGGGGAGCGTGGCCCACGCAGACTTCCGCAACTTTTTTCAACCCCTGCAACATCCTGTTGCACCTCCGCCACAACACTCTTGAGAAATTACTTGAAAAGTGAAGCCGTATTTGCGCCACCTATTAAGGATTGCGCAGAATGCGATCCAACTTCTCGCGCGAGAGGTTTTTAAGGCCCCCTTCTCAAGGTTGAGGAGGGCGGAGGCAGGGGAAACCAGGCCGCCGCAAAGGGCAGAAGCGTTTCACAAACCTGATAGGAGTTTTACACATGAAAAAGTCTCTGATCGCTCTGGCTGTTGCTGGTACCTTCGTTGCCGCTCCCGCTTTCGCCGCCACCTCCAATGTTGACGTGTACGGCCGCATGAACATTTCCATCGAAGACAGCAACGGCACCGACGTGACCCCGCAGGTCACCGACCGTCAGTCCTTTGTTGGCGTCAAGGGCTCCGAGGATCTGGGCGGCGGACTGAAGGCCATCTGGCAAATTGAATCCACCATCAGCGCTGGCTACAGCGACGGTGTTGGCGGCGCCACCCTGGCTGGCCGCAACAGCTTCGTTGGTCTGTCCGGTGGCTTCGGTACCGTGCTGGCCGGTCGTCATGACACCCCCTACAAGCTGTCCACCGGCCGTCTGGATTTGTTCGCTGACACCGTGGCTGACTACAACGGCGACGGCGCTGCCCTGGCGACGACCGGCAAGGACGGTTTCACCCAGTTGGTTATGGCCGCGCACGACCATCGCAGCAACAACGCTGTTGCCTACGTCTCCCCCAGCTTCGGCGGCTTCAGCTTCGCCGCCGCCGTGGTGATGACCAACCGTAATACCGGAGCTGGCCTTATTGGTGTGGATGACAACGACGCCAACAAGACCTTCGACGCCACCAGTCTGTCTGGCACCTACGCCAATGGCCCCTTGTTCCTGACCGGCGCTTATCAGCACGCCGCTGACCTGTCCATTGCCGCTGGTGAAACCAAGAGCCCGGCCTGGAAACTCGGCGCTGGCTACAGCTTTGGTGATGCCAAGGTTGGCTTCATCTTTGAAGACGTCGAAGTCGAGACCGGCGGCGTGAAATCTACGGATCGCACCTCATGGATGTTGAATGCTGGTTACGGCATGGGCCCCCTCACCCTGAAGGCGCAGTACGGCATTGTCAACGACAAGATGGCCGCCAACCTCGACCAGAGCAAGTTCTCTCTGGGTGCTGACTACGCGCTGTCCAAGCGTTCCAGCGCGGGTTTTGCCTACACCACCGACAAAACCAAGAACAACGCCTCTGGTTCGGCGAATGCTTGGGGCGTGCAAATGCGCCACAGCTTCTAATCCGGCCCCAAGCTAGAACTGAAGTCTGTTGAAACGGGCGCGGCGCAAGCCGCGCCCGTTTTGTTTTTGCTACACTCGCCCCGTCCTGCAATAGGGAAGCGCCATGTCCTCAATCACGTTCGACACCCACAAATTTGTTCGCAAGCTGCAAGAGGCTGGCTTCAACCAGGCTCAGGCTGAAGGTTTGACGGACGCAATGCGCGCCGCCATCGACGAAACCGAACTGGTCACCCGTAAGGACTTGCAGATCGAACTGGCCCCCGTCCACACCGAATTGAAGTTGCTCAAATGGATGTCCACCACGAACATCGCCCTGAGCATTTTCCTGGTCGGACTAGTCGGCAAGGTATTACATCTCTGGTGAACGCGCGAAATCGTAACGGGCGCGGCGCAAGCCGCGCCCGTTTTGTTTTTGCTACACTCGAACGCGTTAAACGATCAGGAGAGAGGCATGAGCACGATGATTACGGAAGTCTACGAAGCCTTTATTTCCGCCGGTGCCCCAGAAGACAAGGCCAAGGCCGCAGCAAGAGCCGTTGCCGAATATGACTCTCCAGGGAAACAGGGGACAGACCACGGTTTTCTGCTCGGGAGGAAACAGGGGACAGACCACGGTTTTCTGCTCGAACGCGCTAAGCACCGGTACGGGTGCGCAAGATCAGCGGGGTGACGTCAAGACCCTGACCTTCGGCATGAACCACAGCTTCTGATCCGGCCCCAAGCCAGAACTGAAATCTGTTGAAACGGGCGCGACGCAAGCCGCGCCCGTTTTGTTTTTGCTACACTCGACGCGCACCAGGAATAAGGAGAACCTCCATGTCCGCGATCACGTTCGATACGCACAAGTTTGTCAAAGAACTTGAATCTGCCGGCATGCCGCCCGCGCAGGCGGAGGCTTTCGTGCGTGCCCAGCAAGAAATCCTGGCCCAGGCTCTTGACACCACGCTGGCCACAAAAGCCGACATATCCAGCCTCGACACCAAGGTCGGAAAACTGATTGCCGACCTCGATTCAAAGATCGACAAATTGACATGGATGATGGGCATCCTGGTCGCGCTGGCCATCGCCAACTTCGCCAAGCAGTTTTTCTAACCCCGGAAACAGGGGGACGGAAAAAGGAAAACAGAAGGAAAACAGGGGACAGACAGGGGACAGGAAACAGGGGACAGACCACGGCTTTCTGCTCGAACGCGCTAAGCACCGGTACGGGTGCGCAAGATCAGCGAGGTGACGTCAAGACCCTGACCTTCGGCATGAACCACAGCTTCTGATCCGGCCCCAAGCCAGAACTGAAATCTGTTGAAACGGGCGCGACGCCAGCCGCGCCCGTTTTGTTTGGTATTGGCGGGAAGACTGGTAGAGTCCACGGCAAAGGAGATGAGTCATGTCCGCAATTACGTTCGATACACACAAATTTGTTCGCAAACTCCAGGAAGCGGGTTTCAATCAGGCTCAGGCCGAAGGCTTGACGGAAGCAATGCGTGCGGCCATCGACGAGACTGAACTCGTCACGCGCAAGGATTTGCAGATCGAACTGGCTCCCATCCGCGCCGACCTGAACCTGCTCAAGTGGATGATGGGTGTGCTGATTGCCATCACCGTCGCCAACTTCGCCAAGCAGTTTTTCTGAACCCCTGCCTCATCTGGAACACACAAAACGGGCGCGACGCAAGCCGCGCCCGTTTTGTTTGGTGGCGGTGGCTGATAAACTGGCTCAAACAGGAGCTTTGTCCATGACAGCGATTACCTTTGATACCTTGAAATTCGCCAACAAGCTGAAAGCGGCGGGCGTGCCGGCACAGCAGGCCGAGGCGGAGGCGGAAGCGTTGTCCGATGTATTTGAGGCCAACCTGAATGAATTGGTCACAAAAGAGACGTTGCAACAAGAGTTACACCTGCTGGAACAACGCATGACGATCAAATTGGGCGGCATGATGACGGCCGCCATTGCCATCACGGCAACCTTGGTCAAGCTGTTGTAAGGGAGGCGAAC
>JAURYL010000127.1 GCA_030653935.1 Pseudomonadota bacterium
CCGTAGGAGCGTCCGCTTGCGGCGCGAACTCCCCCCGACGCAGTGGCTCGCGCCGCAAGCGGACGCTCCTACGCACGCGGATGGGGTGGTTGTTTCACAGTAATCGTTGGAATTAAAAGACGCTGGCAAGCGGGCGCTACAGCACCCGCACTTTCAGCTTGCCTTTGCCCAGGTGGGTTTTCAGCAGCTTGTAGATGTCCAGGTCGAAGGGCACGCCGGCGCTTTGTTCCAGCAGTTCGTGAATTTCCGCTTCGTTGTGCGCGGTGCCGAGATAGCGCCAGCCATTCAGGACGTGCACGTCCTCCACATCGCGGAAGTCGTCGCGTTCGATTAGCCCCACCGGGCCGGGCCAGGGCCAGGGTTTGACCTTCATCTTGGCGAGGGCGCTCATCAGGCGGGCGCTGTGCAGGTCGCGCGGTTCCTTGTCGACGCAGGCGCCCTTGCATTGGCCCACCTGGAAGGCGAGGTTAACCGCCCCCACGCTTCGCTGCCCCCCGAGGGGGCGCAATTCCCGCTTTGGGACGGCCCGGCAGCGGGAACACGGGCGCGGTGTCTTGTTGGGTTTTTCCAGGCCGAGCAGGATGGGGCAGAGTTTGTAGGCCTCGGCGATCTTGCGCAGGGTATTGGTCGCTTCACGTTTTGAATTGAACGGGCCGTAGAGGTCATCGTCGGCGCCCATGTCGACGTCTTCGGCGAAGACCAGGCGTGGGCGGAAGTCGCCCGTCTCCACTTCCTCCAGGCGCCAGGCGCAGATTTCCGGGTGTTCGTGCAGGCGGCGGTTGTGCAGCGGTTTGAGTTGCTTCACCAGACGCGATTCCAGCAACAGGGCGCCGACTTCGCCGACGGTTTCGTGCCAGTCCAGGCGGCGCGCCTGCCGGCTCAAGTTCATTTCCTTGTGTTCACGGCCGCTGTTGCCAACCTCGGCGGCGAAGTGCGCAAACACCCGCTGGCGCAGGTTGATGCTCTTGCCGGCATAGAGGCAGAGGTCGCCCTCGCCGTAGATCAGGTAGACGCCGGGCGCTTCCGGCAGGTCGTCGAGCACGGCGGGGTCGAGGTGGGGCGGCAGGGCGGGGCGTTTGAGTTGCAGTTGCAGCGCAGTCAGCAAAACTTCCTCCGGGTGATTCACCCGTATCTGCTGCCAGAACTGCCAGATCAGTTCCGCGTCGGCCAGTGCTCGGTGGCGGTCGTCGGCGTGCAGGCCGTGGCGGGCGATCAGGCTGTCAAGGTTGTGCTTGTGGTGTTCGGGGTGCAACTTGCGCGAGAGGCGCACGGTGCACAGCACGTCGGACTGGAAGCGCTGGCCCAGACGCTTGAATTCGTTTTTCACGAAGCCGTAATCGAAACGCACGTTGTGGGCGATGAACAGCTTGCCGTGCAGGCGCGTCCGCAATTCTTCGGCGACCTGGTCGAAGGTGGGGGCATTGGCCACCATCTCGTCGCGGATGCCGGTGAGATGCTGGATGAAGGCGGGAATGGTGCGTTGCGGGTTGACCAGGGTGGTCCAGCGCGTGGTCTCGCCATCGACCACTTCGATCAGGCCGATTTCGGTGATGCGGTCTATGAGCGGGTTGGCGCCGGTGGTTTCCAGGTCGATGAAGACGAGTCGGCTGGGAAGGGTCGTTTCGCTGCTCACCCCTGTGCCACCTTGTTCATCCGCATCAGGCGCCCGGCCAGGCTGCCGACGATGCGGCGCGCCAGCGGGGCGGAGTAACGCATCAACTCTTCCAGCATTTCCGGCGGCAACACCAGGGCGGTGACCTCGGTTTGCGCGCGCACCGTGGCGGTGCGGTGCTCGCCCAATAGGTAGGCCATTTCGCCGAACAATTCGCCCTCGCCCAATTCGGCCAGATGCCTTTCCTGGCCATTGATTTCCTTGAACAGGCTTACCTTGCCGGCATACAGAAAAAACGCCTCCCGCGAGGTATCGCCTTCGCGGATCAGCGTCTCTCCCACGGCGAAGGTGCGGCCGTATTTGGCCAGCAGTCGGTTGGCGCGGCCGAACACGATGCCATCCAGTTTGCTGGCGCCCGTGCCCTCGCCGATGAGAAACAGTTTTTCCAGCGCGGCGACGTCCACCTTGGTCAGGGCGTAGAGGAATTGCGCCCAGAAATAAAAGGTCATGCAGGCGAGAAAGGCGCCGATCAGGACAAAAACCACGCCGCCGAGGGCGCCATATACCGCCTGGTATTTCTCGATATGGAAGAAGTGGCCGAAGCCGAGGTAGAGCAGGCTCAGCGTCAGCGTCGCCAGGCCGCTGACGACGAAGGTGGGCCACCGGGGAGGGTGTTGCAGCGGCATCTGGCGCAGCACCACGTAAAGCAGGCCCCACACCAGGCCGATGCGGGCGAGCAGGTTCAGGCCATTGAACAGATAGATGCGGCCAGCGCCGAGCATTTCGACATTGGCGAGGAAGTTGATCACCGCCTGGGTGGCCACGGTCAAGCTGACCAGAGCGAAGGCCACGGGAATGATGATCAGCGGCAGCACCCACTTGAACACGAAATTGCGTTTCGCGTCGTCGGGAAAAATCACTCGGAACGCGCTTTGCAGGGCGTTGACCAGGCCGCGCGAAGACAGCAGCAGGGTGAGCAGGCCGACACCGCCGGCGGCGATGGCGGTTTGTTGGGGAATCAAGCCCAAAGACGCGAGTTGTTCCAACTGGAACTGGTCATACAGCGCGGCCAGCAACATGCTCGCCAGGTTGGAGGTTTCCGCCAGTTGCGCCAGGTATTGCGCGCCATAGGTGAGCAGCAGCACCAGCGGCGCGGCGGAGAGCAGAAAGTAGAAGGTGGTGGCGGCGGCGTGATTGAGCAGTTCGTTCTTGATGAACAGGCGCCAGGCGGTATAAGCCGTCTGCAACAGCCAATCCAGGCTGTTTTGTTGGTTTTCTTGCAGCCGGATGACAGACATGGGAGGCGGGAAGTCGGGACGGGACGTTAAAATGCGCTATTTTCAAAGCCAGGAAAACCCCATGACGCTAGTTTCCCCCTTTGCCGCGTTGCGTCCCGCCCCCGGCCGCGCCCCGGAAGTGATCGCGCCGCCCTATGACGTGCTCAATACCGAAGAAGCGCGGGCGCTCGCCGATGGCAGGCCGTGGAGTTTCCTGCACATCTCCAAACCGGAGATCGATCTGCCCCCCGGCACCGATCCTTACGCGCCCGAGGTGTATGCCAAGGCGGCGGAGAACCTGAAGAAGATGGTGGCCGCCGGGGTGCTGCAACAGGATGAGCAAGCCTGTTACTACGCCTATCGCCTGATCATGGGCGAGCACGTCCAGGTTGGCCTGGTGGCCGCCGCCAGCGTCGCCGACTACGACACCAACCGCATCCGCAAACACGAGTTCACCCGCCCGGACAAGGAAGACGACCGCGTGCGCCAGATCGAAGCGCTCGACGCCCAGACCGGCCCGGTGTTGTTGGCTTATCCGAATGCGCCGGAAGTGGATGCCATCCTCGCCACCGCCACCCAGGGCGAGCCGGATTCCGACGGCATCGGCGACGGGGTGGCCGGCGGCGGCGTGCGCCATACGCTGTGGGTGATTCGCGATGCCGGCGCCATCGCCCGGCTGACCGAATTATTCGATGCCATGCCCGCGCTCTACATCGCTGACGGCCATCACCGTTCCGCGTCCGCCAGCCGCATTTGCGCGACGAGAAAAGCAGCCAATCCTTCCCATACCGGCGATGAGCCCTACAACACTTTCCTCTCGGTGATCTTCCCGCATCACCAGATGCGTATCTTCGATTACAACCGGGTGATCAAGGATATGAATGGCCTGTCCGAGCCGGCCTTCATGGAGAAGGTTGCGGAAAACTTCATGATCGAGCTGTCGAACGAAGCGGTGAAACCCGCCGCGCCCGGCGAGTTCGGCCTCTATCTCAATGGCCGCTGGAACAAGCTGACCATCCGCGCCGATCTGATCCCAGCCGACCCGGTGGGGCGCCTTGATGTCAGCCTGCTGCAAAACAACCTGATCGCCCCCATCCTCGGCATTGCCGACCAGCGCCGCGACAAGCGCATCGACTTCGTCGGCGGCATTCGCGGTCTGGGTGGATTGGAAAAACGGGTGGACTCCGGCGAGATGGCCCTGGCCCTGTCGCTGCACGCCACCAGCATGGAAGACCTGATGGCCGTGGCCGACGCCAACGAAGTCATGCCGCCCAAGTCCACCTGGTTCGAGCCCAAGCTGGCCGACGGGCTGGCTTCGCATCTGCTGTGATCTTTTCCCGCAAGTTCAGCCAGATTCCCCCCCCCTTTACCAAAGGGGGGCAGGGGGGATTTAGCGACGGTTGTGCGAGTGCCGCGCTTGGAGAAATCCCCCCCAGCCCCCCTTTTGCAAAGGGGGGGGCGCTTCGTGGTGATGTCCTTTTGCACAGGGGGGGACTGTGAAGCTCCTCGCCTTCGATACCGCCAGCGAATGGTGTACCGCCGCCTTGCTGGTCGATGGCGCGGTCAGTTTCCGCGCCGTACATGCCGGGCAGACGCATTCCCAATTGCTTGCCCCGATGCTGGGTGAACTGCTGGCCGAGGCCGGTCTGAGCTACCGGCAACTCGACGGCCTCGTTTACGGCATGGGGCCGGGTTCCTTCACCGGCCTGCGTATCGCCTGTGGCGTGGCGCAAGGGCTGGCGCTGGGCGCCAACCTGCCGGTTTTGGGTGTCTCCACCCTGGAAGCGTTGGCCGAGGAAGCCGGAAATGCCCCTCACCCCCAGCCCCTCTCCCGCCTGCGGGAGAGGGGAGCTTCGAGCTCCCCTCCGGGGAAGGAGATTGTGGAAGAAGTGCTGGCCTGCCTGGATGCGCGCATGAACGAGGTCTACGCCGCGCTCTATCGCCGTGAAGGCGCCGGCTGGCGCGCGCTCGCCGGGCCGGTCGTTTGCCCGCCGCAGGCCGCGCCACTGCCGGAAAGCCCCGGCTGCATCGGCGCCGGCCCCGGCTTCGCCGCCTATCCAGCACTGGTCGAACGCATGCAAGGCCGTCTCGTTCGCACCGCCGCCGACGCCATTCCCCATGCCCGCGCCATCGTCAGGCTGGCGGCGCCTCGCTACGCCGTCGGCGAGTTCGGCGCGCCGGAAACAGCGGAACCGCTCTATGTGCGCAACAAGGTGGCGCTCAAGGTGAGTGAGCGATGAATGCCCTGTTGAAGCCGCTGGAAATGGCGTTCCGGCCGATGCGTTCGGAAGACCTGGATGCGCTGATCAAGATCGAGCGCGCCGCCTATCCCTACCCCTGGACCCTGGTCAATTTTCGCGATTGCCTGGACTCCGGCTATTCCAGTTGGGTGGGGGAAGTCGAGGGCGCGATGGCCGGCTACTGGGTGATGATGCTGGCGGTGGGTGAGGGGCACATCCTCAACTGCTGCATCGCCCCCGCCTGGCAGGGGCGCGGCTTTGGCCGCTCGCTGGTGGAGAACCTCATCGACACCGCCCGCCACCACGGCACCGAAACGCTTTACCTGGAAGTGCGCCCCTCCAACACCCGCGCCGTGAATCTGTACGAACGCCTCGGTTTCGACGGCATCGCCCGCCGCCGCAACTACTACCCGGCCGACCAGGGGCGCGAAGACGCCCTGGTCATGCGGATGATCCTGTGATGCTCACGCGCGAGGATTGCTTCAAGGAAATGGGCCTGCTGCCGCGCTGGCGGCTGAAGAATGTAGCGCCGGCGTCTCGCCGGCCCGCTGACGACGTTACAACCCCACCAGACAGCAAACACCCGCACCTGACCCAGGGCATCCACACACGCGGCTACCTGCCTCACGTCAAAGCCCAGGGCGCGACCTACTTTGTGACGTTCCGTCTGGCTGACAGTCTGCCGGCGGAAGTGCTGGAATCCTGGGCGGACGCGCCGGAATCCGAACGGGCGAGGAACAGCGAACGCTATCTTGATCGGGGCGTGGGTGAGTGCCTGTTGAGCCGGAACGAGATCGCCGACATCGTGGTTCAGGCGTTGCGTCACCATGAGGGCGCGCGTTATACGCTGCATGAATATGTGGTCATGCCCAATCATGTGCATCTGCTGCTGACGCCGCTGGGTGAACACACGTTGAGCGAGATATTGCACAGCCTGAAGTCCTGGACTGCGCAGAAAATCAACGGCTTGTTGGGACGCAACGGGGCGATCTGGCAACGGGAAAGTTTTGACCGGGTGGTTCGGGACGACGACGAGATGCGCGCGCTCGCGGCTTACATCCGAAGGAACCCGGTGAAGGCGAGGTTGTGCGCCGAGGAAGATGGGTTTCGCTTCGGTAGCGCCTGGAAAAACGCAGGCAGGGATGCCTGCGCTACATCCCCTGTAGCGCAGGCATCCCTGCCTGCGTCTGTCCAAAGCCTCGACTGGCCCGCTCTCACCGCAGCCATCAAGACCTGCACCCTGTGCGACCTGCACCAGACCCGTACCCAGGGGGTGCCGGGGGTGGGCGACATTCACGCCGACTGGTTGTTCATCGGCGAGGCGCCGGGGGCGGATGAAGATCGTCAGGGTGAGCCCTTCGTCGGCCAGGCCGGCAAGTTGCTCGACGCCATGCTCGGCGCCCTGCGCTTGAAGCGCGGCGAGAACGTCTACATCGCCAACGTGCTGAAGTCGCGCCCGCCCGGCAATCGCGATCCGCAGCCGGCGGAAGTCGCCGCTTGCCTGCCTTACCTGGAGCGGCAGATCGATCTGATCAAGCCCAAGCTCATCGTTGCCGTCGGCCGTATCGCGGCGCAGAACCTGCTGCGTACCGACACGCCCATCGGCAAGCTGCGCGGGCGGGTGCATGAGTATCGCGGCCTGCCCCTGGTGGTGACCTATCATCCCGCCTACCTGCTGCGCAGCCCGGCGGACAAGGCCAAGGTCTGGGAAGACTTGGTGCTGGCGGTGACCACGATGAATCACTTGAAAGCCGGCACCAAGCCCTGACGTTCCGAACACGCATTTGAGGAGGAATCCATGCGCAATCTGTTCATCACCATCGCCCTGTTGCTATCCCTGTCCAGTCTGTCCGGCTGCGGTTACAACACCCTGCAAACTCAGGACGAAGCCATCAAGGCGGGCTGGTCGGAAGTGCTCAACCAGTATCAGCGTCGCGCCGATCTGGTGCCCAACCTGGTCAACACGGTGAAGGGCTACGCCGCCCACGAAGCCCAGGTGCTCACCGAGGTGACGGCGGCGCGCGCCCGGGTCGGCCAGATGTCGGCCAGCCCGGAACTGATCAACGACCCCGCCGCCCTGGAGAAATTCCAGGCCGCCCAGGGCCAACTCTCCGGCGCCCTTTCCCGCCTGCTGGTGGTTTCCGAGAACTACCCGCAACTCAAGGCGGATGCCGGCTTCCGCGACTTGCAGGCGCAACTGGAAGGCACCGAGAACCGCATCACCGTCGCCCGTAACCGCTACATCAAGACCGTGCAGGAATACAACGTGACGGTGCGCTCCTTCCCCAGCAACCTCACCGCGATGATGTTCGGCCACCAGACCAAGGCGAATTTCACCGTGGAAAACGAGAAAGCCCTGGCGAAACCGCCCAGCGTCGATTTCGGCGGTGGCAAGTAAGGCGGCCGGCGTGCGAGCACGCCGCATCGCCCGCCATTGCCCCACCTCCGGTGGCTCGGGATAATGGCCCCGACCCCATTCAGCGAGAGTCCGATGGAACAGCCCGCCGCACCAGATTTCGACCTTGCCGCCACCGGTGGCAAGAACGTGAAGCTCAGTGATTTCAAAGGGCGCGGTGTCGTCCTTTATTTTTATCCCAAGGACAATACGTCCGGTTGCACCACGGAAGGTCAGGATTTCCGCGATCTCCACCCTCTGTTCCAGGCCCTGGGCTGGGAAGTCTTCGGCATCTCGCGTGACAGCGTGAAGTCGCATGATGGCTTCAAAGCCAAGGAGGCGTTTACCTTCGACCTCGTCGCCGACCCGGATGAACTGGCCTGCGAGGCGTTCGGCGTCATGAAACTGAAAAACATGTATGGCAAACAGGTGCGCGGCATCGAACGCAGCACCTTCGCCATCGCGCCGGACGGCACGGTCGCGAAAGCCTGGCGTGGCGTAAAAGTGCCCGGCCATGCCCAGGAAGTGCTGGAGTTCGTTCGTACCCTCGCAACCCCCTGAGTAGCGTGCGCCGCGCGCACGACTGCACATACAACGTGCGCATGGCGCACGCTACAGATTCCCCAACCGGAGAGACCCAGATGGTGAGCAAGACCGGCACGACGAAGCAGACACGCAAGCCTGCCACGGCCAAAAAAGCGGCGCCGACCAAGTTGTTCGTCCTCGACACCAACGTGCTGTTGCACGATCCCACCTGCCTCTACCGCTTCCAGGAACACGACATCTATCTGCCTATCGCGACCCTGGAAGAGCTCGACCACAACAAGAAGGGCATGACCGAGGTCGCGCGCAACGCCCGCCAAGTCACCCGCTTCCTGGAAGAAATCGTCAGCCCCTCCGAACTCGATATCAAGGACGGGATTGCCCTCGCGGAGCACAGCCACAAAGCCGCCACCGGCCGCCTGTTTCTACAGACCCATACGATCACCAGCGACATCGCCGCCCTGCTGCCGTTCAGCAAGGTGGACAACCAGATCCTCGGCATCGTCTCCTATCTGCAGGAGCAGCAGCCGGCGCGCCAGGTCATCCTGGTGTCGAAAGACATCAACATGCGCATCAAGGCGCGCGCGCTGGGAATCCCCGCCGAGGATTACTTCAACGACAAGGTGCTGGAAGACACCGATCTGCTCTACAGCGGCGTCAGCGAATTGCCGGCCGACTTCTGGGACAAGCACGGCAAGGGCATGGAGTCCTGGCAAAAGGACGGCCGCTCCTATTACCGGCTGAGCGGCCCGTTGGTGGCCTCGCTCGTGGTCAACCAGTTCGTCTGGCAGGAAGGTCCCAACCCGTTTCAGGCCAAGGTGATTGAAATCGCCGGCAAGACCGCCGTGCTGGAAACCGTGAAGGACTACACCCACCACAAGAACAACGTCTGGGGCATCACCGCGCGCAACCGCGAGCAGAACTTCGCCCTCAACGTGTTGATGGACCCGGAGATCGACTTCGTTTCCCTGCTCGGCCAGGCCGGTACCGGCAAGACCCTGCTGACCCTCGCCGCCGGCCTCGCCCAGATCCTCGAAGCCAAGACCTACAGCGAAATCATCATGACCCGCGTCACCGTGCCGGTGGGCGAGGACATCGGCTTCCTGCCCGGCACCGAGGAGGAAAAGATGACGCCCTGGATGGGTGCGCTGGAAGATAACCTGGACGTGCTCAACAAACCCGACGAGGAAGCCGGCGAGTGGGGCAGGGCGGCCACACAAGATCTGGTGCGCAGCCGCATCAAGGTGAAATCGCTCAACTTCATGCGCGGCCGCACCTTCATCAACAAATACCTGATCATCGACGAGGCGCAGAACCTCACCTCGAAACAGATGAAGACCCTGATCACCCGCGCCGGCCCCGGCACCAAGGTGGTCTGCCTGGGCAACATCGCGCAGATCGACACGCCCTACCTGACCGAAGGCAGCTCCGGCATCACCTACGTGGTGGACCGCTTCAAGGGCTGGGAGCACGGCGGCCACATCACCCTGGCTCGCGGCGAGCGGTCGCGGCTGGCGGATTACGCGGCGGGGATCCTCTGAGCGCACACAGCATCGAGGAATACAGGAGAACGGCCATGACACTCGCTGAAGTCATCCAGACCCATGTACAGCGCGTAGCCCGGATGGAGCGCAGCGGAATACGGGGCCTTTGGCCTGACACTCCGAACCGGAAGCACGTCTTGTGTTCCCCGGATTTCGCTGCGCTCCATCCGGGCTACCTTGTTACCCAAAAACGCAGGCAGGGATGCCTGCGCTACATCTTCTGACCTTGTTCCGCTTCCTTCACGCCGCCGACACCCATATCGACAGCCCGCTCGAAGGGCTGGACATCTATGACGGCGCGCCGGTGGACGCCCTGCGCGGGGCGACGCGGGCGGCGTTCGAGAATCTGGTGCGCCTGGCGCTGGATGAAAAAGTGGATTTCCTGCTTCTGGCCGGTGACGTCTACGACGGCGACTGGAAGGATTTCAGCACCGGTCTGTTCTTCACCCGCCAGATGGCGCGGCTGAAGGCGGCCGGGATTCCGGTCTACCTCATCGCCGGCAATCACGATGCCGCCTCGGTGCTGACCCGGCGCCTCAGCCTGCCGGACAACGTCCAGGTGTTTTCCACGCGGGTGGCGGAAACCAGGCTGCTCGACGGCCTGCCCGTGGCCATCCACGGGCGCGGTTTTCCGCATCGCGCCGTGCCGGAAAACCTGGCCCTGGACTATCCGGCGCGGCAACCGGGGCGTTTCAACATCGGCCTGCTGCATACCAGTCTCACCGGCGCGCCCGGCCACGATGCCTATGCCCCCTGCTCCCTCGCCGATCTGGCCGGAAAGGGCTACCAGTACTGGGCGCTGGGCCATGTGCATCAACCGCAGGTCGTCGCGCGCGCGCCCTGGGTGGTCTATCCCGGCAACAGCCAGGGCCGTCATATCCGCGAGGCGGGCGCGCGCGGTTGCCGACTGGTGACCGTGGGCGACGATCTGGAAGTGGTCGACGCCGAATTCCGCGCCCTCGACGTGGTGCGCTGGGCGCGTCTGGAAGTGGATATCTCCGGCATTAATCCGCTCGCGGAGGTGTACACGCGCATCGGCGCCGAACTTGCCGGCGCGGCGGCGGCGGCCGAGGGGCGCCTGCTCGCCGTCCGTGTCGTGCTCACTGGCGTCAGCGACCTGCACGCCGCGCTCAAGCGCGACCTGCCCGGCCTGCGCGCCGAGTGCATCAACCAGGCGCAGCGCGTTCCGGATGGCCTCTGGATCGAAACCGTGGAGGTTCGCACCGCGCCGCGCCAGAATCTCGCCGACCTCGCCGCCCGTGACGATCTCACCCGCATCGTCCTGGAGACCCTGGAACAGGCCGCCATCGGCGAACTGGCCGTGCCGGTGGAAATCGGCGATCTCCTGAAAATTCTGCCGGCGGAATTGCGCGACGACGTCGAGGCGGACCTGGCGCCGTCACGGCGCGCCGATCTGCTCGACGACGTGCGAGGCATCCTGCTTTCCGCCCTGGAACGCGGAGAAGGCTGAATAGCATGCGATTCAGCCGCCTCGCCATTCCCGCCTATGGTCCGTTCACCGACCTGTCCCTGGAATTCCAGAAGGGGGAGGGCGGTGCCGATTTCCATTTGATCTACGGCGGCAACGAGGCTGGCAAGAGCTCGCTGCTGCGCGCCATCCGCGATCTGCTGTACGGCATCCACGCTCAGACGGCGGACAATTTCCTGCACGATTACAAGGCGTTGCGCATCACGGCGGAGATCGAGAACGGCGCCGGCCAGCGACTCGCGTTGCAGCGGCGCAAGGGCAATCTCAACACCCTGCTCGACGCGGCGGGGCAAGCGTTGCCGGACGACGCCCTGGCGCCGTTTCTCGGTCCAGTGGATCGCGATTTCTTCACCACCATGTTCGGCCTCGGTTCCGAGGAGTTGCGCCAGGGCGCCCATGACCTGCTGCAAGGCAAGGGCGATCTTGGCCAGGCGCTGTTTTCCGCCAGCCTCGCCGGCACCCCCGTGCACCGGGTGCTGGAGACGCTGGAGGCCGAGGCGCGCACCCTGTTCAACGGTCGCGCCCGTGTCGGCGTCAGCCTGCGCCCCGCCATCGACGCCTGCGACGAGGCCATGCGCGCCAGCCGGCAGGCTCAGGTGAAGCCGGAAGCCTGGGAGGAGGCCCTGCGCGAACTCGAAACCGCGCAAGGCGCCAAGGCCGAGCTCGATGCCGAGTTGCACACACTGCGGGGGCGCCAGGACTGGTTGCGCCGCTGCCTCGACGCGCAGCCGACCCTGGGCCGGCTGCGCGAGGTGGAGGCGAATCTGCAATCCCTGCCGCCCTTGCCCGACCTGCCGCCGGGCTACGAAGCGGCGGCGGCCAGCGGCCGCGACCAGCTCGCCGGCGTCGAACACACGCTGCGCGAACTGCGCCGGCGCCGCGACGAACTTGGCGGCCGCCGCGACGCCCTGACGCCCCGCCAGGACGTGCTCGCCGCCGCCGCCGGCATCGATGCCCTCGCGGCGGGACTCGCCGTCTATCGACAACGGCGAGAAGCCCTGATCGCGGACAAGGCCGAGTCGGCGCAACTGCGGGCTCGCCTGGACAGCGGCCTGCTCGAACTCGGCCTGCGTCCGGAGACTGGCGTGGTCGAGGCCTTGCGGATTCCCCTGGCGGCGCAACTGGCCCTGCGCGAGGCCGCCGCCACCCTGTCGCGGGCCGAGCTGGCAAGCGAGGCACAGCGGCGCGAATTCGAGCGGCTGGAAACAGCGCGGCGGAAAACCGAGCAACGGCTGGCCCAACTGTGCCTGGAGGATGTCGCTACGCTGCGCGAAGCCCAGGCCGCCACCGCGTCCACCGCCGCCGCCGCCCAGGCGCTCACCGGCAAGGCCGCCCACCTGGATGCCCTGGCCCGGCGCCTGGCGAGCCAGCGGCAATTGCTTCCTGGCGCCCCCGCCGACCCGGATGCGGCCTACGCGCTGGCGCTGCCCGCCGCCGCCCGCCTGCGCGAATTCGAGGCCGCCGCTGTCGAACGGGCGAATCGCGGCCGGCAACTGGAGGAAGCGCTGCGCGAGGCCGAGAAACGCCGGCGCGATTTGGCCGGAAAACTGACCCGCCTGGAGAAACGCGGCGCCCTGCCGTCGCCGGCGCAACTCGCCGCCGCGCGCGACTGGCGTGACGCCGGCTGGGCCCGGGTGCTGGCCTGCTGGCGGGTGGGCGAGGTGGCAACGGAGTGGGATGGCGCCGCCCTGGACACCGCCTATCCCGCCGCCGTGCGCCAGGCCGACGCCCTGGCTGACCGTCTGCGCGAGGAGGCCGATGCCGTCGCCCAGGCGGAAGAATTGCGCGGCCAGCTCCTGGAAGCCGAGGCCGCCGGCGAGGCGGCGCGCCAGGAAGAACAACGGCTGGAACAGGCGCGACAAGCCTGGCAAGACGACTGGACCGAACTCTGGCGAGCATCCGGCCTGACGCCCGCGAGTCCGGCGGAAATGCTGGAATGGCGCGAGCAATGGTTGGAATTCCGCAATCGCCACGAAGCCTGGCGCGACCTGCGCGACGAACTGGAAACCACGCGGCGGCTGATCGGCGTGGCTGAGGCCCGCTTGCGCCCCTTGCTGGCGGGGGTGGAACAGCCCCTGCTGGAACTGCGCGAACTGGCGGAAAGCCGCCTGCGCGCCACCGACCAGGTGCTGGGTGAACGCCGTGGCCTCGAACTGCAACTGGCGGAACAGCGCGCCGAGGCGGAAAACCTGGCCCGGCAACAAGTGCCGCTCGATGAGGCGCTGGCGCGGGCGCAAACGCGTTGGCGCGAGACATGCCTTGGCGGCGACAACCGCCCGGAAACCGCGCTGCGCCTACTGGAGGCGCACATCGACCTGGTTACACGCCACGACGCCTGGACCCGCCTGAGTGCCGCCATCGCCGAGACTCAGGGCGCGCTGGCCGGTTACCAGGAACAGGCCCGGTCGCTGCTGGCCGCCGTGGTGCCAGGAGGGGGCGCCGCAGCCTCCGGCATCGACGCCGAGATTGCCGTCAACCGTCTGCGCGAGCTGCTCGCCGAGGCCCGCGACCTGCGCGCGCGGCGCGCCCAGGTGGAGGAAGACCTGGAACAGGCGACGGCGCGCCTGCCCTTCGCCGAGCGGGAAGTCGAGGCCGCGCGCGCAGCGATGGCGGCACTGCTGCGCGAGGCCGGCGCCGCCGATCAGGCCGCCCTGCAAGCGTTGCTGGAAAGTCACGCGCTCAGGCGGCGGTTGCGCGGCGAGCGTGACGGCCTGCGCGCCAGTCTTCATGCGCAGGCGCGCGGCGAGGTTCTGGATGATTTCATCGAGCGCGCGCGCGGCGAGGAAGTCGCGACCCTGGCCGCCGACCTGGAAGACCTGGCGCGGCATCTCGGCGAGCGGGAGGCGTTGCGCGTCGCGGCCATCCAGACGCTGGCCCGCGCCGAGGACGCGCGGGCGCGCCTGGAAACCAGCGGCGCCGCCGCCGCCGAACACCTGCAAACCGCCCGTCACGCCGCCGCCCGTATCCGCCAGGACGCCGCCCGCGTGCTACGCCTGCGGCTCGCCATCCAGTTCCTGCGCGGTCAGATCGAGGCCTTCCGCGAACGTAATCAAGGCCCGTTGCTGCTCAAGGCGGGGGCACTGTTCCGGCAAATGACCACGGCCAGTTTTAGTGGCCTCGGCTGCGAATACGATCACAACGACACGCCCACCCTGGTCGGCTTGAAAGACGGCGCGAGCGTGCCGGTGACGGGCATGAGCGAAGGCACCCGTGACCAGCTCTACCTCGCCCTGCGCCTCGCCGCCATCGAGACGCACCAGGCCAGCCACGAGCCGATGCCGTTGATTCTCGACGACCTCCTCATCACCTTCGACGATGATCGCGGTCGCGCCATCTTGCCGCTGCTGAGCGCGCTCGCCGGTCGCTCCCAGGTGCTGTTGTTCAGCCACCACCGGCATTTGATCGACCTGGCGCGGGAGTCCCTGCCCAGTGACGCCGTGCGCGTGCACCAGCTCGCCGGTGGCATTGCCTGACCTGGAACCCTTGTTCGGTGGTAGGAGGGTCCGCTTGCGGCCCGAAACCGCACCCTGGGCGACCTATTCGGGCCGCAAGCGGACCCTCCTACTGGCGGTTCCACAGCCAGGCGGCGCCGCGCACGCCACCGGAGTCACCGTGGCGCGGCGGTAGCAGTCGGGTGGTGACGGCGTCGGAAAATACGAAGCGGCCCCACAGGCGCGGGACGTTTGCGTAGAGCCGGGCGATTTTCGAGAGGCCGCCGCCGAGGACGATGACCTCCGGGTCGAGCAGGTTGATGACCTGGGCGAGGCCGCGCGCCAGGCGCTCCTCGTAGCGCGCCATCGCCGCCAGACAATCGCCGTCGTCCAGGCCGGCGATGGCTTTGGCGCTGAGCTCACGGCCACTATGGCGGTGGAAATCCTGGGCCAGGCCCGGCCCGGACAGCCAGGTTTCGATGCAGCCCTGTTTGCCGCAATAGCAGGCGGGGCCGGGGCGTTCCTCGTCGCGCGGCCAGGGCAGCGGGTTGTGGCCCCATTCGCCGGCGATGGCGTTGGCGCCATTCAATACCTGGCCTCGCACCACGACGCCGCCGCCGCAGCCGGTGCCGAGGATCACCCCGAATACCACTTCGGCGCCCGCCGCCGCGCCGTCCACGGCTTCGGAGAGCGCGAAGCAGTTGGCGTCGTTGGCGAGGCGGATTTCGCGGCGCAGCAGGGTTTCCAGGTCGTGGCGCAGGGGGTGCCCGATCAGGCAGGTGGAATTGGCGTTCTTGATCAGGCCGGTCACGCGCGATTCGGCGCGGGGCATGCCGATGCCCAGCGTGCCTTGCCTTCCCAGTTCACTTTCCGCCGCCGTGACCAGCGCCGCCACGGTTTCCAGGGTGGCGGCGTAATCGCCTTGCGGCGTGGCGACGCGGCGGCGCAGCAGCTGCCGGCCATCCGCGTCGAAGGCGGCGATTTCGATCTTGCTGCCGCCGAGGTCGATGCCGATGCGTAAAGTCATGCGGGTGTGGGCTCAACGCCGTAACTTGAATTGCCGAAGGCTACCCGACATGGCGGGGAACCGTGCTGGCAGCCTGTCGGAGTTCGTAATCGTCGGCTGCAAATCCGGCAAAAACTGGCCTCGCTGGGGCCAATTTTCGCTCTCGACGAACAAAATACGACAGGCCGCGAGGCGAACTTCTGCCAGGTGTTGCGCAATGGTATGCTGGCCCGCCTTGCGAACTGTGTGCCTTATTCCATGACTTTTCCTGATATTTCTTCCCGCAACGAGGTCGAGCGTCTGCTGACCGAAATGAACGAAGGCAGCATCGAGCCGGAGAATTTCGCCCGCGCGCTGCTTGATCAACAGGTATTCATTCCGATCCAGGATGAAAAGCATCAGATCGCCGGTTTTCAGCTTTCCACCAAGGCGACGCCGCTGGTGGTCGAGGACGAGGATGGCCATCGCGTGTTGATCGCTTTCTCCTCGCCGGAACGGGCCAAGGACTTCGTCGCGGAATTCCCCGGCCACGGTGGCGGCCTCCTGACCGAAGTGTCCTGGATCCTGCGCCGCATCGGCGCCGACATGGGGTTGTCGATCAACCCCGGCGAGGAATTGGGTTTCGATTTCGACGCCGACATGGTCGCCATGATGGCCTCGCTGTTGCCGGAGGAAGCGGTATGAGCGAGCTGCACACCTTTCCCGCGCCGGGTTTCGTGCCGAAGGAGCCCGCCGTCGGCGAGCCCTGGTCGAGCGAATTCACCGAATACGATGAGGGCGTGCGTTATCTCTATCGCTACGGCGCCCATGATCTGACCCTGTTCTGGCCGGCGCCGACGCCGGCGGAAGTGAGCGGCCTGCGCGACGCCGACGTGGAAGTCGGCTTGTTCAGCCACGGTCCCGCCGCTTTCCTGCTGTACAAGATCAAGAACGTCTGCGAGTGGTCGGATGCCGCGTTCAATATGCATTTGCTGCCGGAAGGCGAGCGCGAACTGCCGAACGAGGAACCGGGCGACCGCGCCCGCCTGAAACTCACCCTGGTGGATGCCGACGACGGCATCGTCCGCGCGCGCCGCATTCTGTCGCTGGACAAGGTGACAACCCAGGCCCTGAAGCACGCCATGCGCGAACAGGCCGGGGCGGCTTTCAATCGCCTGGTCTACGACGCGGCGATCGCGGAGGTTCACGCGCGCTACCAGGACTCCGATGCCCTGGCCGCGGTCGCCGAAGTGGTCGAACCGGCGTTTGGCTGATGCTCGCCGATACCCTGCTGGCCGAGTTCCAGGCCCTTCTCGGAGCGGAGCGCGCGCGCGCCGACGCCGATACGCTGGCGCTGTACGGTAGCGACGAGACCCCCAAGTTCTGCCTTCCGGAAGCGGTGCTGTTTCCGACCAGCCACGACCAGGTCGTCGAGATCGTGCGCCTGGCCAACCGGCATTGCCTGCCACTGACCGGACGCGGCGCCGGTTCCGGTAACGTCGGCGGCGCCATGCCGGTGCCGGGCAGCGTGGTGGTGAGCTTCGAGTGCATGCAAAGAATCGTCGAATTCGACGTGGCGAACCGCCTGGTCGTGGTCGAGCCGGGCGTGGTCACCGACGAGATCGACCGCCTCGCGCGCAAGCACGGCCTGATGTACGCGCCCGACCCCGGTTCCGGCGCCTATTGCCGCATCGGCGGCAATCTGGCGATGAACGCCGCCGGCCCGCGCGCGGTGAAATACGGTGCCACCCGCGATCATGTCCTGGGGCTGACCGCCGTGACCGGCGACGGCCGCGTCATCCACACCGGTGGCCGCACCACCAAGTACGCCACCGCTTACGACCTCACGCGCTTGCTGGTGGGGTCGGAAGGCACGTTGGCCTTCATCACTCAGGCGACGCTGAAACTGGTGCCGGCGCCGGAGACCGTGGCCACCCTGCGCGTCTGCTACGCCAGCAATCAGAGCGCCTGCGAGGCGGTAAGCCGGGTGATGAATCAGCCGACGACGCCGTGCGCCCTGGAATTCATGGATCGCCGCGCCATCGACGCCATCCGCGAATATGGTGACGGGGTTTTTGAAAGCGCGGGCTTGCCGCCGGGCACCCAGGCGGTGCTCATGGTGGAAGCCGACGGCAACCACGAGGATGTGCCGCGTCAGATCGTCGCCCTGGAAAAGGCGCTGGCCGGGCCGGAGTTGCTGCAAATCCAGAGCGGTTTCACCCGGGAGGACACGGTTCGCCTCTGGACCGCGCGCAAGTCGCTGTCGCACGCGGTCAAGCGCATCGCGCCCTTGAAGATCAACGAGGACGTGGTGGTGCCGGTGGGGCGCCTGGCGAATCTGGTCAACGCCGTCGATGCTCTCGCCGAGTTTCATCGCCTGCCCATCGTCGCCTTCGGCCATGCCGGTAATGGCAACCTGCACGTCAATATCATGGTCGACAACGGCGACGAGGAGGAAATGCAACGTGCCCGCGCCTGCCGCGCCGCCCTGGTGCAGGCGGTGATCGGCCTCGGCGGCAGCCTCTCCGGCGAACACGGCATCGGCAGCGAGAAACGCCACTTCGTGCCCCTGGAAGTGGATGCGCCGACACTGGAGTTGATGCGCGGCCTGAAACACCTGTTCGACCCGCTGGGGATTTTGAACCCAGGGAAGAAGTTGCCGGATTAACCTCATTTCCGAAATCCGAAATCCGAAATCCGAAATCCCATGACCCTGACTGAACGCCTTTCTCTCTACGAAAAGTTGATGCGCCTGGATAAGCCCATCGGCATCCTGCTGCTCGCCTGGCCGACGCTGTGGGGGTTGTGGCTGTCTGGCGCCGGCGAGCCGGACCCGATGGTTTTCTGGATTTTTGCCCTGGGTGTGGTGTTGATGCGTTCCGCGGGATGCGTGATCAACGACTACGCTGATCGTGATTTCGACGCGCATGTGGCGCGCACGAAAGATCGTCCACTCGCCAGCGGCAAGGTCAGCGGCAAGGAGGCGCTGCTGCTGGCGGGCGGACTGGCGCTGTTGGCGTTCCTGTTGCTGCTGCCGTTGCAGAACAAGCTGCTGATCGGGTTGTCCTTCGCCGCGCTGTTTCTGGCCGGCTCCTATCCTTTTACCAAACGCTTTTTCGCCGTGCCGCAGGCCTACCTGGGGGTGGCCTTCGGCTTCGGCATTCCGATGAGTTACGCCGCGCACCTGGAATTCATTCCCGTCGAAGCCTGGTTGCTGATGCTCGCCAATATTTTCTGGGCCATCGCCTATGACACCGAATACGCGATGGTGGACCGCGAGGATGATCTGAAGATCGGCATCAAGACTTCGGCCATCACTTTCGGCAAGCACGATGTCACGGCGGTCATGGCCTGCTACGGCCTCGCCTTGCTGATTCTGGCCTGGGTCGGCTCCCGCTTGCAGTTAAGCTGGCCGTTCTATCTGGGTCTGGTGGTCGCGGCCGGGGTGGCGGCCTATCACTGGACCTTGATCCGCGAGCGCGACCCCGCGCGCTGCTTCAAGGCCTTCCTGCACAACAACTGGTTCGGCGCGGCGATATTCGCCGGCATTGTCGCCAGCCTGCTGCATCTGTAACACAAGGAATCTAAATGGATACCGATCACGCCCTGAGCGACGAGGAACTCGACGAACTCGATGCTTTCCTGATGTCGGAAACGCTATCCGAGGAGGCGATGGATCTGTCCACCCTGGATGGGTACTTCACCGCCATCGCCCTTAACCCCGAGTTCATCCTGCCCAGCCAGTGGCTGCCCTGGGTCTGGGACATGGACGCCGGCGAGGAAACGCCGGCGTTCGAGAATGTCGAGCAGGCCGAGCGTATCAACGGCCTGCTGCTGCGCCATTACAACAGCGTCCAGGGGATGATCGGCGAGGGACGATTCGCCCCGCTCATGTACACCCTGAACCAGGAGGATGGCAGCGAGTTCTATGACGCCGAAGGCTGGAGCATGGGCTTCATGCTGGGTGTGTCGCTGTTCCAGGATGTCTGGCAGCCCATCTTCGACGAACACCCGGAATGGTTGGCGCCGATGATGTTGCTGGGCACCGAGGAGGGTTGGGAGCAGCTGGAAAAAATGCACCCGGATCATGCCGACCAGCGTCCCATGATCCGCGCCGCCTACGACAGCATTCCCGAGTTGATCGAGTCCATCTTTCTGCATTTCCTGCCGCGCCGCGATGCCGCTGCCCAGGCGCGGGTGACCGCCACCCTGCGCCGCGCCGGCGACAAGATCGGCCGCAACGACCTGTGCCCGTGCGGTTCCGGCAAGAAGTTCAAGAAATGCTGTGGCGCCGGGCCGACACTTCATTGATGTAGCGCCGGCGTCTCGCCCGCGATTTCAAGACGCCGGCGAGACGCCGGCGCTACTATACCATGACACCTACCCAGTTCTCCCGCACCGAAATCCTTATCGGCCCCGAGGGCGTCGCGCGCCTGGCGGAATGCCATGTGTTCCTCGCCGGCCTCGGCGGGGTCGGTTCCTGGTGCGCGGAGGCGCTGGCGCGGGCCGGGGTGGGGCGGTTGACCCTGGTGGATATGGATACGGTGGCCGTATCCAACATCAACCGGCAACTGCCGGCCCTGTTTTCCACGCTGGGGCGGAGCAAGGCCGAGGTGATGGCCGAGCGCATCCGCGATATCAATCCGGATTGTCGGCTTACGGTGCTGACTGATTTCCTGACACCGGACAACATCCCGGAATTGCTGCCGGGCGATGCCGACTATGTGGTCGATTGCATCGACTCGCTCAACTGCAAGGTCGCGCTGATCGTGGAAGCGCATCGCCGTGGCCTGCCGGTCGCGGCGAGCATGGGGGCGGGCAACAAGCTGGATGTGACGCGGGTGAAAATCGCCGACATCAGCAAGACCGAGGTGGACAAGCTTGCGCGCCTGGTACGCAAACGTCTGAAACGGCAGGGGGTGGAGAAAGGCGTGTTGTGCGTGTGGAGCGATGAAATCGGGCGTCCGCCGCTGCCGCCCGAGGCGGTGAGCCAGGGCCGCGCGCGGGCGGTGAACGGCACGATTTCCTACCTGCCGCCGCTGTTCGGCCTGATGCTCGCCGGCGCGGTCATCCAGCGTTTGCTGGCGCAGCCAATTCTGGCCTGTGAGTAGGGTGGATGCCCGAAGGGCGATCCGCCGGAAGGGGGTCTCGAAAAACCCGTCATTCCCGCGAATGCGGGAATCCAGTGTGTTGATTTCACTGGGTTCCCGCATTCGCGGGAACGACGAATTGGGGGTTTTTCGAGGTGCACGGAAGGGGGTACGTTCAACCTGACGTCCCACCTTCCGGCGGAACCGCTGCGCGTTCCGCCCTACGCGCCGACTTCGGACGGAACGCCTTCACCACTTCTTCCCGCGTTTCCAGGTAAGGGCCGCCGATCAGGTCGATGCCGTAGGGCACGGCGGCAAAGACGCCATCCAGGGTTTCCTTGATCGCCTTCGGCTGCCCCGGAAGATTGAGAATCAGGCAGTTGCCGCGAACCACGCCGACCTGCCGCGAGAGGATCGCGGTGGGGACATACTTCAGGCTCACCGCCCGCATCTGCTCGCCGAAGCCCGGCAACACCTTGTCGGCCACCGCCAGCGTCGCTTCCGGGGTGACGTCGCGCGGCGCCGGGCCGGTGCCGCCGGTGGTGAGCACCAGGCAACAGTCCCCGGCGAGTTCGATCAGCGCCGCCTCGATCTGTGCCTGTTCGTCCGGAATCAGCCGCTCGACGAATTCGAGCGGGTTGTGCAGCGCGCCCGCCAGCCATTCCTTCAGGGCGGGCAGGCCCTTGTCTTCGTAGGCGCCGGTACTGGCGCGGTCGCTGATGGAGACGATGCCGATGCGGGCGGTCTGGTACATGGTTTTTTCCTGTTTCAGGGGCGGGGCGCCTGTTTACCATGCCGCAGCGGCGGCAGCCAACAGCATCCCGTAGCGCGGAGGATTACGATTGTTCCTCGGGCGGCGGGCAATCACGGGTAATTCTTGAGATGGCGGCGGGGGGGCCGAGCTCGGACCAGTTTTCCGCATAGTGCCCCTGCGCGATCCGCGCTGGCAGGCTCGACCAGGGGTAATCGGCGGCGCGCGCGACCTGGCCGTGGCGAACCGGGTCGTAGTGGATGAAGTCCAGATAGGCGCGTAGATCATCGACGCCGTAGACGCACCGGTATTCGATGGCCTGCTCCCAGAACGGGGTGCTGTTGGGCAACTCCCGTTCCAGTAGCGGCGTCGCCCTGCGCCTGGCGCGCATGAAGTTTGTGCGCAGTTCATTCATGACCGCTGAACATTCGTGTTCGGCGGGCAGGCTGAAGAGAAAATGCGCATGGTCATCGAGCAGGACATAGCCGGCGACAATTAATTTGAATCGCTTCTTGGTCTCCGTGAAGCAGTCCAGCAGCAATTGCTTCAGCTTTCCCTGCGCCAGGAGTGGCGCGCGCTCGTAGGCGCGTAAGGTGACAAATTGATAGGGGGAAACGCGTGAGGCGGACACGAGATGCTCCGGAGTGCACTGAGAGGACGATGGGCAGTGTCGATTAATCGCCCGGCGGGCGCTATGAAGCCGGTCACAGCTTGAGGGGTTTCCACCAAGTTGCACCGAAGGCAAAAAAAATGCGCCCGGGTGGGCGCATTTTGGAAGTCCCCGGGTTACCGGGGACGTGAATCACGAAGGGATCAGTTGGGCGTGACGCCGAGTGCCTTGACCGTTTCGATATTGATGTAACCATCGACCGGCAGGCCTTTGGCCTTCTGGTACGCGGCCACGGCGTTCATGGTCGGGGCGTCCGTGGCACCGGAGATCGCGCCGGTATAGAAGCCGGCTGTCCGCAGCGCTTTCTGGATTTCCCCGATTTTCTCCGGCGTGGCGTTGACGTCACACAGGATCGGCGTCCAGTACTCCTGCACCGGGCAGACCATGACTTCCTGCTGCACGTCGTTGTACTCGGCGGCGATCGGGATGCGCACTTCGCGGGCGGGTGCCACCAGCTTGGTGACTTCACGCTCGGTATATTCAGCCGGGATGGGAATGCGCTTCTCGGTCGCGGGCTGGACCATGGTCATGATTTCCCGCTCGTAGTCGACCGGAACCACCTTGGTGACGGTGGTGGCGGGCTTCACCAGCTTGGTGACCTCGCGCTCGGCGTATTCGGCGGGAATCTCAATGGTGCGGGTCGTCACCGGGGTCTTCAGGACGCGCTTCTTGACCGTCGTGTATTCAGCCGGGACATCCACATAGCGCACGGTCGCCGGGGTCTTCACCACTTGACGGGTGACGGTCTGGTACTCGGCCGGGACTTCGACCAGACACATCACCTGACCGGTGGTCTCGTCGATCTTCTGAAGATTGGTCTGGGTGCCGGGTTTCCAGGTGGTGTAGGCCTCGCGCACCAGTTTCTTCTCGGTGACGGTGTCATACACGGCGGGAACCTCGACGGCGGTTTTCGACGCCGGTTTCACCAAAACCTGCTCGGTGACATCCTCGTACACGGCGGGGACTTCCTCCAGGCGGGTGCTGGCTTCCTTGACCAGGACGCGCTCCTTGACCGTCTCATAGACGGCGGGAACCACTTCCTGAATTTCTTCGTTCTTGACGTGGACTTTCACGGCCTTGTAGACGGGCGGCACGATTTCGATGCGCTCGCTGGCTTCCTTGACCAGGACGCGCTCCTTGACCGTCTCATAGACGGCGGGAACGGTTTCGATGCGCTCGCTGGCTTCCTTGACGAGTTTCTTGATGCTCTCGTTACGGAAGGTGGCGGCACGCGCCACCTTGGCGAAACACTGGCCGGCGATGGCGGTAGACGGCACGTTGTTGCCGGAAATGGCGCCGGTGGGAAGCGGACACGGGTTCGCCGCCGCCACGGGCTTGGGCGCGGGCTTGGGTGCCACCTTGGGCGCGACTTTGTCTTCCTCGCAGGGCTTTTCCAGAATGCCGCGGCCAGGGCAGCCGATGGTCTTGTACAAGTTGGCGCCGGTGGTCACACCGCTGTTGCTGGCGGCGTTGGACGGGTCGTAGAAGCTGCCTGCCTGGGCGCCGCCGATGCTGGCCGCGATGGCGATGGTCAGAGTGCTGAGAGCCAATAGGGTGGTACGCATATGCGATCTCCTTGTGAGTAACGCTGGAACAACCGAAGAACAATGAATCAAATCCATTCTCGCGTCTCGCCGGTATAGGTAGACGCCAACAAATAATGGTTTTGATCGGACTTCCGTCTGAATGCAACGGCAAAAAAACAAATAACTTGAGCTAATTCAATTGAGGGGTTGATTATATAAAAATAATCTATACATCCGCCGTGATCTACATCACCCGGAGCTTGAATTGGTATCAATATTCCATGTAACTATATGATCCAGTGGTGAATTGTTTGGTATTGCGATTGTGAGTTCCTGAGCCGAACTCGGGGTGTCGTGCCACGCTCAAGACGCCAAGGCCTCACGGAACAGCGCGTCCGAGTTGCGCACAATGATGGTGCCATGGTCATACTCGATGAGGCCGGCGTCGATCCACACCCGCACCTGGCGGTTGACGCTTTCCCGCGAAACGCCGACCAGGTGTCCAAGCTCTTCCTGCGACAGCTTGAGGCCGATGACGATGCCTTGCTGGGTCACCTTGCCGTATTGCTGGACCAGATTGAGCAGAATTCGCGCCAGTCGTTCCGACAGGTTGAGAAAGCTCAGATTGCCGACCAGATTATTGGTGGCGCGCAATCTTCTCGACATTTCCGCGATCAATTCCAGCATCACGTGCATTCGATCTTGCAAAAACGGCAGGAATGCCTGGCGGCGCAATACCAGAAACCGGCAGGGCTCCATCGTGGTCACGGAGGCGCTGCGTGGCTCGCCGTCGAACAGGGACATTTCACCGAAGACTTCTCCCGCGCCGAGAATGCTGAGAATGGCTTCCTTGCCCTCCTCGGAAAGCAGACTCACCTTGACCCGCCCTTCCATGACGATATGCAGGCTGTCTCCAGCCTGACCGGCTTCGCAGACGGTGTGTTTTGCCGGCGCGTTCTCCACCCGCGCCTGGCTGATCAATTCCCAGGCGTCGTCGTTTGAAAGCGCCGCGAAAAGCACACTGCGCTGACGCAAGGCATCGAGATCGAGCGTCCGGGGTTCAAAGGGTAGTTTGGAAAGAGGGGCCATGGTGTCGTCGAATGAGCGGGAAGGTCTATTGTTGATTAATTAACTCAAGTATACAGGTGCTTGCCGTGCTTTGTCACGGCCACCGTCGGTCCCGGTGTTTCCCGTGGGGATTTGTCCGGCTAAAAAGTACGACAGACTTGCTTGCAAGGTAGCAGCAATGCGGGCAAAGCACTACGGCGTGTCATAGCTCGGCTTGCAAGTGTTCCCAGTCGATACCGATCGGATAGAGATCATCGGTCGGCTGCCGCGCGATGGCCGCGCGCAAGTTGGCGAGGCGTTCCTTGCCGGCCGGATGGTTGGTGAGCAGGGTGGGCAATTTGGCTTGCCGCTCCACCATTCTCAATAAAAAGCTTTCCATGCCATGCGGCGTGATTCCAGCGCGGCGCAGCATTTCCAGGCCCACCTTGTCCGCCTCGTTTTCCTGTTCACGGCTGTAACTCAGGCTACTCAGGTGCACGGCCATATTGCTCCAGCCAGCGCCGGAGAAGTCGCCCGTGATCGCCCCCAGCGTCGCCCGCCAGCCCTGCGCGTGCATCAGCGTGCGCAGGGTGTGGCGTTGTTCCACATGGCTGATTAGATGAGCCAGGACGCCCGCCAGTTCGGCGGCGCTGGCGGCTTCCTTGAGCAGGCCGGTATTGACCACGATAGAGCCGCCGGGCAGCGCGTAGGCATTGATCTCCGGGTCGACCGCGACATGAAAGTGATAGGTGAAATTGAATTCACCGGCCAGGCGCTTGCCGATGGATTCGACCGCCGCCAGAGCAAGACCATGCCGCTTCAGCTTGAGCGAAGGTAGAAGCTGGGCATAGCCGAGTTCGCCCAGGCGTTGTTCTTGTTCAGTGCTGATGTGTGATACCGCCCATTTACCAAGTCGGTCAGCATTCGCCCAGAGCAGAACCTGCCCCAGGAGCAGAAGCGCGATCAACGCGAACAGGGTCGGAACGATACGGACGTGGCGGCCAGCGTTGGTTTGGCGTTTACGCGCCTGGCCGAGTTGTCGGGCGAGGTTCGCCGGCGCGAGCTGGATGAAGGCTTCCAGCGCCTCCGCGCTCTGCAACATGGCCGAGTAGGTGGCGTCGCGTTCCGTCCAATCGATCAGCCATTGGCGGCCGTCGTATCCCCCTGTGCGCAAGGTAATTCGCTCCGGTGGCACCAGGAAGAAGCCGTAACGTGACGATATGGCCAGGGCATTGCCCTCGAAGCGAGCACGGGCCCTGGTTCCCGCCGAGTGGAATGACGGGCCATAGAGCAGAATCTTGAACTCGGGGATGGGTATGCCCATTTGTCGTCGTTATGCGTGCTGCGCGGGCGGCGTAGAATGCCGTGCTTTTACAGAGTCTTCCAGCATGAAACAACCCTTACTCGCGTTATTCAAGAAGCGCTTTGCCTGTCATCAGTTCCAGGCGGAGCGTCCGATCAGCGGCGATGACCTGACCTACCTCCTGGAAGCGGGCCGACTGTCGCCCTCGTCCTTTGGCTTGGAGCAGTGGAAGTTCGTGGTGCTGACTTCGCGCGATCACCTTCGTGACCTGCAAGCCGCCTGTTTCAACCAGCCTCAGGTGGGCAGCGCCAGTGCCGTGGTGGTGATTCTCGCCAAGCTGGCGGAGATGGATCCGGATTCCGACTACGCCCGCCGCTTGCTGGCGCGCGAATATCCGGGCGACCAGTTCGCGGGCGCGTTGAAGAATTACCGGGGCTTCCATGCCGCCACCGACGTCAAGGCCTGGAGCACCACCCAGTGCCACATCGCCGCCGCCAACATGATGACCGCGGCCACCGCGGCCGACCTGGATTCCTGCGCCATCGGCGGTTTCGATGCGGGCGAAGTGCGGCGCCAGCTCGAGATCGATCCAGTGCGTTACGAGCCCGCCCTGATCCTGGCGTTCGGTTACTGCGCCGAAGAGGCGAGCGAGAAGCTGCGCCTGCCGCTGGAAGCGCTGGTGGAATACCGCTGATGCCGGTTGTTTTGGCCAGACGCGACCTGTGGCTGACTTTGGGTTGGGTTCTGGTGCTGGCGGTGATTTATTTGTCACTGACGCCAAAACCGCCGTCGCCGGATATTTCCCAGATCGACAAGGTCGGCCACTTACTCGCCTATGCCGCGCTGATGGGTTGGTGGAGCCAGATCGATCGCCGCCATTGCCGGCTTGCCCTGCTGTTCGTGCTCATGGGGCTTTCCATGGAAATCGCGCAAAGCTTCACCGACTACCGCGAGGGTGATGTCTTCGACATGGTCGCCAATACGCTAGGCGTCGGCCTCGGCTGGTTGTTTGTCCGTCTCGCGCCGAACTGGCTGCGCCGGATCGACCGGGGGCTGGCCGCGTGAACGCGCATGGCGCCGCCCGTGCCGTCCTTGTCGAATGCGACATGGAGGCCAAGCTGGCGGGCGCCGCACGCCTCTGGGTGGAATGGCGGGCGGGAGACCTGTCCGCCGGTGAACTGGACGCGCCGGCCGATACCCCCGGCCGTCCCGCGCGACCCGAACTGCTGCCGCCCCAGGCCATGCCACGGCGCCAGCTCAACGGTCGGGAAAATCACGCCGCCCTGATCCACGCCCTCGCCCACATCGAATTCAACGCCATCAACCTGGCTCTGGACGCGGTGCAGCGCTTCCCCGGTCTGCCGCCCGAGTTCTACGGCGACTGGTTGCAAGTGGCCGCCGAAGAGGCGGATCACTTCACCTTGTTTCGTGACCACCTGCGCGCACAGGGCAAGGAGTACGGCGACTTTCCCGGTCACGACGGCCTTTGGGAAATGGCGCTGAAAACCGCGCACGACCCGCTCGCGCGCATGGCCCTGGTGCCGCGCCTGCTGGAAGCGCGGGGCCTCGACGTGACGCCGGATATCCAGCGCAAGTTGAAAGGCTTTGGCGATGCGCCCGGCGCCGCCATTCTCGACATCATCCTGCGCGATGAAATCGGCCATGTCGCGGCGGGAGATCGTTGGTTTCGTCATCTTTGCGCCGAACGTGGCGAGCAACCGGAAGCCGCTTTTCAGGCGCTGCTCAACACGCCTGGCGTGCCGCGCCCGCGGCGCCCATTCAACGAAACGGCGCGTCTGGCGGCGGGCTTCAGCGCACAGGAACTCGCGGCGCTTTCGGCTTGAAACGCGGATAAGCAGGTCTGTTTATTTGTCGCCGCGCGCCTTGCCCGGGAGGAGGGTGGGCGGCATAATCCCGCCCCATTTTTCCGTTTTTCACCCCGTTTTCATTGATTTAAGGGAACCTGGCCATGTCTGGAATGGCTGCCTCGCCGCTACACACCCAGGCCAGTCTGGCGTTACCCGTGAACTGGTATTTCGACCCCAAGATATACGAACTGGAGATGCAACTCCTGTTCAAGAACGGGGCGAACTACGTCGGCCATGAACTCATGACTCCCGGCCAGGGCGACTTCCATGTGCTCGACTGGCTGCATGACGGCGGCAAGATGCTGGTGAACAACCCGAACGGGGTGGAGTTGCTGTCCAATGTCTGCCGGCATCGCCAGGCGCAAATGCTGAAAGGGCGCGGAAGCGCGCAAAACAATGCCCAGCACATCGTCTGTCCGTTCCATCGCTGGACCTACGATACTCAAGGACAACTCCTCGGCGCGCCGCACTTCCCGGAAAACCCCTGTCTGCACCTCGACAAGAAAACGCTGGCCAATTGGGGCGGCCTGTTATTCGCCGGCCCGCGCGACATTCACAACGATCTCGCCAAATTGGGTGTGGCCGCCGACATGGATTTCAGCGGCTTCGTCTACGACAGCACCCAGATCACCGAATACAAATTCAACTGGAAGACCTTCATCGAGGTCTATCTGGAGGACTACCACGTCGTGCCCTATCACCCCGGCCTTGGGCAGTTCGTCAATTGCGACGAGCTGAAATGGGAATACGGCGAGATGTACTCGGTGCAGACCGTCGGCATCAACAAGCATCTGGCGCAGCCGGGCAGCGCCGTCTACAACCGTTGGCACCAGCAGGTGAAGCGCTACCGTGACGGCCAAGACCCGGCGCACGGCGCCATCTGGCTCACCCACTACCCTGCGCTGATGGTCGAGTGGTACCCGCACACCCTGGTGGTCAGCAACATCATTCCCACCGGCGTTGATTCCTGCCTCAACGTCGTCGAGTTCTATTACCCGGAAGACATCGCCCTGTTCGAGCGCGAATTCGTCGAGGCCGAACAAGCCGCCTACCGGGAAACCGCTATCGAGGACGACGACATCTGCTACGGCATGCACAAGGGCCGCAAGGCACTGTATGAGCAGGGCATCAGCCAGGAAGGCCCCTATCAGTCTCCGATGGAAGACGGCATGATCCACTTCCATGAATGGCTGCGGAGGATGATCGAGCCGCATCTGTAACTGTAGGTTCGGAATCGCGGCTTGTCGAAGACTCGACGCAATTCGACGAGTGCCCAACGGTACTCATTGACCATTCAAGTAATGCTCCATTTCGCCGTTAATCCAACTACGTAGGTTGTATATCAACCGTACTATGCAAATGGATATAACTTGAGATGGCGACACTCTTCTGGATTCAGACCGGAGCCTGTGGTGGCGATTCCCTCGCCATCCTGAGCGCCGAGGCACCCAGCCTGGAAGGGCTGCTGGCCGAACATGACGTGGAGCTGCTCTGGCACCCTTCTCTGTCGCATCAGTCCACGCGTCATTACGACCGGCTGATCGAGCGCATCCTGGCTGGCGAACAGGCGCTGGACATGCTTTGCGTCGAGGGCAGCATCGTCACCGCGCCGCGCGGCACCGGGCTGTATGACAGCTACCACGGCCGCGCCAAGATGGATCTGGTGCGCGATCTGGCGCGGCACGCCGGCGCGGTGGTGGCGATGGGCACCTGCGCCGCGTTTGGCGGGGTTCATGCGGCGCCACCAAATCCCAGTGACTGCATCGGCCTGCAATTCGACAAGGCCGCGCCGGGCGGGCTGTTCCCGCCGGAATGGCGTTCGCGCCGCGACCTGCCGGTCATCAACGTGGCCGGCTGTCCGGCGCATCCCCACGCCATGACCCAGACCCTGGCCTGGCTCGCCGGCGGCCTGCCCTTGCGTCTGGATGGCCTGAATCGGCCGGCGGCGCATTTCAGCACCGTGGTGCACCAGGGCTGCACGCGCAACGAGTATCACGAGTACGACGTCGAGGAGACCGAGTTGGGCGGGCGCGCCTGCCTGTTCTTCAACCTGGGCTGCCAGGGCCCAATGACCCAGGCGGTATGCAACAGCGACCTATGGAACGGCGTCAGCAGCAAGACCCGCGCCGGGGTGCCCTGTTTTGGCTGCACTTCGCCCACCTTCCCGCGCGATGAAGATCTGTTCTGCACCGAAAAGGTCGGTGAAGTGCCCCTGCGTTTGCCGTTGGGGGTCGAGCGGTCGCGCTACATGGCCTACAAGAACCTGGCGCGCGCCGCGGCGCCACTGCGGGTCAAAAACAAGAAGATGGAATCCTGATGGCCCGCATCGAACTCAGCATCGACCTCAACCGGGTGGAAGGCGACCTGGAGATCGGCGTCACCCTGGAAGACGGCGTGGTGGTGGATGCCCGCACCATCGGCACCCTGTATCGCGGCTTCGAACAGATTCTGGTCGGCCGCGCGCCGCGCGATGCGATGGTGATTACGCCGCGTGTGTGCGGCATCTGCGGCACCGCCCACCTGTACGCGGCGGTGCTGGCCCTGGAGCAGGCCTGGAACCTGCCGGTACCGGCCAACGCCACGCGCATCCGCAATCTGTGCCTGATGGCCGAGGGCATCCAGAACGACCTGCGCCAGACCTTCCTGTTCTTCGCGCCGGATTTCTGCAACCCACGTTATAGCGAACATCCCCTGTTCGCCGAGCTGATGGCCGCGTTCGAGCCGTTCAAGGGCAGTTTGCATCGCGAAACCTTGCGGGTGACGCGGCAGGCGGTGGAGATCGTTGCCCACTTCGGTGGCCAGTGGCCGCATTCCTCCTACATGCTGCCGGGCGGCGTGGTGACGCCGCCGGACCAGCGCCGGGTGCTGGCCTGCCGCGCGGTATTGGATGAGGTACGCGCCTGGTACGAGCGGCGCGTCATCGGTGCGCAGCTGGACCAATGGCTGGCCCTGGACAGCGCCGAGGCCTTGTTCACTTGGCTGGATGCGCCGGAACGCGCGGCCAGCGCGCTTGGCCTGATGACCCGCTTCGCCCGCTCGCTGGACATGCACCGCCTCGGCGCCGGCACCCCGCACATGATCAGTTTCGGCTCCTGGTGCGACCCGCAAAGTCCAGGTTCACACCTGTTGCCGGCCGGTTTCTACGACGGCGACAGCGGGGAAATACAGCCGCTGGATCAGGCCCTGGTCAACGAACATGTGCGCCATTCCTGGTTCCGCCCCTACGCCGGTGGTTTGCACCCCTTCGAGGGCGAGACCGTGCCCGATTTCCAGCCCGGCAGCGACCGTTACACCTGGGCCAAGGCGCCGCGCTATGGCGACCGGGTGGTGCAGACCGGCCCCTTGGCGGAATTGTTGATTTCCGGCGACCCGCTCATCACCAGCCTGCACGCCGCCGAGGGCGGCAACGCCTGGCTGCGCCAGTTCGCCCGGGTGCGCCGCGCCGGGGTGGAACTCGTGCGGGCGCGGCAGATGCTCGACGAGCTGGCCGCCAACCTCGATGCGCCGCACTACCTGGCGCCGCCGCCCGGCAGCGAACGCGACGGCCAGGGTTACGGTCTGGTCATGGCCGCGCGCGGCGCCCTCGGGCATTGGGTGAAGATCAAGGATGGCGTGGTGGAGAAGTATCAGATCGTCACCCCCACTGCCTGGAACGCCTCGCCGCGCGACAGTTCCGGCGAGATGGGGCACTGGGAACGCAGCCTGCTCGGGGTGAAGGTGAGCGACCCGGACGACCCGGTGGAAATCGGCCATTTGATCCGCTCGCACGACCCCTGCCTGGTTTGCACCGTGCACATGCTCGGCAGCGGCAAGAAACTGCGCTTCGCGCCGTGAGAGGCTGTAAATAAATGCCTAAGTTAGAAGAAACCGTCATTCCCGCGCAGGCGGGAATCCAGTTCGTAGGGCTAACTGCAAGAAAAATCAATCAGATGCACAACCTGGATTCCCGCCTGCGCGGGAATGACGGTGTGTTTTTCAGCCGTTTCGAAACATTCACAGCCTCTGTCTCATGCGCCACGTGATCGGCTTCGGCAACGACTTGCACGGCGATGACGGCTTCGGTGTCGCCGTTTGCCAGCGCCTCGCGGAACTGCCGTTGCCGGCCGATGTGCGGGTATTCGCGGCGGGCACGCGCGGACTCGACGCGCTCGCGCTGTTCGAGGACTGTGACGAAGCCATCGTGGTCGATGCCGGTGAACCCGCCGGGCAGCCTGGCCGCCTCGGCTTTCCCGTGCCGGAGACGCTCGTGGAGGACTCCAGCCTGCCCGGTCACGGCGCCGGTGTCGGCTATCTGCTGCGCGCTCTGGCGTCACTGGGTCAGGCGCCGAAGCTGCGAGTCATCACCGCGGAGGCGGCGGCGCTGACGCCTTTCCATCCGGAACTTTCACCGGAAATGCAGGGGGCGGTGGAGGAAACCGTGCTGTTGCTGCGCGACTGGCTGGGAGTGGACGGTGTCTGACGAACTGGAGCGCCTGCGCACAGCTCGTAGGTTGGGCAAAGCGAAGCGTGCCCAACAAACCGCCACCATGTTGGGCACGCTTCGCTTTGCCCAACCTACGGTCAGGGATTGGCCATGACTGACGAACTGCAGCGCCTGCGCACTGAAGTTGAGGCCCTGCGTCTGGCCAATACCGCGCTGGAAACCCAGATGCTGGCCGGCGCCGAGCAGAGCGACGCCATGCTGCGCGAGGTCGAGACGCAGCGTAATGCCCTGCGTAGCGCACACCAGGTGCAACGTACCCTGAGTGGCTTCGTGCAACGGGTCATGGATACCGCTGGCAGCCTGGTCATCGTGCTCGGGCCGGATGGCCGGGTGCGCCTGGCCAATCGCCGCTGCGAGGAAGCCCTGGGCGAAGCGGCGCGCGACCTGGAAGGCCGGGTGCTGGACGAGTTGTTGCCGGTCGATGAACGCATGACCCTGGCGACGGGGTTGCCGCCGTTACCCTGGCAAGTGCTCTCACCCCTGTTCGAGACGGTGCGGCGCCAGGGTAATTACTCCGCCGAACACCGGCTGGCCGGCTGCAACGGCCATTACCGGCACTACCTGTTCGACGCCGCCATGTTGCACGACCCCCAGGGCAAGGAAGAGGGCGCGGTGGTCAACGCGACCGACATCACCCTGCTGAAGCAACAGGAATTGCGTCTGCGCCGCAGCGAGTCCCTGCTCAAGGAAGCACAGCGGCTTGCCCTTATGGGCAGTTGGGAGCTGGACCTCGCCAGCAAGAGTTTGTCCTGGTCCGACGAAGTGTTTCGCATCTTCGAGATCGACCCGGCCCGCTTCGGCGCTTCCTACGAGTCCTTCCTCGCGGCCATCCACCCGGATGATCGGGAACTGGTGAACCGCGCCTACACGGAATCCCTGTGTACGCACCAGGAATACGACTTTGTCCACCGCCTGTCATTTGCCGATGGCCGGGTGAAATGGGTGCATGAGCGTTGCGCCACGGTCTACGCCGAGGACGGCACGCCCTTGCGTTCCGTCGGCACGGTGCAGGATGTCACTGCCCAGCGCGAGGCCGACGAAAGCCTGCGCCTGGCCGCCACGGTGTTCGACAGCAGCCTCAACGGCATTCTCATCACCTCGCCGGAGGGCATCATCCTCCGGGTCAACCAGGCGTTCAGCGAGATCACCGGCTATTCGGCGGAAGAAGCGGTGGGACAGACGCCACGCCTGCTCAAGTCGGAACAACATGAGGCTGCGTTCTATCAGGCGATGTGGGCGTCGCTGGATCGAACCGGAAGTTGGCAAGGCGAGATATGGGACCGCCACCGTGACGGTCGCGTCATCCCCATGTGGCAGAGCATCACGGCGGTGCGCGATACACAGGGCGAAGTCAGCCACTACATCGGCATTTTCTTCGACATCACCGAACAGAAACGGGCCGCCGAGCACATCGACCGGCTGGCGCATTACGACGCCCTCACCGATCTGCCCAACCGCCTGTTGTTCAACGAACGCATCACCCATGCCCTGGAGCGGGCACGCCGCGAGCACAGCCAGGTCGCCGTGCTGTTTCTCGATCTGGATCATTTCAAGCACGTCAACGACAGTCTCGGCCATCCGGTGGGCGATACTTTGCTGCAGGCCGTGGCACAGCGCCTGAAACAGCAGTTGCGTGAGGAAGACACCGTGGCGCGCCTGGGTGGTGACGAATTCGTCGTCATCCTGGAACAAGTGGCTTCATCTGCCGATGCCGAATGGGTGGCGCGCAAACTGCTGGAGGCCTTCGCCGAACCCTTCCCGGTGCGCGGTCACGACCTCTCGCTGGGGCTTTCCATCGGCATCAGCCTCTACCCGGAAGACGGCGAGGACGTCACCAATCTGGTCAAGAACGCGGACATTGCTCTGTATCGCGCCAAGGAACATGGGCGTGGAAACTTTCAGTTCTTCGAGGCCCATCTCACCCAGGTTGCCGCCGAACGTCTCTACATCGAAGGCGAGTTGCGCCAAGCTATCCGGCGCGAAGAACTGATCGCCTACTATCAACCGCAGCACAATCTGATCGACGGCCGTCTGGTCGGCGCGGAAGCGCTGCTGCGCTGGCGCCACCCCGAACTCGGCCTGGTGTCGCCGGATCGCTTCATCCCCATTGCCGAGGATTCCGGCCTCATCGTCTCCATCGGCGAATGGATACTCGCCACCGCCTGTCGTCAGGCCAAGGCCTGGATAGACAGCGGACACCCGCTCGAACGCATGGCGGTCAATCTTTCCGGCGTACAGATCCAGCGCGGCGACATCGTCGCCACCGTCAGTCGCGTGCTCACCGAGACCGGCCTGCCACCCGAGCGGCTGGAACTGGAAATCACCGAGACCTACATCATGCGGCAGGCGGAACGCGACATCCGCGTCCTCGAAGACCTGCGCGCCCTCGGGGTGAAACTGGCCATTGACGACTTCGGCACCGGCCAGTCCTCACTCGGTTACCTCAAGCGCCTGCCGGTGGACAAACTCAAGATCGACCGCTCCTTCGTCATGGACATCCCCCAGGACGCCGACGACGCCGCCATCACCCGCGCCATCGTCGCCCTCGGCCACAGCCTGCGCCTGAAAGTGCTGGCGGAAGGCGTGGAAACCCCGGAACAGGAAGCCTTCCTCAAGGAACTCGGCTGCGACGGCGTGCAGGGCTTCTACTACAGCAAGCCGGTAGATGCGGCGGCATTCGAGGCGTACCGGGGCTGATCGGTGAGTGGCGTGGTGTTGCAGGTTAACGTGAAACACGTCCCGTAGGAGCGTCCGCTTGCGGCGCGAAAACGAGCGTGCGTTGAATTTCGCGCCGCAAGCGGAC
>JAURYL010000099.1 GCA_030653935.1 Pseudomonadota bacterium
AATGGCACGAAGCACGAGCGTTTCCAGGTAGCCCGGCGTGCAGCCCGCCCACCGAAGGTTGAACTGGGTTGCCGTGTCCGGGCTGCATCCGGGATGGCGACGCCGCACGCCTGTGCCGGGCTACGGTACTAAATCCCCCCCAGCCCCCCTTTGATAAAGGGGGGAGTCAGCGCGCCGCACGCCTGTACGGGCTACGGTACAGTGCCATTGCCAATGCGCGGGGGATCAGGAAGTCTGAAGTTATAGAAACGACGTTATCTGGTGCCCACGCTCCTGCGTCCTGTGGGCGCGGCAAAATCCCCCCTGGCCCCCCTTTGGAAAAGGGGGGTAAAGGCATCAGCTCTACGCGGGCTGTCTGATTATTTCGGCTGGCAGCCTGTCGGACTTTGGTCGTCAGCCCGCGTAGTAGCTAAGCCACCCTTGGAAGACGAAATTACGGGGGAAGCTCGGTGCCGTGTCAGTTCTGTAGTTCGACCGCGCTGGTGAACATCAGCAGGCCGTAGTCGCGCTCGTAGTTGGCTTGCAGGCGATCAGCGATGCGCGTGCAAAGTTCCGAGTCACCGAGGATCTCGATGCGGATGTTGCCACCGGCGCTCCATTTTCCAGTACGCACACCATGGGTGCCGCGCCCGCGTGCTTCGGAAATGGTATAGCCCTTGGCGCCAAGGGCCGTGATCTCGTCGACCAGGATGTCTTCCAACACCGCTTCGGTCAGGATGGTGAGCAACAGCATCGATTGCGTCGACATCGGGATCAGCCTCCAGTCGCGTGTATGAACTTGGCCATCCACAAATAAAGCGGAATGCCCACGAAGATATTGAAGGGAAAGGTCATGCCCAGGGACGCGCCGATGGAAAGCGCCGGATTCGCCTCGGGCACGGCGATCCGCATCGCCGCCGGCGCGGCGATATAGGAAGCGCTGGCATAGAGGGTCGCCAACAGGAAGGTGCCGCCCACGGAGAGGCCCAGCATCCAGCCGGTGAGGGTGCCGAGGGTGGCGGAAAAGATCGGCATCAGCACGGCAAAGCCGGCCAGGAAGGCGCCGTATTCGCGCAGCGCGGCAATGCGCATCGAGGCCACCAGCCCCATTTCCAACAGGAACAGCGCGAGCACGCCCTTGAACAGGTCGAAGAACAGCTTGTCCAGCGGTTTGATCCCCTCGGACCCGGCGATGAAGCCGATGAGCAGTCCGCCGGCCAGCAGATAGATGCTCTTGCCGAAAAACACTTCGTGCAACAGCTTGCCCCAGCGCACCTCACCCTGGCCGTGCCGCGCCATGATGACGCCAAGCACCAGCGCGGGAATCTCCAGAAAAACCAGGAACACGATCAGATAACCTTCAAAGTCGAGCATCTCATGGCCGAGCAGGGTAATGCCGACGGAGAAGGTGACGACGCTGACCGAACCGTAGTGCGCGGCGATGGAGGCGGAATCGGCGCGGCTCATGCGCCCGATGAAGCGCAATACAGGGAAGGCGACCAGCGGGATCAGGGCGCCGACGAAGATGACAACCATGGCGTCGAGGACCAGATCGCCAACATTATGTTTGGCGAGTTCGACGCCGCCCTTGAGGCCGATCGCCAGCAGGATGAAGATCGACAAGGCTTCATAGATGCTGCTGGGGATCTTGAGATCGGAACGCAACAGACCGGCGATTACGCCGAGCACGAAGAACAGGACGACGGGTTCGAAGTTCATCGCTGACTCCTGGTTGCTTTATCTTCCGCGCGACTTATTCATCCTCGCCGAGTTCCGGGTCCCAGCCGCGATCACGGCCGCGCTCGGTGGCCCAGGCATACAACTTCGTATGGCGCTGACGTAATTCGTCGGGCAGACGGCTGGGCAAATTGCCGTACTGATCCCATTGAACCTCATTCTGATTCATCAGATTCTGCATGCGCGCAAGATCCCAGCCCTTGCAATCTTCAGTTTCTGGAATATGGCCGAACAACCAGCCATCGAGAACGACGCGGCCGAGCATGGTGATGCCATGCGTGTCTTCGTTGAACCCACAATAAACCATACCTTTTTCTTTCATGCGGCTTCCGTCAGGGTGTGTAAGGAACGGGTACGAAATAACTTGCACATTCTGGCTGCACTGGCGGGCGCGCTGCCGCGTTGCCGGTCGCTTGCAGGGAATGACCATGCGGCGCGACCGGCGCCTTGCAGCGCATCCCGCCAGCACACCCATAATTGCACAAGTTATTTCGTACCCGTTCCTAAGGGGTGAATCGAGTCATTGCGGGCGGACAGGCCTCGCGCACTTGTAAACGTGATCCGGCTAGTCGATCCATTTGCCGAGATAGGCGTTGATCACGTCGATCACCGCTTGCGATTTGATGACCAGGCCGAGGTCGATCATTTCCGAGCCCATGACCATGCCGTGGTTGTTGGCCGGCACCGGGATCGACACCAGATGGTTGGCTTCCTCGCGGAAGAAAACAGCGGCGACCACGCCGGCGAAGAGAAATTTTTTGCCGCCGCTCTGGCCGGGACGCATCGTGTCGGGCTGGTAGACGAATACCGGGCTGCCGCTGGAGCCGGGATAGACCGCCGCGTCGATGAGGAACTCGGGACGCCCCTCGAAATCGAGCGCCATCGGCGTCGCGGTGGTGCCCCGGCGCAGGATCGGCATCAGATTGACCTGATCCCAAACGCCGCTGGGATAACCGACGAAGAGGATTTCCTCCAAGGCATCGAGCGCGCGTGTCGTCGCCGGGTCGGGTGCCAGGCGGCTGTCGATGACGTGGTAGTAAAGCTCGACGCCCTGGTCATGCGCGGCCTGCTCCAGCGGGCGCATCGGGATGATGGCGAGATCGACTTCCGGGTCGGGGTGGAGGAACCAGGCGTGGGGGAAATCGTCGATGTTGAGTTGAAAACGCTGACCGAAGAGCGGCTGGCCGTTGCGCTTCTGGGTGAACACCAGCCCGCCGCGACGCACGCCATCGACCAGATGCCGGTTGGTGACGATGAAGGTGTGGTTGCCACGCGCGTGCGCATGGCTGACCACAAAAGCAGTGCCGGAACCTTCGCTGCCGTCTTCCAGCACGGTATCGACCCGGATGGTGTTGAACAGCAGTTTCTTGGTGATCGAGTTGATTTCCATCTTGGCGCCTTCTTTCCGTTCAAACCGTGGCGGGTATCGTCATACAGAATAGATTATCAGGGTGAGACAGGTCTGCCGCCTGGCCGATTTGGCGAGCCGGATTTTCGCCACATCTCGCCGCGGAGCGGTCAGTCTTCCTGTCGCGCCCGCGCGTTGACGTTGTTCAGGGCACGGATCACGGCGGCCTGGGCCGCCTCGGCCTCCGCCTCTGAGCCCATCATGGTCAGGCGGCCGAAGTTGCCGAAGGGCTTCACGTCCACCAGGGTGATGTGGGCGGCTTTTTCCGCTTCGTTTGCGGCGTAGATGGCGTAGCCGGCCGGCTCCACCTCCAGGATGAACATGCTCTTGCCGGGGAGGATCATCGAGCCCTTGCGGAATTGCCGGTTGATCAGCGTGGTGTGGTCCGGGGTCATGCCGCGGATGATCTCGTTCCAGGCGATGCGGCAGGCCATGCGCGAATCGAGTGTGGTGTTGAGCTGGCGCAGGATGATGTCGCCGGCTTCCTGCACTTCGCTCTGGTTGCGGTAGTGGATTTCCATCGAGCCGAAGGAGCGTTCCACCACCTGTTCACCCAGGTGCACATTGGTTTCCTTCAGGGCGATGTCGGACAAGCTGTGCACCGCCATGCCGGGGGCGACCTCGACCCAGAGGCAGGCGTCGCCCGGTACCGGCAGGAAGCCTTGCGAGGACGTGGCCAGGTACGATGCGAGCTGCGGTTGCATCGAGTCGATGAAGACGAAGGTGCGTAGGGTGACTTCCATGCCGTGCTTAGCGGGTCAGGCCCATGTACAGCATGGGCAGTTTTTCGGGCAACCGCTCGACGTGGTCGAGCACGGTGAAATTTTTGGCCCCGAAGATGCGCGACACATACTGATCGGCATGCGGGTCCAGGCTCAGGGCGTAGGTGGTGACGCCTTCGCGCGCCAGTTCTTCCACCGCGCGCTTGGTGTCGTGGCGCAGGTATTGCGGGTCGCGCACATCGTTGTCGGCCGGCTCGCCATCGGTGATGATGAACAGGATTTTCTTGGTCTTGTGTTGCTGCTTGAGCACCGAACCGGCATGCCGTAACGCGGCGCCCATGCGTGTCGAATAGGCGCCGTGCATGGCCGCCAGACGGGCCTTGGCCAGATCGTTGTAAGGTTGATCGAATTCCTTGAAACGGTAGTACTGCACGTCGTGCCGGCCATTCGAACAGAAGCCGTGCAGGGCAAAGGGGTCGCCGATACGGTCAAGCGCGCTGGACAACAACACCGTCGCCGCCCGCGTCAGATCCATCACGCTGTATTCCTGACCGCGCACCTTGTCGTTGGAAGATTCCGACATGTCGAGCAGTACCATCACCGCCAGGTCGCGCAGATTGCGTTTGTTGCGCATCATGATGCGGGTATCGGGCTGTTGCCCCATGCGGATGTCGATCATCGCGCGCACGGCGGCATTGATATCCAGTTCGTCGCCATCTTCCAGTCGGCGCAGGCGCTGCATGCCTTGTGGAATCATCGATTCAATGAGGAACTTGAGGCGCGAGATCACCGGCTTGTGGTCGTCGATGATCTTTTGAATGACTGCCAGGTCACCCAGTTTGGGGCGGCGTTCCAGTACCGTCGCCCAACTCGGACGTTCGAGCTGAATCTGGTAATCCCATTCGTGGTAGTGAACCGGGTCGGCGACCGGCTCGCGTCCTTCCAGTTCGTTGATCGTCTTGCCTTCCTGATCGAGAAAGAACGGGGTTTCCAGTACCCAGATTTCCTCGGCGTCATCACCCGCGAATTCGTTGTTGACCTCGTTGACCATCTCGATGACGCTGACTTTCTTGCGGATCTGTTTGGGCTCCCAGGAGGCTTGCAACGCGGCATCCGTATCGAACTCCTCGGATTCCCAGACCGTGCGATTGTCGTCGCGATAGATCGCGCGCAGGGTGTCGGTGCGCCAGTTGAATTCAGGTAACGGTATCTGAATCAGGGTATGCGCCAGCGCCACACCGATGTTCCAGCTGGACTGGTTGGTTGACAAGTCGAGCTCGGCGTTGAACAAGGCCACGCCTTCTTGCACCCAGGGATGGGTATCCGGCGAATTCGGATCGAGCAAAGCGCGGGCCAGCCGGTTCAGCAGGTCGCCGACACTTTGCGGCGGATTCAGGTCGAGGCGAGGGTGCAGCGCCAGCCAGGCGGTGCGCATGTTGGGGAACTGCCGACAGGCAAGCGCTTCCACTCGCGCATCTTCGATGGTCTCGATGATCGCCATCTGCGTGGGGTTGAGCATCTGCATCGACAACGGCTCGCCGGTGAATACCAGGTGCGCGGCACAATGGTTGGCGGCGGCGCGATAGAGCTCCAGACCCGACACTTTCGACTCGTCCGGCGTCTCGTCGCCGAACGGTTTGTAATCGTCGTAGGCGTCGGCGATATGAATCAGATAGCGCTCGATGTAGGGTTTCAGGCCCTCGCGGTTTTCGTAATCACCAGCGGTCGGGCGCAGGAAAAAATCACGTCCCCACATTGCCCGCAGGTAGATGTTCAGGCGGCGCTGTATGTCAACGAACAACGTCCCTTTGCGCTCGGCCTGCAACACCGACAGTGCGTCGGCACTATGCAGTGAAAAGTATTTTGACTGGCCTTCGAAATCGGTCTTGTAGGCTTGCGCGCCAAACATCACCCAGCGGCGCAGTCCACCCAGGGTTAACTGGGACAGCAAGCGATCAAGGTTTTCCAACATCGGCCGCATGCCGCGCGGCGCCTGTACCAGCATGATTTGCAGCACGCTGAGATAGGAGCGGAACAGCTTTTCATCCCCCAGCCGCTCGGCGGCCAGGGGGGCGGTGGCAACGATCAGGGTGAGCACCTGGCCGGAGGTTTTGGATGCCATCCCGAGCAGGAAATTCACCACTTCGGGCAATACATCTTCGCCAATGGCGCGCGCGACAGCGGGCATTTCCTGGACGTAGGTGACGACCAGATCTTCGCTCCGCCCCAGATGGTGCAGCGCGACCGCGCCCTTCAAATAGTTATCCAGCCCGCGCGAGGAAAACGCGCGCGCGGCCTCGTTCCAGGATGCGCGCAAAATCTCTTGGGCATCGTGCGGAAGGTCTTCGAGTATCTCTTGATACTCTTCGAGATGGATGGCCATAAGCGGAGGCTGAGAGGCGGTGTCTGAGTTGAGCGGCGCCGTGGGCGGGGCCGCGTTAGAAGTAGGTGGTGACGGCGGAATCGAGCGCGTCACGCATATCGGCGTCATCGGTGATCGGCCGCACCAGGGCCACCCGGCAGGCGGCGAGTGGCGCCACACCCTTGGCGATCAGGGAGCCGGCGTAGATCAGCATGCGGGTGGACAGTCCTTCGTCGAGGCCATGTCCCTTGAGGTTGCGCGCGCGCTCACCAATGTGGACGAGGTTTTTCGCCACATCCAGCGAAACGCCGGATTCGTGCGCGACGATTTCCGCTTCGGTATCGTGATCGGGGTAATTGAAGTCAAGCGCGCCAAAACGCTGTTTGGTCGATTGCTTCAGATCCTTCATCAGGGACTGGTACCCGGGGTTGTAGGAAATGACAATCTGGAAGTCGGGGTGCGCCTGAATCAGTTCACCTTTTTTCTCCAGGGGCAGCACGCGGCGGGCATCGGTCAGCGGGTGGATCACCACGGTGGTGTCCTGGCGCGCCTCGACCACCTCATCGAGATAGCAGATCGCGCCATGGCGCGCGGCAACCGCGAGCGGGCCGTCTTGCCAACGCGTGCCGTTGCTATCGAGGAGAAAGCGCCCGACCAGATCGGATGCCGTCATATCCTCGTTACAAGCCACGGTGATCAGCGGCTTTTGCAGTCTCCACGCCATGTATTCGACGAAGCGCGTCTTGCCGCAGCCAGTCGGGCCCTTCAACATCATCGGCATACGCACCGAATACGCCGCTTCGTATAGCTCGATTTCGTCCGCGACAGCGCGATAGTAGGGCTCGCTCTGCACCATATAGGGTGCCAGCAGATCAGACGTGGCGGCGGTGGAGGCGGGGCGAGTCGCGGCGGCGGCCTGCTGCGTGGCGGCACGCGCCATGGCTTCCTGACGTGGCGAATAGGTTCGCATGAAGGGATCGTTTTGCATGACAAATACCTGGTTGGTTGCTATCAGTCCGGCCAGACGCGCGCGGGAAACAGCGCGTTGCCGCTATCTTGGGTACCGCTCGGCTGGCTTTTAGCGGCGGGGGTCTTTTTGACGGGGGGCTTGGCTCGAACCGGCTTGGCGGCGGGAGCGGCCGCGGCGGGTTTGGCAGCGGTGGGCTTCGCGGTCGCGGGTTTTTCAGCGGGTTGCTGGCTGGCCTTGGCCATACGCACACTGGCGGAGAGTTTGTCTTTCAGATTGGTCATGATCCGATCACCTCATTAATGATGGCTTCAATTTCCTCTGCTGCCGAGGCACCCCGGCTGCCCATTTGATATACCGACACACCTTCCAGCGCGGCACCCCGATAGATGGCGCGCCGACGCAGTGTCGCGGCCAAAACCGGCATACCGAATTCGGCAAGCGCGTCGTGCATGGCTGCCGAAATGGCGCTCTTCGGCTCAAGTTGGTTGAGCACCAGAAACGCCTTTAAATTCGCGTTTGCCCGTCTGGCATCTTCTATCTCCTGCGGCAGACGCAGGCTGGCCCACAGATCGATAGGCGATGGCAAAACCGGAATCAAGGCCACGTCGCAAGCCTGCAATGCCTGCACCGAGGCATGGCTATCTATGGAGGGCGGGCAATCCAGCACCATGTAGCGATAGGCGCGGTAATTCTGGTGCAGCGTTCGCGCGTCCCACTTGCCGCCGATCTGTTTTACCGTCGCGGGGAACGGCTTGCTGCCTGAACTGGCCCACTGTAGCGATGATCCTTGTGGGTCGAGGTCTATCACCACCGTTTCACCACGTCGCGCTAATCCAGCCGCAAGGTTCATCGCCAGGGTGGTTTTACCCGCGCCACCCTTCTGATTGATGACCGCAGTGACATGTGTTGCCATGTCAGTTCCGCACGGCCGTTCCGAAGGAACTGACCTCCCCCTCGGGGGGGAACGAGCGAAGCGAGTTAGGGGGCTGTTTCATCTCAGCTACCGGGCGGCTTGATCAAGGCATTGATGCGCGCGGCGAGCGAAATCTCCTGCTCGGCCGGTTCGCTGCCTTCCGTGCCTTCCAACGTAATATTGACGTAGGTTGTGCCGAAACTGATGTTCTGCGGGTGTAAGCCCGACGCTTCCGACAATGCGGCGAGCGCATCCAGAAATGTTCTGGTCGCGCTGTAGCGCTCGAACTCGAAGCGTCGGAACAGTGCCAGCGGTTTTCCGCGGGCTTCCCAGCCTTCCGGTAGTTCAACCATGGTTCGCCTGCCCGTTCATCATGCCGTCCAGTTCACGTACATGCGCGAGTTCCTCGCCCAATATGCTTTCCAGTAGCGCGGCGGTATCGGGATCGCGCATGCGCTGGGCATGGGCGAGCGCTTCCTGATACAAGCGCACGGCGTCGACTTCCAGTACCCGATCCGCCGCGAGCAAGTCCTGCGTGCCGCGGCCCAGTCGAGCCGGTGGCAGATTACCCGCTGAGGGGGCGACCCCTAGCAGGATCAACCGCTCCATCAGGCGCTCCGCATGTTCCAACTCTTCGCTCGCCTCGCGGCGTAGATGCTTGGCCAATGCCTCGTCTCCCCATAAGCGTGCCAGCACGCTTTGCGCAAGATACTGTTGCACGGCACTCATCTCGTGGGTGAGTGCGCGTGACAACCAGCCCAGGGTGCGCGGATCGACGCTCATTAGGCCGCTACTCAGCTGAACGTCGAGGTGATTTCAGCGTCACGGCCGCCACCATCCGCGTCCGGCGAGGCGGGCAGAATGCCTTCCACTTCGCTGTGCACACGGGCGATGATGTGCGCGGCAACCAGACCGTCGCCGACACGTTCACAGGCATCGGCGCCCGCGCGAACGGCGGCGTTTACGGCGCCGGTTTCGCCGCGCACCAACACGGTGACGTAGCCACCGCCGACGAACTGGCGACCGATAAGGCGCACTTCAGCGGCCTTGGTCATGGCATCCGCCGCTTCAATCGCGGGGACCAGACCACGGGTTTCAATCATGCCCAGAGCAACGCCTGTCACATTAGCCATATGTATTCTCCATTACTTGAAAACGGATGAAAGTCTCGTACGTGTTCAGGCAGAGGGCGCGGACGGCAGGATGCCTTCCACTTCGCTGTGCACGCGAGCAATGATGTGCGCGGCAACCAGGCCGTCACCAACGCGTTCGCAAGCATCGGCGCCGGCGCGCACGGCGGCGTTGACCGCGCCGGTTTCACCACGCACCAACACGGTGACATAACCGCCGCCGACGAATTGGCGACCGATCAGGCGTACTTCGGCGGCTTTGGTCATGGCGTCAGCCGCCTCAATTGCGGGAACCAGACCGCGGGTTTCGATCATGCCAAGGGCGACACCAGTCATGTTAGCCATGTTAAAGCTCCTAAAAATTAACGATCAAGATTGAAATAGTGAAAATCAGGCAGAAGGCGTGGACGGCAGGATGCTTTCCACTTCGCTGTGCACGCGAGCGATGATGTGCGCGGCAACCAGGCCGTCACCAACGCGTTCGCAAGCATCGGCGCCGGCGCGAACGGCGGCATTGACCGCGCCGGTTTCGCCACGCACCAACACGGTGACATAACCGCCACCCACAAACTGGCGACCAATCAGACGCACTTCAGCGGCTTTGGTCATGGCATCAGCTGCCTCGATCGCGGGAACCAGACCGCGGGTTTCAATCATGCCCAGGGCAACACCCATGTATTCAGCCATTTTGATACTCCTTTACCTACAAGTTAAGAAACGAAATTCTTACTGCACCCAAACAAGGGCAATCGCGCCCCGCCACGTTATTACTTACTCACCAAGGTCGATGCTCTGACCGCCTTACTGAACTCAATTCACTCGACCCAGTTGTCGATGATTCCGCAGATGGTCAGGTCGGTCGTGACCTTCACATCCGGCATCGCCAGTCTCGCGGCGCTGCCTGTCGTCGTAAAAACCCACTTGCCGATCGGAACGCCTACCGGGTCGCTGGCAACCAATAACGCCCCTTTCTGGCTTTCCACTACACGCAAGGACGTGGATTTCAGGCCAGGCACGCGCCGCGTACAGACCAGGTCATCCTTGACGCGCATGATTTCCATCAGGCGCTGTCTCCAACCCAATGGTCGATGATGCCGACGATGGTCAGGTCCGACGGATATTCCTTGCTGCCCGCGGCCTCACGAGCCGCCGACGAGCCTACGCAAATCACCCAGTCACCCGGGATGCAACCTACCGAGTCGACCGCCACGCTGCGCGCGCCACCGACCTTGTCCTGTACCACCAGTAACGGGCGATGACCGAATGCGTCGATGCGGTTGGTCGAAACCAGTGTTTTTTCAACTCTCATGATTCTCATCGTGCAGCCTCAGCGAATCATCCCGTTCAATGCCCGGAAACCGGGACATCGTCTTCAATAAACTGACAGCGTTCGCTGCCCATCTGGTCGCTGATCGCCATCTGGCAGTGCAGCAGGCCTTGCTTGTGTAGTTGCGGATAACGCGACTCGATGGCCGCCTTGACCCGTTTGCAGCGGGTGATGCTGCGCTCACGCGCGCCCGGCACCCGACCGTTGTAATGGAAGTGCACCAGCACCGGCACCGGCAGACCATGATTAATGTTGAGGCCGGTGAATATCTTGATGCCGACATCCATGCAGGCCGCGCCTTCCTCAACCGTGTCCAGGTGGGCGAAATAGAATTTGTTACGCAGTTGCAGTTCGCTCATCGACTCACCGGCGCAGATGAAGCGCTCGTTGTGGCCGATCACGGCGTAACGGCCGGCGTGATGCTGGATGACGTATTCGATCTGCGACAGATTGTTTTCCAGCAAGCGCAGGATCAACCGGTGCAGGCCGGCTTCGACGCCACCGTGTCCGCGCGCCCAGCCATCGGCGTTCTCGGCGCGGTCGACTTCGGCCTCGATGTGTGCGCGCGCGGCCTGCGCGGTCATGCCCAGGGTGTCGTGGTAGAGGCTCGCGCTTTCGACGAAGCGGTGCGGACTGATGTCGCCGTTGCCATCGGGCAGATGCACCCGAATGGCGTCGATATCGGTGTCCACGCCGACCAACAGGATGTCGGGCGCGGCGCCGCGGCCAAAGGTATTCTCGACGGCGGCGCGCAGCTCGTTCAGGCGTGCCAGGGCGGAATCGGTCGCCTTGAGATCGTTGCTGCCATGCGCCGCGCAGCCCTGGTCACAGGGATTCGAGGTGCTGTAGTGGTAGACCGCGATCTTCAGATACCTGCCGTCCGCACAGTCGGGAATACCGCCGCTCAGGCGTTCGAGCTCGCGATGGGTCCAATCGGCGGCATCCATCTCGACGTCGAACATGGCGCCGGCATAGGCCTTGACCATGATCGAGGGCGCCGGCGCCATGCGGAATACGAAGGGCAGCAGGCCTTGCAGGCGGCCATCGGCGCAGGGGCTGATGTCCAGGGTGTGGTAGCCGCAGGCGCGGACGAACTCGTCATCGAGCGTCATGCGCTCGCGCCAGGAAGCCTGGTCGGAGACGGCCTGGTCGATGCATTGCTTGAAGCTGCGGAAGATGCAGTAGGAATGCAGCGCCCGCAGGTCGAGTCCGGAGACCCAGGCCTCGCCGAGCAACGCACCGGGCAATTCGTAGCCCAGCCGCTCACGCGCCAGATGCTGGGCGCGCGGCACGAAATCGAGTTCATGCTGTTCCGCCGACAACGCTTTCAACGTTTCGACAATCGCGGCGAAACGGCTACGCACTACTTGCTCGTAGGCAGAAAGGCTGCGATTCAGTTGCGGGTCGACCAACGCATGTTCGCAACGCTGCCCAGCGGCGATGACACAGGCCGGGTTGGCCGGCGCCGTGGTCGTCTGGGGAAGCGTGCCGGCCTTGCGCATGGCGGCCAGTCGTTTACGCGTGTTCACAATCTATCCTTAGCCGCGCGCGCCGCCAGACAAGGTCACTGCCGCGCCCTTGCTGGTTGTGCCAGAAGACCCGGTAATCCGACTTTCTTTCGGGGCCGGATGTTCGATGACTTCACGGAAGTGCTGTGCATTCATCCCCATGCCACGCGGGTTACCGCGCTCCGTGGGATTACGCGTCAAGCTGGACGCGCCTTCCGTTCCGCTTACCCGGCTCAGTGCGCTCCAGGCATCGCCGGTAACGCGGCGGCCATCCTGACTGCCTTCGCCGGTGAGGCGACGCGCGGCGCTGATGACTTCTTCCTGGGCAACTACGGCCGATACCGTATCGCGGTGGCGAAACTCCGGCGTGCCGGTAATCAAGCCATTCGCTTTGTTGATCGGCCCGGTGATGCGCTCACTGTTATAAGCCGCGCCGGTGACTTCTTGCATACGTTGCTGGCTCGCGACTCGCGCGGGCGAGCTGATGCTGAAATCCATCGGCGCATCGGGGCGTACCGGTTCTGCCCAGGCTTTTGCGCGTGAGACAAATCTTCCGCTGGTGACGCATTGCGCAACCGTGTTGTCGGAACCGACGTAAGGTGTACCGCTAACCACTTCACAAGCCCCTTTCTGATCACCGGTCATGACCGACCCACCCGCGCCGGGACGGTCGCCCGTGACGGCGGTGCTGGGAATGATCGCGCTGGTGCGAATACGTGCTTCCTGCGCCAGCAATGCGGGCGACTCACAAAAGCTGTTGTACTGTCCCCGGCCAATGTAAGGCGTGCCGCTGATGGGCGAGCAGCCTCCCGATTCGGCGCCGGTGACGCGGGAAGAACGGCCGACATACGCGCCGGTAACAGGTTGACCACGCCAAGTTTGATCGATCGCGACTTTGGCAATAGGCGCGACCGGGGTGCTGACGGAACAGACAGCTTGCTGCTGTGCGGTGCCGACGTAATCTGTTCCGGTGACGGATTTGCACCCGCCCATCTCGTCACCGGTTACTTTTGGGGAGCGGCCGACCTCCGTGCCTGTCAGGGTACGACCGGCAAGCGTCTGCATGCTGGCCACTTTCTTTGGCCCGTTGCTATCACACAAGGCGCCAAAGTTGGAGGGGGTGAAGTACTGCGAGCCCGTGATGCCGCGGCAGGAACCCGGCTCATCGCCGGTAACCTTTTCAGAACGCCCGACTTCCGTGCCGGACACCGCCTGATTGGCACGCGAGGACATCACACTGACTTTGCGCGGCGCGCTCGGTGCCTCGGTATTGCACACCGTGCTGTACTGCTCTTGCGCCAGATATTCGGTGCCGGTGATGCCGCGACAGGCACCGGTTTCGTCACCGGTAATCTTGCTGGTGTGGCCGACGGCCGTGCCGGTGACCGACATGCCATGGCCGGTATGGGTCTGCGCGACTTTCTCGGGGGCCTCCGGCACCGTCTTGGGCAGAGGGTAGCCCGTGCCGGTGATGGAACGGTCCGCGCCCTGCTCACCGCCGGTCACGCCGGCGGGCCGGTTAACCAGGGTGCCGGTAATCGACTTGCCTTTGTTCGTGTCGGTAACACCGACCTTGGCGGGGGCGGGCGCCGGGCGGCTGGCACAGAATTCGTCGAAGCGTTGAGCCGCGAGATATTCCGTACCCGTGATGCCGTTACAAGCACCCACTTCATCGCCGGTGACATTGATCGCGCGGCCAACTTCGGTGCCGGTGACCTTGTGCTCGCGTACCGTGGTGCTGATGCCGACCTTGGCGGGCGCGGGTTTCGGACGCGCGCTACACATGGTGTCGAATTGTTCGCTACCGACGTATTCCGTTCCGGTGACCGGACGGCAGGAGCCGGGTTCGTTGCCGGTCACTTTTTTACTACGCTCGACCATTGTTCCGGTCACGCTCTGGCCTGATAGCGTATGGCCTTCCTCGACCTTGGCCGGGGCGGGCACTACGTTGCGGGCACGCATGCGGCCAGCGGGACGCACCGCCTTGTGGCTGGCTTCGGTCCGCCCGGCGAGTGATTGCACCAGACGGTGTTGCATCGCCACTTGCCGACCCGTCACCCCTTTGGTGATGGCGGCTTGCCAATCTTGCTGCGGCATGGTCGCCGCAATCTTGGTTGCCTGCGCCACGCGCTTCAAACCCGCCTTGCCATCCTGTGACAGTGCCGCGCGTCGTGCTCGCGCAAGCGCGCGCCCAGTCGGCAACTCAGATGTCTTGTTCTTGGCGTTGAGCGTCGGCGCGGAGCTTGCGGCGGCGCGCACCATTCCCGCATTCGATTGCGTGGTGGCTTCCGGCTTATCACCGCAACCACCCGCCGCGCCGTTGCATCCGCAGCCACAGGATTGGCTCGTCTGAGCGACTTCCTGGCGCGCAACGATGTCACGGGTCGGGCGAACATGTCCGCTCGGGCGGCTGGCGCTGGGCTTCAGCGCCGCCTTGCCAGACTGACTCAATGCCTCGCGACGAGCACGGCTTGCATTTTTCCCGGCCGAGGAGGCCTGGTTTTGCGCAACCAGCGCGGCGATGGCGGCGGGCGATACCGTCGACGCGGGTCGGGTGGAAACACCCTGGCTGGTCAGAGAGCTGGTAGCAGCGGCTACGCGCGGCTCCGCCATCTTCCGCGTGGATGCGGTTTTCATTACACCCGCCTTACCGTGCAAGGCCATTGCCTGCCGTCGTTTCAAGGCCAGCTCACGACCGGACAGGGTCGCGGTGGCCGCACTATCTGTGGCTAGTGTCATCACTCACCTCGGACTTCTTGGGGGGTTGCTGAGGCTGCGAACCTGCAGATTCGCAGCCTCAGCAAGCGCTGTTCAGAACTGCTTCGGAAGAAGACGTCGGGCGAACTACCCGGCCCGACGTCGATTCTGCTATCAGCGGTAGACCACGAATGCCATACCCTGGCTTTGCGAGTAGTTGTCATACGCCACGAAGCGGATCAGGTGATCGGGAAATTCGCGGTGGCAAGACTCGATTTCAGCCAGCACGGCGTCGACCGACTGTTCGCCGAACAACGGCAATTTCCACATGTACCAAAAGTTGCTGGTAGCGGCGGTGCCTTTTTCAGTGTGCTCGACCGCCGGGTTCCAGCCCTGGCCGATGCTGTAAGCGATCTGGCGCTGGACTTGATCAGCCGTCATCGCGGGCAGATACGAGAAGGTTTCGTATTTCTTGGAGGCTTTGTAAGCTTGAACAGCCATGTCTATTTCCTTTCAGATATTAGAGGGGCAGCGTTGCGGGTCATCAGAAACCACGGCGGTGCCGCGCGTTTCCGTTGACCCTGTGGCAACAGCCTGAATCCTGATTACTTATTCGCGATGTCCAGCTTGTCGACGGTATCGAACTCGAACTTGATCTCTTTCCAGGTTTCCATGGCGATCTTGAGTTCAGGCGAGTGCGAAGCGGCGGCGGCAAGAATGTCCTTGCCTTCCTTCTCGAGTTCGCGGCCTTCGTTACGCGCTTGCACACAAGCTTCCAGCGCGACACGGTTGGCGGCGGCGCCGGCGGCGTTGCCCCAGGGGTGGCCGAGCGTACCGCCACCAAACTGCAGCACGGAGTCGTCACCGAAGATGGACACCAGGGCCGGCATGTGCCAGACGTGGATACCACCGGAGGCCACGGCAAAGGTGCCAGGCATGGAGCCCCAATCCTGATCGAAGAAGATGCCGCGGCTGCGGTCTTCCGGCACGAAGGATTCGCGCAGCAGATCGATCCAGCCCAGGGTGGAGGCGCGGTCGCCTTCCAGCTTGCCGACGACGGTACCGGTGTGCAGGTGGTCACCACCGGACAGACGGGCGATCTTGGTCAGCACGCGGAAATGGATACCGTGATGCGGGTTGCGGTCGACCACGGCGTGCATGGCGCGGTGGAGGTGCAACAGCATGCCGTTCTCGCGACACCAGTTGGCCAGGCCCGTGTTGGCGCAGAAGCCGCCGGTGATGTAGTCATGCATGATGATGGGCGCGCCGATTTCCTTGGCGTACTCGGCACGACGGTACATCTCTTCCGGGGTCGGGGCGGTGACGTTCAGGTAGTGGCCCTTGCGCTCGCCAGTTTCGGCTTCGGCTTTCAGGGTGGCTTCCTGGACGAAGTCGAAACGCTGACGCCAGCGCATGAAGGGCTGGCTGTTGACGTTCTCGTCGTCCTTGGTGAAGTCCAGGCCACCGCGCAGGCACTCGTACACGGCGCGGCCATAGTTCTTGGCGGACAGACCCAGCTTGGGCTTGATGGTGCAACCCAGCATCGGACGGCCGTACTTGTTCATGACGTCGCGCTCGACCTGGATGCCCAGGGGCGGGCCGCCGCAGGTCTTGACGTAGGCGATGGGGAAGCGGATGTCTTCCAGACGCAGGGCACGCACGGCCTTGAAGCCGAACACGTTACCGACCAGGGAAGTGAACACGTTCACCACGGAACCCTCTTCGAACAAGTCGATGGGGTAGGCGATGAAGGCGTAGAAGGCGGTATCGTCGCCCGGCACGTCTTCGATGCGATAGGCGCGACCCTTGTAGTAGTCCATGTCGGTCAGCAAGTCGGTCCACACCGTGGTCCAGGTGCCGGTGGAGGACTCGGCGCACACGGCGGCGGCAGCCTCTTCGCGGTCAACACCCGCCTGCGGGGTGATCTTGAAGCACGCCAGAAGGTCGGTATCCAGCGGGGTGTACTCGGGCATCCAGTAGGTATGGCGATAATCCTTGACGCCAGCGTTATAGGTCTTCACAGCCATTGATTGCTCCTTGCGCAGATGTTAGTTGGCGGACAGACAACCCTGCCCCCTTGCAGACACAACCTATTGGTGCATTGCATCGGTCAGACTTTAGAGATCAGAATGTATAAGCAGAACTTTTTATTTCTTATTGATCGAATTACGAAAATTTATGATTTATCACTGGACCTTCCAGCAGTTCCGCCTCTTTGAGGCGGTGGCGCGCCTGCAAAGCTACACCCGGGCGGCGGAAGAGCTGTGCCTGACCCAGCCAGCCGTTCACATCCAGGTGAAGCGGCTGGAAGAAAGCATGGGTTTGCCGCTGATCGAGGTGGTCGGCAAGAAAATCCTGCTTACCCACGCCGGTGAAGAGGTCTACGCCGCCGCCTTGGCCTTGAGGTCGCGGTTGCTGGCCCTCTCCAGCACGCTGACGGACATCAAAGGCAAAGTGGCCGGGCGTCTGCACATCGGCGTGGTGACCACGGCACAGTTCTTCACGCCGCATTTCCTCGGGCAATTTCTGCGCGACTATCCTGATGTGCGCCCCTTGCTCAAGGTGGCCAACCGCGAGCAGATCATCGAACGGCTGTCCGCCAACGAGGACGATCTTGTGATCATGGGGCAAGTCCCCGCCAACATCGCGTTGAGCGTGCACCCCTTCATGGACAACATCCTGGAGCCCATCGCCCACCCCGATCACCCGATGGCGGGAAAACGCGGGATATCGCTGGAAACGTTCGCGGCGGAACGATTTTTGATGCGCGAATCCGGTTCGGGCACGCGCTCGGCAACAGAACGTCTGTTCGCCCAACATGGGCTCAAGCCCTCCATTTACATGGAACTGGGATCGAGCGAGTCGATCAAGCAAGCGGTGATGGCCGGCCTGGGGGTATCGGTGCAATCCACCAGCAGCCTCGCCCTGGAACTGGAAACCGGACGCATCGTGACGCTGAATGTCGTCGGTTTTCCGCTGCGCCGGATGTGGCATGCGGTCCACCTAAAGGGCAAGCACTTGAGTCTGACGGCCGCCACTTTCCTGGAGTACCTGGTTCGCGAGGGACCCAAGTTCGGGATTAGATAGGCGTGGTCGATCACACACCCTCGGGATTCCAGCCCATAGTTGGTGTTTGATAGCAGCAGCGGGCGCGTCTGGCGGAGAGGGGCGACCAAGGGGCTGCCGGCCTGCTGGTCACCATCGCCACGGTGGTCAAGAAGGCGACCTCCCGCCAAAGTAATTCGCAAACTGGCCGAGGAGAGCGACGCCGACTTCATCATCCTCGGCAAACGTCCATGGCGGCCTCTACCGCCTTATCGGCGCCAACGCTGGCCGCTGTTGATCACCAAGACGGCCCGAGACGGTGTCCTCCCCCTTTCCCAAAGGGGGAATGAGGGGGGATTTCTCCAAGGGTCGAGCCAGTGCAAGCGTCCGCTCCCCCCTAACCACTTTGAAAAAGAGGGGAACCGCTGCCACCAACCGCATCACCATCTATCGCGAAAAAAGCGGAGTAAGCGGCCCGCAGCCGCAAATTGCGCCGAAGGAACATGGCCGATGCGCCGCGTGTAGCGCCGGCTTCCAGCCGGCGTCTTTTAAACCAGCCGGCTGGAAGCCGGCGCTACCTGTGCGCTCAATCCTGGCTCTATGTCGTTTGCAGTGGGTAGTCGAGCCAGCTCGGCGGGCAGGTCACGCCGACACCTGCATACCGGCGATGGTAGCGTGCGCCGTGCGCACGATTGCTCGTGTCACTTGGGAGAGCCGGGCTCTACGGGACATGAATCGTGCGCACAGCGCACGCCACGGAGATCGTAGGAGCGGGTTCTTTGTGCCCCTTGAGGGTATGCCCGCGACAGCCACCGTTGCATCGCGGGTAGGGGCGGGTTTGAAACCCGCCCCTACGGCTACGCGTTACCCACTACGAATCACATAGAGCCCTAAATCCTCATGTTGAATCAACAGGTTGCGGTGTGTTTCTTGAGAGCCTTTGCAAAAGGGGGAGGCCACTCCAGCCCGCGCTTTCACATGAGGTACTTGCAAAACCCCGATACCGTGTCTGATTTTTCGCATTTCGGGGCGAATTATGAGGTGCGGGCGTGCCATTTCTGGCAAGATGAAGTTCTCTATAAATCATCGAACGCCCGCCAAATGGATACTATTTCAC
>JAURYL010000100.1 GCA_030653935.1 Pseudomonadota bacterium
TCCGGCGCTTCGCCGGTGGCGCAGTTGCACCCGGCCGCTCCTTGGCCCTGAGAGGCCGCATGGGATACCGGCGTTAACGTGAAACACTCCCGTAGGAGCGTCCGCTTGCGGCGCGAAAACGAGCGTGCGTTGAATTTCGCGCCGCAAGCGGACGCTCCTACTGCCTTGTTTCATCATCAGGGGTGCCGGCCTCACCTCTGCATGTAAGTCAGGTTGCGGTTGTGTCGCACCCTGATGCGTTGACTCAGGCAATGAAAGCGAGCCTGTTTCGGGCTCATTGGTGATTCGGTGGAAAGGTGGTGGACTAGTTACCGCTATAACAATTGCGCGTGCATGCCGCGTTCAGGGAATTGGTGCATGAAGGTCGTGGATCGGGCGACGGCCGAGTCGTATGCCACCAGCAACAGGTGTGGGAAGCGGGGGTTGTGGCCCACCGATACGACGCCCCTGTCTTCGCGTATCGCGTCTTCCAGGGCGTGTAGGGCGTGTTCATCCATGCTTTCGTTCACATGGACCATGACATCGGTGATATTAGCGTTCATGACAGTCTCCTTGTTTTCTGAATGGTCACCGGCGGCAGCCGGGCCTGGAGGTCCAACTATAGAGGCGAAAAATCATTTGTCGACTAATTCACTCGGGTAAGCGCGGCGTTTGCCTGGTAAAGAGCGTGACGCCACAATGGCGCGCATGTCATCCACCCCCCCCTTCGCCGCCATCCTGAACGCGCCCTTCGGTGCCCTGGGTGCGCGGGTATCCGGGGATCGGTTGGTCGCTCTGACATTTCTGGCGCCCGGGACAGCGCTGTCGGCGCCATCCTCTCCCCTGCTCGAACGCGTCGCGGAACAGCTCGCCGCCTACTACGCCGATGCCCGCCATCGCTTCGATCTCCCCATCGAAACGCGCGGCAGCGACTTCCGTCGCCGCGTCTGGCAAGCTTTGCCCGACATTCCGGTCGGCCACACCACTACCTACGGTGAGCTTGCCCGCCGTCTCGGCTCCAGCGCCCGCGCCGTCGGCCAGGCATTGGGCGACAACCCGTTGCCCATCGTCATCCCCTGCCACCGCGTCTTGGCGGCGCATGGACTGGGCGGCTTCAACCACAGCGGCGGCGGCTTCTCTCTCGACGTGAAACGCTGGTTGCTGAGGCACGAAGGCGTTATGTGAGCGCGGTAATCGGCCCGCGACCGGATAAACCCCGTAGGGTGCGCCGTGCGCACCAATTCGTCGGTGCGCACGGCGCACCTTACTTGCATCGTGTTTTTGAGAAGGGCGTGCGGTGAAGCCGTCGCCCTTTGACGCCGAACTCGACCACTTCTGCGACGTCCTTTGGCTGGAGGATGGCCTCGCTCCCCTCTCACTGGAAAGCTACCGACGCGACCTCATGCAGTTGTTCACCTGGCTGGCGGAACAAGGCTCCGCCCCGGAGCAGGCCGGCGCGCATCAGATCCAGGCCTTCCTCGCCCACCGCAGCCTCGACCAGAAAGTCGCGGCCCGCAGCCTCGCCCGCCAACTCAGCGCCATCAAGCGCTACCACCGCTGGCTCTTGCGCGAAGGCCGCCGCGACGATGACCCCACCCTCACCGTTGACCCGCCGCGATTGCCCAAACCGCTGCCGAAAAGCCTTTCCGAATCCGAAGTCGAGGCCCTGCTCCTGGCGCCCGATATCGACACGCCCCTCGGTCTGCGCGACCGGGCCATGCTGGAAACCCTCTATGCCGCTGGCCTGCGTGTCTCCGAACTGGTCAACCTGCCCAGCGCCGCCGTCAGCCTCTCCGACGGCATCGTTCGTATTTTTGGCAAAGGCGGCAAGGAGCGTTTGGTGCCGCTGGGGGAGGACGCCCAGGACTGGATCAAACGCTATGCCCTGGACGTGCGTCCCCTCATTCTCAAAGGCCAGGGCAGCGAAGCCCTGTTCGTCACCGAACTCGGCGGCGCCATGACCCGGCAGATGTTCTGGTACCTCATCAAACGCCATGCCAATCGCGCCGGCATCAGCAAGACCCTCTCCCCACACACCTTGCGCCACGCCTTCGCCACCCACCTGCTCAATCATGGCGCCGACCTGCGTACCGTGCAGGAGCTCCTCGGCCACGCTGATATCAGCACCACCCAGATCTACACCTACGTCGCCCGTGAACGCCTGAAAAGCCTGCACCAGAAGCATCATCCGCGCGGCTGAGTGTTTTTTCGTCACGTCCGCCACTCAAACCAGGCAACGAGCCGGTTTCCGGTTGCGGCCCGTAGCCAAGCCGTGACACTCTCCGGCGCGATTTCCGACCTGGACACACTCTCTTGCTGAACCTCATCCTCTGCTGGCATTTCCACCAGCCCGACTACCGTGACGCCGACGGCCGCTATCAACTCCCCTGGACCTATCTGCATGTGGCCAAGGATTACGCGGATATGGCGGCGCACCTGGAAGCGGCGCCCAATTTGCGTTGCGTGGTCAATTTCGTGCCCAGTCTGGTCGAACAGATCGACGACTATGCCGGGCAGTTCGCTTCGGGCGAGGTGCGAGATCCGTTACTGGCGCACCTGATCGAACCCGATCTGACCACCCTTGACCTGGCTGCGCGACGACACCTGGTCGCGCAGTGTTTCAAGCTCAACCATGCGACCATGCTGGAGCCGTTCCCGGCCTATCGCCGCCTCCATACCTTGTGGAAGACCGTGGAAGAGCGAGGCGATGCCGGGCTGGCCTACCTTTCCGGGCAATATCTGGCCGATCTGGTGACCTGGTATCACCTCGCCTGGACCGGTGAAACAGTGCGGCGCGCGCGCGCCGATCTGCTCGCCTTGATGGCGCAGGGCGAAGGCTTCACCCTGGCGCAGCGCCGCGCTGTGTTCGATCTGTACGGTGACATTGTTTCAGACCTTATCCCGCGCTATCGCTATCTCGCGGAGCGCGGCCAGATCGAATTGTCAAGCACGCCGCACAGCCATCCCATCCTGCCGCTCCTGCTTGATTTCAAGGCGGCCCAGGATGCCCGCCCGCATCTGCCCTTGCCCGACGCTTTGGCTTATCCCGATGGCCGGGCGCGGGCGATGGCGCATATAGAGGCGGCGGTGGCGTCGCATATCGCGCATTTCGGCCAGCCGCCCACGGGTTTCTGGCCGGCCGAGGGGGGCGTTTCCGAGGCCACCGTGCACCTGTTTTCCGAGGCGGGTGTGAAGTGGGCGGCCAGTGGCGAGGGGGTGTTGCGCCATAGCCTGGAGAAGGCCGGCCGCAGTCTGGAGCACAAGCCGGACTGGATCACGACGCCGTATCGCCTGGCGGGCAGTGACACCGTGTTGTTCTTCCGCGACGACCACCTCTCCGACCTGATCGGCTTCGAGTATAAGGGCTGGTTCGGCGCCGACGCGGTGCGCCATATGATGCACGCGCTCGATGAACTACGCCGCCAGGCGTCGGGCTTGAATCCCGTGGTCAGCATCATCATGGATGGTGAAAATGCCTGGGAGTATTTTCCCTACAACGGCTTTTACTTCCTCTCCGAACTGTTCGCGGAACTGTCGACACAGCATTCCATTCGGCCCACCACCTTCAGCGAATATCTCGAGCTGTACCCGGATTCGCCCCGGGAATTGCCGCGGCTAGCCGCCGGCAGTTGGGTCTATGGCGACTTCACTACCTGGATGGGCGACCCCGCCAAGAATCGCGGCTGGGACTGGTTGTGCGCGGCCAAGCTCGCGTATGACGCCGCCGTCGAGATGCTGCCTGAGGATGAAGCGGAGACTGCCGAGGTGCTGCTGAAATCCTGCGAGAGCTCGGACTGGTTCTGGTGGTTCGGCGATTACAACCCGGCGGACGCGGTGGAAAGCTTCGACCGTGTCTACCGGCAGAAACTCAAGCGTCTCTATCAAACCCTGCGTATCCGCGCACCCGAGTATCTGGACACCCCCCTGTGCCGGGGCAGCGGCCACAGTGAAGCGGGAGGGGTAATGCGGCGGGGGGGGCTGAGTAGGAGGGTCCGCTTGCGGCCCGAATAAGCCTGAGGAGGGTCCGCTTGCGGCCCGAATAAGCCGCCGCTGGTGCGCATTCGGGCCGCAAGCGGGCCCTCCTACAATTCCGCGCAGCTGGCCGCAGGGTCGCACAGGCGGCCGAGTAGCCAGGCGGGGGAAATCCAGTGGACGATGTCGTCGAATTCACCCTCGGCGCGGTCGGCGGCGGCGGGGGGGCGCATGATGAAGCGCGCGGCGCCGTCGGCGTTGGCGCGTTCGCTGGCGGAGACCGGTGGCAGGTTGGCATTGCCCATGCTGTTGCGGGCGCCGAGGCCGTTGCGTCCATGCGAAAGCACGACGGCGACCACGGCCTGCGGCTTTGCGCAGAGGGTGTCGCGGCAGAGTTCGATCTGGCTCGCGGGGGCGGGGTTGTGGACGATGCCGTGGTTGGCGTCGGCGAAGTCGGGCGAGATGGCGTAACCCAGCCGGTTGCCCCAGGCGTCGGTTTCGGCCACGCCCAAGGTGTGCCAGGGCAGGCCGCCGACCACGACCGCGCAGCGGCCATCGGCGAGGCGGTCTTCGATGCCGTCACCGCCGGCCTGATCCGGGCAGGGGAGATAAGGTCTGTCCAGGCTGTCGCGGTGGCTGAGCGCGTAGCCGGCGAGGGCGGTGCGCGCGGCTTCCAGGGTGTGCCGGGTTTCGCTGTTCTGGCGCTCGGCGATCTGTTGGCTGAGCGGGGTGAGCATGCCGCCCAGAAGCAGGGTGATGACGAACAGGACGATGGCCAGCTCGACCAGCGTGAAGCCCTTTGTGCGGAAGGCGCGTGGCGACCCTTGACGCGCCCCTCGCCCGCGGGCGGGATAAGCCCCATCAGAGGGGCTGGGGGTGAGTGCCTTACTGGCCATCCCAGGTCCACCAGTCGAGGGCGCAGGTCGCCGCGCCCTGCTTGCCGTTGGCATCCGGCAGCAGGGTGCATTCGCGGACGGTGAAGCGGCCGTGGCCGTGTGTGCGTAGCTGGTCGAGGAATTGGCCGAGGCGGACGCTGTCGGTGGGGGAGATTTCAAGCACCATGCCACTGCTGTAGAGGCTGTGACTGAGGCTGGACGCCGTGCGTGGCTCCAGGCGCCAGCTCAGTTGCTGTAAATCCAGCGAGGCGCGCAGTCGCGCCAGGTCTCCCAGCCAATCCAGGCGCGCTTCCTCACCAAGGAAACCGGCGTCATTGAGCATGGCATAGATGCTGGCCTGTTCGTCAAGCCGCGCCAGGCGTTCCGGTGCCCGGCGCAGGTCGAGCGTGGCCTGTTCGGCGGTTCGCAGCGCGGCTTGTTGCCGGGTCTCGCTGCTCGTGCGCGCATCCAGCGCCAGATAAAACACGCTGCTGCCCAGCAACAGGGAGGCGACGAACCAGATCGCGGGCAAGCGCAGGGGGGCGGGCAGGCGGAGGTTCATTTCATTCTGACCTGGATCTGGAAGCGAGCGCTCGTCCTGCCGCCGATGATGCCTTCCAGGACTTCGCCCGAGCGGGTATTCAAGGGCCAGTCGCTGACCTCGATGCGGTGCGTCGGCAGTTTTTCGCCGAGCCTGCCGGCGAGCGTGGCGATGCTGGCGTGGGCGGCGCGGTAGTCGCCGGTGAAACTGGCGAATTCCCCTTCGATGCTCAGACGGGGAGCTTCGGCATCAATCGTGTTGAGCCAGCGCAGGCGACTGAGCTGAATGCCGGGGACGCCTTCGGCGGCGGCCTGGGCGGCTTCCAGCAGGCGGTTGGGGTGTTGGTCGCGCAGACGCACCACATTCCAGGCTTCCACCGCCGCCAGGCGCTGTTCGACCTGGCTGGCGCCGCCGGCGGGGGTGAGCAGGGCGGTTTCCTGTGCCCGGCTGGCGACGGCGCCGGCTTGCAGTTCGTCACTGCGTTGATCCAGCCGCCAGGCGTCACCCAGCAGTGCCAGGGCGGCGGCGACGGAAAGCGTCAGCCAGGCGGCGGCGGCGAAATTCAGGCCGCGTCGTAGCCAGAAAACGTGGCCGCCGGCACGCTGTTCGGCGGTCATCAGGTTGGCGCTGGCGGGAGCGCGCGAGAGCAGGCTCAGGTAGAGCGCGTCGGCGGATTCCGCGAGCAGGGCTTGCGGCAGTTTGAGCGCTTCCAGCAATCGGCCGCGATTGATGCTGAAGCATTGGAATCCGGCCGCTTCCGGCAGGAATCCGTGCAGGTCGTTGAGAGTGTTGAGCGGGTCGATCAGAACAACCTTGATTTTTTCCTCGCGCGTGATCAGGCGCTGCCCAACCAGGGATTGGCGGGTACGTTCGATCTCGTCGGCATAGCCTTCCAGCGGGTTGTCGTGCTGGCTGCCATCCACCGGCGCGAGGCGGGAAAAGCGCAGTTCGCCGCCTTCCAGGTAGGTCAGGCGGAGGCCGCCGGTCTGTTCGGAGACCAGCAACAGCCGCGGGTCGACGAGATGGAAACGGCGCACCAGGCTGGCGCTCAGGACCGGCAGCAACCAGATGCCGGCAAGTGGGGTGCCACGCAGATGCATGATGTCCAACCAGGGCCGTACTTGCTCCGGGTTGGTGAGCCCCATGATCAGGTAGCGGTCGCCGCGCGTCGTCGCCTTGCGCTCGCGCCCCTGGCGCAGGGCGGCGCGATAGGGTGACTGGTGCACGACCTGACGCAGCCGCCGTTCGGTCATTTCAGCGCGGTCCCGTCCCCAGGCGCGCGGCAGAATCTCGCTGCGATAGGTTTCGTCGACGCTGTCCACCGCGATGGCCACGGGGGTGTCGGGATGCGCGATGAGCAGGGCGTTGAAGGCTTCCCAACCTTCCTCCTCGCTGGGCAGGTACTGCGCCTCCGACAGTTGCCCATTGCGCTGCAACGCGCAGCTGGCGCCGGCCGCGGAGAGGTAGAGCAACAGGCGACGTCCGAATAGATTCATAGGCCCTCCCTTGCGCTACGCGCCCTCCCCCCGAGGGGGAATGCGCAATCCTTCGGGCGGCCGCGCGGATTGCTCATAACGGCAACTCCCCGATGATCTGGTAGACCGGCAGGAAGACCGCGAGCAGGAGCAGGGCGAGTAGCAGGCCGAGCAGGGCGGCGAGGCCGGGTTCCAGTAGTTTGAGCGCGCGCGTGATGGTTTCGCGCGCGTCGCGCTGGTAGAACCAGGCGACGTTTTCCAGGGCTTCCGGCAGGGCGCCGTTGGTTTCGCCGGTGTGAACCATGCGCAGTACCAGGGGGGGCAGCAGGTCCTGTTTTCTCAGGCTTTCGCTGATGCCACCGCCGGCGGCGATCTGTTGCGCGGCGTCGTTGATCTTGCGGGCGATGATTCGGTTGCCGGCGCTTTCGGCGCCCGCCGCCAGCGCTTCCAGCAAGCCGACGCCGGATTGCAGCAGCAGCGCGAGCAGGCCGGAGACCCGCGCCAGGGCGTGTTTCTTCAGGGCCGGGCCGATGCTGGGCAGACGCAACAGAATGCCGTCCAGGCGTTCCGCGAGTTCGCTGGAATGGCGGACACCGAGCGAGATGATGACGGCGACGGCAAACAGGAATGCGAGCAGCCAGGGCAGGTGTTGCCGCGCCAGTTCGGAGAGGCTGATCAGTAATTGGGTGGCGAAGGGCATCGGCAGGTTCAGGCTGGTGACCAGGCTGGCCAGGCGTGGCGTCAGATAGAACAGCATGACGCCACCCGCCGCGATGACCGCGAGCGCGGTGATGCTGGGGTAGATGAGCAGGCGGGTGAGTTCGGCCTGAAGCTCGTCCTGTTGTTTCAGGCGGGTTTCCAGGCGGGCGAACACGGTTTCGATCTGATCGCTGGTCTCCGCCGCGCGGACCAGGGCGATGAAGATTCGGTCAAATACGTCCGGGTGCGCGGAGAGCGCTTCGGAGAGCAGCTTGCCGCCTTCGAGATCATCCACCACCAGGATCAGCAGGTCGCGGAAGCGGCTGTTCTCGGCGCCGGCCACCAGGTCCCTGAGGCCGTCGAGCAGGGGGGCGTTGGTGCGGGCGATTTGCTGGACGTGGAAACAGAAACTGATCAGGTCGCGGCGGGTGACGCGCTGGCTGGAAAACAGGGCGCGCCGCCGCGCGGGGCGCGCGCGTACCAGCATCAGGCCCATGCGACGCAATCTCAGGTCGAGATCGATGTCATTGGCCGCCGTGAGTTCGCCGGAGACGCGGTGGCCTCGGGCATCGGCGGCGCGGTAGCGGAAACGGGGCATCAGCGTTATCGCCGCGCCAAATCGACGACCCGGCGGAGTTCGGCGAGCGAGGTGTCGCCCGCGCGCACCCGGTCGAGGCCGTCCTCGCCGAGGCTGCGCCAGCCGCGTTCGCTGGCCAGCGCGGCGAGTTCGCGCGGGGTGGCGTCGCGTAGGATGGCTTCGTCCAGGGTTTCGTCCATGAGCAAAGTTTCCATCAGGGGGAAACGGCCTTTGTAGCCTTTGCCGGCGCAGTGGGCGCAGCCGCGCGGCTGGTAGATCAACTCGGGTATGTTGTCGCCGAGGGCTTCGCGCGCTTCCGCGTTGGGGGCTTCGCCGACCTTGCAGTGTGGGCAGAGGCGCCGCACCAGGCGTTGCGCGACGATGGCGACGATGTTGCCGGCCAGGATGGCGGGACGGATGCCCATGTCGATCAGGCGCGGGAACACGCCGAGGATGGAGTGCGTGTGCAGCGTGGTCAGCACCAGGTGTCCGGTCATGGCGGCGCGGAAGGCCATTTCCGCGGCGTCCCGATCACGCACCTCGCCGACCAGAACGATGTCCGGGTCCTGGCGCATGATGGCGCGGACGCCACCGGCGAAATCGACCTTGGACAGTTCCGTGATCGAGGTCTGGCGGATGATCGGCAGCGGATACTCGACCGGGTCTTCCAGGGTCATGATGTTGACCTCTTCCCGGTTCAGGTGCGAGAGCAGGGAGTAGAGCGTGGTGGTCTTGCCGGAGCCGGTGGGGCCGGTGACGATGAGTAGGCCTTCCGGGCGGGCGATGGCCTTTTGTAGTCGCGCCAGGGTGGACGCGGGCAGGCCCATCGCGTCGAGCGCGATGATGGATTTCTCCCGGTCGAGCACGCGCAGGACGATGTTTTCGCCATGCAGCGTCGGCATGCTGGAGACGCGAAAGTCGATGCCGCGGCCGTACAGCGTGAGCGAGAGGCGGCCGTCTTGCGGCGCCCGCGATTCGGCGATGTTGAGGCCGGAGATGACCTTGAGGCGCACGGCAATGGATGGCCAGTATTTGCGGTGCAGGCTGCGCATCGATTCGAGCACGCCGTCGATGCGGTAGCGCACGCGCAAAAAAGCGGCCTCCGGCTCGAAGTGCACGTCGGAAGCGCCGCGCTTGACCGCGTCTGCGAGCAGGGCGTTGACCAGGCGCACCACGGGGTGCGTGTACTCGCCGCCGAATTGCAGGCTGCTCCAGTCCACTTCGCCGGTCTCGATTTCGCCGAGGATGCCGTCGACCGAGAGGTCGAAGCCGTAGAACTTGTCGAGTTGTTCGAGGATCTGGGCTTCGGCGGCCAATACCGGGCGGATGTCGTAGCGGCCATCCAGGTGGGCGCGAACCTGGTCCTGGGCGACCAGGTTGAACAGGTCCGGCACCGCCACGGTCAGAATGTGGGCATCGAAATCCACCGCCAGCGGCAGGATGCGGTGGCGCCGCGCGAGATGCTCCGGCAGCAGCGCGATGGCTTCCGGATCGGCGACCGCCTGCGACAGTTCGATGCTGGCCTCGCCGGCGTTGTGCGCCAGCACGTCGCGCAGCATGGCTTCGCTGATGAAGCCCAGGCTGATCAGTTGGCGTCCCAGCGGCATGCCGCTGACCGCGTGTTCGGTCAGCGCGATCTTGAGCTGGTCATGGCTGATGACGCCTTGGGCGGTCAGCCATTCACCTATCTTGGGGGGCTCGGGGAAGTGGGCCATTTTTCGGATTTCGGATTTCGGATTTCGGATTACGGATTTGGTTGGTCTGGGGCGGCGCGGCCGCGCGAGGCTTTTATATCCGAAATCCGCAATCCGACATCCGAAATTGCCTCATTCGTTCTGATAGGTCTGCATGCGGCTGTACAGCGTGGTGCGATTCACGCCCAGCAGTTTGGCTGCTTGCGAGAGGTTGCCGTGGGTCATGGAAAGGGCGGCTTCGACATAGCTTTGTTCCCACTGCTTCATGATCTGGTCGAGATTGAAGTTGTGCATGCTGCGCAGGTGCGTCTTCGCGTATTCCTGGAGGGCCTGGGCATCGGTGGGGAGGGGGATGCTGCCGGAGGTGACGATGTCCAGGTCAAACTCGCCTTCCAGTTCGCGGGCATTGACGGTGCGGCCGGCGTACTTGGTGGTGAGGCGGATGACGATGTTGCGGAGTTCGCGCACATTGCCGGGGAAGTGGTAGTCCTCCCACAGACGGATCGCGTCGGCCGAAAGGTTGAAAGTGGCGGCGCCGACTTCACGCGCGAAGTGGGAACGGAAGTGCTCCAGCAATGCCAGTTTGTCCTCGCTCTGGTCGCGTAGCGGCGGCACATGCACGGAGAACACCGAAAGGCGGTGGTATAGGTCGCCGCGGAAGCGGCTTTCACGGACTTCGCGGCGCAGGTCGCGGTTGGTGGCGGTGACGATACGGGCGTTGGAAAAGCGGCTGTTGGTTTCGCCGACCCGCTGGAATTCACCGTTTTCCAGCACGCGCAGCAGTTTGGCTTGCAGTTCCAGGGGGAGCTCGCCGATCTCGTCGAGGAACAAGGTGCCCTCGCGGGCGTCCTCGAAATAGCCGGAATGGGCCTGGTTGGCGCCGGTGAACGCACCCTTGGCGTAGCCGAATAGCGTCGGTTCAACCAGGGTCGGGGAAATGGCCGCGCAGTTGAGGGCCAGGTAGGGCTTGTCTTTGCGTTTGGACCACTGGTGCAGGCTTTTCGCCACCAATTCCTTGCCGCTGCCCGACTCGCCCTCGATCAACACCGGGAAGGGCGCGTCGGCATAGAGTTTGATCTGGTTGCGGAGCTTGTCGACGGCAAAACTCTTGCCGATGATGCTGCCGGTCTCGGCGACCGGTTTGGCGATGCTGACTTCTTCTTCCCGTCCCTGGTCGAAGCGCAGCGCCGAAAGCAGCGCTTCCTTGATCCGTTCCGGCTCCGCCGGCTTGCCGATGAAGTCGATGGCGCCCAGGGCGCGGGCATGGCGAGCATTAGCCTCGTCGTTCTGGCCGGACAGCACCAGGATCTTGATTTTCTTGGAGTGATTGAGCAGGTCGGAGATCAGGGCGAAGCCTTCATCCGGCTTGTGCTGGGTGGGGGGGAGTCCCAGGTCGACCAGGGCCAGCGGCGGCGGCGACGGCAGTTGGGTGAGCAGGCTCTTGACCTGCTGCCGCGATTCCGCGACGTAGACCTCGAAATCATGCGAGAGCACGAAGTGGAGGGTATCGGTAATCAGCGGGTCGTCATCGACGATGAGCAATCCCGGCTTGCTCTCTGTGGCGGTATTCAAGATCGAATCTCCTGTAGTACTGCGCCTGGCGATCTGGCAGCTTGTCGGACTTTACTGGTGGGCGACAAATGGCGTGGCTCGCCGCTTCGCCTCCTGGAGCATGCCGCGAACACGGCGTCGGCGGCCTGGTCAGACTGTGGCATAGGTGGCCATCAGCCAGCCTTCACCTTTGTCTCGCGCGGATTCCAGTCGGATATAGCGTTCCGTGTTGTGTAACACCATTCGGTAGGTGCGGCCATGGGCGTAGCGCGCGGGCTCCAGGATGATGATGTTTCCGAGCTCCAGTTCCGGGAAGATCAGGGCCAAACTGGGCGCGGCGTTGCCGTAGCCGCCATCCTCCACCGCGTAGCCGAGTTCGTGCGCCTGTTCCTGTTCCAGCTGGACCAGTTGCGCGGCGCTATTGAGCGTTTGCAAGCCGATCTTGCGCTGGTTTTTTTCCAGTCGGGTCAGGCGTCGGATGATGGCGAGATGCCAGATATCACCCGGGTCCATGCGCAAAGCCAGCAATTTTCCGACCTTGACCCAGTCGCTCTCCTCGCCTTGCAGGATGATGCCCAGGCCACTGTCGCTGCGGTCGTGCAGGGGCCAGCGTTCCAGAATGACCTCGCGGGGCTCTTGGGTGCGCTGTTGGTTGGTGGTTTTGGTGCGCTCGGTGACGAAACCGTAGAGCTTGATGTCGAGAATTTCTTCCGGCGACAGGCTCTGGCGAGAGGACTGGCCACTGGCGATTGCGCCCTCGCTGCGCATGCGGTTGCAGATGTTGGCGAGGTCGCGCAGAACTTCCCAGCGTCCCTGCGCGGGTTGCCGTGGGCTGATACGCCGGTCCCGTTCACTGGCGGGCGCCCATTCGTTGGCGACGTACTCCAGCAGGTCGTAGCCATCGGGCAGGCGAAATTCCTCGCCGAGGCCGAGGGTGACGGGCGCGGCGCCGGATTTGAGCGCGCGTTCGATCTGGCGCAGGTGTTCCAGCACCTTGTCCGTCGCGAGATAGCGGAAGGTGGATTCGCCGCTGCCGGCGCGGATATGTTTCAGCCCCTGGCCCTTGCTGGTGTCGACCATGTAGAAATGGCGCTCGGCATCGTAGCCACTATCCAGCGTGGTGCGCTCGGACCAGTTGTCGAGCCAGTGGTCCACCATCTCGATCTGCTTGGGGGTGAGGCTGCCGGCGCCCAGCGGCGAGAGCAGCAGGGCCTGAACGTATTCCTCGGTGCAACTGGAGGGGGTCGCGTCACCGGGATAGAGTTTGAAACGGTTGTTCTGGAAGCCGTCGAATTCGCTGATCCGGTACAGGTTGTGCAACCTCAACCAAAGTTTGTCCTCGACTTTTTCATAGCGGAAGTAGCGCCATTTGAAAATGTCCGCGAACCCCCGGATGGCGCGCGCGGTGATGGTGGGCACCGCCGCCTGGATCTTGCTGCCGCCAGGGTTGGCGACAAAGTCCATCAGGAATGCGTGATAGCCGCGGGTGATTTCCCAGTAGAAGGCGTGAATGGCTGTCCACAGGCGCGATTCGATGACCTTGGACATGCGGGGGTTGCGCAGGTACTGGCCGCACAGGGAAAACTGCATGTCGCGGGCGTGCTCGTCCAGATGCATGAGCACCTGGAGCCGTTCCTTGGACATGCCCAGGCCGGCATGGTTGAACTGAATCAGGCTTTGTACCGCCTGTTCCTGCGCGGAATAGATGTCTCCCGCCGGCAGTTCCTGCATCCAGCGCGAGACCGTCTTCAGATCGCTTAGGGGATCCTCGTCGTCTTTTTTACGCTTGAAGAACCCGAACATTGCCTGTCCTTAGTTAAGTTTGGCCCGCACCCAGGCGGAGACGCTTTGCAGCGCGGCCGGCAACTTGTCCGGTTCACTGCCACCCGCCTGCGCCAGATCCGGCTTGCCGCCACCTTTGCCGCCAACCTGGCTGGCGACAAAGTTTACAAGTTCACCAGCTTTCACCTTGGCATGGGCATCCGGCGTCACCGCCGCGATCAGGGCGACTTTGCCATCCGCGGCGCTACCGAGTACCAGGGCGCAAGACTGGAGCTTGTCCCGCAACTTATCGGCAAGTTCACGCAAAGCTTTAGCGTCGGCGCCATCGATCGCGGCCGCCAGCACCTTGATGCCATTGATATCGATCGCCTGAGTGGCGAGGTCGTCGCCCTGCGAGGCGGCCATTTTCGATTTGTAGCGCGCCAGTTCTTTTTCCAGGGTTCTGACCTGGTCCTGAATCTGGGCCAGGCGGGCGGCGACTTCCTGCGGTTGCGCGCGCACCAGTTCGGCGACATCGCGCAGGGTGGCTTCCTGTTCCTGGGCGTAAGCCAGGGCGCCGGGGCCGGTGACCGCTTCGATGCGGCGGACGCCGGCGGCCACGCCGCCTTCGGTAATGACCTTGAACAGGCCGATGTCGCCGGTACGCCGGACATGGGTGCCACCACAGAGTTCGGTGGAGAACTCGCCCATGCCGACCACTCTCACCTCGTCACCGTATTTCTCGCCGAAAAGCGCCATGGCGCCGGCCTTGATCGCTTCTTCGTGTTTCATCAACCGAGTCTCGACGCGGTTGTTGCCGCGGATTTCGGCGTTGACCTGTTCTTCGACGCGGCGGATTTCTTCGGCGGTCATCGGCTGCGGATGCACGAAGTCGAAACGGGTGCGTTCCGCGTTGACCAGCGAGCCCTTCTGGCTAACATGCTCGCCGAGCACGGCGCGGAGCGCGGCGTGCATCAGATGGGTGGCGGAGTGGTTATACGTGGCGCGCTGCCGCGCCTCGCTGTTCACCTGGGCATTGATGGTTTCGCCCACGGTCAGCTTGCCGGTGGTCAGGCGTCCTTTGTGGCCGAATACCTCGGCCTGGATCTTCAGAGTGTCCGCCACTTCGAAGCTGCCGTGGCTACTGGTGATTTCGCCGATATCGCCCGCCTGTCCACCGGATTCCGCATAGAAGGGGGTGCGGTCGAGCACGATCACCGCCTCGTCGCCGGCGGCGATTTCGTTGACCTGACTCCCTTCCTTGTAGAGGGCGACGATTTGTGCCTCCTGACGCAGGCAGTCATAACCGACAAACTCGGTTTTCTCGCCGGTGAATTCCAGCCCTTTGCCCATGCTGAACTTGGAAGCGGAGCGGGCACGCTCTCGTTGCTGCTGCATGGCGGCCTGGAAGCCGGCGAAATCGACGGTGATGCCGCGTTCACGGGCGATGTCGGCGGTGAGGTCGAGCGGGAAACCAAAGGTGTCGTAAAGCTTGAACACCGTTTCGCCGTCCAGCATCTTGTCTTCCGAGGCCATCGCCACTTCCAGCACGCTCATGCCGTGTTCCAGGGTCTCGGCGAAACGTTCCTCTTCCTGTTTCAGGACGCCGGCAACGCGCGTTTGCGCGTCGGCAAGTTCCGGATAGGCCTCGCCCATGACGCTGGCGAGGTCGGCGACCAGTTGGTAAAAAAACGGGGTCTTGCAGCCGAGTTTGTAACCGTGGCGGATGGCGCGGCGGATCACTCGGCGCAGCACATAGCCGCGGCCTTCGTTGCCGGGGATGACGCCGTCGACGATCAGGAAGGAACAGGCGCGGATGTGGTCGGCGATGACCTTGAGGGAGTTGTCGTTCAGGTTCTGGGCGCCGGTTTCGCGGGCAGCGGCCTTGATCAATACCTGGAACAGATCGATCTCGTAATTGGAATGCACACCCTGCATCACCGCCGAAATACGTTCCAGGCCCATGCCGGTGTCCACCGAGGGCTTGGGCAGCGGGTGCATGACACCGGCGTCGTCACGGTTGTACTGCATGAACACCAGGTTCCAGATCTCGATATAACGGTCACCGTCTTCCTCGGGGGTGCCGGGAGGGCCGCCGGCGACTTCCGGGCCATGGTCGTAGAAGATTTCCGTGCAGGGACCACAGGGGCCGGTGTCGCCCATCGCCCAGAAGTTGTCGGACTGGTATTTCTGGCCGCCTTTGTCACCGATACGGGTAATGCGGTCCTTCGCCACGCCGATTTCCTCGGACCAGATGGCATAAGCCTCGTCATCGTCCTGGTAAACCGTCACCCAAAGTTTTTCTTTGGGCAGGCCCATGGTCAGGGTCAGGAATTCCCAGGCGTAACGGATCGCGTCGTGCTTGAAATAGTCGCCGAAGCTGAAATTGCCCAGCATTTCAAAAAAGGTGTGGTGGCGCGCGGTATAGCCGACGTTTTCCAGGTCGTTGTGCTTGCCGCCGGCACGCACACAGCGCTGCGAGGAAGCCGCGCGCAGATAGGGCCTTGAGTCGCGTCCCAGAAACACATCCTTGAATTGCACCATGCCGGCGTTGGTGAACAGCAGGGTCGGATCATTGCCCGGGATGAGTTGGCTTGAGGCGACAGGGGTGTGCCCTTTCGCGGCGAAAAAGTCGAGAAACTGGCGCCGGATTTCGCTGCTCTTCATGGCTTGTGCTTATGAATTAAGGAGTTGCCGCATTGTAGCGATGAATACCGGCGTGGGGGAGGGCGCCAGCCCGCATTTTTGGGGCTTTCCCGGGGATGGCGGCGGTTCCCGCTACGATTGCCATCGACCCGGCTCGGAGGGGAATTACAGGGGTAGTGCGTCCGCTGGATTGGGGAAACGCACGGTGTAATGTTGTGGCGACAATTGACTGCGGATTTCGACGCGCCGCCCCAGCAGGCTAAGGAACTGATGCCGGGTATAGAGGTGCATATTGATCGGGATGCCGGTGCTGCCGTCCTCGAAGTGAAGCAATGGACGGTGCCCGGCGCTTTCAATGAGCCAGGCAAACATAATGGACTCCTATTAAGGGTTGCTCCATATCACGCATGTCGCGTGCCAGGTGGTCCGCCCGTTAGCCTGGGGCGGGTGGCGCGGCGGTTCGAAGTAATGGCATACGATATCTCGACGTGGGCAACGAAATATCGACGGAATCTATCGACGCTGGTAGACCAGATCCCACACCCCGTGCCCCAGGCGCAAGCCCCGTTGCTCGAATTTGGTCAGCGGACGGTATTCGGGGCGAGGCGCATAGTCGTCGACCGTATTCACAAGTTGTGGCTCGGCGGCGAGGACTTCCAGCATTTGCCGCGCGTAGTCCTCCCAGTCGGTCGCCAGGTGCAGATAACCGCCCGGCTTGAGTTTGCGCGCCAGCAACGCGACGAAATCAGCCTGGATCAGGCGCCGCTTGTGGTGGCGTTTTTTGTGCCAGGGGTCGGGGAAGAAGATGTGGATGCCGTCGAGCGAGGCATCCGCGAGCATGTGGTTGAACACTTCCACCGCGTCGTGCTGGACGATGCGCAGATTCTCCAGGCCAAGTTCTTCTATGCGCTTGAGCAAGGCGCCAACGCCAGGTTCATGAACCTCAAGACCGAGATAATCGGTTTCCCGCCGTACATCAGCGATGGCGGCCGTGGCGTGGCCCATGCCGAAACCAATTTCCACAACTTTGGGCGCTTGTCGGCCGAAAACGGCATTCAGGTCGAGCAACGCGGGCTGAAAGGGCAGCAGGAAACGCGGCCCCAGTTCCGCCAGGGCGCGTGCCTGGCCGCTGCCCATACGGCCGGCGCGAAGGACAAAAGAGCGAATGGTGCGGTTGATGGGCGGTGTGGGCATTTTGTAGCGCCGGCTTCTAGCCGGCGTCTTTGTCAGGTGCCGATGATGCCGGCGGTGGGCGACGAGGGACTGGCCTGGTAAACCTTTTTCGGCATGCGCCCGGCCAGATAGGCCTCGCGCCCCGCTTCCACCGCCTTCTTCATGGCCGAGGCCATCAATATCGGGTCTTTCGCGCCGGCGATGGCGGTGTTCATCAGTACCGCATCGCAACCCAGCTCCATGGCGATGGCCGCATCCGATGCCGTGCCGACACCAGCATCGACGATCACCGGCACGTTCAGGCGGTCGATGATGATCTGCAGGTTCCAGGGGTTGAGAATGCCCATGCCGGAGCCGATCAGCGAGGCCAGCGGCATGACCGCGACGCAACCGATGTCTTCCAGTTGTTTGGCGATGATCGGGTCGTCACTGGTGTAGACCATGACCTTGAAACCGTCCTTGACCAGTACCTCGGCGGCCTTGAGGGTCTCGACCACGTTGGGATAAAGACTTTGCGGGTCGCCTAGCACTTCCAGTTTTACCAGGTCGTGGCCATCCAGCAGCTCGCGCGCCAGGCGCAGGGTGCGGATGGCGTCATCCGCCGTGTAGCAACCGGCGGTGTTCGGCAGGTAGGTGAACTGGCTGGGAGGTAGTGCATCCAGCAGGCTGGGCTGATTGGGGTCCTGGCCAATGTTGGTTCGGCGGATGGCGACGGTGACGATTTCGGCGCCGGAGGCATCGATGGCGGCACGGGTTTGCGCGAAGTCCTGGTATTTGCCGGTGCCGACCAGCAGGCGGGAGGCATAACTGCGGCCGGCGATTACGAGCTTATCCATATATATATATGTGCGGGTTGTAGCGGATGAGAGGAAAAGTGGCGCGGGGGCGGTCTAGCCGCCACCCACGGCGACCACGATTTCAAGTTGATCGCCGTCGCTGATGGGCGTAGTCGGGTGCTGGCTCTTGGGCACGATTTCACCGTTTTTCTCAACGGCGATGCGTTTTCCGACCAATTCCAGGCTTGCCAGTAGCTCGACCAGGTTCATGACGCCGGTGAACTGACGTGGCTGGCCGTTGATATGTAGTGTGATCACTTTGAGAAGCCGGCTAAATCAAGTAAATTGCGGACCGCAAGTTTACCTCGCGGGTGTAGTTCAATGGTAGAACGGCAGCTTCCCAAGCTGCATACGTGGGTTCGATTCCCATCACCCGCTCCAGCCCATTCCCCTTTCTCTGGTTCCCATGCCTTCCATCGAAGACGCCCTTGAAGTCATCAAGCGCGGCTGCGACGAGCTTCTGGTCGAAGCCGAACTGATCGAGAAACTGAAGACTGGCCGCCCCCTGCGGGTGAAAGCCGGCTTTGATCCCACCGCGCCCGATCTGCACCTGGGCCACACCGTATTACTCAACAAGCTGCGGCAACTTCAGGACCTGGGCCATCAGGCCGTGTTCCTGATAGGTGATTTCACCGGCATGATTGGCGATCCCACCGGCAAGAATGCCACCCGGCCACCGCTGACCGCCGAGCAAATCGAGCTCAACGCGCGTACTTATCAATCACAGGTTTTCAAAATACTCGACCCGGAAAAAACCGAGGTGGAGTTCAATTCCCGCTGGATGGGTGCGATGAGCGCGGCCGACATGATCAAGCTGGCCGCCAAACACACCGTGGCGCGCATGCTCGAACGCGACGATTTCTCCAAGCGCTATGCCTCGGGCCAGCCGATCGCCATCCACGAATTTCTCTACCCCTTGATTCAGGGCTATGACTCCGTCGCGCTCAAGGCCGATCTTGAGTTGGGGGGCACGGATCAGAAGTTCAACCTGCTAATGGGTAGAGAGCTACAGCGTCATTACAAACAACCATCGCAGTGCATCCTGACCATGCCTTTGCTGGAAGGTCTGGACGGCGTCAACAAGATGTCCAAGTCGCTAGGTAACTACATCGGCATCAACGAACCGCCAAACGAGCAGTTCGGCAAGCTCATGTCGGTCTCGGATACGTTGATGTGGCGCTACATCGAGTTGCTATCCTTCGAGTCGCTAGCCGTCATCCGTCAGTGGCGGCAAGAAGTGGACGAGGGACGCAATCCACGCGACATCAAGGTGATGTTCGCCCAGGAGATCATCACCCGCTTTCACGACAGACGGTCCGCGGAGGCCGCCCTTGCCGACTTTGAAGCCCGGTTCCGACAGGGCGCTCTGCCGGACGACCTGGCTGAGGTCGTTTTGGAGGCGCCAGAGGAGGGATTACCATTGATTCAGGCGCTCAAACTCGCGGGGTTGGTACCCAGTACCTCCGAGGCCATGCGCAGCATTGCCGGCGGCGGGGTGAAGCTGGATGGCGAGAAGGTGTCGGATAAGGGGTTGATCCTGAAAAAAGGGGTCTCCGTCGTCGCTCAGATCGGCAAACGCCGCTATGCTCGTATCGTTGTTCATTGATAAGCGACTGATGGCAAAGACCTTTTCAGGAGCCTGTAAGAAACCTGAAATAAAGGGTTGACCGGCGGATTTTGCTCCCTATAATGCCGGCCTCTCGCTGCTGAAACGAAGCGGCGGGGAAAGAAAGAGCAGTAATTTTCGTCAGCATGTTTTAAGCGGTTTTCAAAAACTTCTTAAAAAAACAAGTTGACGGGATGTGGGAAGTCTGTAGAATGCCGGCCTCTCGCTGCTGAAACGAAGCGGCGGGGAAGCAGGAAAGAAGTAAGAAAGTGGTTTAAAAACAGTTCTTTAACAAGTTGCTTACAGCCTTTAAGTG
>JAURYL010000132.1 GCA_030653935.1 Pseudomonadota bacterium
GATCGATCCGCTGCCGGGAGGCACCGTGCGATCCGTCGCTTGAACGGCGGATGACGCGGTTGTAGTGCCTGACAGGGGGGCGATCAGTCGTAGTGGACTGATTTATAAGGGGGGTTGGGGTGGGTTGTTAAATGTGGGGTAACGCACCGCCACGGCGGCGTCTTCCGGCGCTTCGGCGCTGGGGATGACGCGGAAGATGCCCGAGAGCATGTGTTGCCAGTCGAAGGCCTTGCCGTCGCCATCCAGGGTGCGGGTGACGCGCCCGGCCTCCAGGTCCATGACCGGGGCTTCGACGCCCTGGGAGAGATAGTTCATGGTGGCGATGAGCGAGCGGGTGGCGACCGTGATGCGGTCGCCACCGCCGCCGCCCAGTCCCGGCGTCAGGCGGTAGTGGGCGCGGGCTGGGTCGAGGCCGAGCATGCGTTTGAAGACGCGGGCATCCTCGTCGTCGGCCGCCTCCGGGGCGAAGCGCAGTTCCAGTCCGCCGTCCTCGGGCGCCCGGCCCAATTCCACCCAGCGGCGGAGTTGCAGTGCGCGCAGATGCTTGAGCGCGGCGCGGAAATCCCTGAATTCGGGTGCTCTGGATGGCGTCGGTCCGGAGGCGGTGGGCGCGTTCCGGATACCGTTCATTTCCTGCAGGGTGACGGCGAACACCCGTTCCACCGACCAGCCGGAGTTGGCCAGCAGAATCAGCGTGTCCAGGGAGAGTGGCGTCATCATCTTGCGGACGAATTTCTCGCCTTCGAGCGGGGAATAGAACAGCGTCGGTTTCTCCACGAAACCGACACTGCCACCCAGGGCAAAGCTTTTCGTGCCCCATTCCGGCAATGCCGCGCCGGCGGAAAGGCCGCGACTGAACTCGATGCTGGAGGCCACCTTCTCCACGCTCAGGAAGTAGGGGGTGTCGCGATACTTGAGGCGAACCAGGTTGAGCAGCAGTTCCTGTTCGTTGGTCTGCTGGATCACGATGTTGTATTCGGGGCGGGTCATGCGCAACGCGTCGGGACCGTGATAGCTGCAACCAGTGGCGAACAGGGAAAGCGCGAGCAAGCTTGTTGCTGTGCGTGACATGGGGGTTTTCTCCGGGGGATGGCAGCCTGTCGGACTTTGTAATCGTCGGCTGCAAATCGACCGCAGCGACCCATTTTTCACCGGCTTCTTGCCCCATAGCTGGGCTATGCGGCTGCAAATCCGGCAAAAACTGGCCTCGCTGGGGCCGATTTTCGCTATCGACGAACAAAGTTCGACAGGCTGCTAGGCTGGGTATCCGCGGGCGGGCCGCGGATAAGTCTTTTTTACTCTAACCAAGACGGGCGCCCCGGGGCAACCTGGGGTCGGCGTTGACGACCGGATGAAAACGGGCCGTCGCTTCCAAAGGCCGACTGGCTGCCAGCGCCGTTTACTCCGGCTCGGATTCCTCGATCAACGGTTTCCACGGGGTCAGCACGATGGCCACGCGGCGATTGCGCTGGCGGCCTTCCCAGGTGTCATTGGACGCCACCGGGCGATATTCCGAGAAACCCACGGCTTCCATGCGGGTTGGTTCGATGCCGTGGCCGTCGATGAAATGGCGCACCACGCTGGATGCGCGGCCGCTGGAGAGTTCCCAGTTGGAAAAATACTTCTCCTGCAAGGTCTGGCCGATGGGCACGTTGTCGGTATGCCCTTCGATGCGGATGGTCTCATCACCGCCCGCTAGCGCCGCCGCCACCGCGTCCAGCACCTTGCCGCCCTCGGGCAGAATCTCGACACTGCCGCTATGGAACAGGATGCGGTCGAGCACGTGAACCGACAATTGCGAACGCAGTCGGTCAATCTCCACGTCCATGTTGCCGATCTCGCTTTGCAGCCGCTTGCGCAAACCGGCTTCCAACTCCTTCATGCGTTGAACCTGTTTGCCGGATTTTTCGACGGCCTGTGCCCGCTTTTGCAATTTTTCGCGCATGGCTTGGCACGTCACCAAGTCCGCCTCGGCGGTTTTCTGAACGGTTTCCAGTTCGTCACGGCAGCGGGCCGTTTCCGCGTCTTTGCGCTCAAATGCCCGCGCCAACTCCCGCGCCGTCTCGTCGCGCATGCTCGCCAGGGTGGCGTTGGTGGCGGTCTGGCCGGCGTCGGCGGCGTGGCGGATGGCGGCCAGTTCGTCGCGGCAGCTCGCTGATTCAGCGGCTTGCCGCGCCAGTGTCTGTTCCGCGACGTCGCGCGATCTCGCCAAGGTGGCGTCGGCGGCGGCTTGGCTGGCGTCGGCGGCGTGGCGGATGGCGGCCAGTTCGTCGCGGCAACTCGCTGATTCAGCGGCTTGCCGCGCCAGTGTCTGTTCCGCGACGTCACGCGATCTCGCCAAGGTGGCGTCGGCGGCGGCTTGATCGGCCGCGGCGCCGCGCTGAAGTTTGCCCAGCTCGTCCCGACAGACGGCCGTTTCAGCCCCCCTTCGCGCCAACGCTGTATCGAACGCCGCTTGGTTCGCCTGGTCGGTGCGCTTCATCGTCTCCACATCGCCACGGCAGGCGGCCATTTCGGCATCCTTCGCCGCCAGCACCTTTTGCGACTGTTGTTGCTGCTCCAGTAATTGTTTTTGCAACAACTGGGTGGCGGCGACTTGCGACTTGTCGCGTTTCTCCGCATCCAGCCTGGCGGCATCGCAAGCCGCCAGTTCGGTGCGACAAGTGCCCACGCTGTCGACTATCTGAACGGGTTCCTGAGTCGCGCACCCGGCCAGCAACAACAGGGAAAAGAAGAGGGGGAACGATTTCATGACATCACCTTGCCGGTTGGAAATACGTCAATCGGATTACGGCGTTTGAACCATCGCCATGAACTCAGTTTAGTGACAATTGACCGCTTGACCAACGGCGTCGCCGCCTAGCAGCCTGTCGGACTTTGTTCGTCGATAGCGAAAAACGGCCCCAGCGAGGCCATTTTTTGCCGGATTCGCCGCCCCATAGCCCAGCTATATGGCAAGAAGCCGGTGAAAAATGGGCCGCTGCGGCCGTTTTGCAGCCGACGATTACAAAGTCCGACAGGCTGCTAGTCTTCCAGAATTGGAATGATGCCCCCCCGCGCCGTGCCGCTTCGTCTTAGTGGACGATGGCGGCATGCGCCTCCACCCCGACAAAGCGGGCGGCGATCCCCCCTTCCCATATGCGCACGACGCTGATCGGCAACCACTGCTCGGCGGGTGTCCGATCCAGGTATATCAATACGACATCCAGATGCTTGCCCGGAGCGAGTTCGTCAGCGAAATCATCCTGCTCGATGCGCAGCATCAAACCATGCTCGCTCATGTCCACGGTCATCCCGCTGGCGACCAGGGTGCCATAGGCATAGAGCCGCATGTCCAGGTGAGTGGGGGTGCGCTGGCTGATGCGCCGTTCCTGGCTTGTCCGCTGCTCCATGCTGTTGTCTCCTGATCGCGATAAATCCATCACATTGCCGCGAGATGTGCCGCCGCTAAGCCACGCTGACCTCCGCGGACAGATACACATCCTGAATCGCGTTGAGCAGTTGTACACCTTCCACCATCGGTCGTTGGAACGCCTTGCGCCCGGAGATCATGCCCATGCCGCCGGCCCGCTTGTTGATCACCGCCGTGCGTACCGCCTGAGCTAGGTCGTTGTCGCCCGAGGCGCCGCCGGAATTGATCATGCCGGCCCGCCCCATGAAGCAATTGGCCACCTGGTAGCGCACCAGGTCGATGGGATGGGGCGAGGTTAGTTCGGAATAAACCTTGGGATGGGTTTTGCCGAAACCGATGGCGGTATAGCCGCCGTTGTTGGTGGCCTGTTTCTGCTTGACGATATCCGCCTCGATGGTGGCGGCGAGGTGATTGGCCTGGCCGGTCAGGTCGGCGGCTTCGTGATAATCGACGCCGTCCTTCTTGAAGGCGGAATTGCGCAGATACGCCCACAGGAAAGTGACCATGCCCAGCCGGTGGGCTTCGGCGAAGGCCTCAGAGACTTCCAGTATCTGCCGCCGTGATTCCGCTGCGCCGTAGTAAACCGTCGCCCCCACCGCCACCGCGCCCAGGTCGAACGCCTTGCGCACGCCGGTGAACAGGGTCTGATCGTGCAAGGTCGGATAGGTCAGCATCTCGTTGTGGTTCAGCTTCACCAGGAAAGGAATCTTGTGGGCGTACTTGCGCGACACCGACCCGAGCACGCCGAGGGTGGACGCCACCGCGTTGCAACCGCCTTCAATAGCCAGTTGAACAATGTTCGCCGGATCGAAATATTCCGGGTTGGGCGCGAACGAGGCTCCGCCCGAGTGCTCCACCCCCTGGTCCACCGGCAGGATGGACAAGTAACCCGTTCCCGCCAGGCGCCCGGTGTTGAATATCTGCTGGAAGTTGCGCAGGGTACCGGGGGTGCGGTCGCTGCCCGCCACCACCCGGTCGATGAAATCCGGCCCCGGCAAATGCAGGGCCGTTTTCGGGAAAGTGTTGCAGGTGTGGTCGAGAAGATAGCGGGCTTCGCTACCCAGTAGCGTTTGAATGTCGGACATGTCGCCTCCTGAAAGACAGGTGCGGCGGGCACCTGGTTGCTGAGTAAGAAATAAGCAAACAGTTACCGTTATAGCAAGGCTGCGCGAAGCGGTTTTGCGCATCGTCATCCTCGCGGCCTTACCTCCCGCTTCTGGGAGATACCGGTTGCCACCGTCCGGGAGTGTGGGTGCCTTTCCGCCGGGTTGTCCCCTTGCCTAAAGCGGCTTGAACATGGACATGCACGACCCCGCCCATCCCGGCGAACTTCCGCAAGGTTGGATCGACGACCTGCATATGAGCGTGACGGCGTTCGCCGAGCACATCGGTATTTCGCGCCCCATGCTTTCCCGCCTTCTCAATGGCCATGCCGCCATTTCCGCCGATATGGACATCCGTCTTGCCGAAGCGTTGGGAACCTCCCCCGGCCATTGGCTGAAGCTCCAGGCTCAGCGTGATCTATGGCAGGCGCGCCAGCGCGCAGCGGAACGGAAACCGGTTGAGAGGCTGGCCGCATAACCATGTACCACTTCACCGACGGTGGCCTACGCAATGTCTGGCTGCGAAACGGCTACCAGATGTACGAAACGCCCTATGGCAAGGCTGTGTCCTTCCAGGATGGCGATGGGCTGACCCGCGCCGTCTGTCTGGCTCTGACCCGCAGGGTGGGCCGGCTGACCGGGGTGGAATTCCGCTACCCCACATTTAACAACCCACCCCAACCCCCCTTATAAATCAGTCCACTACGACTGATCGCCCCCCTGTCAGGCACTACAACCGCGTCATCCGCCGTTCAAGCGACGGATCGCACGGTGCCTCCCGGCAGCGGATCGATC
>JAURYL010000005.1 GCA_030653935.1 Pseudomonadota bacterium
CCAAGGTCGAGCCGCCACTGAACGCCCGCTAAATCCCCCCCAGCCCCCCTTTTCCAAAGGGGGGAGTCAGCGCGCCGCACGCCTGTACCGGGCTACGGTACAGTGCCATTGCCAATGCGCGGGGGATCAGGAAGTCTGAGGTTGGATTCCCGCCTCAGTGATGCGCCAACCCAGCCAATGCCGCCTGAACCCAGGCATAAGCAATGCGTTCCTGCTCCAGACGCAATGCCGGCGCGATTCGGTCGTGGCGCAGATCGTCGTACAAACCGGCCTCATCGGGTTGCAGCCGACCCAATTCGCGCCGGGTTGGCGTGGCCTCCTGGCCCCATAGCGGTCGATGCGCCATCAGGGTGGCGCGGTCCATCAACAGCGAGCGGACATGCGGGAAGTGGCCGCGCAACTGGTTGAGAATGGCGAAGCCGTGGCTGTCGAGGTCGCCCCAGTAGAAGATGTCCCGCTCCCGCAACCAGCGCGCTTCGGCCAGCGGCTCGAAACCATAGCCGGCGCCGAAGATCACCAGGCTGTCCGGAATCGGGGGAAAGGCCAGGAAGTTGATTTCGTTTTCGGTGATGAACACCCGCCGCTGCGGCGGCGCCAGGCCGGCGAACTGGTCGGTGGGCACGGTCAGGTCGCTCAGGCCATGCAGGTCGCCATCGAGCAGGCGGAAGCGAAGCAGCGCCGGTTTGGCGCGGAAGCCGAATCGTTGCTCGAAGCCGGCCACCCCGCCGGGCGCCGTGGCATCGATGACGTCCGCCGGCAGGATCAGCGCCAACAGTTCCGCCAGCAAGGCGCGATGCCGCTCGATGAATTTGCTGTGCACCTCCGGCACGTCAATCTGGCGCAGATACAGATTCGACCGTGGATGTGCCGCGATCCAGCCCAGCACCCCGAGCAGGCGTGGCCAATCGTCCCCGTGTTCCAGCACACGCAAGGGGCGCTTGGCCAGCCAGTCGTGTAGCGGCGGGAAGGCCTGGGCAATGGTGCCGGCCAACGCTCGGAGGCGGGCCGCCTCGCGCCGCTTGCCGATCAGGGCCAGGGCGTCCGCCTCCGTGTCGACCCAGGCCGCCACCGGCACCTGGTTGCGGCCGAGTTGGCGATGGTTGATCTCCTGGAATTCCAGCCGGTAGCCGGGTTTCCCCGCCGTCTTGGCGCTATCGGAAAGCGCGCGTATCCATTGCCGCGCATCGTCGAAGCGGCTTGCCAGCAAGCTGGCACCGGGGCCTTTTAGCGGGATGCGCCAGGGATACAGCGCTTCGCCGGTGAGGGCAGCGGACAGCAGGTGGCCGCGTTCCCATTCCCGCAAGACGCGGGCGCGGAGGTCGGCGGGCGTGGTCCAGTCGGTCATGATCGAGTACCCGTAGGAGCGGGCTTGCCCGCGATAGCAACCGTGGTATCGCGGGCAAGCCCGCTCCTACGCATCACGCGCTTCCGCATGTTTTTCCTTCTCCGCCCGGTATTCGGCGATGCTCAGGTTGCGCAACAGCGATTCGCGCCCCGCCTCGTTGTGCACGAAGCCGACGCTGGCGACATAGGGTTCGATGATGTGGATTTTCTGTAGCGGCGTGACGATGAGCAGTTGCAGGTTCAACCGCTTGAACAGTTCCAAGCCGAAGCGGGCGGATTCGTCGGAGCCACGGCCGAAGGCTTCGTCGATGACGACAAAACGGAAGGTGCGGGAGCGCACCGCACCCCATTCAAGCCCGAACTGATAGGCCAGACTGGCGGCCAGCACGGTGTAGGCCAGCTTCTCTTTCTGGCCGCCGGATTTGCCGCCGGAGTCGGTGTAGTGCTCGTATTCCTTGTCGTCCTCGCGCCAACGTTCGGCGGCGGCGAACACGTAGCCGTTGCGCACGTCGGTGACCTTGCGGGTCCAGCGCCGGTCCAGGTCGGTCTGCCCCTCGCGGCCACGGAAGCGCTCGATGATGGCCTTCACCTGGAGGAACTTGGCCTCGGAATACTGGGCATCCTCGGAACCGGTCAGCGCGCCTTCGGTACAGGCGCGCAGCTCGCTCTGGAAGTCGCGGATCTCGGGGTCCGGGCTGGTTTGCGCTTCCAGTTCGATGTAGCGGCCGGGGTTGTAGTCGATCTGGCGTAGCGATTGGTTGATGCGATCGATGCGCTCCTTGATGGTCTGCCGTTCGCGGGCGAGCTGGGACTGGAAATTGGCCACCTCGCGGATGGTGTTCTCGTTGAGCAGTTCCTTGAAGCGGGCTTCGAACTTCGGCAAATCGTCGGCCAGCAAGGCGTCCAGCATCACGCCGTATTCGTGGCCGGCCTCGATGCTGACGTCCACGTCCTGGGTTTCCAGCGGGTAGCTGATGCTGTAGGCGCGCATGGCGTCGATGATCTTGTCGCGCAGCCGTTTGCTGCGGCCATCCTCGGCGTCGATCCGGGTCTGGAGCCAGTCCCGCATGTCCCGTTCGCGGTTGTCGCAGGACTCCACGGAGAGGGTCTGCTCACCCAGGGCTTCACCGCGCATCGCTTCCAATTGCGGGAAACGTAGCGCGCGCGCCGCCTCGTCCAGGCTCGCCAGACTTTCCCGGCAGTCGGCCAGGAGGGTGTGGGCCTGGGTTTGCTTCTCCTCGTTGCGAGCCTGGTCCTGGTTGCGTTCGCGGATGTCCCGCTCGGTCTGATCGAGCGTCTCCTCCAGGGTGGCCAACTGGCCGGTCAGGGTGTGCAGCAGATCGGAGGCGGCTTCCAGCGTCCGTTTTTCCAATTCCAGATCGGCGATGTCCGCCACCAGGGGCTGCCAGTTCAGTTCCTGGTAATCGCGGAATTCACCAATCTGCGCCAGCAGGATGATTTGGGCCTGCCCCCGTTTCAGTTCCGCCTGCGCCTCGGCGATCCGCGCCGCCGCGGCCTGCATGTCCTGTTCCAACGACTGGGCGCGTTGTTCCAGGGCGGCGATCTTGCCTTCGTTGCTCCAACCCAGGACGTAGCGGCTACGGTCGTCGAGACGGTGACGGTCGTCCTTCTCGTGCCGCTCGCCGCCGGACTTGACCTGGCCGGCGCGAGTCACCGCCTGGCGCTCGCGGCGGAACTGTTCCAGGGTGTCGCAGCAGACGTAGTCGAAGCGCTTCGCCAGTTCCCGTTCGATCCAGCCGTAGAAGGGCGAATCCGGCTTGAGGGTGAGTTTGCGCGTCAGCGAATCCGGATTCGTGCTGGACGCGCCGGCAACCGAGCCTTCTCGCACCCGGTAGTAGACCAGCCGACCGCGAAGCTGGGTGCGATCCACCCATTCCGCCACCGCCGGGTAGTGCTGATCCGGCACCAGCAGCGACAGGCCGAAGTTGTGCAACAGCCGTTCCGCCGCGCCCTCCCACGTTTTCTCCTCGGGCCGCACCTGGATCAGCTCGCCGACAAAAGGCAGGTCGGCTTCGTCCAGTTTCAGGGCGGCGCACAGGGCGCGGCGGATGGTTACCTGGGATTCGTCGATATTGCTGCGCCGGGCGCGCAGGCCGGCCAGTTCCTGTTGCAACTGGTCGTGCTCACCTTTGTGGGCGCGCAAGTCGACGCCGGCCTCGGTCTGGCGGTTCTGCTGTTCCGCTTCTTTCTCGCGCAGTTTGCCGCTCTGGCGCTCGCACAGGCCGCGATGGCTGACGAAGCGCTCCGGCCCGTTCAAGGGCAGCAGGCCCAGTTCCCCCGCCAGTTCGGCATAACGCTCGGCGCGTTGCAGGCGCCGCTGTTTTTCGCCTTCCTTGGTGCTGATTTCCGTGCCGATCCAGGCCAGGCGGTTACCGCCGTTTTCGGCGATGTCGCGTTTCAGTTGATCGCGCTGCGCCCATAGTCCGCGCCGGGTCTCGTCCAGCACACCGATACGCGCATCGATGCGCTGGCGTTCCATCCCCAGCGTGACCAGGCGCTTCTCCAGCAACCCCGCCTTCAAATCGGCGAACCAGGCCTTGAGGGCATCGCGCGCGCCGCGCAGGGCGTCCACCTGGGCGGTCAACTCGGCATGACGGGCGCTATCCGCCACCAGGGGTTGCAGGCGCGCCACCTGGTCCTTGGCCTTGAGCACGGCGGCATGCGCCCGGTTGAGATCGTCGAAGTGGTGGATCAACGCGCTGATGCGGGTGTCCACATCGAAGGCTTCCAGCATGTGTTCGCGGACAAAATCGGTCAGGTTGCCCACCGATTTCATGGAAACCGTCTGGTGGAACAAGGCCATCGCCTGTTCGTTTTCGATGCCGAAACGGCGGCGGAACCAGGCGCCGTAAGGCGGGAAGGTGTCGTACAGCGTGATGCCACGGCGGGCGCGCAGACGCTTGCGCAAATCGTTGATGTCGCCACCGAAACCGGCGAAATCCTGGCTAATGGACAGCGCGCCTTCCGCCGCCACGAAAAAGCGCGCCGGCTGGCCCTGCGCATCCTTCAGCCAGAACACCTGGGCCAGGGTCACGGTCTGGTCGAAGCCGGTATTGCGAAACACCCCGAGGATCACGGAATAGGCGTTGTGGTCGCGCAGGGCCACCGGTTTGGCCGTGAGGCCCGAGTCGGTGCGCTCCGATTTGTAATGGCCCAGCACATAGGAACGCAGCGTGCGTTCCCGCGCCTCCGCCCCCGCCGCCTTGTTGTAGGCGATGCGCTGGGCCGGGACCAGCAGGGTGGTGACCGCGTCAACCAGGGTGGACTTGCCGGAACCGATGTCGCCGGTCAGCAGCGCGTTGTCGCCATTGGGCGAGAGCGCCCACACCCGCTTGTCGAAAGTGCCCCAGTTGTAGACTTCCAGGCGGTGCAGGCGGAAACCGGCCTGGGCCTCGTCGGAGGCGAAGTCGAGGGCGGCGGTGGCGGTTTCAGTCATGGCAAGGCGGGTGGCTGGACATAAAACGTAGGATGCGGTGAGCGCCTGCGAACCGCATCGACTCTGAGACATGATGCGGTTCGTGCCTCACCGCATCCTACGGCGCTCATGGTAGGTAGCGATCCAGATCGAGCGCGCCGTGAAACACGCCAAGCATCTCGATGGCTTTCGTATTGGTCCGATGCAGGTAGACGATGCGGTAGTGGCCATACAGGATCATGCGCACCTCACCCTCGGACACGATGCGCAAGCGCGTGCCGAGATCGGGAAAGCTGGTCAGCAGTTCCGCCTTCTCGATGATCCCGTCGATGACCTTGGCGGCCGCGCGTGGGTTGTCATGGGCGATATAGCGATGGATGTTCTCCAACCAGTCCAGCGCCTCGTCGGTCCATCTCAATTCCGCCATGAACGGATTCTCCGCAGCGCCTCTTCGTGGCTTACGCCCCGCCCGGCGCGGACGTCGGCCAAGCCCCGTTCGACCATGCGCTCGAAGGCAAGCTCGCGCATGATTTCCTCGTAGCTGGCATCTTCGGGCTGCGCTTCGATCACCTCGCGCAGGATGGCCTTGGCACTGGGTTTTTCGTCTACCTGGATGGGCATTTCATCCTCTCCTTTGTTCATGATGAGATTCATCGTACTGCCTCGTTAAATAGCACACGAGTGCATAGGTCGAGTTAGCGTAGCGTAAACCGACGATGGGCCACTCCTCCAGCCGACTAGGTAGATGCCGTGGCGAACAGACGAGGCGGCGGTCGTCTGTCGATGCTTTCGCAGTTGGTGGCCGCTATGTTCACGGCGTTTCCTCCGATTTTTCCGCTTCTCTCCCCAGCAGCCCCCGATACCCCGCCAGCCGTTGGTCGAACTCGGCCAGCCATTGAGCGTCGACGTAGGCTTTGAGGATGCGGCGCACCTCGTAGGCCTGGTCGCCGCTGGGCGCTTTCAGGCGGCGCACGAAGCCCAGTTCGATGATTTTGTTGAGGTGGGTTTCCACCTGGTCGATCAATTTCGCTTCGTTGCTGCCGGCGGGCAGAAACACCCGGATCAGTTCGACGACCTCGTCGCGTGACAGGATCAACCGGCTGCCGTTGCCACCCTCGCCGGCACCCGCGTCGGACTCGGCCAGCTTCTTGCGCAGCAAGGCGAGGAGCAGGCTGACCGGGAAGGACAGGGCGCGACGCTGCACCAGACGCGGCAGTTCCGGTTCGCCCTCGGCGATGGGGCGGGTGCGCAGGAAGGCGTGGCCCTCGGCCTCGTCGAGGATCAATTCCAGGCCCAGTACCGCCACATAGTCGCGAACGCGGGCCTGCAAGGCGAGCAGGTCTTGCCAGAGCGGGGCATCCCCTTCGCGGTAGACGACGCCCTTCATCAGCCCGACCAGGACACGGGAGAGGGCAATGCCCTGGGTCGATTCCGTTGCTTCCATTGCCTCGCTCATCTCACGAAACTCACGCGCGGCAAGGTGGCCCGCCGCTGCCTTCCGGCCGTATCCAGCCAGGCCACCGATTCCCGCGTGTCTTCCTCGAACACCGTCTTGCGGTCTTCGCTGGCCAGGGTCAGCCAGGCCATCAGTTCGGCCAGGCCGTGCTCCAGGGGATGCTGTTGCACCAGTTCGCCCAGCGTGATCTGCGACTTCTCCTGGAGTGACTGGCGGATCCAACCGGCCAGCCGCGCCTTGTCCACCACCACCTGATCGAACAGAGCGGCGGTCTCGATGTCCTCGCCGCCATCCAGCAAGACCTGATCGGTGATGACCGGACGGATTGGCGGCGAATACAGCGGGCGCTCCATCGGAAGTTCGATGCCGGGCGCGGCTTCGTCCAGTTCCATGAAATTTCCTGTGGGCGACGCCTCTCGCAGCGCCAGAACATGCGTCTCGATGCCGTGCAGCAGTTCCATGATGCGGCGGTTCTCCAGCCAGGCCTGATCGTCGAGAAAACGGCGCAACTGCATGGACAGCAGCGCCACCGTGCGCTGGGTGTGCTCGCCGGCCTCCAGCCAATCGTAGTGGACCCGCTTCAGTCGCCCATCCGGCGCCAGGGCTTGCACCGCCGCCAGGCCGAAGGCCGACTCCAGCAAGCTCGACAACTCCTCCTGCCGCGCCGGCGACATCAGGAAATCCCAGAAAGCGCGAAAGCTGCGGCCCTGGTCGGAATCGGCGATGGCATCCCGCTCACCGAAGATGCTGTCCAGCAGGGCGCCCTTGCCGCCGTCCCGAGAACCATTTGGGGCGTCCCGGTCCCGCGGGCGATCCCATAAGGCGATGCGCTCGCGCACGCTGCGGTCCAGATTGCGGAAGTTCTGTTCCACCTCGCGGAAATCCGACAAGAGTTCCCGCGCCGTCGCCGCCACCTGCTGAAACCGATCTTTCACCGCCGTGTCATCCAGCACCGGCATCTCCCCCGCCCGCACCCGTTCGATTTCAGCGTCGATCTCCGCGCGGCGTTTCTCCAGTTCGCGGATGCGCGCCTCGGGATCGGTCTCGCTGCCTTCCACCATCTGCCGCAACAGATCGAACACCGTCATCAGCCGCGACTCGGTGCCGACAAAGGCGCGCTGGGTCAGGCTCTCCAGCCAGGCCAGGGCTTTCTCGGTGGCGGGGGTGAGGTCGAAATGCGCCTCGTCGGATGCGGGCGGATAGAATTTGCGCAACCAGCCCTTGTCGTTGGCCGCCCAGTCGTCCAGGTATTGCGCGGCGCTACGGGGAAACACGCCCTCGCCCAACGAAAAGCGCAAGCCGAACAGCACATCCTCCAGCTTCTCCACCAGATCAGCCTGGGCCATCATTCTCACGTTGGGCACCAGGTAAGCCTGATACAAAAAGCTCGCCACCAGCGGCGCATGGGGAGAATCGAGCAGCCGCCAAGCCGGGTGATTGCGCCGCAGGGTGTCGAGGGTAGGGTAGTCGAGGGGCATTCAAGCCTTCACGTGTTGATTCCACTCATCGCGCAGCGCGCGAAAGGACCGGCTGCGATCAAATGAAGATCCCCCGGTTTTTCGTCCGCATACAGGTGAGTGTGATGCTACCTGCTTCACCAACACTTAGTGGTCTGCCTCAATCTGCTTGACCACCTTGTCGAAGTCACTCTCAAACAAACGATCCTGTACGATGCGGTACTTCTCGAATTCACTCTCGGCGTGGGCCTTGGCAATTTCCGCCGTGACCTTGCCCGCATCTTGCAGAACTTCACGATCAGTCGCCTCGATGAAGCGGTTGAGGCGCGTTTCCCAGTCCTGCATCGTCATGGGATCTGCCGCAGTGCCATATCTTCGGCCAGGTCCAGATAGACACCAGTCGCTGTAACTGCGCCATTTCGGCTTCGGTCAGATAGTTCTTGGCGACGACTACATCGAATTTCTGAATCTTGCCGTCGGGCGCATCCTTCCAGGTGGTCAGCCCCATATTGTCTTTGTCGGCATCAGCGCGCTGGTAGGTGACTTCCGCTGCCGTCTGGCCATGAATGGCCCAATGCAGCTTGTTTTGCACGGTGGCAAAAAACCGCTTGGTGGCCTGCGCGGTGACGTCGTAGTCAATCGACGTGGCGTAAATGTCGGTGATCTTCTGGTAGAACTGGCGCTCCGAGAGGCGGACTTCGCGAATGCGCTGCAACTGCTCTTCAAAATACTGCTTGGTGAGCACCGAGCCATCGTTCTTCAGGCGCTCGTCATCCATCGCGAAGCCCTTGCGGGTGAACGACTCGATGATCGTGTTCGCCCATTTGCGGAACTGCACGGCGCGCTCAGAGCTGACCTTGTAGCCGACGGCAATGATCGCGGCGAGGTTGTAGTGCTTGGTGTTGTAGTTCTTGCCGTCTGCGGCAGTTATCCGAAAATCCCGGATAACTGAACCCTCTTCCAGCTCACTGTCGTCAAACACCTTTTTCAGGTGATAGTTGATGGTTCTGACATCAACGTCGTACAGCACGCCCATCATCTTCTGAGTGATCCAGACGTTTTCGTCGGCATACACCGCTTCCACCCCGCCTTGGACACTGGACGCGACAAAGGTCAGGTACTCGGCCGCCGATGAGCGAACGATGGATATTTCGGTTTTCTTGGTGACGTGCGGTGGTTTGTTCTCACTCATTCCCGCCTTCCTGTTTCGGCTTGAGGCATAAAAAAACCCGCGATGCCTGGTGGCATGCGGGTTTCTGTGTTGCTTGGCACGTGGATTTGGTGGTGCTGGGTTTACTACCGAACTACTCGCTCTTGGGGCAAATGAGCACGTCTGCGGACGTTTGACCGCCAGTTGCGGAAACGGGTTCTAATCTATTACCCGGACACCTCGGCACTTCGGAAAATCGGTACATCCCCAAAAGGTACTCCCTGCGTTTGCCCCCTGTTTGGCGATACGTTTCACCATCGCGCTGCCGCAACGCGGGCAAGTCGGAACAATTGCAGGCATGACAACTTGTGGAGAAGGTTCTGCGCTGGTTGGAACTCCATCAACAGAAACCTTGCCATGTCGGGCGGCACGGGCTTTTTCGATCATTGTTTGAAGAGCCGTACCGTCGATCAGCTCGATAAGTAATCACGTGAAACAGATTTTGTTTTTAGACCCGAACGCATCGAGCAAGGAATGCACCTCAGACTGCAACTGATCCGCCGACCAGGAGACAAAGCGACGCCAGTGGTACTTGGCGTGCTTCCAGACGATCTCGATG
>JAURYL010000016.1 GCA_030653935.1 Pseudomonadota bacterium
CCCCAATGCTGTTCATTTAGCATGATTTTTGCTTCTTCCTTCTCCATTACTCATCAGATGGAGGGAAGAGACATGGCACGAACGAAAGCAAAGCTGCCTGGTGGGGCGCGGCTGGCGGATCATCTGGCGCTTGGGTACTTGGCGATGAACTGCCCGATAGATCGGGTTCGTGCCGTGCTGGCGGCAAATTCTGCCGGTAGCCAGCGGCTGCGAGGCTTGCCGCACGAAGTTCTGGTCTATTTTGTGATGGCGATGAACCTCTATGCCACCGTGGCTTACGAAGAAGTGTTGCGTTGCGTCGTCGAAGGTTTGCGGCAGTTGTGGGGCGATGCGGTAAAGGATGCCATCGTCAACAAGGCGGCGATCACGGCGGCGCGGCAGCGGGTGGGGGTAGAGCCGTTCAAGCAGTTGTATGCCGAGCAAGTCAAGCCGATTGGCCCGGTGGGCATGGCGGGCGTCTGGTACCGGGATTACCGCGTCATGGCCATTGATGGGTCGACGCTGGATGTGCCCGACGAAAAAGCCAACGCCAAGCACTTCGGCTATCCGGGCGCCTCGCGGGGCGAGACGGCCTTCCCGCAGTTGCGCTTCGTCGCCCTGGCGGAATGCGGCACCCATGTGCTGCTCAACGCCGTCCCCGGAGCTTACGCGACCAGCGAACTCAAACTGGCTGAAGCGGTGATCCCGCATGTCGATCCGACGATGCTGCTGATGGCGGATCGCAATTTCTATGGTTACGCTTTCTGGAAAAAATGCACGGCTACCGGCGCCAAGTTCCTGTTTCGGGTCAAGGCCAACCTGCGCCTGCCCCGCGAGCGGGAACTGCCAGACGGCTCCTATCTCTCGACGGTCTACCCGAACGACAAGGAGCGTCGCAAGCGTCAGAACGGCATCGTGGTGCGGGTCGTTGAGTATGCGCTGGACGGCATCGACCACGCCGAGCCGGTCTACCGGTTGGTGACTAATTGGCTTGATCCCATTGCGGCGCCCGCAGCGGAGCTGGCCGCGCTGTATCACCGACGCTGGAAGATCGAAACCGCGCTGGATGAGGCCAAGGTGCACCTGCTGGACGGTCGCACCACGCTGCGCAGCAAAACGCCCGATCTGGTCTTGCAGGAGTTCTATGCCCTGATGATCACCCATGCCGCCATCCGGCGCATGATGGTCGAGGCCGCCAGCGCCACAGGCCAGGCTGCCGAGGATCTGTCCTTTATCCACGCCGTGCGCGTCCTCAAGCGGCGCCTTCCCGCCGCCGTCGCTATTCCCCCCTGAGGACCGACAATCATGGCTCGGCAGCGTCCTCGATGAAATCGCTTCGGGGACATCCGTGAAAACCCGCAATCGATCCAACCCCCGTGGCGTAAAACGGAAAATGAGTGGCTTCAACACCCGAAAGCGAGGAGAACCGTTGAACGTTAGATGTGAACCTATCATTCGGATTTTTACAAAATGAACAGTATTGCCCCTAACCCCCCTTTTGCAAAGGGGGGAATCTTGCTGATATCAGCCCGTAGGATCCACGTGTCTGGCTATTCCGGCGCTTGCGGCCGGTCGAAGTAATAGCCCTGGGCGTGGGAGAAGCCGAGGCCGATGACCTTGTCGAGCAGTTCGCGGGTTTCCACGCCTTCGGCCACCATCTGGTAGCCGGCGGTGACCACCAGGCTGGAGATGTCTTCCATCATCAGTTGCTGGCGACGGTCGCCGCTTTCGAGCAGGTGCACCATGCTGATGTCGAACTTCACCAGATCCACCGGCATGGAGGCGAGGTAGCGCAGCGAAGAATAGCCGCTGCCGAAGTCGTCCAGGGCGACCAGGCAGCCCGCGTCGCGCAGGCGGCGGATATTGTCGGAGGCGACGTCGATCTGGGTGATGAGGGCGGTTTCGGTGATTTCCGCGACGATCTTGCGCCCTGGATGGGCGCGAATGATCGCGGTCAGGGCGTCCACCACCTTGCTGTTGACGACACTGGGCGCCGAGAGGTTGACCGAGACACCCTGGCCGGCGGGCAGGCGGTTTTGCGTCAGGTCGCGGTCCAGGGCGCGCAATACCGCCAGGTCGAATTCCATGTCGAGGTTGCGCGCCTGGACGATGGGGAAGATGGCGTCGGGCCCGATCAGCTCGCCCTCGAAGCGGATGCGGGTGAGCGCTTCCACATATTCCTTCGTCGACATCGGCAGGCGCATCACCGACTGGTAATGCAGTTCGATCAAATCCGGGTTTTCGATGGCCTGGAACACCGCGCTGATTTCCCGGTTGCCGACCAGCGCCGCCATGCCGCCCATGTCTTCGCTGTAGAACACCAGTTTGCGGCTGCCCGGCCGCTTGGCGGTGTACATGGCGAGGTCGGCCCGTTTCTGCAACTCGTGCAGGGAGATGCCCTCGCCTTCCGAGAGGGCGATGCCGATGCTGATGGTGGTCGGTTCGCTGAGGCCGTATTGACGGAAATCCTGGCTCAGGACGTGCTCGATGCAGCGCTCGGCCACCATCTCGGCGCGGTGCGCGTCCGCGTCCCGCAGGATGGTGGCGAATTCGTCGCCGCCCAGACGATACAGGCGGTCGTTGGCGCGCAGCGCCGTGTGCAGGGCGCCGGCGATGGTCTGGATCACCACGTCGCCGACCTGGTGGCCGTAGGTGTCGTTGATCGCCTTGAAATGGTCGCAGTCGAACAGCAGCAGGGCGACACGGCCGAGGCGCCGGTCTTCGCCCAGGGTTTTCCAGTCTTCGTCGAAGGCGCGGCGGTTGTAACTGCCGGTCAGGGCGTCGCGCCGGGCCTGGTCGTGGAAATCGCGGCTGTTCTGTTCCAGGTTGGTGTGCAGTTCGGCCAGCCGCGCCTGGTAGTCGTTGAAGGAGCGGCGCATGTTATCCAGCTCCAGGATCGGCAGTGGCGAGGCCTGGGCGGGCTGTTGCGGCAGACTGCCGCCCGGTTCCCGCAAGGCGTCGATTTCCAGCGAGAAGGCGCGCAGTGGGCGCACCAGCAGACGCACCAGCAATACCGCCGCGAGGAACAGCAGGACCAGGACGACGATCACCAGTCGTAGCAGAGAGGCGCGGAAGAGGTCGTGAAATGCAGCCAGATCCGGGTTCGAGCGGGTGGCGAAGCTCAGGTGATCGCCTGCCCGCTCCAGATCGATGGAACTGCCCGCGGTCAGGGTCACGCGCAAATGCTCCAGGTCGGCGAACTGGTAGGTGCGCGCGCGCCGCAGTTCGGCCAGGAAGTTGAATTTGATGCCGACATGGCCGAGCAGGATTTGGCCCTCAGGGTCGGCGTACACCGGCAGGAACAGGGAAAAGTGGCCGCCATCGCGGTCCTGCTGCAACAGGGCGAGCGGCGCCCGACCGGGCAGTTCGCTCAACATGGGCCGATCCTTGTGCGCCGGGGCGAGGATGCGGCCGCGTTTGTCGTAGAGCGCGACGCCTTCAACCCGGTTGGAAACCATGCCGGCGTCGCGCACTCGATCATCGCGCCACAGCGTGTAGTACTCGGAGAAGGCGAGTTGTTGCCGGGTTTCGTCCCAGAGCGCCAGCGTTTGCGCCATGTCCAGCGCGCGGCGTCGCATCTCGGCAAGGCCCTCCACTACTTCGACGCGCGCGCTGTGTGCCTCGCGCGCCTGGATTTCCTTGGAGACCCGCTCGATCTCCAGCCAGAGGTAGCCACCCATCATCAGGATGAAACCGGCCACGGCCAGGATGAACAGGCTGGCCAGACGGGCAATGCTTTGTGGTTTCATCGTGTTATCGGGTGTTCAGTTCGTTGAGGATTACGTCGAGCAGGTCGAATTCATGCTCGCCGTCCATGAAGTGATTCGCGCCTTCGATGATGATCACACGGTTGCGTTTCTTGAGTTCGCCCACCCAGCCTTCGCCCAGGCGGTCGTCACGCCCACCCATGATGAACAGATTGGGCGGCGCCAGCGTGGCGGCGGCATCCAGCACCCGTTGCGGCGTCCACTCCAGGTAAGACAGGAGACTGGCGGGGGTGGCCTGGTATTTCTGGCAGAACGAGAATTGCTGGGTGGTCACGCGCGGCGTGCCGGTTTTCACCGCGAGGCGCATTTCCTTGATGAGCCGCGCCGTTTCCACCGCGTTCATCTTGATACGGCCTTCGACGATGCTGATGCCGATGAAACCGCCAATTGCCGGGTCCGGTTTCCCGGAGAGGTAAGCCAGCGCCTCGACACTGCCGGAGCTGTGGCCGACCAGGATGATCGGGCCGTTGTGGCGCGCTTTCAGCCATTTCACCCAGGCATCGATTTCGCGCAGCGCATCTTTCATGGTGTGGGTGTGGATGGCTTCACAGGCCAGGCTCTGGCGGCGGTGCGTGATCCCCAGGCTCAATGTCGGCGCCAGAACCGTGTGGCCGCTGTCCGCGACGCCCCCGATCAGGCGGTGGATAGTGGGAAATTCGTGGGTCTGGAGGAAGCCATGCAGGAACAGCACGGCGGGCTTGCTCGGGGCGCCCTCGCGGTACTCGGCTTTGGCGAGCAGCTTGCCGGACAGCTTCAGTTCGACGGGGGTGGCGTGCGCGGCGAGGCTGATCCAGCACAGTGCCAATAGCAGGACACCCTTCAACGTCATCGTCATCTCCATTTTTTAGTGATTGGCTTGGTACGCCTCGCGCGGGCCGCGACCGGCTAAACTCGCCGCATGAATCTGGACGAATTCTTTACCGAAAGTGGCCCGCTCGGCGCGGTTATACCGAAGTATCGGCCGCGCGCGCAGCAACTTGAGATGGCCGCGCGCATATTTTCCACCTTGGAAACGCGCGGCCGCCTGGTGGCGGAGGCGGGCACCGGCACCGGCAAGACCCTCGCCTATCTGATTCCCGCCCTGCTGTTCGGCGGCAAGGTGATCGTCTCCACCGGCACCAAGACCCTGCAAGACCAGTTGTTCCATCGCGATATTCCCGCCGTGCGCGAGGCCCTGGCGCGGCCGGTCACCATTGCGTTGCTGAAAGGGCGCGGCAACTACGTCTGCCCCTACCATCTGGAACGCGCCCTCACCGAGGCGCGCCTGAAAAGCCGCGACGAGGCCCTGCATCTGCGCGCCATCGCCCGCTTCGCGGCGGTCAGCGACAGTGGCGACCGCATGGCCTGCAATGATGTTCCGGAGAATTCCCCGGCCTGGGCGTTCGCCACCTCCACGCGCGACAACTGCCTTGGCGGCGAATGTCCGAGCCATAAGGACTGCTTCGTCCTGAAGGCGCGCAAAAAGGCGCTGGAGGCCGACGTCGTGGTGGTCAACCATCACCTGTTCTTCGCCGATGTCTGGCTCAAGGACGAGGGCGCCGGCGAACTGCTGCCGGCCAGCAACGCCGTGATCTTCGACGAGGCGCACCAGTTGCCGGCCACCGCCAGCCTGTTCTTCGGCGAGACGGTGACCACCGGCGTCATCATCGACCTGTGCCGCGACGTGAAGGTGGAGTCCGCGGTGGCGGCGGCGGATTTCGCCGAGCTGCCGGTCGCCGCCGGCGAGTTGGAGACCGCCGCTCGCGATGTGCGTCTGGCGCTTGGCCTGGCGCAGGCGCGACTGCCCGCCGCTCGCGCCCTGGAACGCGAAGAATTCCGCGAGGCGGTGGAGGTCATGGTTTTCCGCCTGGCGAGGCTGGACGCGCTGCTGGAATCACAGGCGGAACGCGCGGAAGCACTGGCGCAGTGCCACGCACGTTGCCGCGAGGCGGCCAACCGATTGGAGAAATGGCGCACACCCGATGCCGAAGTGGGCATGGTGCGCTGGCTGGAGGCGGCTACCCATTCCGTGCTGTTCCACGCCACGCCCCTGAATGCTGGCGAACTGTTCGCGCGCCAGATCGAAAACGACTCGCGCGCCTGGATCTTCACTTCCGCCACCTTGTCGGTACGCGGCAATTTCTCCCATTACCTACATGAAATTGGCCTGCTGGAAGCCGATACCGGCGTCTGGGACAGCCCCTTCGACTATGCCACCCAGGCGTTGCTCTACGTGCCGGAAAAAATGCCCGACCCGAATTCGCCGGAATACGGCGAAGCCGCGCTGAGCGCCGCCTGGCCCCTGGTCAAGGCCAGCGGTGGTCGCGCCTTCCTGCTGTTCACCTCGCTGCGCGCCATGAACGCCGCGCACAAGATGATTCAGGCGCGGATGTCGGCGGGGGGCGTGGCCTACCCCTTGCTGTTGCAGGGCGAGAAAAGCCGCAGCGAACTACTCGACGAATTCCGCCGCCTCGGCAACGCCGTATTGCTGGGCAGCCAGAGTTTCTGGGAGGGCGTCGACGTCGCCGGCGAGGCACTCTCCCTGGTGGTGATCGACCGCCTGCCGTTCCAGCCGCCGGACGACCCGGTGCTCGCCGCGCGCATGGAAGTACTGCGCCAGGCCGGCAAGAACCCCTTCTTCGACCACCAGTTGCCGCATGCGGTGATCAGCCTGAAACAGGGCGCCGGCCGCCTGATCCGGCGCGAGAGCGACCACGGTGTGCTGATGATCTGCGACCCCAGGCTGGTCGACAAACCCTACGGCCGCCGTATCTGGCAGGCGCTACCGCCGATGAAGCGCACCCGCAAGGAGGCGGAGGCGGTGGATTTTCTGCGCGGGCATGGGGCTGTGTAGCGCCGGCTGGAAGCCGGCGCTACAACGGCAATGAACGCGCCACGCTTATTGCTGATCGCGCTGCTGCTGGCCGCCACCGCGGCCCGAGCCGAGGTCGAACCCCTGGAAATCCTCCAGACCTCGCCCCTGGCCGGCTTTCAATACCATGCCGGGCCGGCGCTATTTCCACTGATGAATGTCGGCGACCGCCTCACCCTGCATCGCGAATCCGACAACCCTTATGACGCCAAGGCCGTGCGCGTGGAATGGCATGGCACCCAGATCGGCTACGCCCCGCGCGCCGACAACGTCGACCTCGCCCGCCTGATGGATCGCGGCACACCGGTGGCGGGCCGCATCCTGCACCTGCGGAAATCACGCGACCCGTGGCAGCGGGTGCTGATCGAGATTTATCTGATGCCGACGCCCCCGTAGGTTGGGGTGTGTGCTTGACTACGCCACAAGGGCTTCGATCTTCGCGTACACCTCGCCACGCTCCTGGCCGAGTTGCCAGAGGTCGAGCGATTCCTGCATACGCAGCCAGCTTTCCGGGGTGGTGCCGGTCATCTTGCCGATGCGGATGGCGAGATCGGCGGAAAGCGCGCGTTTCTCGTGCAATAGCTCGGAAACCGTAAGCCGGCTGACGTTCAGGCGCCGGGCGAGTTCGGTCTGGGTCAAGCCGGTGGCGGGCAGGATGTCTTCACGGAGAATCGCGCCGGGGTGGGTAGGCCGGCGTTTGGGGTCGCGGAGCGTCATCAGTGGTAATCCTCCAGATTTACGTCGAGGGCATCCTCGCCATCGAAAGCGAAGGTGATGCGCCAATTTCCAGACACCTTCAAGTCATAGCGTTTCGGGGTGTATCCGGATAGGCCATGAAAGCCATAGCCGGGCAGATTCATGTCTTCCGGTTTGCTCGCGCTCTCCAGGCGATCCAGCATCCGCGCGATGCGGGCGCTTTGTTTCGCGTTGATGCCGCGCGTTTCGCTGTGGCTGAAAAACCGTTCGAGTCCCTTGTGTCGGAAATTGCGAATCATGGCGTGATTGTAATGTGATGGATTACAGTCAGGTCAAGCGTCTTCCCCTCAAACCCCCTGTTTCAAACTCGCCTCGATGAACGGGTCGAGGTCGCCGTCGAGCACGCCCTGGGTGTTGCCGACTTCGTAGTTGGTGCGCAGGTCCTTGATCCGTGACTGGTCGAGCACGTAGGAACGAATCTGGTGGCCCCAGCCAATGTCGGTCTTGGAGTCTTCCAGCTTCTGTTGTTCCTCCTGGCGCTTGCGCAACTCGAACTCATACAGACGCGATTTCAGCATGGCCATCGCCTCGGCGCGGTTCTTGTGCTGCGAGCGGTCGTTCTGGCACTGCACCACGATGTTGGTGGGCAGGTGGGTGATCCGCACCGCCGAGTCGGTCTTGTTGATGTGCTGGCCGCCGGCGCCGGACGCGCGGTAGGTGTCGACCCGCAGATCGGCCGGGTTGATGTCGATCTCGATGGAGTCATCCACTTCCGGGTAGACAAACACGCTGGAAAACGAGGTATGGCGGCGGGCGTTGGAGTCGAACGGCGACTTCCGCACCAGGCGGTGTACCCCGGTTTCGGTGCGCAGATAGCCGTAGGCATACTCGCCGCTGAACTTGAGGGTGGCGGATTTCAGGCCGGCGACTTCGCCCTCGGATTCTTCCAGCACTTCCACCTTGAAGCCGCGCCGCTCGCCGTAGCGGATATACATGCGTTCCAGCATGCCGGCCCAGTCCTGCGCCTCGGTGCCGCCGGAACCGGCCTGGATGTCGATGAAGCAGCTGGCCGGGTCCATCTCGCCGGAGAACATGCGGCGGAACTCCAGTTCGGCGACCGCTTTCTCGATCTCGCCGACATCGGCTTCCACCGCTTCCAGGGTGTCGTCGTCGCCTTCCTCGCTGGCCAGCTCGAACAGTTCCTGGTGCTCGCCCAGGCCCTGGCCGATCTTGTCCAGATTGTGGACGACCCCTTCCAGTTCGCGGCGTTCGCGGCCCAGTTCCTGGGCGCGTTTGGCGTCGTTCCAGACGTTCGGATCTTCCAGCAGGCCTACGACTTCGGCCAGGCGGTCATGCTTGCCAGGGTAGTCAAAGATACCCCCGAAGTTCTTCGGCGCGGCGCGCCAAGTCGGCAAGGTTGGATTCGATGAGGTTGAGGCGTTCGGCTTCCATGGCGTGATCCAGAGATTCAAAAAAAGGCGCGAATTATACGCGGTGCCTCTGTAGCGCTGGCTTCCAGCCGGCGTCTTTTAACCACGCCGGCTGGAAGCCAGCGCAGGGGGTGCGACAAAATGCCGCAAGAGGGCTCAGGAAGCCAAGTATTAGCATCCGCTGATGAAACGGCATTTCGCTATCCGACGACGCGGCTCCACCCTGGCCGGGGGGGCGCTGGGTCTGGGTGTGCTGGCGCTGGCGCTGATTCTGCTCGATAGCGGCCGCCTGGTGGCCGAACGCGGTGCGGCGCGGCAAGGCGGTCAGACGCAAGCGCGCGTTGCCCAGTTGACCGATCCGGCCCTGTTCACCGAGGCGCGTTATGCCCGCCACGCCAGCCAGGCCGACCGCCATGCCGCGTTTCAGGATCATCCGATGGCGCTGGAACATTTTCCCGCCGGATCTTTGATGCCGCCGCCTGTAGCGCCGGCGTCTCGCCGGCCTGTTCGTCATGAATAACTGGATTGAGAAACAGCGCGCCCTCATCGACTTCTCCGTAGCCAATCTCGGGCGACGGCGTGGGCGCAATTTGGGCTTGTTCCTGGCTTACACCTTGTTGGTGTTCCTGCTTGCTTCCGTGGTGTTGTACGGCGATGCGCTGCGCCGTGAGGCGCGTTTGTTGCTGGCCGACGCGCCGGAACTGGTGGTGCAGCGTCTGACCGCTGGGCGCCACGATCTGGCGCCGGAGGGCTGGCTGGAGAAGCTGCGTGGTCTGCGCGGTGTGCGGAGTGTGGAAGGCAGACTCTGGGGCTATTACTTTGATCCCGCCGTGGCCGCCAATTACACGCTGCTGGTGCCCTCCGAGGCGCCACCCGCGCCCGGCCAGATGGTGATCGGCGCGGCGCTGGCGCGAGCGCGCGGGTTGGCGGTGGGCGATGTGTTGTCGCTGCGCAGCTTCGATGGCAAACCTTATGCCTTCACCCTGGTGGGTGTGCTCGATGCCGATTCCGAGCTGGTCAGCGCCGACCTGATGCTGGTCAATGGCGTCGATTTCCGTGCCTTTTTTGGCGTCGAGCCGGGCCTTTTTACCGATCTGGTCTTGCGCGTGGCCAACCCAAGCGAGGTGCGCAAGCTGGCGGAGAAGGTGCTGGAACGCCTGCCCGGCGCGCGGGTGATCGCGCGCGAGGAAATGCGCCGCAGCTACGAGGCGGCGTTCAACTGGCGCCAGGGTGTGCTGCTGACCTTTCTTTCCACCCTCATGGCGGCGTTCGCGTTGCTCGCCTGGGACAAGGCTTCCGGTTTGTCCGCAGAGGAGCGGCGCGAGATCGGCATCCTCAAGGCGGTGGGTTGGGAGACCGGCGACGTGTTGCGCATGAAGTTGTGGGAGGGCGCGCTGGTTTCGCTGTGCGCTTTCCTGGCCGGCTATGTGCTGGCCTGGCTGCATGTGTTCTACGCCGACGCGCCGCTGTTCACGGCGGTGCTCAAGGGCTGGTCGGTGCTCTATCCACGCTTCGCGCTGACCCCGCAAGTGGATGTCGCGCAGATCGCGACCCTGTTTTTCCTGACCGTGCTGCCTTTCGTCGCGGCCACCGTGGTGCCGGTCTGGCGCGCGGCGACGCTGGACCCGGATGAGGTGATGCGGGAATGAAGTTTGCCAACCGCCGTGCATGGATTAGAACCCCCCTTTATCAAAGGGGGGCAGGGGGGATTTGCCGACGTTTGCGTGTGTGCAGCCCTTGGAGAAATCCCCCCCAGCCCCCCTTTGATAAAGGGGGGGGCAACTCATGATTGAACTCCTCCAGGTCAGCAAGACCTACAACGCCGGTCGAGTGAACGAGTTCAGCGCCGTGCGCGAGGTGGATCTGCTGATCGAACCAGGCAGGGCCACCGCCTTGCGTGGTCCCAGTGGTTCTGGAAAGACCACGCTGCTGGGGTTGATCGGTGGATTGACGCGGCCCTCCAGCGGCCGCGTCAGGCTCGACGGGCGCGACATTTCCGCCTTGCCGGAGCGCTTTCTCACCGAATTGCGCCGCGCCACGTTCGGCTTCGTGTTCCAGCAATTCCAGTTGATCCGAGGCCTCTCGGTATTGGAAAACGTCATGCTGCCGGCAACCCCGAGCGGGCGGCCTTATCGCGAGGTGCGGGCGCGTGCCTTGCGGTTGCTGGACGACCTCGGCCTAGCCGGGCGCGCTGAAGTGAAGACGCAATGGCTGTCTGGTGGCGAGGCGCAGCGGGTGGCCATCGCGCGCGCCCTGATCAATGATCCCAAAGTCATCCTCGCCGATGAGCCGACCGCGCATCTCGACAGCGACTTGTCGCGCCAGATTCTCGCCATCCTCGCCGACCTGCGCGCCCAGGGACGCACCCTGATCGTCTCCAGCCATGACCCGCTGGTGTTCGAGGCCGGCCTGGTGGAATGCGTGATCGACATGCGCGACGGGCGAATTTGTAGCGCTGGCGCCTCCGCCGGCCCGGTGATGGAGAGGCTATGAATATTTCCAGGCCGGCCACCCTGTCAGCCGTCATTCCCGCGCAGGCGGGAATCCAGGTCGTAGGGCTAACTGCTTCCAATAACAAGCAGATGCATCTACTGGGTTCCCGCCTGCGCGGGAACGACGGCTCCTTGATTGCGGGACTGTCTTTACATCCATCACGCCCATGATCTTCCAGCCCGCCGCCCTCGCCCTGTTGCTGGCCGCCAGCCTCAACGCGCTGCTGTTGCTCGGTTCCGGTGTGTTCGCGCTGCACTTGTTGCGCCACTGGAACCCAGCCTCTGGCAGCGAGCGGCAGATTGCCCTGGAGCGGCGTACTTATCTGGTCGGCACCCTGGTGGGTCTGTCGCTGCTGTTGGGCTTGCCGGCGCTGGCGCTGTTTGCACACAACGCCGATGCGATGGCGCCGTTTTTCACCGGCGCCATGTGCGCGGTGGGCAGCCTCAAGGCCAACGCCTGGGGCATGCCGGCGCTGTTGACCATGCTCGCCGGTTTCTTCCTGGCCGCCGCCTGGCTGGTGCTCAACCACCTCGACAGCCTGGGCTGGGATACGCCGCTGATACGCGGCAAATACCGCCTTCTGGTCTTATTGGCGCCGCTGGCGTTGGCTCAGGCGGTGCTGCTCTGGCTGTATTACCTGAACCTGAATCCGGAAGTCATCACCTCCTGCTGCGGCAGTCTGTTCGGCCCGGCTTCCGGCGGGGTCGCGGCCGAGATGGCTGCTTTGCCGGTTGCCACGGCCATGCCCTTGTTCTTCGCCGGCTTGTTGCTGACCCTGGCGGTCGGCTTGGTGTTTCTCGCTCGCGGCCGCTTTGGCCGCTTGTTCGGCCTGCTCGCGGGCCTGCATTTCCCACTGGCGCTGGCTGCCGTGGTCGCTTTCGTCGCCCCCTACATCTACGAACAACCGAATCACCATTGCCCGTTCTGCCTGTTGCAGGCCGAGCATGGTTATGCCGGTTGGGTGTTGTACCTGCCGCTATTCCTGGGCACGGCCAGCGGCATCGGCGCCGGGCTCGCCGCCGCCGTGCGCGCGGAGAGCCTGAAAGTATCGGCGCCACGGGTGGCGGCGGGTCTGGCGAAACTGTCTTTGCTCGCGCTGGGCGTGTTCGGCCTGGCGGTGCTGTTCTATCTGCGACGTTCGAATCTGGTGATGTGAGATGAAGCGGAATAGGCCATTAGTCGAGACCACGGGGGCGGCCCCACCAGTAGCGCCGGCGTCCCGCCGGCTTCGTGGGCCTGATCAGAAGGGCGATGCCGGCGAGACGCCGGCGCTACAGAGCTGGCGCGCCGGTGCATCCATTCGCGGGCAAGCCCGCTCCTAGTGCGCCCGTGAAGGCGCACACACAGCACGGTGTAAGTCCGTGTCGGGGTAAGCCAAGGCCCCGTAGCTGAAGGTAACTGCGTCGCTGCGAAGCGGGGTGGAGAGCAACCGGAAGCGA
>JAURYL010000020.1 GCA_030653935.1 Pseudomonadota bacterium
TTCCCGCCAGTTTCAGGCGGTTGGCGTGGTAGGCGTATTGCTCGCAGAGGGCGGGTGGCACGTCGTATGCCACCGGGATCAAACGGGCAAGTTGATCCAGGTGGCGCAGCACGTCCGCTTTACGCGTGCTGCGTTCCGCGCCCTTGAGGAGTTCGGCGTAAGTGAAGAAGGACATGCACAGGGGCACATCGGCATCGAGCGTGTTGACGCGCTCGGCGACGGCGGGAGGTTTGTTCTTGATGAAGTAGATGACGATGTTGGTGTCGAGCATGTACTTCATAACGTCTCCCGTTCCTGCACCGGGGCCTGATCCCGTCGCTCCGATTCGAGAATGCCGACGAACTCGTCGTCGAAGCCGCTGAGCGCTTCCAGCAAGGCCTGGCCCCGATCTTCCGGGAGTGGATGGATGACGATGTCACCCGCGTCATTGCGGGAGATTTCGACACGCTTGGCGGACAGCCGGAACTCCTGGGGAATCCTTACCGCCTGGCTGTTGCCGTTCATGAATACGCGGCTGATCTGGATAGACATGATGGCCTCTGTGTGTACGTTGTCGTGTGTATCGTAGCGGCTTGGCTGGGCCATCGCAATGATGGCGACCACAGCAACCACGCGCGCTTGATGCCATGTTGGGTTTCGCTATCGCTCAACCCAACCTACGCATCTCATCTCACGATTTCCGCCCAGCAGGCGTAGCCCGGATGAAGCGATAGCGGAATCCGGGGATGCGGCGTGCCCAAGCGCATCGGCAATTTCCCGGATTCCGCCCGGCCATCCTCGGCACCCAGCCAGGCGGCGGCGCGCGGGCTGCATCCGGGCTACGCATCTCATCCCACGATTTCCGCCCAGCGCTTCTCCAGCCGTTTCACCGACACCGGTTCCGGCGTCTTCAGTTCCTGGGCGAACAGGGAGACGCGCAGTTCCTCCAGTTGCCAGCGGAAGGCGTCGAGGGCGGGGTCGTTCATGCCTTGTGCTCGCATCCGTTCCACTCGGCCGCGCCAGACCGCGAGCAGGGGGGCGAGTTCGCGTTGCGCGGTGGCGTCGCGGGCGGGTTGGTTGGGGAACTTGGCGAGGCGCATTTCCATTGCCTTGAGATAGCGCGGCAAATGGGGCAGGCGCTCGCCGGGGTGGCTGGCGAGGAAGCCGGGGAAGACCAGGGTGTCGAGTTGTTCGCGCAAATCGGTCACGGTGGTTTTCCAGGCCGTCGGCGCTTTCGCCAGGGCCTGGGTCAGTCGGTGCGCGGCGGCGATGCATTCCGTTGCCAGGTTGGCGAGGCGGCTGACGGTTTCCGGCAGGCGCGGGCGGAGGGTTTGCGCGGCCGCCGCGAAGGCGGCCGGGGCACGAATGTCGGCGACATCCTGGATGCCGAGCACGGCGGCGGCCATGATGTCGCGCGCGAGGCCAGGGCAGGATTGTCCCTTGAACAACAGCGCGTATTGCAGGCAGGCGGGTTTCAGACGCGCGGTCAGGTCACGTTCGCCTTGTTTCAGCAGGTCGGGGAAACCCAGCCAGAGCAGGCGGGCGACGCCGAGCCGGTGCGCGGCGCGGGCTTCTTCGGCGTGGTCGAACAGGCGCAGGCCGACCTGGCCATCGATGCATTGCAGGGCTGGAAAGGCGGCGATGATCCTGCCGCCGCTTTCGACCGTGGCGGTGTCCGGCAGGTCACCGAAGTCCCATTTTGTGATGCCGTCGCGCTGGAACTGGCCGGCGAATTGGCCAACTGAACGGGCCAGTTCCTGGCTGGCGGCGCTGCCCAGTTGTTGCCGCAAAGCCGTGAGATCGCGCCCTTCGGCCAGGGTCTTGCCGGTCTCGTCCTGCACCCTGAAGTTCATCACCAGGTGCGGCGCCAGGGCTTCCGGACGCCAGGCGTCGCGCGGGATGAGCTGGCCGGTGGATTTGGAGAGGAAGGCGGCGAGGGCGTCAGTCAGCGACGCCCCCCTTTCCCAAAGGGGGGCGGGGGGGATTTGCCCGCGCTGAGCTGTCGTGGGCGCTGCGGAAATCCCCCCCCGCCCCCCTTTGGGAAAGGGGGGAGTGTTCCCGGTTTCTCCGGGCGCGCGCAAAGCCGCCGCCGCCGCTTTTGCGTACTCCGGCACCGGCACGAAGGCGCGGCGGAGGGATTGCGGCAGGGTCTTGATCAGGGCGGTGATCTTTTCCTGGAGCAGGCCGGGCACCAGCCATTCGCAGCGCGCCGGGGTGATCTGGTTGAGGGCGGCGAGCGGCACGATGAGGGTGACGCCGTCGTCTTCCGTGCCGGGGTCGAAGCGGTAGGCGAGGGGATAGCGGGCGCCGCCCTGTTCCAGTTGCGGCGGGAATTCCTGTTCCTGGCTGTCATGGCCGCTGTCGAGCAGGTCGGCGCGTTCCAGGTAGAGCAGGCGCGGCTGCGCTTTTTCCGCCTCGCGCCGCCATTTGTCAAAGGCGGCGCCGTTGTGGATGCCCGCCGGCACGCGCGCGTCGAAGAAGGCGTAAAGCTGATGTTCATCCACCACCAGGCGGGCATTGCGGGCGCGGTGGGCGAGATCGTCGATTTCTTCCAGTAGACGCCGGTTGTGCTCGAACCAGGGGGCGCGCGTCTCGAATTCGCCCTCGACCAGGGCGCCACGGATGAACAGCTCGCGGCTGAGTTCCGGGTCGATCGGGCCGTAATGCACGCGGCGGCCATTCACGATCGGCAGGCCGTACAAGGTGGCGCGCATCGAGGCTGCGACGTGCGCCGGCTTCTTCGCCCAGTGTGGGTCGGAGTACGACACTTTGAGCAGGTGCTGGGCGGCGTGCTCAATCCATTCCGGCTCGATCTTCGCCACCATGCGCGCATAGACCCGCTTGGTTTCGACGATTTCGGCGGCGAGCAGCCACTTCGGCTTTTTCTTGACGCCGGAGCCGGGAAATATCCAGAACTTCATGTCGCGAGCGCCGAGATAGGCGCCGTCCTCGGTCTGCATGCCGAGGTTGCCGAGGAGGCCGGGGAGCAGGGCCTGATGTAGCGGGGCGTAAAGGATTTCGGATTTTGGATTTCGGATTTCGGATTGCGGATTTCGGATTTCGGCGTTGGGCGGTGTGCTTTCGTTCACATGCCAGCCCATTTCCTTCACCTGGGTGGTCAACTGCGCGTAGACATCGCGCCACTCGCGCACCCGGTTGGGCGAGAGGAAGTCGGCCTTCAGCGCGTCGCGGAACTTCTTCTGCGACTTGCGGTGGTGGCTGAGTTCGTCGATGTGTGCCCAGAGCTTGAGCAGGCTGATGAAATCGGAATCCGGATGGGTAAAGCGACGATGTTTCTGGTCGGCGGCGTCCGTCGCTTCCAGTGGCCGCTCGCGCGGGTCCTGCACCGAGACGAAGGCGGCGATGATCAGCATTTCATGCAGGCAGCCGCGATCTTTCGCGGCGATCAGCATGCGGCCGATGCGCGGGTCCACCGGCAAGCGCGCGAGCTGCTTGCCGATGCCCGTCAGCCGGCCGCGCTCGTCGAGGGCGCCGAGTTCGGCCAGCAACTGCTGGCCGTCGCGGATGCGTTTGCCTTCGGGGATATCGAGGAAGGGAAACGCCTCGATCTCCGGCAGCCTGAGTGACTTCATCCGCAGGATGACGCCGGCGAGCGAGGAGCGCAGCAGTTCCGGTGTGGTGTACTTGGGGCGCGCAAGGAAATCCTGCTCGTCGTAGAGGCGGATGCAGATACCCGCCGCCACCCGGCCACAACGCCCGGCGCGTTGGTTGGCGGAGGACTGCGCGACTTTCTCGACCTTGAGTTGCTCGATCTTGTTGCGGATGGAGTAGCGCTTCACCCGCGCCAGGCCGGTATCCACCACATAGCGGATGCCGGGCACGGTGAGCGAGGTTTCCGCGACGTTGGTGGCCAGCACGATGCGGCGGCCGCCGTGCGACTGGAATACCTTCTCCTGGTCGGAAACCGAGAGGCGGGCGAACAGGGGCAGGATTTCGGTTTGTGGCGGGTGGTGCTTGCGCAAGGCTTCGTGCGCTTCGCGGATCTCCCGCTCGCCGGGCAAGAACACCAGGATGTCACCGGGGCCGGCGGTGGCGAGTTCGTCGACGGCGTGGATCAGGGCGAGGTCGTAGTCGGGCTCTTCGTCCCCCTCACCCCTCGGGGGGAGGGGCGTCCGCGTCGATTGGCCAACGTCCGTTCCCTCTCCCCTGTCCCTCCCCCGGGGGGGGAGGGGTTTCAGCGAGCGGTAGCGCATCTCCACCGGATAAGTCCGCCCCGATACTTCGATCACCGGCGCGCCATTGAAATAGGCGGAAAAACGGTCGGCTTCCAGGGTTGCGGAAGACAGGATCAATTTCAGATCGGGACGACGCGGCAGCAGGGTCTTCAGATAACCGAGCAGAAAGTCGATGTTGAGGCTGCGCTCATGCGCCTCATCGAGGATCAGGGTGTCGTAGGCGCGGAATTCGGGGTCGGACTGGGTTTCCGCCAGCAGGATGCCGTCGGTCATTACCTTGATCCGACTATCCTTCGAAACCTGATCGGTGAAGCGCACCTGCCAGCCGACCAGGCCGCCGAGGCGGGATTTCGTTTCCTCGGCGATGCGCGCCGCCACGCTTTTGGCGGCGATCCGGCGCGGCTGCGTCATGCCGACCAGTCGGCCCTCCACACCACGCCCGGCGGCGAGCGCGATCTTGGGCAACTGGGTAGTCTTGCCGGAACCGGTTTCACCGCAGACGATGATGACCTGGTGCGCGATCATGGCTGCGGCGATGTCGTCGCGGCGGGCGGAAACCGGCAGGGCTTCCGGAAACTCCAGGTGCGGTAGGCTGGGTGTGTTGGTCAAGGTGGATTCATTCATGGGGCGGCGAAAGTAGCATGAAATTTCGAGACTGGCTGTTGTGCGGGATGTTGCTGGCATTCGCCTGGACCGCGCGGGCCGAGCGTTTGCGGGTGGATGCCATGAACCTGGCGCCGGACGCGGCCTGGCAGCGTGGCGACCCCGCGCGGGAGCGGGAGGATGATGTCCATCTATTAGAGTGGCCGGCGGTCCGGGGCGCGCCGGGTATCGCCGTGCAACTCGCCATCCCTCGCCGGGCGACGCCGCTGAAGACGGACGCCGAGACGTTCTACGTCAATCTGCGCCAGAAATGGGTGCTGCAATATGGCAAGCGCGCCGAGATCGGGCTGATCGAGATCGGCGGTGCTCGCTGGCTGGTCTGTCGGCGCCCGGCCGGCGGCGGCGATGCCATCGTGTTCCAGGTCGCACGGGTGCACGATGGCCGTGTCTACAGCGCGCTCGCCTTCGCCGCGCCGCAAGTGGCCGGATTGCCGAAGCCGGTGTACGACCTGTTGGCGGCGGCGGATTTCGGGGAGCCGCCGCGACCCTGGGCCCTCAGGCGAGTAATCGCCGCGCAGCCCGGGCGGGAAGCACTGGAGGCGCTGGTGCTGAGCGATGCCGAGCACCTGGGCCGCAACGGCATGTTGACGGGTTACGGCATCGACTATCTCCCGTTGCCCGAATTGCCCGATGCCGGGCCGGGGCGGCGGCTGTCGTGGTTTCTCGAAGGCTTCAAATGGCGCAGGCCGGTGGGGAACGACGAGCGCCTGCCGCTCAGCCGGCGCGGTACTCTGGAAGCCAGGGCGGTGGCGGGGGCGACGCCGGCCGTGTCCCTGCGTCTCGCCTCGGCGTCGAATGCCACCGTGGAAGCGGAAGTCGGTCTGCTTGAATTGTGTGCCGCCGGCGCCGAACTAGAACCCGCGCTGGAGGCATTGGCGCGGGGCGAGCGCGCGCCGCTGGAACGCCTGGCGCGAGCACGGCCACCCGGTTGCCCACCCACTTCGACGGGGCTTGCGCCCAGGTTGTTGCGGGCAACGCCCAGGCAGCCCGTGGCGGAGACCCTGACCTTCGTGGCGGTACCCGCGCGACCGCTCACGGCCGGTCTGGAACAACTGCGACTGGTGTTCGCGCGACCACGATTGGCGGGGGGCGAGGATGAACTGGGGCAAAGCCTGCTGCGGGGGCTGGGCCTGTATTTCGTCTATGCATTGGAGTGAAAAACCTTCTGATTATTCGGCGCGAGCCCGCGTCAAACCTGGCTTGTCGCGGCCTTTTCAGGGTGTCAAGGGTGACTTGTGTCCACAGTTGCAACATCTTTGTCAGAAAGCACGCGTATCTCACTGATGTTGTTGGGTGTTTTCGTAAGTCATTGATTCTTATATGATTGAAGTTGCTTAAAAAGTGACCGCCGGGCATGAGTCAGCGATGGGACAGGGGGTTAGGGCATTTGTCCCATGTTTGTGCACAGAGTTATCCACAGAAGCTGTGGACTTCTTTTTTTGCCTGGCTCGACATAGGAACGGGTACGAAATAACTTGCGCATTCTGGCTGCACTGGCGGGCGCGCTGCCGCGTTGCCGCTCGCTTGCAGGGAGTGACCATGCGGCGTGATCGGCGCCTTGCATCGCATCCCGCCAGCACACCCATAATTGCACAAGTTATTTCGTACCCGTTCCATATCGTGCCGTCCTTGAGCCGGGAGTGCCCGCGCGCCACAATGCCGGCCCCACGGAAGCATTACTGTGTACATCCATCTCGATCTGCCTTATCCCGACGACACCGCGAGCCTGTTCGCGCCACTCGCGCTCCAGCCCTGGGCGCACTGGCTGGATAGCGCCTGGCCGGCGAGCCGGGTAGGGCGATACGACATTGTGACTGCCTTGCCGCGCGTGACGCTGGTCACGCACGGGGAGGAAACCCGGGTCGAATATGCCGACGGCCGCGTTGAAGCGAGCCGGGTCGAGCCGCTGGAATTGCTGCGCGCGCATCTCGGGCCGCTCCGGCACCAGGCTGCGGCGCCTTTCGCCGGCGGCGCGCTGGGTTATTTCGGCTATGACCTGGGACGCCGTTTATACCGTCTGCCGAGCCTGGCGAGTGATGGCGAGGGCCTGCCGGAAATGGCCGTGGGGCTCTATGACGGCGCGCTGGTGATCGATCACCAGGTACGCGGCTGCCGCTTGTGGGCGAGCGATGATGCCGCCGGACGTGACTGGATGGAACGTTTCCTGGCGGCGCTGAAGATGCCCCCGTCAATGTGCGAATTCACGCTCGACGGCGAGATCGAAACCAGTTTGAGCCGTGAGGCCTACGGGCGTGCCTTCGAGCGGGTGCAACAGTACATCCGCGCCGGCGATTGCTATCAGGTCAATCTGGCGTTGCGTTTCACCGCGCCCTGCCAAGGCCATCCCTGGCCGCTTTACCAGGCGTTGCGCGCGCGCAATCCGGCGCCATTCTCGGCCTGGCTCAACTTTCCCTTCGGCCAGGTGTTGTCTTCCTCCCCGGAGCGTTTTCTCTCCGTGCGCGAGGGCGTGGTGGAAACCCGGCCGATCAAGGGTACCCGCGCGCGCAGCGAAGACCCGGGTGAGGATGCGCGGCGCATGGCCGAGCTTTCCAGCAGCGCCAAGGATCGCGCGGAAAACCTGATGATCGTGGATTTGCTGCGCAATGATCTGGGGCAGGTCTGTGTCCCCGGCAGCGTCAGCGTGCCCAGCCTGTTCGCCCTGGAGAGCTATGCTACCGTGCATCACCTGGTCAGTAACGTGCGCGGTCGCTTGCGTCCGGGCATGACGGCGCTGGATCAACTGGCGGCGGCATTCCCCGGTGGCTCCATCACCGGCGCCCCGAAATTGCGCGCCATGCAGATCATCGAGGAACTGGAAGCGGAACGGCGCGGCGTTTACTGCGGCGCCATCGGCTATCTCGGCGTGGATGGCGGCATGGACACGAACATCGCCATCCGCACCCTGACCCAGGTCGACGGTCATCTGCGCTTCTGGGCTGGCGGCGGCCTGGTGGCGGATTCAGACGCCGAGAGTGAATATCGCGAGTGCCAGGACAAGGCGCGTGCCTTGCGCGAGGTGCTGGCCGGGTTTCGGGCCTCGTAGTCTCGTAGGATGTGGTGAGCAAGGCGAACCGCATCATTCGGCGCGGCCGTGGGCGTTGCGGTTCGCCGTGCTCTTCATGAAGCCTCGCCCTTCGGTAACCGCATCCCGCGGCTGCAACGGCCACGGCGCGCGCTTCGAGCCCGTTTGTAAATTAGTGGTTTGGTGGTATGTTTCCCCGCTTTCTTAATGAATCCGCGTTGCGGCCATGGTTGCCGCATCCCCGTTTCAGCGATACGAAAGCAGAGAAATGTCCGATTACCTAATGCAAACCTATGCTCGCCAGCCCGTGGCGTTTGTCCGCGGCGAGGGCTCCTGGCTCTTCGACGAGAACGGCGATAAATATCTGGATGCCCTGGCGGGGGTCGCGGTGAACGCGCTCGGCCACGCCCATCCCCGATTGACGCGCGCCTTGTGCGAACAGGCGGGGCGCCTGATCCATACCTCCAACCTCTACCAGATAAGAGAACAGGAGCGCCTGGCCGCGCGCCTGTGCGAGCTTTCCGGACTTGAGCGCGCCTTCTTCTGCAATTCCGGCGCCGAGGCCAACGAGGCCGCGATCAAGATCGCGCGCCTGCACGCGCACAACCGCGGGATCGAAAATCCGGCCATCGTGGTCATGGAAAAGAGCTTCCACGGCAGGACGATGGCCACGCTTTCGGCCACCGGCAACCGCAAGGTGCAGGCCGGTTTCGAGCCACTGGTGACCGGCTTCGTGCGCGTGCCCTTCGGCGATGCCGAGGCCGTCGCCGCGTTGGCTGCGCATCACAAGAACATCGTCGCCGTCCTGGTCGAGCCGTTCCAGGGCGAGGGCGGCGTACAGATTCCGCAAGCGGACTATCTTGCCCAGTTGCGCCGTATTTGCGACGACAACACCTGGTTGCTGATGCTCGATGAGGTGCAAACCGGCATTGGCCGCACTGGCACCTGGTTTGCCTTTCAGCACAGTGACATCAAGCCCGATGTGATGACCCTGGCCAAGGGCCTGGGCGCCGGCGTGCCGGTGGGGGCCTGCCTGGCGCGCGGCGTCGCGGCGGAGACCTTCGTGCCGGGGAAACACGGCTCCACCTTCGGCGGCAATCCGCTCGCCTGCGTCGCGGCATTGACCACCTTGCAGGTCATGGAAGAGGACCAGTTGCTGGGCAACGCGTTGGCGATTGGAGTTTTCATTCGCGCCGATCTGTCGCGGCGCCTGGAGGGGCTGGCCGGCGTCGTCGAAATCCGCGGCCAGGGCCTGATGATCGGCATCGAACTCGACCGCCCCTGCGGCGAGCTGGTGAAACTGGCGCTGCAACAGAAACTGCTGATCAACGTCACCAACGACAACGTGGTGCGCCTGCTGCCGCCGCTGGTGATGAAGCGTGAGGAAGCGGCCCTGCTCACGGAACAACTGGCGGGGCTGATCCGCGTTTTCCTGGGGTAGATCATGGCACCGGCAGTGAAGCATTTTCTCCAATTCAAGGACTTATCCCGAGATGAGCTGGAGCATCTGTTCGCCCGCTCCCACGTCATCAAGGACCGCTTCAAGCGTTACCAGCCCTACCACCCGCTGAATGATCGCACCCTGGCCATGATCTTCGAGAAGAGCTCGACCCGGACCCGACTCTCCTTCGAGGCCGGCATGCACCAGTTGGGCGGCGCCGCGATCTACCTGAACACCCGCGACACCCAGCTGGGTCGTGGCGAGCCGGTGGAAGACGCGGCGGAAGTGATCTCGCGGATGGTGGATGTGGTGATGATCCGCACCTTCGAGCAGGAAATCATCGAACGCTTCGCCGCCCATTCCCGGGTGCCGGTGATCAACGGCCTGACCAACGAATACCACCCCTGCCAGATCCTCGCCGACATCTTCACCTTCATCGAACGTCGCGGCCCGATCCAGGGCAAGACCGTGGCCTGGATCGGCGACTCCAACAACATGTGCAACACCTGGTTGCAGGCCGCCGAGGTGCTGGATTTCAACGTCCACGTCTCCACCCCGCCGGGCTATGAGGTGGAGCCGGAGCGCGCCGGCCTGTTCGGCACCGACCATTACGAAGCCTTCGCCGATCCGATGGATGCCTGCCGTGGCGCCGATCTGGTCACCACCGACGTCTGGACCAGCATGGGCTTCGAGGCCGAGAACGCCGAGCGGATGAAGGCCTTCGCCGACTGGCAGGTGGACAGCGACATGATGCGGGTGGCCGCCGGGGATGCGTTGTTCATGCACTGCCTGCCCGCGCATCGCGGCGAGGAGGTCGAGGCCGCGGTCATCGACGGCCCGCAATCGGTGGTCTGGGAGGAGGCGGAAAACCGTCTGCACATCCAGAAGGCGTTGCTGGAATATCTGCTGCGCGGGCGGGTCGAGGACTGATGTCATGAACATCGCCTACTTCAAAGACCGCGACAGCCTCTACCTCGAACTTTCGCCCGAAGACCCCGCCCACACCTGGGAAGCCCATGCCGGCGTGGTGCTGAACATGAGCGAGGATGGTCGCGTGGTCGGCATTGAAATCGAACACGCTTCGCAACAGACCGATTTGCGGGCGCTCCGCGTCGGCGACTTTCCCGGCGAAGTGGTGGCCGTGGACGGGCGCGCGCACTGAGAGGATGCCCAAGCTGTATGAATACATGGGCCTCGTCATCCTGTTCTATGCCAATGAACACGAACCGATTCATGTCCATGCCAAATGCCAGGGTAGGGAAAACCGGGCCGAGTTGCTGTTGATTGATGGCAAGGTCGTGGAAATACGCTACTCGGCAATGACTGGTCGTACACCTTTGAGCGCGCGGGAAATGCAGTACTTTCAGGAAATAGCATCCGCGCGCGCCGACGATATTGTTGCCAAGTGGATAGATTTCTTTGTATTGCATAAGCATGTCGCCAGCGAGCGTTTGACTCAGAGGCTCAAATGACCCCGCCTGAAATAAATATTGTCCGTGCCGAACAGAACGGCGATTACCGCATCCGTCTTGATTTCGACGATGGCAGCAGCCAGACGGTCGATTTTTTGCCTTTCCTTAGTCGCGCCACTCATCCCGACATCCGCGTTTTTTTACAACCTGAACTGTTTCGCGCTTTCCGTCTGGAATATGGCGAACTGGTTTGGGGTGATTACGAATTGTGCTTTCCCACCATTGATCTCTACCGAAACAGTCTTGATGCGGAGTTTTCAATGGCGGAAGCGGCCTGAATTGAACTGATCTGGAAAACACCCATGAGCGACATCAAAAAAGTAGTACTCGCCTACTCCGGCGGCCTCGACACCTCGGTCATCCTGAAATGGCTGCAAGACACCTACCAATGCGAAGTGGTGACCTTCACCGCCGACCTCGGCCAGAACGAGGAACTGGAGCCGGCGCGCGCCAAGGCGCTGCAATTCGGCATCAAGCCGGAACAGATCTACATCGACGACCTGCGCGAGGAATTCGTGCGCGACTACGTGTTCCCGATGTTCCGCGCCAACACCGTCTACGAAGGCGAATACCTGCTCGGCACTTCCATCGCGCGGCCGCTGATCGCCAAGCGCCTGATCGACATCGTCAACGCCACCGGCGCCGATGCCATCTGCCACGGCGCCACCGGCAAGGGCAACGACCAGGTGCGTTTCGAACTCGGCGCCTACGCGCTGAAACCGGACATCAAGGTCATCGCCCCCTGGCGCGAGTGGGACTTGTTGAGCCGCGAGAAGCTGATCAATTACGCCGAAACCCACGGTATTCCGGTGGACATGAAACACAAGTCGGGCGGCTCGCCGTATTCCATGGATGCCAACCTGCTGCACATCTCCTACGAAGGCCGCCATCTGGAAGACCCCAACGCGGAAGCCGAGGAAGACATGTGGCGCTGGACGGTCAGCCCCGAGAAGGCGCCGGACGAGGCCGAATACATCACCCTCGACTATGTGAAAGGCGACGTGGTGGCGATCAACGGCGTGGCCATGAAGGCGCACGAGGTGCTCGCCGAACTCAACCGCGTGGGCGGCAAGCACGGCATCGGCCGCCTCGATCTGGTGGAAAACCGCTATGTCGGCATGAAGTCGCGTGGCTGCTACGAAACCCCCGGCGGCAGCATCCTGTTGAAAGCCCACCGCGCCATCGAATCGATCACCCTCGACCGCGAAGTCGCCCACCTGAAAGACGACCTGATGCCGCGCTACGCCAGCCTGATCTACAACGGCTACTGGTGGGCGCCGGAACGCGTGGCCCTGCAAACGCTGATCGATCACACCCAGGCCAAGGTCAACGGCTTCGTCCGTCTGAAGCTGTACAAGGGCAACATTATCGTCGTCGGCCGTGATTCGAAGACCGATTCCCTGTTCGATTCCACCATCGCCACCTTCGAGGACGATGCCGGCGCCTACGATCAGAAGGACGCGGGTGGCTTCATCAAGCTCAACGCGCTGCGCATGCGGATCGCGGCCAAGCTCGACGCACAGAGGAAATAAAAATGTCCCAATTCGACAACGTCGCCGTCATCAAGAAAGCCAACGTCTACTTCGACGGAAAATGCGTCTCGCATACCGTGCAGTTCGCCGATGGCACCAAGAAATCCGTGGGCGTGATTCTGCCGGCGCGGCTGACTTTCAATACTGGTGTGCCGGAAATCATGGAAACCGTGGATGGCCGCTGCCGCGTGCTGTTGAAGGGTGAGTCCGAGTGGAAGGAATACGGCGCCGGTGAGTCTTTCTCGGTGCCAGGCAACTCCAGCTTCGAGATCGAGGTTCTGCCCGGTGAGGCGTACCACTACGTCTGCCACTTCGGCTGATAGCCGAGGCTAAAGAAGTAGCCCCACTTGTAGCGCCGGCGTCTCGCCGGCTTCGTAGGCCTGATCAGAAGAACGAAGCCGGCGAGACGCCGGCGCTAC
>JAURYL010000021.1 GCA_030653935.1 Pseudomonadota bacterium
CGAGATCGTCTGGAAGCACGCCAAGTACCACTGGCGTCGCTTTGTCTCCTGGTCGGCGGATCAGTTGCAGTCTGAGGTGCATTCCTTGCTCGATGCGTTCGGGTCTAAAAACAAAATCTGTTTCACGTGATTACTTATAAGCCAGGGCCGCTTGGCGTGGCTCGCCATAATCGACTCGGGTATCAGGCCAGATTACCGCCGTTTCCCATTCGATAAGCCTCGCGTCGGCCAGAGAGACGCCGTGTTTGGCGACATTCATCCGGTCTTTGGCCGCATCGATGGTGATCTTCATTTGTTTATTGTATTAACAATAAGTAGGCTGGTTCAACTTGTACTCACTCCCGAAACGCCTTCAGGTACTTCCGCTCGAAATAGCGCTTCGCCCAATGGAACAGGCGCAGCGAGGGGAACAGCAGGGAACGCTTCTCATCGCGATAGACCAGGATGCCGGCGGACAGGGTATCGACGATGCAGATCAGTTCCACCTTGAAGCGTGCCGTCGGCGGCTTGCCGTCCAGCGCCAGCAGCAGGTTTTCCGCCGCCGCCAGCGCTTGCAGGTCGGCCATGTGTGCCTGCTTCGGCATCCAGTCGGGGCCGGGGTAGCTGCCGGCGTCACCGGCCACGAAAACTTTGTCGGCGCCTTCCACTCGGCAGAAGCGGTCGGCCTTGAAAAAGCCGCCCGGCGACAATTCCAGGCCCGAATCCGCCGCCCAGGCTGGACCGGCGAGGCCGGGCATGAACAGGATCAGGTCGGCGTTGAGGTGGCCGCCCTCGGTGTCGACGCCCTTTTCCGTGAATCCCAGCGGCTTGTGGCCGAGATGGGTGTCGATACGGCGCTTCGCCATTTCGCCCAGCAGGCCGGACACCGCCTTCTCGCCCAGGCGTTTGCCCGGTTCGGCGGCGGCGTTGAAGAAGGCCAGTTCGATCTTGTCGCGTTTGCCCTGCTGGCGCAGGTGGGTGTCGAGACCGAACAGCAGTTCGAACATGGGGCCGCCGCGCATGGCCGAGGGTTCGTTGGGGTTGCCGCCGAAGCCGAGGGCGATGCGTCCGCTTTGCATGGCGTCGACACGATCCCGGATGGCCTCCGCCGAGGCCACGCCCTCGCACAAGGTCAGCGCATGCTCGATGCCGGGCAGTTTCTTGATGAAACGCGCGCCGGTGGCGATGATCAGGGCATCGTTCTCCACCGGGCCGTTATCGGTCAGCACCGTGCGGCCGCCATCGCTCAGGCCGGTGACGCTGCCATAGAGGAATTCGACGGCGTGGTCTTTCAGAAAGCGGCCCAGCGGCAGGATCAGATCGTCACCATCGCGCAAGCCGGATGGAATCCAGATCAGGCTGGGCAGGTAGACAAACTCGGCCTTGGGCGCGACCAGGGTGATCCGCGCCTTGGGCGCGCGCTTGCGTAGTTCTCGTACGGTGGTCAGCGCGGCAAAGCCGGCGCCAAGGATGACGATACGGGGGGCTGTATTCATGTAACTCCGGGGTGGCTGCATCAACCCCCGGATTTTGCCAGCGCGCGGCTGATTGTTTCATCCAGATCGCGCGACGCGGTATTCATCACCGCCGCCACCCAGGGTTCCAGCATTCCGGCCAGCATCCCGGTGTTCATGCGCGAGACCACCACGCGGCCGTCGCTCATGCCGTAGACCGCGACGCTGCAAGGCATCAGGGCGGCGACATAACGGGTGTCCTCGTTTTGCAGCAGCGGCACGGCATTCTTGCCGCTGGTCAGTTCCAGAATCACCAGGCCGCCGGGAATGGCCACCTTCTTCTTCGCCAGGCGGGCGCCCAGGTTGATCTCGGCGACGATGTTCCAGCCATCGATTTCAAGCTGTTTTTTCAGGGCGTCCAGGGTAGTGATGAAATCGCCCCGGCTGACATCTTCGATGACGATGGCGCGCGGGTCCTGGACGAGCGGTTGCGCCGCCACCGGCAACACGGCGGCAAAAGCGGAAACGAGCAGGAATTTGGCGAGGATTTGCGGCAGTTTCATGATGTAAGTCCGGTAGGTTGAAAAATCGTGTCGGCGTCGTCGCGTGCCCGGTCTCGGAGGTGGTGGCGCATGGCTACCTCCCCATCAACCGTCACGCTCGCCCCCGATCAGCATCGCGTGCGGGACGCAGGGGGGAATCTTGTTCGTGGGATTACCTGGCTTGAATAAACACTCGGCTCCGCCGTCCCGATCCCCGCCGATATGGGGGCTCGGGCCGAAAAATCCGAGTGTCTTCAAATGGTTGCAGGCTCCAGGGGGCGTGCCTGGTTGCACAGGCGGCCGATATGGCCGAATGGAGGCAACTCGTCGAGCGTGCCGTTGAGCCAGGCGGAAACGGCGCGGTCGGGGTCGCTTTCCAGGGTCGTGATGGCTTGGATGCCCTGCTGCTTGAGGCGATAGCGCATGGCGCTGGCCATGCCGCCGCTGATCAGAACGTTGATGTCATCCAGCGGTTGCGGCAGGGCGTCATGGAACCCCTGTCCCACCGCCAGTTCGAGCAGATGTTTTTCCACCACATCGGCGTATTCGGTTTCGTAAATCCAGAACTTACGGCACTGGCCGGCATGGTCGGTGACGGTGGCGCGGTTTTGGCTGGTGACGGCGATTTTCATGGCGGCGGTCGCTGCGGCGAATAGATTGCCTGTTATCTAGCAACTAACGTGCCTGATTATTTAGAGGGGCTTTTATTCCGTGGAAATCGCGGCCTGACGTGGCTTGGCGAAGCGGTCGACCGCGAGGGCTACGTGCGAATACCCGATTATTTGTCTCGGATTATGACAATTACGGCGAGGCTTCCTGCCAAAAATGGCGGGGTGTAGCGGCGCGCGTCGCGCACACCGCCTCGGCGCGGGTCGACTCCCTTAGGGTAGAGTTCCACGCCGGTGCCGGATGGCGCCAAGACACAAACAAGAACCCTCATGGCCATCAAGAAATCCGACCTCTATTCCTCCCTCTGGGCCTCCTGCGACGAGTTGCGCGGCGGCATGGATGCCAGCCAGTACAAGGACTACGTCCTGTTCATGCTGTTCATCAAATACATCAGCGACAAGTACGGCGACAGCGACGACTTCGCGCCGCCGGTGACGATTCCGCCGGGCGCCAGTTTCAAGGACATGATTGCCCTCAAGGGCAGGAGCGACATCGGCGACAAGATCAATACCCAGATCATCGCGCCGCTGGTCGAAGCCAACGCCCGGCTGGCGAAAAGCGACTTCCCCGACTTCAACGACCCCAACAAGCTGGGCGAAGGCGCGGCGATGGTCGAGCGGCTGTCCAACCTGGTCAGCATCTTCCAGAAACCGGAACTGGACTTCTCGCAGAACCGCGCCGAGCACGACGACATCTTGGGCGACGCCTATGAATACCTGATGCGCCACTTCGCCAGCGAATCGGGCAAATCCAAGGGCCAGTTCTACACCCCGTCCGAAGTCAGCCGCATCATCGCCAAGGTACTCGGCATCGCGCCCGCCAACACCAAGGCATCGACCACCGCCTACGACCCCACATGCGGCTCCGGCTCGTTGCTGCTCAAGGTGGCCGCCGAAGCCGGCAAGCACATCACGCTGGAAGGGCAGGAGAAGGACGTGACTACCGCCGGTCTGGCGCGCATGAACATGATCCTGCACGACTTCCCCACCGCCAACATCCTATCCGGCAACACCCTGGCCGCGCCCAAGTTCAAGGATGGCGAGAGCTTGCGTACTTACGACTATGTGGTCGCCAATCCGCCGTTTTCCGACAAGACCTGGAGCACCGGCCTCACCCCCGCCAACGACCCCTACCAGCGCTTCGCCTGGGGCGAGCCGCCAGCCAAGCAGGGTGATTACGCCTACCTGCTGCATATCATTCGCAGCATGAAAGCCAACGGCAAAGCCGCCTGCATCCTGCCGCACGGCGTGCTGTTCCGGGGCAACGCCGAGGCCGTCATCCGCCGGCAACTGGTGAAATCCGGCATCCTCAAGGGCATCATCGGCCTGCCCGCCAACCTGTTCTACGGCACCGGCATCCCCGCCTGCATCCTGGTGCTGGACAAGGAGAACGCCGCCGCCAGAGCGGGGATTTTTATGGTCGATGCGAGCAAGGGCTACATCAAGGACGGCAACAAAAACCGTCTGCGCGAGCAGGACATCCACCGCATCGTCGATACCTTCACCCGCCAGACCGACACCTCGCGCTACGCCCGCATCGTGCCGCTCAATGAGATCGCCGACGCGAAGAACGACTACAACCTCAACCTGCCGCGCTACATCGACTCGACCTCCCCGGAAGACTTGCAGGACATCGAAGGCCACCTGCGCGGCGGCATCCCCGAGCGCGACCTCGACGCCCTGGCCGACTACTGGCGGGTGCTGCCCGGCGTCCGCGCCGCACTCTTCTCCCTTCTCCCACCGGGAGAAGGGCCGGGGATGAGGGAGCGCCCCGGCTACAGCCACCTGCGCCTGCCTATCACCGAAGTCAAACCCGCCATCTTCAGCCACCCCGAATTCACCGCCTTCAACCAGGCCGCCAGCCAACGCTTCGCCGACTGGCGCGCGACCGTCACCCCGCAACTCACCGGCTTCGACAAAGGCGGCCACCCCAAGGCGCTGATCGAAAGCATCGCCGAAGCCCTGCTTGCCACCTTCAAGCAAGCCCCGCTGCTCGACGCCTACGACATCTACCAGCACCTGATGGACTACTGGGCCGAGACGATGCAGGACGACGCCTACCTGATCGCCGCCGATGGCTGGGTCGCCAAACCCGCCCGCATCGTCGAAACCGACAAGAAGGGCAAGAGCAAAGACCGTGGCTGGGCCTGCGACCTGATTCCAAAATCGTTCATCGTCGCCCGCTACTTCATTTGCGAGCAGGCCGCCATCGAAGCCAAGCAAGCCGAACTGGAGGCCGCTACCGCCAGCCTGGCCGAACTGGAAGAGGAACACAGCGGCGAAGACGCCGCTTTCTCCGGCTTCGACAGCATTACCGCCGCCGCCGTGAAAGACCGCATCCGCGAGATCGGCAAAGACCCGGATGGCGCCGACGAGATGAAGGTGCTGAAACAGTGGCTGGGCCTCAGCGAACAGATCACGGCGCTGAAGAAACACCTCAAGGCCGCCGAAGCCGCGCTGGATGCGCTGGCCTACGCGCAATACCCCAAGCTGCTTGATGCCGAAATCAAGGCCCTGGTGCTGGACGACAAATGGATGGCCCGCCTCGCCGCCGTCGTCCAGGGCGAACTGGATCGCGTCTCACAAACTCTCACCGGCCGCATCCGCGAACTGGCCGAGCGCTACGCCACGCCGCTGCCTGAACTGACCGACGAGGTGGCGGCGCTGGCCGCGCGGGTGGAGCAGCATTTGAAGAATATGGGGGTTCAACCATGAGCAAAGCCAAAAAAACCATCGTGAATGTGCAGGGCGCGGTGATCGGCATCGTCCAGAAGGGCAACAACGACTACATCAGCCTGACCGACATCGCCAAATACAAAAACCTCGACCATGCCGACGACGTGATCCGCAACTGGCTGCGCAACCGCAACACCCTGGAACTTCTTGGCGTATGGGAACGGCTCAACAACCCGGGTTTTAATCCCGTCGAATTCGACGGGATTAAAACGCAGGCCGGGCTGAACAGCTTTACGTTGACCCCCAAGCAGTGGATCGAACAGACCCGCGCCATCGGCATCGTCTCTCAGGCTGGCCGCTACGGCGGCACCTATGCCCACAAGGACATTGCATTCGAATTCGCTTCCTGGGTCTCCGTCGAATTCAAGCTCTACCTCATCAAGGAATTCCAGCGCCTCAAGGACGACGAAAACCGCCGCCTCTCGCAAGCCTGGAACCTCAATCGCACCCTGTCCAAACTCAACTACCGCATCCACACCGATGCCATCCGCGAGCACTTGATTCCGCCGGAGATCACCCCCGCCCAGGCCGCCATCACCTACGCCAGCGAGGCCGACCTGCTCAACGTCGCCCTGTTCGGTCAGACCGCCAGACAGTGGCGCGATGCCAACCCGGCGCTGGACGGCAACATGCGCGACCATGCCGACATCGAACAATTGCTGGTGCTCGCCAACATCGAAGCCATGAACGCCGAATTCATCCACATGAACCTGGCGCAAGGCGAACGGCTCAAGCGCCTCAACCAGATCGCCATTCGCCAGATGCGCACGCTCACCGCCGCCCCAGCCCGCGTGCTACCGGGTGCCAGGGATGAACAGCCGTGAATGATGTCCACACGCTCGTGAAATCCGTGAACGCACTCGCCCGCGAGTTGCAAGGCCTGCAAACCACCGCCGTGGCCGAATACACGCCGGTGGTGGAAACCCTGATCGCCACCGGTAGCCGCGATGTCCGGCAGATCGAGCGGACACTCGACGGCCTGCTGGATTTTTGCGGCCACGCACCGGCGCTCCAGCTCTACCGCAGCCTCTGCCGCCATTACTTCGACATCGACCCCGTTGCCACGGCAAGCTATGTCAACGCCTACCGCGAAATGTGGGACTCCGACGAGGTGAAGCCATGACCCGCAGTTCTCTTGTGCTTCCCGCCGACTATGCAGCCTGGCTGGTCGAACTGAAAAATCGCATTGCCGGTGCCCGGCAACGCATTGCCCTGGCCGCCAACGCCGAACAGATTCAGTTCTATCACGAGCTTGGTAGAGACATCCTCGACCGCCAGGCGAGCCAAGGCTGGGGCGCAAAGGTCATTGACCATCTTTCCGCGGACCTGCGCGCAGCCTTCCCTGACATGAAAGGGTTGTCCAGCTCAAATCTCAAATACATGAGGTACTTTGCCCAGGAATGCCCCGACCGCCAATTTGGTCAGCAGTCTGCTGACCAATTGCCCTGGTTCCATACCGTGACCCTGCTAACCCAAGTACGCGACACCGACGAGCGAGCCTGGTACGCACGTCAGGCCGTTGCCCAAGCGTGGTCGCGCGACACACTGACCGTCCAGATTCGCAGCCGCTTGCATCAGCGCCAAGGCGCGGCGCTCACCAACTTCGAACAGCGTCTCCCAACTCCCCTGGCTGGGCTGACTACGCAAATTCTCAAAGACCCCTACCACTTCGACTTCCTGGGGCTTGGGAATGAAGCGCATGAGCGCGACATCGAGAACGCACTGGTTCGCCACATCACCCGTTTCCTGCTTGAACTCGGTGCCGGCTTCGCATTTGTCGGTCGGCAGTATCGACTCGAAGTGGATGGTGAGGAATTTTTCATCGATCTGCTTTTCTATCACACCCGGCTCAAGTGCCATGTTGTGGTTGAACTGAAAGCCACCGCCTTCAAACCCGAGCATGCCGGCCAGCTCAACTTCTATCTTGCCGCTGTGGACGCCCAGATCAAGGCGCCTGACGACAAACCCACGATCGGTTTGCTGCTGTGCAAAACCAAGAAGCGACTGATTGCCGAATATGCCCTCTCGGGAATCGACAAACCGATGGGCATCGCCGAATACCAATTGGTCAAGGCGTTACCCACCCCCCTGGACACCTGTTTGCCGAGCATCGAAGCGCTTGAGGAAGCGCTGTCTCGCGAACTATGGGACTCCGACGAGGTGAAGCCATGAGTGAGCGTAGCCCGGAAGGAGCCCACGCGATGCCGCTTGGCAATTCCACAAACGTTTCCGGGCGGAATCCGGGGAGGTGGTACGGGCGGGTGGCCCCATCCCTCCCGGATTCCGCCCGCGAACGGACGGCGCGGATTCAACGGTCGGTGGCGCGGGCTCCATCCGGGCTACGCTCGCTTGATGCCCTGCGCCAGAATCCACAGCCTGGCCTTATTAAAGTAACTGTCGTCTTACTTTAATAATAAAAACACTTATTAAAGGATTGCCCATGCTTCGAGATTCGACTGGACGCAATGAAAGCAGTGTCGCCGGAGGCGAGACGGTTCGCGCTTTCGTGCCGTACCCGCTGCCGCCCATGCCGCCGCTCGAACTGGACGGCACACGTCAGGCGGCGCTGGAACGAGCCACCCTCGCCGTGGGCAGGCTCGACAGCATCGCCTTGCTGCTGTCCGATCCGCAACTGTTTCTCTATGCCTATGTGCGGCGTGAAGCCGTGCTGTCATCGCAGATCGAAGGCACCCAGTCCTCATTGTCCGACCTGCTGCTGTTCGAACTGGAAGAAACCCCCGGCGTACCCTTCGATGATGTGGTGGAAGTCTCCAACTACGTCGCCGCGCTGGAGCACGGCATGGCTCGCCTGCGCGAAGGCTTCCCGCTGTGCAACCGGCTATTGCGCGACATGCACGTTCAATTGATGGCACGTGGACGAGGTACGGAAAAAGCCCCCGGCGAATTCCGCCGCAGCCAGAACTGGATCGGCGGCACACGGCCCGGCAACGCCCGTTTCGTGCCGCCGCCAGCACAGGAGGTCGAGCCGTGCATGGCCGCATTGGAAGGCTTCATCCACGACGAAAAAGCCAAGCTGCCTGTGCTGCTCAAAGCCGCGCTGGCGCATGTCCAGTTCGAGACCATCCACCCCTTTCTGGATGGCAATGGCCGCCTTGGGCGCTTGCTCATCGCCCTGTTGCTGCACGAAGGCGGCGCGCTGACCCAGCCGCTGCTCTACCTTAGCCTGTACTTCAAGCAACACCGCGCGCTGTATTACGAACTGCTCGACCGCGTGCGCCGCCAGGGCGACTGGGAAGCCTGGGTCGATTTCTTTCTGGAAGGTGTGGAAACCACCGCCACCGGCGCGGTGAACACCGCCCGCCGCCTGGTGGAACTGTTCCAGCAAGACAGCCAGCGCGTGCAGGCCAGCGGACGCGGCGCAGCCAATCTCATGCGTACACTGGAAGCCCTGCGCCAGCGTCCCCTGACCGACCTCGGGCAAGTCAGGCAGCAGACCGGCATCAGCTTTCCCACCGCCTCAAAGGCCATGCTGACGCTGGTGGAGATGGGCATAGCCCGCGAACTCACCGGCCAGCGCCGCAATCGGGTGTTTGTCTACGACGCTTATCTGAACATCCTCAATGAAGACGGGGAGGCGCTATGAAACCGGGGTACAAGCAGACGGAGGTGGGGGTGATTCCGGAGGAGTGGGAGGTAAGACCGCTTTCGCTTGTGGCTGAGATACGGGGTGGCATCGCAAAAAACTCAAATGTCGAGCCAGCCGACCCAATTTCCGTTCATTATCTTCGAGTCGCCAATGTGCAAGATGGATACCTGGATCTTGCTGAGATGAGCAAGATTCAATTGAGTCGGCACGATCTGAATCGCTACAGGGTATTGCCAGGCGACGTATTGATGAATGAGGGTGGTGATCTCGACAAGTTGGGCAGGGGCGCCATCTGGAATGGGGAATTCAACCCATGTGTGAATCAAAACCATGTGTTTGTCGTGCGATGCAAATCAGTTTTGCTGCCCGAATATCTCAATGTCTGGACTGCAACAAAGTCTTCACGTCGTTTTTTTCTTTTCGCCGGAAAACAGACCACGAATTTAGCCTCGATTAGTAAATCGTCACTTGGAGAACTTCCGGTTGCAGTTCCCGCCCTCCCCGAACAACGCGCCATCGCGGCGGCGTTGAGTGATGTGGATGCGCTGCTGGGCGGGTTGGAGCGGCTCATCGCCAAGAAGCGGGACCTCAAACAGGCCGCCATACAGCAACTCCTCACCGGCCAAACCCGCCTCCCCGGCTTCAGCGGGGAGTGGGAGGAGAAGCGGTTGGGGGACGTCGGGATCTTCCTGAAAGGGAGCGGTGTCAGGAAAGACGAAGCACAAAGCGGCGGTCTGCCATGTGTCCGCTATGGCGAGATTTATACGCACCACAACGACTACATCAAACAGTTCAACTCCTGGATTTCTGTCGAGGTTGCCGCAAGCGCAACTCGGCTAAAACAAGGTGACTTGTTATTTGCCGGCTCCGGCGAAACCAAGGAGGAAATCGGCAAGTGCGTTGCCTTCGTTAATAACTGCGAAGCGTATGCGGGAGGCGACACTGTGATTCTTCGACCTGCTGGAGCAAATTCGATGTTCATGGGTTACTACTGCAACACCGCGCCAATCAATGCACAGAAGGCGAGCAAGGGACAAGGTGATGCCGTGGTCCACATCAGCGCCGCTGCTCTGTCCAGCATCATGGTTATTCTTCCATCGCTCCCCGAGCAAACCGCCATCGCCACCGTCCTCTCCGACATGGATGCCGAACTGGCCGCCCTGGAAGCCCGCCGCGACAAGACCCGCGCCCTCAAGCAGGCGATGATGCAGGAGTTGCTGACCGGGCGGATACGCTTGCTCTGAGGCCCCGCCCAAGGCGGTTTTTTCAGGAAAACAGGCTTTTTTCCTGAAAAACAATCTATCCTTCTCGTCATGCAAGCCATTGATCAAAAAATACTTTCAAGAATATACGGGCGCGGCAGGGGGTGGGCGTTTACCAAGACGGATTTCGTCGCCGGGTTTGGCGAGGCGAACATCCACAAGGCGCTCTCCAGCCTGACCACGGCGGGCAAGATTCGCCGGGTCTGCCATGGGGTCTATGACTACCCCCGCTACAGCGAACTGCTGGGGCAGTACTTGAGTCCCGACATCGACCAGGTGGCCCAGGCCCTGGCCCGCAAGTTCAACTGGCGCATCCAGCCCTCGGGCGACGCGGCGTTGAATTTGCTCGGTCTTTCCGCCCAGGTGCCCGGGCGGTGGGTCTATCTCTCGGATGGACCGGGCCGCCGCTACAAGATCGGCAGTACGAACCCAGGCATGGGCCAGACAAAGGGCCAACAGACCCTCATTTTCCGCAAGTCGGCCCTGAAGGACACGGGCTTCAAATACCGGGAAAGCGGCCTGGTGGTGCAGGCTCTCAAGGCCATGGGCCGGGAGCATGTGGATGCGGCCGTCATCGCCGCCATCCGCCACTGGCTTGACCCGAAGCTTTGCCCGCAGCTTCTGATGGACACCCGGGCGGTAACCGGATGGATCTTCCAGATCATCAAGCAGGTATGCGAGGCGTCGGACTGATGGACCAGGTGGCACGACTTCCGGCGCACCAGCGTGGTGAACTGTTTTCCGAAACCGCCGCCCGGCTGGGCATGACCCCGGCGGTGGTGGAAAAGGATTTCTGGGTATGCTGGGTGCTGGAGCGCGTCTTCCGCGAGCCGGAGTTGGGCCGGTTGCTGATGTTCAAGGGGGGCACCAGCCTTTCCAAAGCCTATGGCCTGATCGAGCGCTTTTCCGAGGACGTGGACCTGATTCTCGACTGGCGCGGCCTCTGCGGCGAAGACCCGTTGGCCGTGCGCTCCAACAGTCAGCAGGAGCGCCTGAACAAGAGTATCGACGAAATGGCCCTGGCCACCATCTCGCAAACCTTGCATGGGCGGATTTCCGCCGCCCTGGCCCCGCTGTGCCAGTGCGCGGTTGACCCGGGCGATGCCCATAATGTCCAGGTTCGTTATCCAAAAACCTTTCCGGATGTTTACTTGCGCCCGGACATCACCTTGGAAATCGCCCCCCTGGCGGCCTGGTTGCCCTATGAGCCGAAAACGATTCGCGCCTATGCGGCCCAGGCGTTCCCCCAGGTTTTCGCGCAGCCGGATTTTTCGATCCGGGTGATTCGGGCGGAACGGACTTTCTGGGAAAAAGCCACCATCCTGCACCATGAGGCCCATCGCCCGGAAAACAGTCCACAACCGGCGGCGCGTTACTCGCGCCACTATTACGATCTGGCCCGCATGGCGGGCGCGCCGGTCAAGGATGCGGCTTTGGCTGACCTGGGTTTGCTTGCCGAGGTGGTGGCCTTCAAGCAACGCTTCTACCCGCGAGGCTGGGCGCGCTACGACCTGGCTGTTCCGGGCACACTGCGCCTGGTGCCAGAAGGTGCGGTACTGAGGGCGGTGGAATCGGATTACCGCGCCATGGGCAACATGATCTTCGGCGAAGCCCCAACCTTCAGCGACATGATGGTGACACTGGAACGGCTTGAGAACGATATCAACGGGAGAAGCGATGAGTAGCGCCGGCCTGATCGAAATGACGATCGTGGATAAACCGATGAGTCGGCTCCAGTGGTATCGCCTGACAGCCCTGGGCGAAGCACTCCGCGCGCAGTTACGCAAGAAACGGGAGAAAACATCATGAACCCAAGCGCCCGGCGTCCCGATCACATCACCCAGAACCGGGCCATCGCCCTGTTTTTCGACCAGGCCTACTCCGATGGCCTGGGTTATGGCGACCTGGGCGACAGGGCCAGGCGAGATAACAACTGCGGCATCGAGGCCGATCTGCTGCTGCCCCCCCCTGGAAGCCCGCCGCGACAAGACCCGCGCCCTCAAGCAGACGATGATGCAGGAACTGCTCACCGGGAGGACGCGACTGTTATGAAACCCCTGCATCACAGCCAGAGTCGATGGAGCAAGCTGGTATGAAAGAGCAACAGAAGCTGGAGTGGAAGGAATCCTGGCGCGACGAGTATCTGCGCTGGATTTGCGGCTTCGCCAACGCCGAGGGCGGGGTGCTGGTGATTGGGCGCGATGATCAGGGCAGTGCCGTCGGAGTGGTCAATGCAGGCCGCTTGATGGAGGAGATTCCGAACAAGGTGCGCGATGTACTGGGCATCATGGTCGAGGTCAATCTGCGGTACGAAGACGGCAAGGAATTGGTGGAGATTCGTGTCGATCCCTACCCCAGTCCGGTGAGTTACAAGGGCGAGTATCACTACCGCAGCGGCAGCACCAAACAGGAATTGAAGGGCGTGGCGCTAAACCGATTTTTGCTGCGCAAGCAGGGACTGCATTGGGATGGCGTACCGATTCCGCGTCTGGCCCTGAGCGACTGCGCTCCCTCCGCCCTGCAATGGTTCAAGACCAAGGCCGCGAAAAGCGGGCGCGTGGATGAGCAAGTGCTGGCCGATGGCGACGCCGCACTGCTGTCCAGCCTGCAACTGGAAGACGGCGAGCACCTGAAGCGCGCTGCTGCCTTGTTGTTTGGCAAGGAGCCGGAACGGTTTGTGCCGGGCGCGTTCATCAAGTTGGGGTTTTTTATCACCGACGATGATCTGCGCTACCAGGACGAAATTCATGGCGATTTGTTTTCGCAGGTGGAGAAGACGCTGGACACCCTGCGCGCCAAGTACCTCAAGGCCTACATCAGCTACGAGGGCTTGCAGCGGCTGGAAACTTTTTTGTTCCCCATGCCGGCCTTGCGCGAGGCCTTGCTCAATGCAGTGATGCACAAGGACTACAGCAGCGGCATTCCGATTCAGATCAGCGTTTATGAGCATCAAATCGTGCTTTGGAACGCAGGCCAGTTGCCCGAGCGTTGGACGCTGGAAAACTTGCTGGGCAAGCATCCGTCGCATCCGTTCAACCCCTTGTTGGCCTCGGCGTTTTTCCGCGCGGGGTATGTGGAGTCGTGGGGGCGAGGCATCGAAAAAATACGCCGGGAATGCGTGAACCACGATGCACCCGCGCCGATTTTCGATACCAGCATGTCGGGGCTGATGCTGACCTTCAAGGCCAATCCGGCGCATCTGGCAGCGGCCTTGGGAGAGGAATCGGCGCGTGCGTTGTTGAACTCAACGGGTGAAGTCGCTGCCGCACAGCCAGAGTCACAGCCAGAGTCACAGCCAGAGTCGATGGAGCAACGGGTGCTGGCGTTGTTGGGCAACGGCCCGCTGGCCAAAGTGGCGATTTCCACCGCCTTGGGACAAAAAGAGATTTCCGGCCATCTGAATCAGGTCATCCGCGCGTTGCTCGCCGACCAGACGCTGGAATACACCATTCCCGATAGACCCACGAGTCGGCTTCAGCAATATCGATTGACTGAAAAAGGCCGGGCGCTACTGGCGACGCTACGAAAGGGAACGCGGTGATAACAATAGCTGCGCAGGAAACCGCCCATGACTGAAAACCCCCGAACCGAACGCAAGACGCAGACCCGGGTCATCGACCTGTTCACCAACCGGGCGCGGCCCGATTGGCTGGGTTACCGCTATCTCGGCGATTGGAACAAACGCGAGAACAACCGCCCTATCGAGACGGCATTGCTGCGTGACAACCTCGCGGCACGCGGCTATTCCGCCGCCCACATCGCCGCCGCCTTGCAGAAACTGGAGACGGCGGCCGACGCGACCGGCATCACGCTGTATCAGGCGAATATGCGCACTTACCAGTTGCTGCGCTACGGCGTGCCGGTGCAGGTGGCCGCCGGCAAGGCGCATGAGACGGTGCATTTGATCGACTGGGACAACCCGGAGGCCAACGACTTCGCGCTGGCCGAGGAGGTGACACTGCGTGGTGGCTACGAACGCCGGCCGGACATCGTGCTTTACCTCAACGGCCTCGCCGTGGCGGTAATCGAACTCAAGCGCAGCTCGGTGGAGGTGGCCGACGGGGTGCGGCAGCTCATCACCAATCAGGAGGAGATATTCAACAAGAGCTTCTTCACGACGGTGCAGTTGGTGCTGGCGGGCAGCGATTCGCAGGGCCTACGCTACGGCACGACAGGTACGCCGGAACAATTCTTCGTGGACGCCGTAGGGGCGGGTTTGAAACCCGCCCTTTCCACAACCGAGGCGGGTTTGAAACCCGCCCCTACGACCGCCCATTCCACCGCCGGGGCCTTGCTCGACCTGCCACTGGCGCAGCTATGCGAGAAGGCGCGGCTGCTCGACCTGATGCGCAACTTCATCCTCTTCGATGCCGGCCAGAAAAAGGTGCCGCGACCACATCAATACGCCGGAGTGAAGGCTGCGCGGGAGCGCATCGCCAAGCGCGAGGGTGGGGTGATCTGGCACACCCAGGGCAGTGGCAAGAGCATCCTGATGGTGCTGATTGCCAAGTGGCTGCTGGAGCACGACCCCGAGGCGCGCATCCTGGTCATCACCGACCGCGACGAGCTGGACCAGCAGATCGTCGGCGTGATGCGCAATGCCGGGGTGATCGGCGAGAACTCGGCTTCGCCACGGATTACCTCGCGGGCAGAGTTTGTGCAGAAACTCGCCGCGCCCTCGCCGAGACTGTTGTGCGCGCTGATTCACAAGTTCGACGTGGCTGACCTGAACGGGCCACCACCTGCTGTGCATGGCCGTTTCTATGTGTTCGTGGACGAGTGCCACCGTACCCAGGGTGGCGACATGAACAAGCAGATGAAGCGCTGGCTGGAAGGGGCGATTTTCATCGGTTTCACCGGCACCCCGCTGTTGCGCCGCGACAAGCTGATGACGCGGGATGTGTTCGGCAGCTACATCCACACCTACAAATTCCACCAGGCGGTGGCCGACAGGGTGGTGCTCGACCTGAAATACGAAGCCCGCGACGTGCCGGAGCGGCTGACCTCGCAGAAGAAAATCGACGAATGGTTTGAGCAGAAGACCAAGAATCTGAACAACTTCCAGAAAGCCCTGGTGCGCCGCCGCTGGGCGACGATGGAAGAACTGATGAGCGCGGCCGGGCGCAAGCGCGAGATCATTGCCGACATCATCGGCGACTTCGCCCTCAAGCCGCGCCTGAACAACGACCGGGGCACGGCGATCCTGGTGGCGGCTTCGATCTATGACGCCTGCCATTACTTCCGGCTGTTCCAGCACACCGGCTTCGGCCCCTACTGCGGAATCATCACGTCCTTCGAGCCGAACGCCAACGCGATTTCCAAAGAACCGCCCAACAGCGACGAGCGCTACAAGTTCGACACCTACACGAAGCCACTAGTGTCCGGTTAAATGTTATCGAGTCGGCTGTAAAGCCAGTAACGGCAAGGCTTTAGAGCGGACGAAGGGTGTCCACGATTTGAATTATCAGAAGCAAAAAAAGGCCGTGGAACAATTCCGTGAAACAATTTTGTC
>JAURYL010000029.1 GCA_030653935.1 Pseudomonadota bacterium
GAGCTTTCCGCAACGGGTCAACGTCGGCTTCATGCAGGTCATCCACCGGCGCGAAATCAAACTGCGCGTATTCGAGCGCGGCGCCGGCGAAACCCTGGCTTGCGGCACAGGCGCCTGCGCCGCCGTGGTCGCCGGCATCAGCCGCGGCCTGCTTGACCACAGCGTCCAGGTTCACACCCGGGGCGGCGACCTTTTCATTCGTTGGGCCGGCAACGGCCACCATGTCTTTCTCACCGGCCCGGCAGTCACTGTTTTTCAAGGCGAGATCAGGTTGTGAGCACCTATTGGCCATTTGCCGAGGTGGACACCCCTGTAGCGCCGGCTTCCAGCCGGCTTGTTTGTCGAGTCAGAAGTACGAAGCCGGCTGGAAGCCGGCGCTACATGTGGAGTCTTCACCGTGTCTCGGCTAATGGGCCATCCGGGTAGAACCAACTTGCCATCCCCGCAGGCCATGCGCGACGAAGATGCAGAAGTGGCGGGAGGGGCCGCCAACGCGGCATCCCCGGATTCCGCCCGGGAACGCTTGTAAGATTGCTAACCGGCATCGAGTGGGCTGCATCCGGGCTGCGCTCACTGTGAAAGGGAACGACTTGATTCGGAAAAGGAGAGGCAATGAACATCCAGATCGAGGCAATGGTGGAACAGGCCAAGGCATTGACGGCTGAAGAGCGCGTGGCCTTGCTGGACGCACTGAATGAACTCATCAATCCACCGGATGCCGCATGGCAAGAGGCCTGGGCCAAGGAAAGCGAAGACCGGCTTACCGCTTATGAGCAAGGCAGAATCGAAGCGGAAGACTTTGATGTGGTGATGGCGCGGTTGCGCAAGGAATATCTCCCCAAATGAGGGTTCGCATGCTCTCCGTCGCCGGGAAGGAAATGGCTGAGGCGATGGCCTGGTACCGCGAACGCAGCCCGCGCGCCGCCGAGGGATTGTGGCTGAAAGTGCTGGAGGCGAGGCGGTCCATGGCCCTCTTCCCCCTTGCCGCGCCGTTGATTTCCGAGAATGTCCGTCGTTTTATCTTGTCAGGTTATCCCTACGACCTGATTTACGCGGTGCGCGTGGAGGAAATCGCAATACTCGCGGTCGCGCACCACAGTCGGCAGCCGGGCTATTGGTTGGAACGGCTGGAGCAATTGCATTGAGTTGCAAGATTGGCCTGCCAATGCCTTTCCCCCTATACAGCACTCCTTCCCACCCCAGCGCCCCGTCCCGCCGCGCTGTTCCAACGCCCACCCACCGCTCCGCTCTCGGCCAATTCATGACGCCGCCCGGCGTGGCGCGCTTCATCGCCTCGTTGTTCCCCAAGGCCGACAAGTCAACCTGCCGTCTGCTCGATGCCGGCGCCGGAATGGGGGCTTTGTCGGCGGTGATTCACGATTCGAAGCGTGATTGGTTGATTCTGGTGGAGGCCGTGACCAGCCACGGGCCGGCGGATGGCAAGCGCCACGACGAACTGGCGCGGTTGTTCGCGGCTTCGAGTGCGGGCCTGGTATTCGTCACCGCCTTTCCGACCCGTGCGCTGATGGCCCGCTATGTTTCCGAGATCGCCTGGGAAACCGAGGTTTGGGTGGCGGATGCGCCGACGCATCTGATTCATTTCAATGGCTCGCGTTTTCTCGGTCCTTATCAGTAGTATTCGCAAGCCCTTTCGGGATGTGACGCATCGCTCCCGCTTTTCTCATCTTTTTCAAGCTCACTCCTATGAACATCACCCCCGAACAGATCACTGAATTTCTCAAGCTCAATCCGGAGTTTTTCGTCGGCCATCCCGAGATGCTGATTGATATCACGGTGCCGCACCCGTATAGCGGCCAGGCAATTTCCCTGGGCGAGCGGCAGGTGCTGGCGTTGCGCGACAAGTCGCGCGGGTTGGAGATCAAGTTGCGCGAGTTCATTCAGTTCGCCGAGGAGAACGACGCCATCGGCGACAAGCTGCACAAGATGTCGCTGTCGCTGATGCGCGCGAAGAGCCTGGAGGCGGTGTTGCAGTCGTTCTATCTGGATTTGTCCGAGAGTTTCTCGGTGCCGCATACCGTCGTGCGCATCTGGGCGGACAACGCGCCGGACATGCCCGAGTTCGCCAAGGTGAGCATGGATATCGAGGTGCTGGCCGAGGGCTTGAGCCAGCCGCAATGCGGCCCCGAGGTGCCGGACGAAGTGCGCGCCTGGTTCGGCGAGGTCGGCGCGCATCAGAAGTCCTTCGCCCTGGCGCCGCTCAAGGAGGGCAACCTGACCGGCCTGATGGTGCTGTCCTCCGAGGACAGCAAACGCTTCTATCCCGAGATGGGCACCCTCTACCTGACCTGGCTCGCCCAGCTCGCCGGCGCCGCCTGCTGCCGCTTCCTGTAAGGGATGAGGAAATTACCGATGTCCCGTTTTTGGAGGGACTGGCGGGATGCAGTGCGAGGCGTTCCGAGCGCCGTGTGGCGAGCCACATCAGCGAGGAACAACGACGCAATGCGCCCATCATTGCATCCATAAATGGGATATTGGTTGTTTCCTCATCCCTAAGCCTCGCGCCCCATCGCGACGGGGCTTGAATCTTCTCCGCGCCTGCCGTTGCGTGGTGAATGCGCCTGCCGGCTTGATCTCATTTTTCCGCTTCTTCCGCGCGTCACTTAAAGTGGAACATTAAGTTTCATGCCTAGGTTGCTCATTCGAAAAGAACATTCGTCTGGGTTGACTGTCCTCCGTAAGTCCTTGAGCCCATTGAAATTTTTCCTGTTTCGTCCTTGACGCTGGGGATTCGTGTTCTCTATAGTGGGGATAAGTGGGAATTTGTGTGGAATGGTGTCGCCAAGTGGACCACGGAGGAGAGCACAAGACATGTTTACGGGATCAACGCAGATGGCGCTGGATGGGAAGGGTCGCTTGGCCATTCCCGCGCGCCTGCGCGAGCGCCTTGCCGGCGTTTGCGGCGGTCATCTCGTGCTGACGGCGGACCCGACCAGTGGTTGTCTGCTGCTCTACCCCTATCCCGAGTGGGAAAAAGTCGCTGCCCGCCTCAATGCGTTGTCCAGCCTTGATCCGATCGCCAAGGAATTGAAGCGACTGGTGATCGGTTCGGCCGAGGAAGTCGACTCGGATGGCGCCGGCCGCATCCTGATTCCGCCGATGTTGCGTCGCTTCGCCAAGCTGGAGAAGAGCGTGGCGCTGGTTGGTCAGGGCGATAAGTTCGAGCTGTGGGATGACGCCACCTGGCAGGGCCTGTTCGACAAGGCGGCGCAGTTCCCGCAGCAATTGGCCGAGGCCGCGCGTGACGGCACCCTCTCCGAAGGTCTCAAGGATTTCACGCTGTGAGCGGCAAACATGCTCACCGCCGGGCCGACCCAAGCCAGGCGGCTACGGGCGTTTCGGCGGGCCATGTCAGCGTGTTGCTGGAGGAGGCCGTCGCGGCGTTGAACCTGAGGGAAGACGGTATTTACGTGGATGCGACGTTTGGCAGGGGGGGGCACAGTCGGGCGATTCTCGCGCGGCTGGGGCCGAACGGCGGGTTGATCGCGCTGGATCGTGATCCGGCTGCGGTGGCGGTGGGCGAAGCTATGGACGACGCGCGGTTTCGCATGGTCCATGCGCCGTTCTCCGAGGTGGACGTGGCGCTGCGCGAAGCGGGTGTGGCGGAAGTGGATGGCGTGTTGTTCGACCTGGGGGTGTCCAGCCCGCAGTTGGATGAAGCAGAGCGGGGCTTCAGTTTTCGGTTCGATGCCCCTTTGGATATGCGTATGGACACCAGCCGCGGCATGACCGCGGCGGAGTGGCTGAATCAGGCGCCGGCAGAGGAGATTGCACGAGTTGTCAGGGACTATGGCGAAGAGCGGTTTGCTCGGCAGGTTGCGCGTGCGATTGTGGAAGCAAGAACGGTCGCGCCGCTCGCGAGTACCCGTCAGCTTGCTCAAGTGGTCGCCGGCGCCGTGCGCACCCGAGAGCGCGGCCAGGACCCGGCGACGCGGACATTTCAGGCTGTGCGGATTTTCATTAACCGCGAGCTTGAAGAGATTGAGCAGGCGTTGCCGCGCGCGGCGGTCTCGCTGAAGACGGGCGGGCGGCTGGTGGTGATCAGTTTTCATTCCCTGGAAGATCGATTGGTGAAGCGGTTCATGCGCAAGGAATCGGAGGGCGAGCAGGTGCCGCTCGAAATTCCCCTGCCCGCTTCCGCCCTGCGCGGCGGCTGTCTGCGCCTGATCGGCAACAAGGTGAAGCCTTCCGAGCGTGAATCGAGCGCGAATCCGCGCGCGCGCAGCGCCACCATGCGGGTGGCCGAGCGCACGGAGGTGCCATGGTCAAGCTGAATCTGGTTCTGGTCGCGGTCTTGGTCGCCTGCGCCCTTTCCGTTGTCTCGGCGCGCCATCAGGCGCGCACGTCGTTTATAGCCTTGCAGGCCGAGCAAGCGCATGCCCGCGCCCTGGATGTGGAGTGGGGACAGTTGCAACTGGAGATTTCCACTTGGCTGATGCACAACCGGGTGGAAAAAGTGGCGCGTGATCGTCTGAAGATGGCGATACCCGACCCGCGCCACATCTATGTCCTGCACGCGCAGGGGGTGGCGCCATGAAGCACTCGGGCAAGGCCAACACCATGCTGCACCTCGACCTGCAACGTTGGCGCATGCGTCTGACCCTGGCATTGTTGTTCGGCGGTTTTGCCGCCCTGTCGGTGCGCGCCGTCTACCTGCAAGCCTGGCACAACGACTTCCTCAACGAGGAAGGCGAAAAGCGGGTGCAGCGGGTGGCGCCCATCCCCGCCTATCGCGGCGTCATCAGCGACCGTCGCGGCGAGCCGGTGGCGGTGAGCACGCCGGTGGAAACGATCTGGATCAACCCCAAGCAGGCCAACCCCGGCGCGGCGGAGATTCAATCGCTGGCCAATATCCTGGATCGTGACCCGGATCAGATCGCGCGCCTGTTCGCCGACAAGAGCAAGGGTTTCGTCTATCTGGAGCGGCTGCTGGAGCCGCCCAAGGCGCGTCAGATCATGGCCTTGAACCTGGAAGGCGTGTTCAGCAAGCCGGAGTACCGCCGCTATTACCCCGCAGGCGAAGTCATGGGGCACGTGCTGGGCATCACCAATCTCGACGACAAGGGCCAGGAAGGCGTCGAACTGGCGTTCCAGTCGTGGCTGGCCGGCGAGGCGGGGGCGCAGCGGGTGGTGCGCGACCGTCTCGGCAACGTGGTGGAAGTGCTGGAGCAGATCAAGCCGCCGAAGCCGGGGCGCGATCTGGTGCTGAGCCTGAATCAGCACATCCAGTATCTCGCCTATCGTGAGCTTTCCGAGGCCGTGGAAAAACACAAGGCCCGCGCCGGCAGCGTGGTGGTGCTCGACGCGCGCACCGGCGAGATTCTGGCCTTGGCCAATACCCCCAGCTTCAATCCCAACAGCCGCGCCACCTACACCCCGGAACGGGTGCGCAACCGCGCCGTGACCGATGTGTTTGAGCCGGGTTCCACCATGAAGCCATTCCTGGTGGCCGCCGCCCTCGATGCCAGGGTGGTGTCCCCGGAGACCACCATCGACACCGGCCCGGGCTGGTTCATCGTCGGCGACAAGAAAATCACCGATACCCATGCCAAGGGCGTGATGACCGTCGCCCAGTCGATCCAGGTGTCCAGCAATGTCGCCGCCGCCAAGATCGCCCTGGAAATGCGCGGCGAGGACTACTGGCGCCTGCTCAGCAACGCCGGTATCGGCGCGCGGCCGAATTCGGGTCTACCCGGCGAGGTCAGCGGCCGGCTGCGTCCCTTCGATACCTGGCGCCCAATCGAGAAAGCGACCATGGCTTACGGCCACGGGCTTTCGGTAAGCCTGTTGCAACTGGCGCATGCCTACACCGCCTTCGCCAACGACGGCGTCATGCCGGCGCTGACCACGCTGCGCCGGGAAAGCGTCGCCACCGGGACGCGGGTGATGTCCGTCGACGGCGCCCGGAAAATGTTGCCGATGCTGGAAATGGTCACCCAGAACGGGGGAACCGCGCCGATGGCCAGGGTGGCGGGCTATCGCGTCGCCGGCAAGACCGGTACCGCGCACAAGTTCAAGGTCAACGGCGGCGGCTACGAGCCGGACAAATACGTCAGCTCCTTCGTCGGCCTGGCGCCGGCCTCGAACCCGCGCCTGGTGGTGGCGGTGATGATCGATGAACCGGGTGGCCGCGATTACTACGGTGGCCTGATCGCCGCCCCCATCTTTTCCCGGGTGATGGCGGGCGCCCTGCGTTTCATGGCGGTGCCGCCGGATACCTCGTTCAACAGCGACAGCGCCCCGCCGGGCGAGGCGCCTGTGGTCGCGGAGTCGGTGTGATGGAGCATTTCGGATTTCGGATTTCGGATTTCGGATCCGCGGCGGCGCTGGTCGACCGGTTGCGCGCGCTGGCGCCCGGCGCGCGCGCTATGACCGCCGACAGCCGGCGCGTCGGTGAGGGCGACGTGTTCCTCGCCTATCCCGGCGGCGCGCACGATGGCCGCGACCATATTGCCGCCGCCATCGCCGCCGGCGCGGCGGCCGTGCTCTGGGAGCCCTCCGGCCATGACTGGAAGGGCGGAGCAGTCGCCAATCTGCCCGTGGAAAATCTGAAGGAACAGGCCGCCGGCCTCGCCGCCGCCTGGTATGGCAACCCCTCGCAACAACTCTGGATGACCGGCATCACCGGCACCAACGGGAAGACCTCTGTATCGCAGTGGCTGGCCGCCGCCTGGACCACACTCGGGCGCAAGACGGCGGCCATCGGCACCATCGGCAACGGCTTCCCGGGCGAAGTGCTTCGCGCTGCAAGCAGCGCTCCTACCGCGCCCAGCCACACCACGCCGGACGCGGTCAGCCTGCAAGCTCTGTTGGCCGACTATCGCGACGCCGGCGCGCGCGGCGTGGCGATGGAAGTTTCCTCGCACGGTCTGCATCAAGGGCGTGTCGCCGGCGTGGCGTTTGACGTCGCGGTGCTGACCAATCTGACTCAAGACCATCTCGATTACCACGGCGACATGGCCAGCTATGCCGCCGCCAAGGCGCGCCTGTTCGCCTGGCCCGGCCTGAAATGGGCGGTGCTGAACAGCGACGACGAACTCGGCGCGTCACTGGAAAAACAATTACGTGGCGGCGCTACCCAGGTATTGAGCTACGGATTGCATTCCGGGGAGGTCTGCGCGCAGCGCCTGCAATCCGGTCGCGACGGCTTGCGCATGGAGATCGTCACGCCCTGGGGCATGGGTGAACTGGCCAGCCCGCTGCTCGGCGAATTCAATGCCTATAACCTGCTCGCCGCTCTGGCCGCGTTGTTGGCTGGCGATGTGCCGCTGGCCGACGCGCTGGCCGCGCTGGAAAAGGTCGAAGCGGTGCCGGGGCGGATGCAGCCGGTAGGAGGCCCGCTTGCGGGCCGAACAGGCGAAGGAGCACCCACCGTGATCGTCGATTTCGCCCATACCCCGGATGCCCTGGAAAAGGTGCTGGCGACGCTGAAGCCGCTCACCCGTGGCCGGCTGATCTGTGTTTTCGGTTGTGGCGGTGGCCGCGACACCGCCAAGCGGCCGTTGATGGGCGCGGCGGTGGCGGCGCGCGCCGATGTCGCCATCGTTACCAGCGACAACCCGCGCCATGAAGACCCCGCCCACATCATCGCCGACATCCTCGCCGGCATGCCGCCGGGGCAGGACGCCATCGTCGACCGTCGCGCCGCGATCCACAAAGCCATTCAATCCGCCGGCCCCGACGACATCGTGGTGCTGGCCGGCAAGGGGCATGAGCCCTATCAGGAAATCAACGGGATCAGAAGCCCGTTCTCGGATCGTGATGAGGCGCTCAAGGCGCTTTCAGAAAGGAATCAACGTGCAGCTACATGAAGCCGCCCACGCCCTGAACGCCGTCGCCATCGGCGCGGACGTGGCATTCGATATCGTCTCCAGTGACAGCCGGGCGCTGCCGCGAGGCTGCCTGTTCGTCGCCCTCAAGGGGCCGCGATTCGACGGCCATGGCTATGCCGCCCAGGCACTGGCGCAAGGCGCCGCCGCCGTCATGGTGGAGGCCGGCGCCGGGCTGGAAGTCGCGCCAGCGCTGGTGGTCGACGACAGCCGTCTCGGCCTCGGCCGTCTCGCCGCCTGGCACCGCGCGCGGATGCCGGCGAAGATTGCCGCCATCACCGGCAGCAACGGCAAGACCACGGTGAAGGAAATGCTCGCCGCCATCCTCGCGGCGGAAGCGGGCGAAGGCGCGGTGCTGGCCACCGTCGGCAATCTCAACAACGACATCGGCGTGCCCCTGACCTTGCTGCGGCTGACACCGGCGCACCGCTATGCAGCCATCGAGATGGGGATGAACCACCTCGGGGAAATCGCCTATCTGACCGAACTCGCGCGCCCGGATGTGGCGCTGGTCAACAACGCCCTGCGCGCCCATCTGGAAGGCCTCGGCAGCGTCGAGGCGGTGGCGCGCGCCAAGGGCGAGATTTTCTCGGGGCTCAAGGATGACGGCATCGCCATCATCAACGCCGACGACCCCCACGCCGACTACTGGCGCGGTCTGGCCGGCCAGCACCAGGTGCTGAGCTTCGGCAACGCGGCAACCGCTGATGTGCGGCTCATGCCCGACGCCGTGCGCTTCATCCTCGAAACTCCGATGGGGCGGATCGACACCGTGCTGCGCGTGCCCGGCGAACACAATCGACGCAACGCCGCCGCCGCCGCGACCGTCGCCCTGGCGCTGGGTACCCCGGTGGCTGCCGTGGCGCGCGGCCTCGCCGCCTACAGCGGCAGCAAGGGCCGTTTGCAGGTCCATGACTGCATCCTCGGCGCCACCCTGATCGACGACAGCTACAACGCCAATCCCGATTCCGTGCTCGCCGCCATTCAGGTGCTGGCGGCGCGGCCGGGGCGGCGCATCCTGGTCCTCGGCGACATGGGCGAGCTCGGGCCGGAGGCCGCCGCGCTGCATCGCGAAGTGGGCGAGCGCGCCCGCAAGGCCGGCATCGACCGCCTGCTCTGTCTCGGCGAGCTGTCGATCAACGCGGCCCAGGGGTTTGGCCAGGGTGCCATGCACTTCGAGCGCATCGAGGAAATGCTGGCGGAAATCGAATGCGCCCTCGGCGTCGACGTGACTGTGTTGGTGAAGGGTTCCCGCTTCATGAAGATGGAACGTGTGGTGCAGTCGTTTGTGGAGAACCAGCAATGCTCCTGATGCCCACCAACCCCGTAGGGTGCGCCGCGCGCACCGATTCACGCTCGACGGTGCGCGCGGCGCACGCTACGGCGGTAAGCGAACGTGAGGGTTGTCAACCATGCTCTTGATGTTCGCCCAGTGGCTCGGCCATGACATCCGCCTGTTCAACGTCTTCAACTACATCACCCTGCGCGCGGTGCTGGCGGCGCTGACGGCGCTGCTCATCTCCTTCGTCGTCGGCCCCTGGATGATCCGCAAGCTCACCCATCTGAAGGTCGGGCAGCCGGTGCGTGATGATGGCCCGCAAACACATCTGGTCAAGGCTGGTACGCCGACCATGGGCGGCGCCCTGATTCTTGCCGCCGTGGCCGCGACGACCCTGCTGTGGGCCGACCTCACCAACAAATATGTCTGGATCGCCCTGGTTACTCTGGTCGGTTTTGGCGCCATCGGCTGGGTGGACGATTGGCGCAAGGTGGTGGAAAAAAATCCACGAGGGCTGGCTTCGCGCTGGAAGTACTTCTGGCAATCGGTGATCGGTTTCTCCGTCGCCGGTTGGCTGGCCTGGTCCGCCGACCTGCCGGCGCAGACCGAACTGATCGTGCCCTTCTTCAAGCACATCGTCATGCCGCTGGGGGTGACGGGCTTTGTGCTGCTGGCCTACTTCGTCATCGTCGGCACCAGTAACGCGGTGAACCTGACCGATGGCGCCGATGGCCTCGCCATCCTGCCGACGGTGATGGTGGCCGGCGCCCTGGCCATCTTCGCCTACGTGGCCGGCCACGCAGTGTTTTCCAAGTATCTCGGCCTGCCGCATATCCCCGGCGCTGGTGAACTGGTGGTGTTCTGCGCCGCCCTGGTCGGCGCCGGCCTGGCCTTCCTCTGGTTTAACGCCTATCCGGCCGAAGTCTTCATGGGCGACGTCGGCGCTCTGGCCCTGGGTGCCGCGCTCGGCGTGGTGGCGGTGATCGTGCGCCAGGAAATCGTGCTGTTCATCATGGGCGGTGTCTTCGTCGCCGAAACCGTCTCGGTGATGCTGCAAGTGGGTTCCTTCAAGTTGCGCGGGAAAAGGGTGTTCTTGATGGCGCCCATCCATCATCACTTCGAGAAGAAGGGCTGGAAGGAAACCCAGGTGGTGGTGCGTTTCTGGATCATCAGCATGATTCTCGTGCTGATCGGCCTTTCAACCTTGAAGCTGCGTTGAAACCGCGATGACAACGAAACCTCCGGCGAATTCAGCCCGCAAGCGCGCCTCCTACCTCGAAGGCCGCAAGGTCCTGGTGGTCGGTCTCGGCGACACCGGCGCGGCCTCTGTGCGCTGGTTGCTGGAGCGCGAGGCGCTGGTGCGCGGCACGGATACCCGCGCCGAGCCGCCGCACGCGCAACATCTGCGTGAGGCATTTCCGGAAGTGGCGTTGACGTTGGGCGGCTTCGTGGCCGCTGATTTTTCCTGGGCCGACCTGATCGTCGCCAGTCCCGGCGTCGCCCTCGCCACGCCCGAGCTGCAAGCGGCCTTGGCGGCGGGCAAGGAAGTGGTGGGTGACGTGGAGTTGTTCGCACGCGCCATAAACGGCCCCCACGCTCACATTCGTTCGCTGCCCCCCGAGGGGGCGCCAAGCCCGACTTGGGGCGGCCCGGCGTCGGGCAGCGGCACCCGGGCCAAGGTCATCGCCATCACCGGCTCCAATGGCAAGAGCACGGTCACCAGTCTGGTTGGCCATCTCTGCGCGGCCGTCGGTCTGGATACCGTGGTCGCGGGAAATATCGGCCTGCCGGTGCTGGAGGCGTTGGAGAACCGTGAAACTATCATGCGCGACCCCGACGTCTGGGTCTTGGAACTATCCAGTTTCCAGCTGGAAACCACCAGCAGCCTGCATCCTGACGCCGCCACCGTGCTCAACATCTCGCAGGACCACATGGATCGCTATGTCGGCCTGGGCGATTACGCCGCCGCCAAGGCGCGTATTTTCGCGGGCGAGGGCGTGCAGGTGCTGAACCGGGATGATCCGATGGTGATGGCGATGGCCAGGCCAGGTCTGCCGCAATGGACATTCGGCATCACCGACGTCCCGCCCCTTGCTCCCGGCGTCTTCGGTCTCACCACGCGCAAGGACCGCCTCTGGTTGTGCGAGGGCGAGGAGGCGCTGCTGCCGGTGGACAAGCTGCCCATCGCCGGCCTGCACAACGCCGCCAATGCCCTGGCCGCGCTGGCGCTATGCCACGCCATCGGCCTGCCCTACGCCGGCCTGGTTCCCGCGCTGAAAACATTCGAGGGTCTACCGCACCGGGTGCAGCGGGTGGCGGAAGTGGCGGGGCGCACGTTCTATGACGATTCCAAGGGCACCAACGTCGGCGCCACCGTGGCCGCCTTGCTGGGCTTCACCGCGCCGGTGGTGCTGATTGCCGGCGGTGACGGCAAGGGCCAGGATTTTTCCCCGCTGAAAGAGGCGGTGAACAACGTTCGCGCCATGGTGTTGATCGGCCGTGACGCGCCGTTGCTGGAACAGGCCGTAAACGGGGCCTGTCCGGTGGCGCGCGCGGAAACCATGGAAGAAGCGGTGGGCCTGGCATTCCAGCTGTCGCAGCCGGGCGACGCGGTGCTGCTGTCGCCGGCCTGCGCCAGTTGGGACATGTTCCGCAATTACGCGCATCGCGCCGAGGTATTCATCGGCGCCGTGGAGGTACTCAAGGCCATCGGTGGAGAGTGCCGCCGCCAGCAGGAGCGTCGCATTCGCGGCGCCACGGCGCAGAGCGATGAACGGCGGCGACGTGAGCGCAGAAGGTCGCACCATGTTTCATAACGCGGCCCTCAAGCGTACCGCCTTGACGCCCTACGACTGGGGACTGGTGTTCGCCGCCACCGGGCTGCTGGTGATCGGCCTGGTGATGGTGTTTTCGGCCTCCTCGTCGGTCGCCGAGGCCAAGTCGGCCAGCAAGGAGCACACCTATTACCTGGTGCGCCATGCCATCTATCTGGTGATCGGGCTCGGCGCCGGCTATGCCGCCTTCCAGATCCCGACGCCGCTGTGGCAGAAAATGTCGCCGCTGCTGTTCATCGCCGGCGCGGTGTTGCTGGTGCTGGTACTGATTCCCTTCATCGGCAAGGACGTCAACGGCAGCCGGCGCTGGATTCCGCTGGGGCCCCTGGGCAATTTCCAGCCCTCCGAGTTCATGAAATTCGCCACCATTCTCTATGCCGCCGATTACACCGTGCGCAAGGCGGCGCACATGCAAAACCTGGCGCGCGGTTTCCTGCCGCTGTTCCTGGTGATGCTGGGCGTGGGCAGCGCGTTGCTGCTGGAGCCGGATTTCGGCGCCTTCGTGGTCATCATCAGCATCGCGCTGGGCGTGTTGTTTCTGGGCGGCCTCAATGCCCGCCTGTTCTTCGGTTTGATCGCCCTGCTCGGTGTGGGTTTCGTGTTGCTGGTGATGACGTCGGAGTACCGAATGGCGCGGGTGACCAGCTATCTCGACCCGTTCAAGGACCCCTATGGCGCCGGCTATCAGCTCTCGCATGCCTTGATCGCCCTCGGTCGTGGTGAGATCACCGGCGTCGGCCTTGGCGACAGCGTCGAAAAATTGTTCTACCTGCCCGAGTCCTATACCGATTTCCTGCTTGCCGTGATCGGCGAGGAACTCGGACTGATCGGCGTACTGGCGGTGATCGGCCTGTTTGCCTGGCTGACCTGGCGCGCCTTCTCCATCGGTTGGCAGGCCAGCCTGATGGGACGCAACTATGCCGCCCTGGTGGCGCAGGGTGTCGGCGTCTGGATGGGGCTGCAATCGTTCATCAACATGGGCGTCAATCTCGGCCTGCTGCCGACCAAGGGACTGACCCTGCCGCTGATGAGCTACGGCGGCTCCGGTCTCGTCGCCAACTGCCTGGCCCTGGCGGTGTTGCTGCGTGTGGATTACGAGAACCGCTGCCTGATGAAGGGGAAGCGGGCATGAACATTCAGGGGCAAGGTACAAGGGGCAAGGAGCAAGGAGCGCAGGCGGCCGATGGTCGCCTTGCCCCTTGCCCCTTGCCACTTGCCTCCCGTACAGCTTTGATCATGGCCGGCGGCACCGGCGGCCATGTGATGCCGGCGCTGGCGGTGGCCGAGGCCCTGCGCGGCGAGGGCTGGCGCGTGGTCTGGTTGGGCACCCATGCCGGCATGGAGGCGAAGCTGGTTCCGGCCAAAGGTTTCGACATGGCCTGGGTGAAGGTGGCGGGAGTGCGCGGCAAGGGTCTGCTCACCAAGCTGTTGCTGCCGTTCAACCTGCTGCACGCCTTCTGGCAATCGGCGCGCGCCATTTTCCGTGAGCGCCCGGATGTGGCGCTGGGTCTGGGCGGTTATGTTGCTTTCCCTGGCGGCATGATGGCGGTGCTGCTGAACAAGCCGCTGGTGATCCATGAACAGAATGCCGTCGCCGGCCTCACCAACAAGATCCTGGCGCATATCGCCGACCGCGTGCTGTTGGGCCTGCCTTTGCAGGAGCAAGGGGCAAGGGGCAAGGGGCAAGGCGCAATGGCATCGGGTGAATGGGTCGGCAACCCGGTGCGGCCGGAAATCGGCGCCCTGGCGGCGCCGGCGCAACGCCTGGCCGGACGCGAAGGCCCGCTGCGTTTGCTGGTGATCGGCGGCTCGCTGGGGGCGGCGGCCTTGAATGAAATGATTCCGCGAGCGCTGGCGCTGCTGCCGCTGGAACAACGCCCCGTGGTGCGGCATCAGTCCGGCGCGCGCCACCTCGAAGTGCTCAAGCGCAACTATGAAAGTGCGGAAGTCGCGGTCGAGCCGCTGGCCTTCATCGACGACATGGCCGAAGCCTATGCCTGGGCGGATGTGGTGATCTGCCGCGCCGGTGCACTGACCGTGGCGGAAATCGCCGCCGCCGGCCTGCCCGCCCTGTTCGTGCCCTTCCCCTTCGCGGTGGATGACCACCAGACCGCCAACGCCGCTTTCCTGGCCGACCAGGGCGCGGCTTGGTCGATGCAACAGAAAACCCTCAGCCCGGAAAAATTGGCCGAATGGCTGAGTGGACTCACCCGCGCGGATCTGCTCGCTCGCGCGCAGAAAGCGCGCGCGCTGGCAAAGCCGGACGCGACCGCGCGAGTGGCGCAAGTGCTGAAGGAGTTGGCGAAATGAAACATAAGGTCAACCGCATCCACTTCGTCGGCATCGGCGGCGCCGGCATGAGCGGCATCGCCGAAGTGCTGATCAATCTGGGCTACAAGGTGTCCGGCAGCGATGGCGCCGACAACGCGGTGACCCAGCGTCTGGCCGGAATGGGCGCGACCGTGTTCAAAGGACATGCTGGCGAAAATATCCAGGGCGCCAATGTGCTGGTGATTTCCAGCGCCATCAAGGAAGACAACCCGGAAGTGCAAGCCGCGCGCGCGGCGCGCATTCCGGTGGTGGCGCGCGCCATGATGCTGGCCGAGTTGATGCGCTTCAAACAGGGCATCGCCATCGCCGGCACCCACGGCAAGACCACCACCACCAGCCTGATCGCCAGCGTGCTGAACGAGGCCGGGCTGGACCCGACCTATGTGATCGGCGGCAAGTTGTTGGCGTCCGGCGCCAACGCCCGTCTGGGAACAGGCGAATGGCTGGTGGCGGAGGCGGACGAGTCGGACGCTTCCTTCCTGTATCTGTCGCCGGTGGTGTCCATCGTCACCAATATCGACGCCGACCACATGGAAACCTACGGCCACGATTTTGAGCGTCTGAAATCGGCCTTTGTGGAATTCCTGCATCGCCTGCCGTTCTGGGGCATGGCCATCCTCTGCGCCGACGATCCGGTGGTGCGCGAGCTGCTGCCGCGCATCGACAAGCCGGTGATGACCTACGGCACCGGCGAGGATTGCGCCATCCGCGCGGTGAATATCCGCGCCGAGGACGGCCGCATGTGCTTCACCGCCATCCGCAACGGGGTGAAATCCGCCGTCGACATCACCCTCAACATGCCGGGCATGCACAACGTACTCAATGCCCTCGCGGCGGTGGCCGTGGCCTGGGAACTGCAAGTGCCGGATGCCGCGTTGCAACGGGCGCTGGCGAATTTCAGTGGTGTCGGCCGCCGCTTCCAGCGCTATGGGGAAATCACCTTGCCCGCTGCGCGGGCAGGGGCAAGGGGCAAGGGGCAAGGGGCAAGGAAACCCCAACCCGATCAGCCGCACGACGGTTTTCCCTTGCCCCTTGCCCCTTGCCCCTCGTCCGCAGGACGAACCTTCACCCTGATCGACGATTACGGCCATCACCCGGTGGAAATGCAGGCCACCCTGAATGCCGCGCGCGGCGCCTTCCCCGGCCGCCGTCTGGTGCTGGCGTTCCAGCCGCACCGCTATACCCGCACCCGCGATCTGTTCGAGGACTTCGTGCGGGTGCTGTCGCAGGCCGACGCGGTGCTGCTGACCGAGGTCTACGCCGCCAGCGAGCAACCGATCATCGCCGCCGATGGTCGCGCCCTCTCCCGCGCCCTGCGCGTGGCCGGCAAGGTGGAGCCGGTGTTCGTCGAGGACGTGAATGAGCTTCCCGCCGCCCTGGCCGACTTCGTGCGCGATGGCGACGTGGTGCTGAGCATGGGCGCCGGCTCCATCGGCCAGGTGCCGGCCAGACTCGCGGAAATGGGAGCGCCGGCATGACCACGCCGCGCGGCATCCTGGAACACAACGTGGCCATGAGCGGCTATACCAGCTGGCGGGCTGGTGGGCCGGCGGATCGCCTTTACAAGCCGGCAGACCTGGAAGATTTGTGCGCCTTCCTGGCGACCGTGCCGACGGACGAGCCGGTGCATTTCGTCGGCCTCGGCAGCAACCTGCTGGTGCGCGACGGCGGAGTGCGCGGCACGGTGATCCATGTCCATGGCGCGCTGAAGGAACTGCGTTTCGAGGACCGTTGCGCGAGCCAGCGCCCGGAGAACATGGCGAAATTCGGTGTGGTCTACGCCGAGGCGGGCGTGGCCAGCCCCAAACTGGCGCGCTTCGCCGCCAGCCACAACCTCACCGGCGCGGAATTTCTCGCCGGCATACCCGGCACTGTCGGCGGTGCTCTGGCGATGAACGCGGGTTGTTATGGCCACGAGACCTGGGCATACGTGTGCCAGGTGTTGACCGTGGACCACCAGGGCAAAACCCACAAGCGGACCCCGCGCGAGTTCCAGGTGGGCTATCGCCATGTCGACCCCAACGGGCGGCATGATGAGTGGTTCCTGGCCGCCTGGTTCATGTTCCCGAAAGGCGATGGCGAGGCGGCGCGCGTGGAAATCAAACGCCTGCTGGAACGGCGCATGGCCAGCCAGCCGCTCGACCTGCCCAACGCCGGTTCGGTGTTCCGCAATCCGCCGGGGGATTACGCCGCCCGCCTGATCGAATCCTGCGGCATGAAGGGCATGCGTATCGGCGATGCCCAGGTTTCGGAAAAACATGCCAATTTCATCGTCAACCTGGGCCAGGCCAAGGCGAGCGACATCGAAACCCTGATCGAGACGGTGCGGGAAAAAGTGAAGGAAAACAGTGGCGTCGAGTTGATCCGGGAAGTGCGAATTATTGGCGAACATGACGCGCGGGCGTCCTCGCCAGCTGGCCGGCCGCAGGTCGGTGTGATGGGATCGGCTTGGGAACGGGCTCAGGCCGGCTGGAAGCCGGCGCTACAAGATTTCGGCAAAGTCGCGGTGATGTTCGGTGGCTCCTCCGCCGAGCGCGAGGTTTCCCTCAAGAGCGGCGCGGCGGTGTTGGCCGCCCTGCAAAGCCGGGGTGTCGACGCGCACGCCTTCGATCCCGCCGCGCGAGCCCTGGAGGACTTGAAGAAGGAAGGGTTTCAGCGCGTCTTCATCGCCCTGCATGGCCGTGGTGGCGAGGACGGCACCCTGCAAGGGGCGTTGACCCTGATGGGCATTCCCTACACCGGAAGCGGTGTCCTGGCTTCCGCCCTGGCGATGGACAAGTGGCGCAGCAAGTTGCTCTGGCGGGCGGCCGGCTTGCCGATTCCTGACTATGCCCTGCTCGATGCCGCCTCCGATTACGCCGCCGTGGCCGAACGTCTGGGATTGCCTCTGTTCGTGAAGCCCGCGCGCGAGGGTTCCAGCATTGGCGTGATCAAGGTGAAACACGCCGCCGATATGGCCGCCGCCTATCAGGAAGCGGCGCTACATGATGATTTGGTGCTGGCGGAACAGGCGATGAGCGGTGGCGAGTACACCGTCGCGGTGCTCGGCGAGGACGCCGAACTGAAGGCCTTACCGTCCATTCGCATCGTGCCGGCGACCGAGTTCTACGACTACGAGTCCAAATATCTGCGAGACGACACTCGTTACCTCTGTCCAAGCGGCCTCTCCGAGGCGGCGGAGGCGGAGATGCGCGAGCTGGCGCTACGCGGCTTCCGCGCGCTCGGTTGCCGTGGTTGGGCGCGAGTGGACTTCCTGCTCGACGCCGCCGGTCGCCCCTATCTGCTGGAAGCCAATACCGCGCCCGGCATGACCGACCACAGTCTGGTGCCGATGGCGGCGCGCGTGGCCGGCCTCGAATTCGCCGATCTTTGTGTTCGCATCCTGGAGTTGGCCCATGTGGAATGACCCGGTAGCGCTCAATCGCCTCAGCCGTTTGATCCTGGCAGTCACCCTCTTGTTCACGGTGTGGACGGTGGGGCGGGCGGCGGCGGAGAAACTGGCGCCGTTCTGGCAAGTGCAGGTGGTCGGTGTCGGCAGCGAGGAAACGTATGTGGCGGCGAAGGAGGCTCTGGGCAAGTTGCGCGGCGGCTTCTTCGCGCTCGATCTGGTGGCCGCGCGCGCTGAATTCGAGCGCTTGCCCTGGGTGCGGCACGCGGAAATTCGCCGGGTCTGGCCGGGGCGCCTGGCGATCATCCTGGAAGAGCACCGCGCGGCGGCCGCCTGGAACGACCGCGCCTTGCTCAATACCCACGGCGAGGTGTTCGCGGTCGTGGCGATGGATCAATACCTCGGCCTGCCGCGCCTCTACGCGCCGGAAGGCACCGAGCGGGAAACAGCGCGCCGCTACGGCGAGTTCGTGGCGGTGGTGAAACCACTCGGCATGCGCGTCGAACAGGTCGTGGTGACGACGCGGCAGTCCTGGCGGGTGCGCCTACAGGGCGGCAAGTCGGGCGCGGGCAACGGTGTCGGTGGTGTCCTGGTGGAACTGGGACGCGATCATCTCTCCGACCGCCTCGCCCGCTTCGCCCGTTTCTATCCGCAGGCGGTGGAGTCGATGGGGCCGATTGCCCGCGCCGACATGCGCTATCCCAACGGTTTCGCGGCGCAAGTGAAGGGCGGCCCGGTAGGAGGCCAACCCATGGGCCGAAAAATGGCTAAGGACGTAAACAAGGCATGAGCAAGATTCGAGAAAACAAGGACTTGATCGTCGGTCTCGACATCGGTACGTCGAAGATCGTCGCCCTGGTGGCGGAGGCGCTGCCGGAAGGTGGCATCAACATCATCGGCATGGGCCAGGCGCCGTCACGCGGCCTCAAGAAGGGCGTGGTGGTGGATATCGAGGCGACCGTCGCGGCGATCCAGCGCGCGCTGGAAGAAGCCGAGCTGATGGCCAACTGCAAGATTACCCAGGTCTACACGGGCATCGCCGGCAGCCACATCAAGGCGCAGAACTCCAGCGGCATGCTGCCGATCCGCGACCGCGAGGTAAGCCAGGCGGACAAGGACCGGGTGGTGGAAATCGCCCGCGCCCTCAACATTCCGGCCGACCAGCAGGTGCTGCACGTGCTGCCGCAGGAATACATCATTGACGGCCAGGACGGGGTGCGCGAACCCCTGGGCATGTCCGGCGTGCGTCTGGAAGTGAAGGTGCACATCGTCACCGGCGCCGTCTCCGCCGCCCAGAACATCGTCAAATGCGTGCGCCGCTGCGGCCTGGAAGTGCAGGACCTGGTGCTGCAACCGCTGGCGTCGAGCAAGGCGGTGCTGAATGACGACGAGAAGGACCTCGGCGTCTGCCTGGTGGACATCGGCGGCGGCACCACCGACATCGCCGTCTATACCCGTGGCGCCATCCAGCATGTGGCGGTGATACCCATCGCCGGCGATCAGATCACCAACGACATCGCCATGACCCTGCGCACGCCGACGCGCGAAGCGGAAGACCTGAAGATTCAGCACGGCACCGCACTGCGCCAGTTGGCCGACCCCAAGGAAATGATTGAGGTTCCGGGCATCGGCGATCGCGGCCCGCGCATGCTTTCCAAGCAGTTGCTCTCGGAAGTGATCGAGCCACGCGCGGAAGAGCTTTACAGCCTGGTGCAGGCGGAACTGCGCCGCTCCGGCTTCGAGGAGCAGATTTCCTCCGGCATCGTGCTTACAGGCGGCAGCAGCCAGATGCGCGGGATGGTGGAACTGGCCGAGGAAATCTTCCACATGCCGGTGCGCGTCGGCATGCCGGAATATCTCGGCGGCTTTTCCGAGCGGGTGAAGAACCCGCGTTTCGCCACCAGTGTCGGCCTCTTGCTGATCGGCCTGGACAAGCACGACACCGACCAGGCGGCGCGCATCCAGGGCGCCAGCTTCAAGCAGATCCTGGAAAGAATGAAGTCATGGTTTCAACAGAATTTTTGATTCGGGAACGGCGCGCGCGCTGGAGAAAGGGAGCGCATTTCTTCTCCATTGCACTAATCCGTAACCGTTTTTTGTGTAAGTCACCGTAGGAGGGACGCAACATGTTGTTCGAACTGGAAGACCTGAATACCCAGGAAGCCGTGATCAAGGTCATCGGCGTGGGTGGTTGCGGCGGCAACGCCGTGGATCACATGATCGGCAAGGGCATGACGGGGGTGGAGTTCATCACCATCAATACCGACGCCCAGGCGCTGCGGCGCAACCGCGCGCCGGTGCAATTGCAGATCGGCAATTCCGCCACCAAGGGCCTCGGCGCCGGCGGCAAGTGGGAAGTGGGCCGCGAGGCGGCCCTGGAGGACAAGGAACGCATCGCGGCGCTGATCGATGGCGCCGACATGCTGTTCATCGCCGCCGGCATGGGTGGCGGCACCGGTACCGGCGCCGCGCCGGTGGTGGCGGAGGTGGCGAAGGATCTCGGCATCCTGGCCGTGGCCGTGGTGACCAAGCCCTTCATCTTTGAACAAAACAAACGCATGCGCTCCGCCGAGCAGGGCTTGAAGTCTCTGTCCGAACATGTCGACAGCCTGATCGTCATCCCCAACGAGAAGCTGATCCAGGTACTCGGCGGCGGTACCAAGCTGACCGATGCCTTCATCGCCGCCAACGACGTGCTGCACAGCGCGGTATCCGGCATTGCCGAGATCATCAGCAACCCGGGCATGATCAACGTCGACTTCGCCGACGTGAAGACGGTGATGAGCGAAGTTGGTATGGCCATGATGGGCTCCGCCCTGGCCGAGGGCGCGGATCGTGCCCGTGTCGCGGCCGAGAAGGCGGTCGCCAGCCCGTTGCTGGAAAATGTCGATCTCAAGGGCGCGCGCGGCGTGCTGGTGAACATCACCTCCAACGACAGCCTGACCCTGGACGAGTATTACGAAGTGATGAACACCATCCAGGGCTTCGCCGCCGAGGAAGCCACCGTGATCGTCGGCACCGCGCTGGACGAGACCATGGGCGACGGCCTGCGCGTGACCATGGTGGCCACCGGCCTGGGCAATCCGGTCAAATCGTCGATGAAAAAACCGGAAATCCGCATCGTCGAGCCGGTGATGCTGGCTACCGGTACCGGCGACGCGCGTCCGTACAGCAACGCCTATGACGGTGATATCGACACCCCCACCGTCATCCGCAACCGCCGCAGTAGCCAGGCGGCGGTGGAAGTGGCGCAGTCGGCGGGCATCGATACGCTGGATATCCCCGCCTTCCTGCGCAAGCAGGCGGACTGATTCGATTTCGGATTTCGGATTTCTGGAATCAGACGTGCAACAAGCTGTTGTTTTGTTTGGTGATTATCCCGGCTGGGCGCAACCCCTCCCGCCCGCCCGGGATAACATCCGGCATCCCTATCCCAATCGAAGCGGCACGATTCCATGATTCGTCAACGCACCATCAAATCCTTGGTCAGCGCCACCGGCGTCGGCCTGCACACGGGTACCCGGGTCAATCTGACCCTGCGCCCGGCGGCAGCCGGTACCGGGATATGGTTTCGCCGAACCGATCTGGCGGAACCGCGTGAATTCAAGGTCGCGCCGGAATCCGTCACGGATACCCGTCTGTGCTCCGCACTGGAAGGCAACGGCGCCAGGGTGGCGACGGTCGAACATCTGATGTCCGCCCTTGCCGGGTTGGGCATCGACAACCTGTACATCGATCTGGATGGCCCGGAAGTGCCCATCCTCGATGGCTCCGCCGCGCCTTTCGTGTACTTGCTGCAATCCACCGGCATCGAAGTCCAGAATGCCGCCAAACGCTTCATCCGGGTGAAGCACCCGGTGCGGGTAGAGGACGGTGACAAATGGGCCGAGTTCACCCCGCATGAAGGCTGCACCCTGGCCTTCAAGATCGATTTCGATCATCCCGTATTCAAGCATTCCGCGCGCGAGATCAAGCTCGACTTCGCGCGTCAGTCCTATGTCCAGGAAATCAGCCGGGCGCGCACCTTCGGCTTCATGCGTGAAGTGGAATACCTGCGCAGCAACGGCCTCGCCCTCGGCGGGACACTGGACAACGCCATCGTCATGGACGACTTCCGCGTCCTCAACAGCGATGGTCTGCGCTATGCCGACGAGTTCGTGAAGCACAAGGTGCTCGACGCGGTGGGCGATCTCTATCTGGCCGGGCACCCGATCCTGGGCGCCTTCTCCGCCTACAAATCCGGCCACGGTCTCAACAACAAACTGTTGCGTGGCCTGCTGGCAGACGCGAGCGCCTGGGAATGGGCGGAGTTCAAGGACGACGCCAGTGTGCCCCGTGGCCTGCTCGACCTGTATCCGCTGTCCGCCTGATGTTGGGCATCCGTCTCCTCCTGATCCTGATCGGCGGCTTTCTGATCGTCAGCCTGCTTGGCTACGCCATCAGTCGCGACCCGCGCTGGCTGCGCTTCGCCGGTCTCGGCCTGAAGGGCGGCCTGGCGCTGATTCTGCTGATCATGCTGGTCTACCTGGTGGAACGGCTGGTCATGGTGATCTGAGCCCCATTATTTTTAGGAGCAGCATGGATGGCGTCTTTGCAAGAGCAGTTTTTGAAAGCCGGCTTGGTGGACAAGAAAAAAGCCAAGCAGGCCAACCACGACAAAAGCAATCAGAAGAAGGATGAGCGTCGCACCGGCACGCAAAGTGTCGATGAGGCGCGTCTGGCCGCGCTGGAAACGCAACGCAAGAATGCCGAGCGAGCCCGGGAACTCAATGCCCAGCGTGACGCAGCCGCCACCCAAAAGGCGATCGAGGCGCAAATCGCCCAGATGGTGCGGCAGAACCGCCAGAGCAAGGGCGCCGGCGACATCGCCTACAACTTCACCCGCGGCAACAAGATCGACCGGATCTATGTGTCAGCCGCGGTGCGCGCGCATCTGGTGGCCGGGCATCTGGTGATCGTCTGCCTGGGCGGCGCCAGCGAATTGGTTCCCAAGGTGATCGCCGACAAGATCGCCGAGCGCGATGCCTCACTCGTTGTTCGGGTGAACAAGACCAGCGGCGAAATCGCCGCGGATGATCCGTATGCCAGTTACCAGATTCCGGACGACCTGATGTGGTGATTCGGGCGGGCCGCCGGGATCGGCGGACACCCTGCCCGCGTCACGACTACAGAACGGCGCGTAAAGCCCGCAAACAGAGGTCCACGTTCTCCCGCCGCGCCGAAGCCCCCATCAGGCCGATGCGCCAGATTTTGCCGGCGAGGGCGCCGAGGCCGGCGCCGATTTCCAGATTGAATTCATTGAGCAGGCGCGCGCGCGCGGCGGCGTCGTCGAGGCCGGCCGGGAGGCTGACCGAGTTGAGTTGTGGCAGGCGTTCGTTCTCCGGCACCACGAAAGACAAACCCATCCCCTCCAGCCCGGTCTTGAGCATTTCATGCATGGCGCGGTGCCGCGCCCAGGCGTTGTCCAGACCTTCCTCGGCGAGGATCACCAATGCCTCATGCAGGCCGTAGAGCGGGTTGATCGGCGCGGTGTGGTGATAGGTGCGCTTGCCCTCGCCGCCCCAGTAGCCAAGCACCAGGTTGAGGTCCATGAACCAGCTCTGCACTGGCGTCTTGCGCGCCCGCACCTTGGCGATGGCGGCTTCGGAGAAGCTGACCGGTGACAGGCCGGGGGTGCAGGAGAGGCATTTCTGACTGCCGGAATAGGCGGCGTCGATGCCCCACTGGTCGAGCAACACCGGGGTGCCGCCGAGGGAAGTCACGCAGTCCATGATAGTGAGGGCGCCGTATTTGCGCGCGATGGCGGCCAGCGCGGCGGCGTCAGACTGGGCGCCGGTGGAGGTTTCCGCGTGCACGAAGGCAAGTATTTTCGCGTCGGGGTTGGTCTGGAACGCGGCCTCGACCTTGTTCACGTCCACCGCCCGGCCCCAGGGGTCTTCCACCAGCAGCGGCAGGCCGCCGGCGCGCTTCACGTTCTCCAGCATGCGGCCGCCGAACACGCCGTTGGCGCAGACGATGACCTTGTCGCCCGGTTCAACCAGATTCACGAAACAGGTTTCCATGCCGACGGAACCGGGGCCGGAGACCGGGAAGGTGAGCTTGTTCTCGGTCTGGAAGGCGTAGCGCAGCAGCGTTTTGATCTGCTCCATCATGTCCTGGAACGCCGGGTCGAGATGGCCGATGGTGGGCCGCGCCATGGCGTCGAGAATGCGTCGCGGCACATCGGACGGGCCGGGGCCCATGAGGATGCGCTGCGGCGGATGGAAAGAGGAAATGGTAGGGGCGGGCTGGGTCATGACGTTTCCTGATACATGGGCAGGCCGTGATTCTATTAGCTTGAGCTGCAGCCAGGCAGGCCGCCGCAAATGCGCGCCGATACAATGCCCGCCTCAAGCGGAGGATGTCGTATGGACAAGGTAGTGGTGATGATCGGCCTCGGCCAGTTGGGCCGGGTGGTTGCTGGAGGCCTGCTGCGTAGCGGTCAGGTGGTGGTGCCGGTGAATCGGGATGATGATCTGCTGGCGGTGGCGGCGCGCTGGCCGAAGCCGGTGCTGGTGCTGATCTCGGTGGGTGAAAATGATCTGCACCCGGTGCTGGCGGCGCTGCCGGAAGTCTGGCGCGAACGCGTCGGCCTGTTGCAGAACGAACTGCTGCCGCGCGACTGGCTGGCGCACGGCATCGTCAACCCCACGGTGATTTCGGTCTGGTTCGAGAAGAAGAAGGGCATCGACGCCAAGCCGTTGCTGTCTTCGCCCGCTTTCGGGCCGGAAGCCGGGCGCCTGGTGCGCGCGCTCCTATCCATTGATCTGCCGGCGCACGAAGTGGCGGATGCCGACAGCATGTTGTGGGATCTGGTGCGCAAGAATCTCTACATCCTGACGACCAATATCGCTGGCCTGGAAACAGGCGGCGATGTGGGCACGCTCTGGGCGCGGCATGAAAAGCTGGCCCGCGAGGTGGCCGCTGATGTACTGGACATCCAGGACTGGCTGGTCGGCCAACCCTGCGACCGGGAGCGGATGCTGAGCGGGATGCTGGAAGCCTTCGAGGCCGACCCACAACATGGTTGCGCCGGGCGCAGCGCCCCGGCCCGCCTCAAGCGCGTCCTTCAGCATGCCGATGCCGCCGCTCTGGCGGTGCCGACACTGCGTCGTCTGGCCGAATCGTCCGGGGTTGGAAATACGTAGAGGAACTGCATCGGTCAGGGCGCGGCGATAGCCGCTCCCTGACGACCGGGATCAAACCCGGTTTTCAGGCCGCCAGCAACGGCTCCAGTTCGCCGCCGGCATCCAGGGCGGAGAGGTCGTCGAAGCCGCCGACATGGCGGTCGCCGATGTAGATCTGCGGCACGGTGCGGCGGCCGGTGATGCGCATCATGTCTTCGAGCTGGGCTGAATCGAGATCGACGCGAACTTTCTCAATGTTGGTGACGCCTTTCTTGTTCAACAGCTTTTCGGCCATGGTGCAGTAGGGGCAGGTGGCGGTGCAGTACATCTTGACGTGGGGCATGGTGGTTCCTTATCACAGCCGCTGAGCGGCTCTCGATGCTCCCCTCGCCCGCTTGCGGGAGAGGGGTTGGGGGTGAGAGGGTGTTATTTTTCGCGCGGCAGGCCGGCCTGTTCCCAGGCTTGCATGCCACCGGCGAGGTTGTGCAGGTTCTCGAAACCCGCTTTCTTGAGGGTGCCGCAGGCGCTGCCGGAGCGATTGCCGCTACGGCAAACGGCGATGATCGGTTTGCCCTTGAACTTTTCCAGTTCGGACAAGCGGTCCTTCAGTTTGCTCAGCGGGATATGCCTGGCTTTGGCGATGTGGCCGTCTTTCCATTCCGACTGTTCGCGCACGTCCAGCAACAGGGCGTCCTCGTGGTTGAACAGCATGACCGCTTCCTGCGGGCCGATCTGCTTGAACCCGGACATGCGCCCGAACAAGTTGCCGCCCAGCAACATGAAGCCGGAGAGGCCGGCAAGCAGAATCAGCCAGATGTTTTGTAATGCGAAATCCATTCGTATTCCTTCTCAGTTGGGGCTCAGTTGGGAAAAAGTGACCAGTCGATCGTGACCTCGGGCAGGATGCCGATGCACAAAGTTCCAGTCATTTCGCTGATTTCCGGGCGCCCATAGCGACCATCGATCAAGCGGTAAACCGTGACCAGCCGGTCGGTCGGGTGCAACAGCCAGTACTCGCGTACCCCGGCCCGTTCATACAAAGCCAGTTTGACGATCTGATCGTGCTTGGCGGAACTGGGCGAGAGCACCTCCGCCACCCAGTCCGGGGCGCCGCGCACGCCGCGCTCGTCCAACTTGGCATCGTCGCACACCACCAGCACATCCGGTTGCACCACGGTATCCACCTTGTCGTCCGCCTCGTCGGCATGGAACAGACGCACGTCAAGGGGCGCGACGAAGGGTTGGCAGGGCTTGCCCTGGAGCGCGGTGGCGACCTGACGTGCCAACTCCAGCACCAGGCTCTGGTGTATCCGCGCCGGCGCCGGCGCCATCGCGTAGGCCACGCCGTCGATCAATTCGTAACGAGTGTCGTCGGGCCAGGAACAGTAGTCGGCGTAGGTGTAGTGCTCGGTTTTCAGTTGCGGTAGACCCATGTCGATCCCCCGAATTGCGTCGGGGACGGATTATCGCCTACTTGGTGCTACACGCGCTGCCACCTTCCTGGAAACCGAGTTTCTTGAGCAGTTTTTCCGGCGGGCAGAAGCCGGTGAAGCCGGATTGCAGGAGGTTGAGGCCGATGAAGGCGGTGAACCAGAGCCAGGACAGGCTGGAGAGGTCGGCCTGTCCGCTGAAGTGAGCCAGGCCCAGGGACAGCAGGATGAAGGCGCCGGCCATGATGCGGATGATGCGTTCGATGGTCATACAGAAACTCCTGAGGATGATGAGGATGGGGTTTTTCGCTGCCACAGTAGATAGAGCAAGGGGATAACTACCAGGGTCAGCGCGGTGGAGGCGAAGGTACCGAATATCAGGCTGACCGCCAAGCCGCCGAACACCGGGTCGGTGACCATGATGGCGGAGCCGGCGATGATGGCTAATGCCGTCAACAGGATCGGGCGGAAGCGCACGGCGCCGGCTTCGGTGACGGCTTCTTCCAGGTCGTAGCCCTGTTTGCGGTAGTCGAGGATGAAGTCGATCAGCAACAGGGAGTTGCGCACCACGACGCCGGCCAGGGCGATGACGCCGATCATGGAGGTGGCGGTGAAGGCCTGGCCGGTGGCCCAGTGGCCGGGGAAGACGCCGATCAGGGTGAGGGGAATCGCGCCCATGACGATCAGCGGCAGCATGAACGACTTGTAGTAGGCGGTGAGCAGCAGGTAGATCAGCACCAGGGCGACCATGAAGGCGGAGCCGAGATCGCGGAACACGTCCAGGGTCAGGCGCATCTCGCCGCCCCAGAGCAGGGTGTAGTCGACCACGTCCTTGGGTTGTGCCTCGACGAAGCCGAGGTTGCCGGTGGTGAAGGTGGCGCCGGATTTCAGCTTCTGTTCATCCAGCATCTTGTCCAGGGCGAGCACGGCGTAGACCGGGCTGGATTGCAGCATCTCGCCACCGACGATGACCTGCGCGTGCTGGTCGCGGCCGCGCAGCGGCTTGGTTTCCACTTCGCGTTCGACGCGGGCGATTTCCGACAGGGGAATCTGCGCGCCCTGGGCGTTGCCGATGCGCAGCGCCATGAGCGTGGCCGGGTCGGCGCGCTGTTCGCGCGGCAGGCGCACGCTGATGTTCATCGGTTCGCGCGCTTCCACGGTATGCAGGGTGCCGATGGCGAAGCCGCTGACGTAGTCGCGCAGCAGTTTCGCCACCTGGCCAGGGGCCACGCCGGCGAGCATGGCCTTCTCGGCATCGACGCGGACGCGGAAGCTGTCGACGTCGGCGGTGACCGAGTCGTCGACGTTGGTGAGGCCGTAGACCTTGTGGAAGGCGGCGTTCATCTCCAGGGCGCTGGCGCGCAGCACCTCGTAATCCGGGCCGTAGAGTTCGGCCAGCACTTGCGAGGGCACCGGCGGGCCGGGCGGCGTTTCGTAGATCTTGATGCGGGCGGCGGGGAAGGTGGCGCGCACCGGCGCGAGGGCAGCATCGAACTGGTTGGCGATGTCGTGCGAGGCGTCATCCCGATGGTGTTTGTCGATCAGGTTGACGCGTATCTGCGCCAGATTCTCGCCCTTCTTCAACAGATCGCCGCGCACCAGGGCGGCGAAGTCGATGGGCGCGGCCGTGCCCAGGAAGGTCTGGTAATTGTCCACATGCGGGTGTTTTGCCAGCGTGGCGGCGACCGCGCGCGCCACCTGATCGGTGGCGGCCAGGGCGGTGCCGGCGGGCATGTCCACCTGCAACAACATGGTGTTGGTGTTGTCGTTGGGCAGCATCTTCAATTCCACCCCGAGCGGCGATAGCGGCCCGTCGATGCCGGATGGGCGCACGAATTGCCAGGCGGGCATCACCATCGCGCCGATCAGCAGGCCGAGGATGACCAGAAAGAAGATGTTGCGCTTGGCGGCGCTGGCCATCAGCGGTTTCACCGTGGCCAGATAGGCGCAACGCAAGGGGTCTGTGTCGTCGCTGCCACGGCACAGGCAAAACCGGCATATCCGTTTGGTTTTGTGGGGGCGGCCCTGGTCTTCCAGGGTTTCCGCCTGTTCCAGCGCCCGCATTGCCTTGCCCTTGAGCACCCGGCGCGCCACCCAGGGCACCACGGTATAGGCGATGAACAGCGAGGCCAGCATGGCGACCGGAACGTTGATCGGGATCGGTCGCATGAACGGGCCCATCATGCCGGTGACGAAGGCCATCGGGATGAAGGCCAGCATCACCGCGACGGTAGCGACGTTGGTGGGGTTGCCGATCTCGTTGGTGGCGGTGACCAGGGTCTGGCCGAACTGGTCCATCTTCACCTTGCCGTGATGCAGATGGCGGTGGATGTTCTCGATCACCACGATGGAGTCGTCCACCAGCAGGCCCAGCGCCAGAATCAACGCGAACAGGGTGATGCGGTTGATGGTCTGGCCGAACAGGAAGCCGACCGCGAGGACGACGAACAGGATCAGCGGGATGGTCATGGTGACGATGCCCGCTTCGCGCCAGCCGAGGAACCACCACATCAGCAGGATCACGGTGACGATGGCGATGCCGAGGTGTTCCACCAGCAGGTTGACGGCGGCGTCGGCCCGCTCGCCGTCGTCGCGGGTGACGGTTACCGTGATGCCTTGTGGTACCGCCTGGCGCTTGAGTTGCTCCAGTTTTTCCAGCACCGCGCCGGAGACGGTGACGCCATTGGTGCCGGCTTTTTTGGCGATGGCCAGGGTGACGGCGGGGGTGACCGCCCGGCTCTGATTTTTAGCGGCCGGACCGAAACCGAACCACGACGACTCTTCCACATCGGCGCTGCCGTCTTCGATCTTCGCGATGTCTTTCAGATACACCGGGCGGCCGCCGGACGCGCCCACCACGATGGCGCCGACTTCGTTGGCATTGCCGAGGAAGCCGTCCAGGCGCAACGGGTGCGAACGGTTGCTCTGGGTCAGGTTGCCCAGGGGCGCGGAGACGTTGGCGCCGCGCAAGGCCTGGTCCACCCGGTCCAGGGAGAGACCAGCGGCGGCGAGGCGCTGCGGGTCGATCCAGACATTGAGCGCCGGGGCGCGGCCACCCACCAGTTGCGAGAAGGAGACGCCGGGGACGTTGCGCAGGTGTTCCAGCAGGCGCGCGCCGACTTCGCGCAGGGCACGTTCGTCGTGGCTGGCGGAACTCAGGGTGAGCGTGAGGATGGGCACGTCATCGACATTGATCGGCTTGACGATGGGGTCGTTGGCCCCCGGCGGCATGCGGTCCATGTTCTGCATCAGCTGGTTGTACAGCTTGACCAGGCTGTCCTCCTGGTTCTGCCCGACCTTGAACTGCACGGTGACCACGCCGTAATCGTTGGCCGCGTAGCCGAAGGTGTGATCGACGCCGGACTGCGAATGCATGATCGCTTCCAGCGGTTTGACGATGAGGTTATCCACCTCTTCCGCGCTGGCGCCCGGCTTGGTGACGATGATGCTGGCGGCCGGCACCACGATCTGCGGGTTGTATTCCCGTGGCGTCATGATCAGGGCCATGGCGCCTAGCAGGAACAAGGCCAGGATCATCAAGGGCGTGATCTTGGATTCCAGGAAGTTTCCGGCCAGGCGGCCGGCGATGTTCATCACGCTGTTGTGTTCGGACATGTCGTTGTTTCCTGGCTTAGTTGCCTTGGTGGCCGACCTTGTCGCCCGATTCCAGCTTCTCGGCGCCGCCGCTGACGACGCGTTCGCCGTCCGTCAACCCGGAGAGGATTTCCAGGCGGCCATCGCGGCTTTCCCCCGCGCGCACCATGCGGAATTGGGCGATGCCGTCCTGGCCGACCACGAACACGCCGCTGATGCCGGCGCGGTTGACCAGGGCGCCGGCGGGCACCGTCAAGGTCTCGCGTTCCCCTTGCGGGAACAGGACGCGAGCGAACAGGCCGCTGCGCAAGCCGGCGCCGGAGACATCGAGCTTGACCAGGAAAGTACGGCTGACCGGGTCGGCGGCGGGCGAAATGCGCGCCACGCGGGCGACCAGGGGCTGCGCCTGGCCATCCACTTCCACCAGCACTTGCGCGCCCGGCTTCAAGGCGCTTAGCACCGATTCCGGCACCTGGGTTTCCACCAGCAACTTGCCTGGGTTCTCCAGCACCAGCACCGGCTGGCCGGGCGCGGCCAGATCGCCGGCGTGGGCCAGTTTCTGGGTGACCACTCCGGCGATGGGCGAGGTGACCGTGGCATAGCGCAACTGGCCGCTGGCCGTTTTGTGGCCGGCGCGCGCTTGCGCCAGGCGCGATTGCGCCATGTCGTGTTGCAGCTTCATTTTCTCGAACTGCTGGCGGGTGACCGCTTCTTCCTTGAACAGGGCCTCGAAACGCTGGTATTCCACCTTGGCGTCGGCGAGAGCGTCTTCTGCCTGCTTCACCCCGGCGCGGCTCTGTTCGACCTGGCCCTGTACGTCCACCGGATCGACGCTGAACAGTTTCTGGCCGACGCGAACCTGCTGGCCTTCGACCACATCGATGGAAAGGAGGGTGCCCATCAGGCGCGAAGCTACCCGCACCTGGTTTTCCGCGACCAGGCTGGCGGGTGTGGGGTGATAGGCGGGGACGCGTGCCAGCGTGGCGTTGCCGGTCTCGGCTTGCACCACGCGGGCGGCGGGCTGCTTGTCGGTCGCTTCCTCATGACCACCGCAGCCGGCGAGTAAGGACAGCGAGAACAGGGCGAGAGGGAGTAGGCGCGGGATCATGTTCAATCCTGATTCAAAGTTGTTCGGTGTCGAGGGCGCCGGCGGCCTGTAATACCTGGCCACGGCTCACACTCAAGTCATAGCGGGCCTGGACCAGATCGGCGCGGGCACGGTCGAGCAGGGCCTGGGTGGAGAGCACATCGACCAGGGTGGTGACGCCGTTTTCATAGCGCAATCGGGTCAGGCGCTGCGCTTCCTCGGCTTCCTTGACCGCCTCGCCGCGCGCCGCCAGGCGTTCCTCCGCCTCCAGGGCGCGGCGGCGCGCTTCGGTGACCTGGAAAGCGATGGCGTCCTCGGCCTGGCGCAGCCTGGCGACCTGTTCCAGGCGCGCGGCCTGGGCGCGGTCGATGGCGGCATTGTTGTGGCCACCGTCGAACACGTTCCAGGAGAGGGTGCCGCCCAGGGTGTAGGAGGCCGCGCCGAAGCCGAGATCGCGGTCGTTCCAGTCATGCCGCGCCATCACGTTGACCTGTGGCTTCTTCGCGCCGCGCGCGGCGGCGGTGGCGGATTGTGCCGCTTCCACCTGGTTGCGCAGGGCTTGCAGCGCGGGATGCTGGGCAATGGCCAGGGTGCGCAGGGTCTCGGCATCGCCGGCGGGCAGCTTCGTTTGCACCTCGCCGCCGACATCGAGATCGTCACCCAACTTGCGCCCCAGCAACAGCTTCAAGCGGTCCAGCGCGGTGGCTTCCTGGCTGCGCGCCTCGGAGACGCGCAACTTGGCGTTCTCCAGATTCACCCGCGCCGACAGCAGGTCGCTTTTTACCGCCATGCCTTGCCTATGCAGGCTGCCGGTTATCCGCACGTTCTCGATCGCCGCCGTTTTCGCCTGTTCGGCTACTTGTATATAGGCGCGCGCCAGGTGCACACCCTGATAGGCCTGGAGCACATCGAGCAGGATCTGCTGGCGCGCGGCGGCGTCACCCGCCTGGGCGGCGCGCACCCGCGCCCGCGCCTCTTCGCGTTGCGCGTCGATCTGGCCGCCGCTATAGAGCGGCGCCGTCACTTCGACACGGGTATTGAAATTGCTGATGGCTGCGGGGTCGTTGAGGGTGGCCGGGTTGAAATCGGCTGCTGTAACTCGCTCTTGCCCCAGTCGCAGGCCGAACGCGCTCAACGCATCGTTGGTATGAGTGGCGTTGAGGGAAACATTGACCCGGGGCATGCGTGCGCCAGCAGCCTGCTTCAGCCCGGACTCGGCCTGGGCGACGCGCGCCTGGCTGATGGAGAGCTCCGGGTTCTGATTCAGCGCGGCTTCCGCCGCCTGACGTAGATTCAGAGTTTCCGCCTGGGCATATCCCCAGGCCAGGCTTGATAGCAACAACCAATAAGCGCGCGGGTGTGTTGTTGATTTCAACATGATTCAAACCTCTTGAGGCCCGCCGGCTTGCGTCGGCGTGACTGAATATTAGATTCGGCTAATATTACTGATTAAATATACTTATGGCAACATAAGTAATCTGAAGCAGATGTCAAGAGACTGAGTATGGGGCACGCCGGCAACGGCGATTCGTTGTTCGACTGGGTGTCGGGCGCGGCGGCGGCCGTGGAGGGCGGCGGGTACGCTCCGACTGGCGGGGACGTTACTTCGCGAAGCCGCAAAAAACGTCGCGCATCATGCTGATGAGTTGCAGGGTGCGGGTATCGCCAACCCGGTAATAGACGCGGTTGGCGTCTTTGCGAGTGCGCAGCACGCCCTTGTCGCGAAGGATGGCCAGATGTTGTGAAATGTTGCTTTGTGAGGTGCCGACGCTTTCCACGATGTCCTGAACACTGACCTCCTTGTCGCCCAATACGCAGAGAATTTTCAGGCGCAAGGGATGGGACATGGCCTTGAGGGCACGGGAGGCTTGCTCGATGTGTTCGTCCTTGTCGATGAGATCGGTGGACTCGGTGGTCATGGTCTGTGGGCTCCGTGCTGCCGGTTGTATAAACTCTATGAACGAGCGCGAGAATTGAAAGCGGACGCGCCAGTATAGTCTTTTAAGTATTCAAATATACTAAAGTACTCGATGAAAATGACTGCCAAATACGATAAAATCCACTGATGCCTCCTGCCCCCGTCAATCCTGTTCTCCTGATCATTCTGGATGGCTTCGGCTGCCGTCGCGCCGACGCTTTTAATGCCATCACTTGTGCCAACAAGCCGAATTTCGATCATTACTGGAACAGTTATCCGCATACCCTGATCCAGGCCTCCGAAGCGGCAGTGGGCCTTCCCGCCGGGCAAATGGGGAACTCCGAAGTCGGTCATCTGAATATTGGCGCCGGTCGTGTGGTGTATCAGGAATACACGCGCATCGACCGCGCCATTCAAAATGGCCATTTTCCGAGCAATCCCGCCCTCAACGAGACCATCGCCACACTTAAAGACAACGGTGGGGCGCTGCACATTTTCGGGTTGCTGTCAGATGGCGGTGTGCACAGTCACGAAAACCATATCCACGCCATGCTCGATATGGCTTTGTATCAAGGGTTGAACAAGGTCTACGTGCATGCGTTCCTGGACGGTCGCGATACCCCCCCGAAGAGCGCGGAGGCGTATATCCGTTGCCTGCAGGACAAGATGGACGGATTGCGCGGCGGCCAGATCGCCAGTCTCGTCGGACGCTATTACGCAATGGATCGGGACAAGCGCTGGGACAGAGTCAAGATTGCTTTTGATCTGGTGACTCTGGGTAAAGCGGAGTACCAGGCGCCCAGTGCGGCACTCGGCCTGGAAATGGCTTATGCGCGCGGGGAAACCGACGAGTTCGTGAAACCCACCGCCATCGTCCCCAAGGGGGGCGAGCCGGTGCGGATGCGAGACGGCGATGCCATCGTGTTCATGAATTTCCGCTCCGACCGCGCCCGTGAGATCACCAAGGCTTTTATCGAAACGGGGTTCAGCGGTTTCGAACGTGAATATGTGCCTAAGCTTTCCAATTACTGCACGCTGACCGGCTACAGCGAAGAGTTCGATGTGCCGGTCGCCTTTCCGCCTGAGCGCGTGCGCAACGGATTCGGCGAGTACATCGCCAACCTGGGTCTGCGTCAGTTACGTATTGCCGAGACCGAGAAATACCCGCATGTCACCTACTTCTTCAACGGTGGCGAGGAAACGGTTTATCCGGGCGAGGATCGCATCATGGTGAAGTCGCCGCATGTGGCGACCTATGATATGAAACCCGAGATGAGTGCGTTCGAGGTGACCGATAAATTGGTCGAGGCGATCAAGAGCCGCAAGTACGACGCCATCATCTGTAATTACGCCAACTGCGACATGGTCGGGCATACCGGGATGGTGGATGCGGCCGTCAAAGCGGTGGAAACGGTCGATGCCTGTTTGGGCCGAGTGGTGGCCGCGATGCAGTCGATCAATGGTGAAGTGCTGATCACCGCCGATCATGGCAATGCGGAGACCATGCGTGACCTCACCACCAACCAGCCACACACCGCGCACACCATCAATCTGGTGCCCTTCATCTACATTGGTCGTCCCGCGCGCATGGAGCATAGCGGCGCGCTGGAAGACATCGCGCCGACCATGCTGAAGTTGATGGATCTGCCGCAACCGATGGAAATGACCGGTCACCCGCTCATCGAATTCGAGTGAAGTGCGCTCAGCAGCGTTCACGGCCGCGTTGATTCGCTCCCTTCTACTTTTCCTTGCACTGACGTCAGCGGTATTTGCCGCGCCCGAAAGCGGCAGGCAGCATGAACTCAAGGAGTTGCGAGGCCGCATCGAAGCGCTGCAACAGGAACTGGAGCAGACCAGCGAAGACCGCGCGGAAGCGGCCGATGGCCTGAAACGCTCGGAACGCCGGATTTCCGACGTGGCGCGCAGCCTGCGTGATCTGGAAGCCAGACAACGGCGCATCGCGCGCCAACTCAAGACGATTGAGGCGGAAACCAGCGATTTGGGCGCGGAGATCGTCGACCAGCGTAAACGGCTGGTCGTGCTCCTGCGTGAGCGCTATGTGCGCGGTGGCGGCGACGCCATGAAGCTGATGCTCAACGGCCAGAACCCCGGCGAGGTGGCGCGCAACCTGGAGTATTACGGCTACATCGGCCGCGCCCGCGCCGCCATCATTCACGATTACCAGACATCACTCGCGCGCCTGGATGCCCTCAAGGAGAAGGCCCAGGCACAGCGTGATGACCTGAGTCAGGTCAGAAATGATCGCATCGCGCAAAAGAAGGCACTGGAAGACGAAAAGGGCGCGCGCCAGCAGGTGCTGTACAAGCTTTCCAAGCAAATCCGCAAACAGCGCAAGGAAATCGATACGCTGGTGCGCAATGAGCAGCGTCTTGCTCGCTTGATCGAACGGTTGGCGCGTCTCGCGGCAACAGCGAAGCCGAAGGTGGCCGCGAAACCCGGCCAGAAAGTGGAGCGTGTGGCCGACGCAAGCCTTGCCGGGCTGGACTTCGGCCGCCTCAAGGGCAAACTCGCGCTGCCGGTGGCGGGAGAAATCCTGCATCGATACGGCCAGAGCCGCGACGGTGGCGGGCCAGCCTGGAAAGGCCTGTTCATCCGTGCCCGACAGGGCCAGGAAGTCCGCGCGGTGGGGAGTGGCCTGGTGGCCTTCGCGGACTGGCTGCGGGGTTTCGGAAACCTGCTGATCATCGACCACGGCGACGGTTTCCTCAGCCTGTACAGCAATAATGAAAGCTTGTATAAACAGCCGGGCGACCCCGTCCGCGCGGGTGATGTGGTGGCTACCGTAGGTGCCACCGGAGGCCAGGATGAACCCGGCCTCTACTTCGAACTGCGCCGTCAGGGCAAACCTTTCGACCCATTAGCCTGGGTCAATCTCAAATAGCCAGAGGCAACACATGGCCGGCAATCTCAAGAAAATCAGCCTGGTGGGCATGGGCGTCCTGATCGGCGCCGCGCTCACCCTCAACTATTCCGCCACCGCCTCGCGCGATCCCGGGCCGCTGCCGATCGAGGATCTGCGCGCCTTCAGCGAAATCTTCGGCAAGATCAAGAGCGATTACGTCGAGCCGGTGGAAGACAAGAAGCTGATCACCGAAGCCATCAACGGCATGCTCTCCGGGCTGGACCCACATTCCGCCTATCTCGACAAGGAGGCCTTCAAGGAGCTCCAGGTCGGCACCCAGGGTGAGTTTGGCGGCCTTGGAATCGAGGTCGGCATGGAAGATGGCTTTGTAAAGGTGGTCTCGCCGATCGAAGACACCCCCGCCTTCAAGGCCGGCGTCAAGAGTGGCGATCTGGTCATCAAACTGGATGAAACCCCGGTCAAGGGCATGACCTTGAACGATGCGGTCAAGCGCATGCGCGGCAAGCCAGGCACCGACATCACCCTCACCATCATCCGCAAGGGTCAGAACAAGCCGATCACCATCGTCATCACCCGCGCGATCATCAAAATCAAAAGCGTCAAGTACAAGCTGATCGAATCCGGTTTCGGCTATGTCCGAATCACCCAGTTCCAGGAGCACTCCGGGGAAAATCTGGTGGCGGCGCTGAAAGACATGGGTGAGCAGAACAAGGGGGGGCTCAAGGGGCTGATCCTCGACCTGCGCAATGATCCCGGTGGCCTGCTCAATACCGCCGTCTCCGTCTCCGGCGCCTTCCTCAAGACGGGTGATCTGGTGGTCTACACCGACGGCCGCACCGAAGACGCGAAGATGCGCCTGACCAACTCGCGGGAAAACTATCTGCGCCCCGGCGAGAGCGACTACCTGAAGAATCTGCCGGCCTGGATCAAGACCGTGCCCATGGTGGTGCTGGTCAATGGCGGCTCCGCGTCCGCCTCGGAAATCGTCGCCGGCGCCCTGCAGGATCACAAACGCGCCTTGATCATTGGCACCCAGACTTTCGGCAAGGGCTCGGTGCAGACCATCCTGCCGCTCAACAACGGCACCGCCATCAAGCTCACCACGGCCCGTTACTACACGCCGAACGGACGTTCCATCCAGGCCAAGGGTATCGTCCCGGACATCATCGTCGAAGAGGCGACCGTTTCCACCGGTGAGGCGCCCAAGATGGAAGTGCGCGAGGCGGATCTGGAGCGGCACCTCAGCAACGGCAATGAGAAGGAAGTCGAACCCGTCCCACCCGAGGCGAAGGAGGGCAAGAGCAAGGGCGACAAGTCCAAGGATGAGAAGGCCAAGGACGATAAGGCCAAGACGGGCAAACCCGCCCTGGAACCCGGTGAGATCGTCGGCAAGAATGACTATCAGGTCAATCAGGCGCTGATCCTGCTCAAGGGACTCCACCTGCTACAGGGACGCAAGGAGTAAGCCGTGTCGGCGCCCTGTGACGTCGACAAGCTGCGGGAGGTCGTTTTTCATCCCTTGCCACCGGCGCAGGTCGAGCAGGCGCTGGGGGTACTCGCAGATATCCAGGGGCTGGAAGTTTCCCGAACCGGGCCGCTAGCGCTGCAAGTCGCCTACCGCATCAGCGACCACTGCCTCCAGGATATTGAAACGCTGCTCAGCCAGCAGGGTTTCCACCTGGAAGTTTCCTTGCTGATCCGGGTCAAGCGGGCGTTGGTCTATTACTGCGAGCATGTGCAGCGGGAAAACATGCACAAGCCCGAGGTGCAGACCAAGAAGTACATGCCGTCCATGGAGGCCTGGGAAAAGCACCCGCACGGCGACCATGACGAGACGCCGACCGAGTGGCGGCAGTACAAATAAGAACAAGTCGGCAGTTCGCAGTTTGCGGGAGGCGATCCCCCGGGCTGCCAACCGCCAACCGCCAACCGCCAACTGCGAACTGCGAACTATCTCTTGAACGACTCCCAACTCCTCCGTTATTCCCGCCACATTCTGCTTGATCAGGTGGGTATCGCCGGGCAGGAAGCCCTGCTGGCGGCGCATGCCCTGATCATCGGTGCCGGCGGGCTCGGCTCGCCGGTGGCGCTCTACCTGGCCGCCGCTGGTGTCGGGCGCATTACCCTGGCGGATCACGATGTGGTTGACCTCACCAATCTGCAACGCCAGATCGCCCACAACCTTGCCAGTGTTGGGCAAAACAAGGCGCATTCCGCCGCTGGGCGAATGCGGGCGATGAATCCGGATGTTCAGGTGATTGAAACGCCTGTCCGCCTGGAAGGCGAACAACTCGATGCCGCCATCGCCGCCGCTGATGTGGTGCTCGACTGTTCCGACAACTTTGCCACCCGCCATGCCGTCAACCGTGCTTGCGTGCTGCACCGCAAGCCCCTGGTCTCCGGCGCGGCGGTGCGTTTCGATGGACAGGTTGCGGTATTCGACCTCCGTCATGATGCGGCACCCTGTTACGCCTGCCTGTTTCCCGAGCATGCCCAGGACGCGGAAATGCGCTGCGCGGAGTTTGGTGTGTTCGCGCCCCTGGTCGGCGTGGTGGGCGCGATGCAGGCGTTGGAAGCCTTGAAACTCCTGATCGGCATCGGCGAAAGCCTGTCCGGCCGCCTGTTGTTGTTCGATGCGCTTGCCGCTGATTGGCGCGCCATCCGCCTGAAACGCGATAGCGGTTGCGAGGCGTGTCGTAGTTGAGTCATGACACCAGGACATAAAAAAGCCGGCGCGAAGCCGGCTTTTTTATGTGGCGGGGCTGAACTCAGCTCGCCTGAGCAGCGGTCAACAGCTTCTGTAGCTCGCCGGTCTGGTAGAGGTCGCGCATGATGTCGGAGCCGCCGATGAACTGGCCGCCGATGTAAAGCTGGGGAATGGTCGGCCAGTTGGCGTATTCCTTGATGGCGATGCGGATGTTGTCGTCCGACAGCACGTTGACCGCGACGAAATCGGTCAGGCCACAGGCCTTGAGGATGTTGGCCGCGTTGGCGGAAAAACCGCACTGGGGAAACTGCGGTGTGCCCTTCATGTACAACACGACCGGCTTGCTGGTGACCAACTGGTGAACCTGTTCTTTCATGTCCATGACGATACCCTGGCTAAGTTGACAAAAACTGTCGGGAATTATACGGATCGCATCCCGCCGTGGCAAGCGGGCTCCTGTAGGAGCGCCGCTCGCGGCGCGATGGCTCCGGCAAGCGGCACTGGGGTTGCCGGCGGTCCCTCCCAGATTCGGGCCGCAAGCGGACCCTCCCAGATTCGGGCCGCAAGCGGTCCCTCCCAGATTCGGGCCGCAAGCGGTCCCTCCCAGATTCGGGCCGCAAGCGGTCCCTCCTACTGGTAATCGAAGGAATCCGAGAAAAAGGCGTCTTCCGGTAGCCCACGCGCCATGAAATCGCGCCGCGCCGCCTGGATCATGGGCGGCGCGCCGCAGGCGTAAACCTCGTAGCCCGAGAGGTCGGCGAAGTCGGCCAGTACCGCTTCATGCACGAAGCCGGTGCGGCCCGGCCAGTTGTCTTCCGGTGAAGGTTGGCTGAGCACCGGGATGAAGTCGAAATGCGCGTGCCGCTGTTGCCACTGCGCCGGAACTTCCGCCTGATAAATGTCGCGCGGGCCGCGCGCGCCCCAATAGAGCACGAACTGGCGGTCGATCTCATGATGGAAGGCATGCGCCAGGATGCTCTTGATCGGCGCGAAGCCGGTACCGCCAGCGACGAAGATCACCGGCTTGTCCGACTCGCGCAGGAAGAAACTGCCGTGCGGGCCGTTGATGCGCATGATGTCCTTGGCTTTCATTGTGCCGAACACCTGCTCGGTGAACTTACCGCCCGCCACATGGCGGACATGCAGTTCCAGCAGACCATCCTCTTCCGGCGAGTTGGCCAGGGAGAAGCTGCGCCGCTGCCCGTCCTTGAGCAGGAAGTCGAGGTACTGGCCGGGCAGGAACTGCAAACGTTCGTTGGCCGGCAGTTTCAGAAAGAGGGCCATCACGTCATCGGCCAGCTTTTCCATGCGCTCCACCCGGCACGGCAGGGTTCTCACCGGCACGTCCTTGGCCGCCCCCACTTCCTTGACTTCGATGCTGAGATCGCTGTTTGCCGTCGCGCAACAGAAAAGGGCCATGCCCTTCGCCTTGTCTTCCGGCGAGAGCGCGCTTTCCTGGTGACTGCCGTAGTCGATTTCACCCGCCAGAACCTTGCCCTTGCACGCACCACAGGCGCCATTGCGGCAGCCATAGGGCAGGGAAAAGCCGGCATTGAGCGCGGCGGCGAGCAGGGTGTCGCCGGTGTTGACGGTAAACTGATGGCCGCTGGGCTGAATGGTGACCTGGTGGGACATTCCGATTTCCTCTCTGTGCTGAAAAACTGATGCGTATCCTGATTGTGGGTTGCGGCGATGTGGGCTTGCGCGCCGCGCGACTGCTCGCGGGACATGCCCGCCTTTATGGCTTGATTCGTTCACCAGAACGCGCGGAGGCACTGCGCGCCGTCGGTGTAACCCCCCTATTCGGTGATCTCGATGACCGAGCCAGCCTCAAGCGCCTGGCGGGCCTGGCCGATGTGGTGTTGCATTTCGCGCCACCACCCGCGCAAGGGGAACGCGATCCGCGTACCCGTCGCCTGCTGGCCGCCCTTGGGCGCGGCAGTCTATCCCAATTGATCTATATCAGCACCAGCGGGGTATACGGCGACTGTGGCGGCGAGGTGGTGTCGGAAACCCGGCCGGCGCGGCCCAACAACCCCCGTGCCCACCGCCGCGCCGATGCCGAAGCGCAATTGCGCCGCTTCGGTATGCGCGCCACTCAGGTCAGTCTGCTGCGCGCCCCCGGCATCTACGCGCAGAACCGCATGCCGGAAGAACGGGTGAAGAAAGCCCTGCCCGCCATCGTCAGCGCCGACGACGTTCACACCAACCACATTCACGCCGACGACCTCGCCCGCCTGGCCATCGCCACGCTGTTTCATGGACGCCGCAACCGCCTCTACAACGCCGTGGACGACAGCGGCCTGAAAATGGGCGACTGGTTTGACGTGGTCGCCGATCACCTCGGCCTGCCGCGCCCCCCGCGTCTGCCCCGCGAACAAGTCATCGCCGCCGTCACCCCGGCCATGCGCACTTTCCTTACCGAATCACGGCGCTTGTCGAATCGACGTATCAAAAAAGAACTGCGTTTCCGACTGCGCTACCCCACGGTTAGGGAAGGATTGCGGGGCTGGGAGCCGTCATAAAGCGCGGGAAACTGGCTGCGGGTCATGCCGGCAAGCGGGCTGCGGCCACTCAACCGTCTGAGTCGTAAAACCGAATCGAATTGCGTCCCGCCTCTTTGGCTTCATACATGGCCGCATCAGCCCAATTAAAGAGGTCGTCCTGGTCGCTTTCATGATTGAGGAACAGGGCCACGCCGATACTTACGGTGCATTGATGCTCAATGCTGGTATCGAGTGTGAACGGCTATCCAAATCCGCGTAAATCTGGCGGCAAGGGCATATAGGCGTTCTCCCTGGTTATGGGGCTGGTGCCGACGAATTTGCTTCAGGAGAGGGGTCTGTCGCGGAGTGGGGGTGTTGGAAGGCGCCCGAAGGGCGACTGGAAACACCCCCACTCCGCGCGGCGGCAAGTCGATGGGGAGGGGTGGCGCGCGTCAGCCAGGACGGCGGCGAGCCGGGGGGGTGGCAAGCGCGACGAGGATG
>JAURYL010000063.1 GCA_030653935.1 Pseudomonadota bacterium
AGCCAACGTCTACTTCGACGGAAAATGCGTCTCGCATACCGTGCAGTTCGCCGATGGCACCAAGAAAACCGTGGGCGTGATTCTGCCGGCGCTACATGCCTATCCGGGCTTGTGAGTTCAGAGCGACAAATCCAGCAGTAAACCGGCCAAGCGCTTTTCCTGGCTGTGGATTCCTAGTCGATGCGTTCTGGAGATCGCCAGGAGGTCTTCCAGCGCGGTGTCGAACTGGTCGTTGACCACCAGGTAATCGAATTCCAGGCAGTGCGAGACGTCTTCTCGCGCCGCCGCCATGCGCCGGGCGATCACTTCCTCGCTGTCCGTGCCGCGCCCTTGCAGGCGGCGGCGCAGTTCCTCGATGGAGGGCGGCAGGATGAAGATGGAAATGGCGTCGGGGACCAAACGGCGCACCTGGGCGGCGCCCTGCCAGTCGATTTCCAGCAGGATGTCGCGCCCGGCCGCGCGCTCGGACTCGATCCACGGCTGCGAGGTGCCGTAGTAATTGCCGTAGACCTCGGCGCTTTCGAGAAACTCGCCGCGTTCCAGTCGCTCTTGAAACAGCCCGCGGTCGACGAAGTGGTAATGCACGCCGTCGACCTCGCCCGGGCGAGGCGGCCGTGTCGTGTAGGAGATCGACAGGCGAATCGCCGGATCGCGCTCCAGCAAGGCCGTGACCAAGCTGGATTTTCCCGCCCCGGAAGGGGCGGAGACGATAAACAGGTTTCCGGACATGAGGTGGCGTTAGCGGGTTATCAAGGCATCGCCCGAGTTATTTGTCGAGGCAGCTGAAGGTTGTGACACAAACCTTTTTCGACGGGCAGCTGGTGTTGTCCAGCTTTGCTTCCTTGCCGAGCTTGGCGCAGTGCTCCATGGCTTGCTTGCCGACCTTGGCCAGTTCGTCGGGGTTATGTTCGTATGAAACCGATTTGTTGCCGGAGACGATGACCTGGTGGCTGGCGCAGCCGCCGAGGGCTGCGATCAGGGCAAATGCGATCAGTGTGGGGCGAATGGCGGACATGATGTGCTCCTTGTTTAGTCTGAGGGGGTGGCGGGCGGTTGCGTGCCCGCCGTGTAACTACCTGTCAGTTTAGTTGGAATCGAAAAACCCGTCACTTGGACGGGCGGGCCGGTTGCCCATAACCACTCGGGCTACTCGATGTTCTGAATTTGTTCGCGCATCTGCTCGATCAGCACCTTGAGTTCAACCGAGGTCTGGGTGAGTTCCAGGGAAACCGATTTCGAGCCCAGGGTGTTGGCCTCGCGGTTGAGTTCCTGCATCAGGAAATCCAGCCGCTTGCCGGCGGCGCCACCGTTGTCGAGCACGCGTTCAACTTCGTCGAGGTGGGTGAGCAGGCGGTCGAGCTCCTCGTCGATGTCGATCTTCTGCGCGAACAGGGCGACTTCCTGGTGGATGCGGTCGTGATCCGGCGTCGGCAGCAGTTCTTCCAGGCGCTTCCGCAGTTTGTCACGGTAGGCGGCGACGATTTCCGGGGTGCGCGGACGGATGCGGGCGACGTGTTCCCGCATGCCTTGCAGGCGATCCAGGATGATGGCCTTCAGTTTGTCGCCCTCGCGGGCGCGGCTGGCATTGAATGGGGTCAGGGCGCGTTCGAGCATGGCCAGGGTGCCGGCGTGCAAGGCCTCGGTATCCAGGTTGTTGTCGCCCAGCATGCCGGGCCAGCGCAGGATTTCCGCGACGGAGAGCGCGGAGGCTTCCGGAAAGGCGCGGCGCGCCGAAACGGACAGGGCGCCGAGCTGGTCGAGCAGGGCGCTGTTGAGGGCCGTCGGCAATGCGGCGTCGGGGCGCGCGGCGAGGTTGAGACGGCATTCGAGCTTGCCGCGCTTCACCTGGTTGGTGATGCGTTCACGCAAGGCGGGTTCCATTGCGCGGAAATCCTCACCCATGCGAAATGTCAGGTCGAGAAAGCGCGAATTGACCGCGCGGAGTTCCAGGGTGACCTGGGTACCCGCAATATCGGCGGATTCTGCCGCATAGCCGGTCATGCTGCGTAGAGTTTCCTTCTTGGAGGCCACGATCTTGGTTATCCTTCGTTGAATTCAAACCGGCGCATCTTACCCCTCCCCTTAGCCGAACACATGGCACTCCAATCCACCGAGCCACTGCCCCAGAATTACCAGTTGGGCGAATACGTGATCGATCGCCGCATCGGTGGGGGCGGCTTTTCGCTGGTGTACCTGGCTTATGACCCGGAAGGGCTGGCTGTGGCCATCAAGGAGTACCTACCGGGCGGCGTCGTTGGGCGCGGCAGGCTGGGGACGGTGCACCCGCTGGCGGAGGATAAGGAAGCCTCCTTCCGCTACGGGATGAAGTGCTTCTTCGAAGAGGGCAGGGCACTGGCGGGTATCCGCCATCCCAATGTGGTGCGGGTGACCAATTTCTTCCGCGCCAATGAAACGGTCTACATGGTGATGAAGTTCGAGCAGGGAAAAACCCTGCAACGCCACATCACCAGCCTGAAGGAACCCATGCGCGAGTCCTTCATCCGCGGCGTCTTTGTGCAGTTGCTCAATGGTTTGCGCGAGGTTCATGCCCACAAGATCCTGCATCTCGATATCAAACCCTCAAACATTTACATCCACGCCGATGGCTCGCCCGTGCTGATCGACTTCGGCGCCGCCCGACACGCGCTGACCTATGATTTTCAGGCCGCTTCACCCATGTACACGCCCGGCTTCGCCGCGCCCGAGCAATACAGCCAGCGCGAACGCCTGGGCCCATGGACCGATATCTACAGCGTTGGCGCCACCCTCTATGCCTGTGTCGTGAAGGCGCCGCCGCCGCCGGCCGACCAGCGTCAGGACAGGGACAAGTTGGTCGCGGTCAGCAAGTCCCACGCCGGGCTGTTCTCCAGCGAACTACTGGAATTGATCGACTCCATGCTCAAACTCAACTATACGGAGCGCCCGCAAAGTGTGTTCGTAGTGCAGAAACGCCTCATAGAAATGGCCAAGATTTCGCGCGAACACAAGCCCAGTTTGCTGGCATTGATTAAAGATCGCATAAGCAGAAGAGTATGAAATACGTCGTCTATCAGGCCAGCCGTTGTGGTGGCCGCCCCTATAACGAGGACCGGGTGGGTTATGCCTACACCTCGGATGCCCTGTTGATGGTCCTGGCCGACGGCATGGGGGGGCACGCTCGCGGCGAAATCGCCTCGCAGTTGACGGTTCAGGTCATTACCGGGCTGTTCAACGCCCGCGCCAAGCCCTTGCTGGCGGACATGGCCTCGTTTTTGCTGGACGGCATCTATGCCGCTCACGACGCCATCAACGAATACGCCATGCGCCACAAATTGTCGGAGCCGCCGCGCACCACCTGCGTCGTCTGTGTGGTGCAGAAGGGCCACGCCTGCTGGGCGCATGTCGGTGATTCCCGGCTCTATCATTTCAATCGGCGCGCGCTCAAATTCCGCACCCATGACCATTCCGCCGTGCAGCAACTGGTGGACGACGGCCTCCTCGACGAGGATCAGATGGGCGTGCATCCGGATCGCAACAAGCTCTACAACTCCGTCGGCGGCTACATGCTGCCGGATATCGAGCTGGAAAATCCGGTCAAGTTGAACGAAGGCGATGTGCTTTATTCATGCACCGATGGCGTCTGGAGCGAACTCAACCCGCAGGAGATGCTCTCCACCCTGCGCGCCTATCCGCTCGAGCGGGCGGTGAAGAACATGCTCGACCATGCCGAATTCCGCGCCGGCCAGTACGCCGACAATCTTTCCGCCGTGGCCATGCGCTTCGGCGAGGAGAAATTCGACGACGAGGAACTGGTCCAGGCCGATGACCTTGGCCTGGACGGCTTTACCACCCAGTTGAAACGCCTCGGCAACAAGGAAATGGAAGAACTCGCCGGCAGCGACTACGAACTTGAACGCGCCCTCGCGGAAATCCAGACCGTCCTGGGACGGCGCGACCCAATCTCCTGAAGGAAATCTCATGACTGAAATACAGCGCCCCTCCGGCCGCGCGGCAGACCAATTGCGCGTCGTGCGCCTGACCCGCAACTACACCAAGCATGCCGAAGGCAGCGTGCTGGTGGAATGTGGCGACACCAAGGTGTTGTGCACCGCCAGCGTCCTGGAAAAAGTGCCGCCGCACGTGCGCGGCAGCGGCGCCGGCTGGCTCACCGCCGAATACGGCATGCTGCCGCGCGCCACCCACACCCGCGGCGACCGCGAGGCGGCGCGCGGCAAGCAGTCCGGCCGCACCCAGGAAATCCAGCGTCTGATCGGCCGCTCACTGCGCGCCGCCGTCGATCTGGAAAAGCTCGGCGAACGCACCATCCACGTCGATTGCGACGTGTTGCAGGCCGATGGCGGCACCCGTACCGCCAGCATCAGCGGCGCCTGGGTGGCGGTGCACGACGCCCTGGAATGGCTGGTACGTGAAGGGAAGCTACCGAACAACGTCATGCGCGACCAGGTCGCCGCCATTTCCGTCGGTATCTGGAACGGCGTGCCGGTGCTCGACCTCGACTATGCCGAGGACGTCGCCTGCGACACCGACATGAACGTGGTGATGCTGGGCGAAGCCAGCCTGATCGAGGTGCAGGGCACGGCGGAAGGCGTGGCTTTCACCCGAAGCGAACTCAATGCCCTGATCGATCTGGCCGAGAAAGGCATCCGCGAACTGATGGCCGCGCAACGGGCCACGTTGGCATGAATGTAGCGCCGGCGTCACGCCGGCGTATTTGTATTTAAAAGACGCCGGCGAGACGCCGGCGCTACAGGAGTCCCCATGAAAAAGATCGTCATCGCCTCGAACAACGCCGGCAAGCTGCGCGAGATCGCCCGCATCATCGAACCGATGGGCCTGGAAGCTATGCCGCAGGCCGCCTTTGGTGTGCCGGAATGCCCGGAACCGTATGTCACCTTTGTCGAAAACTGCATCGCCAAGGCCCGCCACGCCGCCGCCCACACCGGACTGCCGGCGCTGGCGGACGACTCCGGCATCTGCGTCGATGCTTTGAACGGCGCCCCTGGCGTCTATTCCGCTCGCTATGCCGGTGATCCCAAGTCGGACGAGCGCAACAACCAGAAACTGATCGAGGCACTGCAAGGCCAGGCCAACCGCCGCGCCCATTACTACTGCGTGATGGTCTACCTGCGCTACGCCGACGACCCCACCCCGATCATCGCCGAGGGCGCCTGGCATGGCGAAATCATCGACGAGCCGCGCGGCGCCGGCGGCTTCGGCTACGACCCCTATTTCCTGGTGCCCGCCTTCGGCCAGACCGGCGCCGAGATGAGCATGGAAGACAAGAACGGCATCAGCCATCGCGGCCAGGCGTTGCGGGCGCTGGCGGAAAAGCTGGCGCAATTGAGTTGAATCGCCGCGCGTAGGAGCGGACCGCGTCCGCGCCACCGTTGTAATCGCGGACGCGGTCCGCTCCTACGCCTCGCATCGAATGTCTGAAATCCTGTTCAACCCGCCACCCGTCGCGCCGCTCTCGGTCTACGTCCATATTCCCTGGTGCGTGCGTAAATGCCCGTACTGCGATTTCAACTCGCACGCCCAGCGCGAGGAAATTCCGGAAGCGCGTTATCTCGATGCCCTCACCCGCGATCTGGAAGGGGCGCTGCCCGACGTCTGGGGGCGGGAGGTGTCGAGCGTGTTCATCGGTGGCGGCACGCCCAGCCTGTTCACGCCCGCCGGCATCGACCGCCTGCTCACCACGCTGCGTACCCTGTTGCGCGTCTCGCCCCTGGCGGAAATCACCCTGGAAGCGAATCCCGGCACCTTCGAGGTGGCGCGTTTTCGCGGCTATCGCGATGCGGGCGTCAACCGTCTCTCGCTCGGCATTCAAAGCTTCAACCCGGAACACCTGAAGGCGCTCGGCCGTATTCATGACCAGCGCGAGGCGTGGGCGGCCGCCGAATCCGCCATTACCCTGTTCGAGTCGGTCAATCTTGACCTGATGTATGCGTTGCCGGAGCAGAACCTGGAACAGGCGCGCGCCGACCTGGAAACCGCCCTGAGCCTGGGGCCGGCGCATCTCTCCGCCTATCACCTCACCCTGGAGCCCAACACCCCGTTCGCGGCGCATCCGCCGGCCCTGCCCGAGGACGACCTTGCCGCCGACATGCAGATTCAGGCCGAGGCGCTGCTCGGCGCCGCCGGCTACGAGCACTACGAAACCTCCGCCTTCGCGCGGCCAGGAGCACGCTGCCGCCACAATCTCAACTACTGGACCTTCGGCGACTACCTCGGACTCGGCGCCGGCGCCCACGGCAAGCTGAGTTTTCATGATCGCATCGAGCGCCAGGCGCGCCTCAAGCATCCAAAGGCCTACATGGACGCGGTATTCGCAACCTCATTGGGCAGCCCCGCCGGCCATGTCTCGGAAAAGCGCGAACTCGGCCGCGATGACCGCGTGTTCGAATTCATGATGAATGCCCTGCGTCTGAACGAGGGCTTCGACCCGCGCCTGTTCGAGACGCGCACCGGGCTCTCCATCGCCGCCGCCGAGGCTGGATTGGCGGATGCGGAACGCCGGAACCTGCTGCTGAGAACACTGCATAACGTGCGTCCTAGCGCGACCGGCCGGCGTTTTCTCAATGAGTTGTTGCAGGTTTTTCTTTGAGCCGCGATAAAGCGGACTTCGCACATCCAACCAAGCAGGAGGACACCCCCCATGACCAGCTATACCCGTGATGACCAGCTCGCCGTGCAGCCGGAAACCAACTTCGGCGGCCGCATCGAAACTTCGGGCGCCTACATCGGCCGTCTCACCATGGCCAAGGAACGCACCGCCAAGACCGGTACCCAGGGCATCGAATTCAACTTCGAGGCGGACGACGGGCGGGTGGCGCGCTACCTGACGCTATGGGTCGCCCGCGCCAACGGCGAGAAGATCGAATACCCGTTCAGCCTGCTCTCGGCGCTGATGGCTTGCCTGGATGTAAAAAACATCGAATCCACCACGGAAACGATCGACGAATGGAACACCGCCAGCGGCATGATGGCGCCGACCGAAGCGCAAACCTTCCCGGCGCTGATGAACAAACCCATCGGCATCCTGTTGCAGCGCGAGGAGCGCGAGTGGGAAGGCAAGACCTACGTCAGCATGAAGATCGTCCAGTTTTTCGATCCCAGTGATCGCAGCACGCCTTCCGAGATCATCTCCGGCAAACGTTCCGGACAGGCCCTGGAAAAAATGGTCACCAACCTGCGTGAAACCGTGGTTCGCGCCGACGCCCCCCCCACCGGCGCCACACCGGCCGGAAGTGGTTCCAGCAGTTTTTCCGAGATCGACGACGACGACGTGCCGTTCTGATCAGTTGCCTGGTTCCCACGCTCCAGCGTGGGAACGGTTGGTTGACGCTCCAGCGTCATGGAGATTTTGACCATGGCAGCTGGGAACCTGCCCCTTCCGCCGAGCCCTCAGCGCCGCCGAAACCATCCGGTCAGTGAGAGTCGTTGGCGGTTGGCGGGCAGGACTTCATGCCAGAAGCGGTCGGAAAGAAAGGTCACCAGGGTGCCGCCGGCCGGCTGAATTTCCAGCGGCGCGGCCTCCGGGTCGGGCCAGAACTGGAGTTGGCCGCCGTCCTCCTCGCGCCAGTCCGGCTCATTGAGGTAGAGGATAACCGTCAGGCTGCGCCGGTCATCGTCGCGGAAACGGTCGAGATGGCGCTGGTAGCCGGCGCCTGGTGGATACACGGCGAAATGCGTTTCCAGGTCGAACAGGCCGAGGAACAGTTCCTGATTCACCGCCTGGCGCAGGGATTCGAACTGGTCGAGCAACTCGTGCAATGCCGGGCCGGTATTCGTGTCATCCAGCCACAGCACATGGTCGCCGCGGACTTCCGAGCGCACCTGTGCCTGACCACGCCCGGTGCCGGCTGCGTGGAAGGTCCCGGCCGCATGCGCTTGCATACATTCCGCGCGGATCGCCGCCGTCTCGGCTTCGGGCAGGAATCCGGGAACCACGCACCAGCCGTAGTTGGCCAACGCGGTGACGATGTGCGCCTCGCTATGCATGCCGCGCTCCTTTAACGCGAAATACGTCCCGTAGGAGCGTCCGCTTTCGGGGCGAAATTCCACGCACGCTCGTTTTCGCGCCGCAAGCGGACGCTCCTACTGTCTGGTTTCATCGTCGGGGGTGTCCATCGAGACATGATTGTCAGCGCCGGCATCCCTGCCGGCGTCGTTGAAAAGAGCCGGCTGGAAGCCGGCGCTACAAAAGCGCCTCCCGCTCAATACTTCACCCGCACCCGCCAGTTCAGCACGGCCTTGCCTTCGGCCGGCACCGGCACTTCCCAGACGACGCTGTTGGCACTTTCCTTCTTGTGGGGGTGGCTTTCCTGAACCATCTGCCATTCACCCGGCACGCTCTCGATCACCGTGACCATGATCTTCTCGCGTTTGGCGTTGCGGATTTCCATCTGGTAGCCGGATTCGATGACGCCGCCACGGGCGTTGAAGCCGGCGGCCAGCCTCTGGAAGTCGGTCTGCTTCTTGTCGGCGGTGATGTCGAAAGCCTCGCCTAGTTTCAGCTTCACCGTCTCGCCCTTGGCGGTGTGGTCGATGCGGTCTTCGCCGATGAATTGCGCGCGTCCGGCACTATCCTTCTTGTAGACCCGCACCACGCCCTTGGGTAACGGCACGCCCAGGTTGTCGCCCTGGTTGGCAAACTCCATGAACACGGCGGGCTTCATCTTCTTGCCCAGTTCGCCTTGCTGGCTGTGGTAATACCAGTCGCCGCCAACCAGGCGGAATTCCTTGTTCACCGCCACTTTCTGCGCCGAGAGCAGGGCCACCTGTTTGGTCTGCCGGTCGCCCAGAGTGGTGTTCCGGTCCAGGGTGTAAAGGTGGTATTCGAACAGGCTTTCCTCCTGCATTTGCGGGGCGGAATCGGCCATCGCCAGGGTCTTCATCATCATCATCGGCGCGCGGCCGCGTTCAGGTTGCGCGCGGTTTACCTCGCCGGCCACCAGTTGCAGGCGGGCGTTGGGGTAGCTGGCGCCGCTGGTATTGGTGAGGGTGACCCAGCCATTGAGGTCGATGCTGTCTTCCTTGGCGGACAATTCTGCGACGTAATCGGCCTTCCAGGTCAGGCCGCCGGTGAGATACGACAGCTCCAGGCCATGCTCGGTGCCGCTTTGTTGGTACGCAGAGGTGGTGGTGGCGGGCGCATCGGTGCGGAACAGCATCGACAGGGTAGGGTGGTCGCGCAGGTCGGACGGTACCCGGGAAAAAACGATGCGGCCGGGAGTTCCACTGAGGTTGCCCGTCTCGACGCGGTCGGCGAACTGCAACACCACGCCCTCATTGGCCGCCACCACGCGGGCATTCTCGGCGTACTCGATGCCGGTGACCGGCTGCGTGCGGATGACCCGCACGGCCTCGCCGACGGATTTCTCCAGCATTTTCTGCGGCGTGAGCAGGTCGAAATCGAAGTTCTGTTCCAGCAGGGTCAGACGGCGACCGTCGAGACTGCGCAACAGCGCGGTCTCCGGCTGCATCCGCGCCGACACTTCGCGCCAGGCGAGCAGGTTCTCGCCGCCATTGAGCTTGACCCGGCGGGCATCCTTCACCAGCGCCAGGTCGCCGTTGTAGATGGTTACCGCCAGGGCGGTTTGATCGGCGGCGGTGGAACGGCGTTCCTCCGCCGCTTGCACAGTTGAGATGAATGCGAGCGCCGCGATGGCGAGCAATCTGGTTTTCATGGGAAGACTCCAGCAGTTGAAAGATCGGGGGCCAGCAACACATCCACCCCGGCTTCGGGTTGGATGGTCGCGGCGGGAATGGGTTCGCCCTGATGCCAGCGTTGCAGCGCATCGCGCTTGCCGACGCCGCTCACCAGAAACAGGACATGGCGGGCGCGCGACAGGCGGTCGGCGGAAAGGCTCACCCGCTCGGGCGGCGGTTTCGGCGCGTCGAATACCGCCAGGGCATCTGCTTCCCGCTCGGGAACATGGCCGGGAGTGTGGCCAGGAAAGAGGCTGGCGGTATGGCCGTCTTCGCCCAGGCCGAGGATGACCAGATCGAAATCGCCGATGCCGGCCAGTGCCTCCGCATAAGCAGCGGCGGCGACGTGCGCGCCACGTTCGGCGGGAATGGTGTGTACCTGGTCACTCCCCCCTTTCTCAAAGGGGGGCTGGGGAGGATTTACGCCCGTGGCCGAAGCCTCGATACGCTCAAACAACGCGCGCGCGGCCAGGCTGTTGCGCTCCGGGTGCTCGACCGGCAAACAGCGTTCATCGCCGAACCAGACCTGCCAGCGCGGCCAGTCATGCGCCTGCCGCGCCAACGCCTCGTAAACGACACGCGGCGTGTTGCCGCCGGCCAGCACGATATGGAACTCGCCGCGCGCCGCCACAGCCTCCTGTTCCGCGCGGGCGACAAAGGCCAGCGCCTCGGTCAGCCAGGTTGAATCGGAGTCGGAAAAATGCCAGCGGGTTTGCATGGGAAAGCGGCGGGAGAAGTGGAGGGGGCAAAGCGGATAGAATTGCCCGAATTTTACGCGCCACTGCCATGACCCCCGTCCTCGTCTTCGATATCGAAACCATTCCCGACATCGCCGGGTTGCGTCGACTCCACAATGTCGGCCCGGAAGCCAGCGACCATGAAGTCGGTGAAATGGCCTTCCTGATGCGCCGCCAGCAGACCGGCGGCTCCGATTTTTTACAGCACTATCTGCAACGCGTGGTCACCATTTCCTGCACCCTGCGCGAGGGCGACCGCTTCCGCGTGTTCTCGCTCTCCGAGCCGGATGCCGATGAAGGGCAGATCATCCAGCGCTTCTTCGACGGCGTCGAGAAATACACCCCGCAACTGGTGAGCTGGAACGGCGGCGGCTTCGATCTGCCGGTGCTGCACTACCGCGCCATGCTGCATAACGTCACCGCGCCGAAGTATTGGGATTGGGGCGACGACAACCGCGATTTCAAATACAACAACTACCTCAACCGCTATCACACCCGCCATCTCGACCTGATGGACGTGATCGCCATGTTTTCCGGCCGCGCCAACGCGCCGCTGGACGACCTCGCCAAGCTCTACGGCTTTCCCGGCAAACTCGGCATGGACGGCTCCGCCGTCTGGCCCGCCTACGAACGCGGTGAAATCGCCGCCATCCGCGACTACTGCGAAACCGACGTGGTCAACACCTATCTGGTCTATCTCCGCTTCCAACGCATGCGTGGCGTCCTGAATGCCGCCCAATACGAACAGGAAATCGCCCTGGTGCGTTCCAGTCTGGAAGAAATCGGCGCCGAGCACTGGTTCGAGTTTCTGAAGGCGTGGGGGGCGGAGTAAACCGGTATCTGAAACGGATGCGAATACGGAAAGGTTCGGCGGCGGAGTGAACCGGTAGATTCATTGTTGAAAAGCGGTACTTACGGTCAGTCAAGTAAACGACCCACAAGCGGCGTACATGGATGATTGAATGAACGTCTGAAATGGCAGCGAAATCGGGCGTTCCGCAGTCATGATATGAATTCTTTCGATAGACCATTCCATGCGCCTTCTTGACAGCCAGCTTCTCCACTCCGCCTCCGACCTCGCCAACTTCCTCGATTGCGAGCACCTGACCGCGCTCGATCTTCAGGCGCTGCTCCACCCCGAAACCGCGCCTGCGCGCACGGCGGACGACGATGAAACGCAGTTGGTGCAGGCGCACGGTTTCGCTCACGAAGAACGCTATCTGCAACGCTTGCTGCACGCTGGCCGTCAGGTCACCGACCTGAAAGCCGGCCCAGGCAATCTGGATGCGGCAGTGGCGGCGACGCTGGAAGCGATGCGGCGCGGTGACGAGGTGATTTATCAGGCGGCTTTGCGACACGATGCCTTTGCCGGCTATGCCGATTTCCTGGTTCGCGTGCCGGGCGCATCGAATCTGGGCGATTGGCATTACGAAGTGGCCGACACCAAGCTGGCCCGCTCGCCCAAAGCCAAGTTTTTGATTCAGCTCTGCTTTTACGCCAACCTGTTGCATCAGGCGCAAGGCCGCACGCCGGAGCGGGTGCATCTGTATTTTGGTGATGGCAGCGAGCGCAGTTACCGCACCGCCGACTATCTGGCCTACTTCACCACGCTGCGGCAGCGCTATCTGGTCTTCATCGGGCAGACTGAAAAACTGACTTGCCCCGATCCGGTAACGCGCTGCGGCCTATGCCACTGGCGCGAAGCCTGCGAACAGAAACGCCTGGAAGACGATCACCTGTCGCAAGTGGCCAACATCAGCCGCGTGCAAATCCGCAAATTGCAGGCAGCCGGCATCGCTACGCTGGCGGCGCTGGCCGATCTGGACGACAGCGCCCGCATCGCCAAATTGCATCCCGACACCCTGGGCCGACTGCGCCAGCAAGCCCGGCTGCAACGCCACAAGCGCGACACCGGCGAAAACCGGCATGAACTACTGCCGCTCGAACCCGCGCGCGGTTTTGCCCGCCTGCCCCGGCCGGACAAGGGCGATCTGTTCTTCGACATGGAAGGCGATCCCTTTGAGGCCGGTGGTCTGGAATACCTGTTCGGCGTTGGCGTCATCGAGCGCGGCACGTTTCACTTTCACGATTTCTGGGCGCACAACCGCGCCGAGGAACGGCGCGCCTTCGAAGCCTTCATCGACTTCGCCATGCAGCACCTCAAACGCCATCCGGCCGCGCACATCTACCACTACGCCGCCTATGAAGAGACCGCGCTGAAGCGATTGATGTCGCTGCACGGCACGCGTGAGGCGGCTGTCGATTATCTGCTGCGCGCCGGCAACCTGATTGATCTGTACAAGGTGGTACGCGAGGGGCTGCGCGTTTCCGAGCCGCGCTATTCGATCAAGAACCTGGAAGCCTTCTACGCCGAGCAGCGCGCCGGCGAGGTGAAAAGCGCCGGCGCATCCATCGTCTGGTACGAGCGCTGGAAGGAAACCGGCGAGGCGCAATTGCTGGCCGACATCCGCGCCTACAACGAGGACGACTGCCGCTCCACCTGGCAATTGCGCGACTGGCTGTTGCGCCTGCGTCCCGAATCGTTGCCTTGGGCCTGTCGCGTAGAGGAACCTGAAGCGGACGAAACCGCCGCCAAGCCATGGGATATCCAGCTTGAAGCCTATCGCCAGGCGCTGCTTGGCCACCTGCCGGAAGACCCCTCGGAATGGGACGACGATGGCCACGCCAGCGAACTCGCCTATCAACTTCTCGATTTCCATCGCCGCGAAGCCAAGCCGCAGTGGTGGGCGATGTTCGCGCGTATGGAAATGAGCGATGAAGCCTTGCTGGAAGATGCCGAATGCCTGGCCGGCTTGGTCTGGGACCCAGCCAACCCGCCCCGGCCCGACAAGCGCTCAGTCATCTACACCTATCGCTACCCGGAACAGGAAACCAAACTGAAAACCGGCGACCCGGTAACCAACGCCGCCAACGGTGAAGCGCTGGGCGAACTCACGCTGGATGAAGACAATCGTCACGCCATCCTGCGCGTTGCTGCCAAACGCCCGCAACCCGAAACGCTGTCCATCGGGCCGGGTAGCCCGTTCAGCACAGAAGACCAGAAAGCCGCGCTCAGACGCGTCGCCGACAGCCTGATCGCGGGCGATCAGCGTTACCGCGCGCTGGAATCGGTGCTCTGGCGCAAATTGCCGCAGATTGCCGGTCGCACCCCAGGCAGCGCTATTGTTTCCGCCGCCGCAGAATTGCCCGAAATCATCGCAGCCGCAGCCGGCCTCGATCACAGCCACCTGTTCATCCAGGGGCCTCCCGGTGCCGGCAAGACCTGGACCGGCTCGCGCGTGATTGTCGATCTGCTCAAACGCGGCAAACGCATCGCCATCGCCTCCAATAGCCACAAAGCCATCCACAATCTGCTGACCGGCGTGGAGAAAGTCGCGCTTGCGCAGGGACTGAGCTTCACGGGCGCCAAAAAAGCCAGCAGCCGCAACCCGGACAGCTACTTCGACGGCACCTTCATCCGCAATGAAGACAGTGCGGACGGCATCGGCGACACCGATCAACTGGTGGCCGGCACCGCCTGGCTGTTCAGCAAGGCAGAATTCGACCAGACCTTCGACTATCTCTTCGTCGACGAAGCCGGCCAGGTGGCGCTGGCCAACCTGCTCGCTCTGGGCACCTGCGCCCGCAACCTCGTCCTGCTCGGCGACCCGATGCAACTCGGTCAACCCACCCAGGGCGTCCACCCCGGCCATTCCGGCGAATCCGGCCTGGAATACCTGCTCGACAGCCGCGCCACCGTCGCCCCGGAACGGGGCATCTTCCTGCCCACTAGCTGGCGCATGGCCCCCGCCGTCTGCCAATTCATCTCAGATGCCGTGTACGACGGCCGCCTGCACCCGGAAGCGGACAACAGCCATCAACGCATCGTAGTGCTCCCCCCTTTGAAAAAGGGGGGCCGGGGGGGATTTAGCACAGGCGAGACCAAGCCCGACCCCATCTTCACCGAAACCGGCATCCGCTTCCTCCCCGTCACCCACACCGGCAACAGCCAGAAAAGCCCGGAAGAAGCCGACCGCATCCGCACCCTGTTCGACACCCTGCTGCACCAGCACCACATCGACCGCCACGGCAAAAAGCACCGCATCGGCCTGAATGACATCCTCGTCGTCGCCCCCTACAACATGCAGGTCAACCTACTCAAGCAAGCCCTGCCGGCCGGCGCGCGCGCCGGCACCGTCGACAAATTCCAGGGCCAGGAAGCCCCTGTGGTCATCGTCTCCATGGCCACTTCCAGCGAAGACGATCTGCCGCGCGACATCGGCTTTCTGTTCTCCAAGAACCGCCTCAACGTCGCCATCTCCCGCGCCCAATGCCTCGCCATCGTCGTCGCCAGCCCGGATTTGCTGACGGTGAAATGCAACACGGTGGAACAGATGGCGCTGGTGAATTTGTTGTGCTGGGTGGCGGAATCGTCCACAGATCAGGTTGTTGTGACATGACTTTATATGGACTACATTCAGTCCACACCCTATCCCACGAGCGCCCGACATGAACTACGCCACCCAGATCAAACCCATCTCCTACCTGAAAAGCCACACCGCCGAGATCGTCAAAACCCTCACGGAGAGCAGGGAGCCCATGCTGGTAACCCAGAATGGCGAAGCGAAAATGGTGGTGATGGACATCAAGACCTGGGAAGAGCAGGAAGAAACGCTGGCCTTGCTGAAACTATTGGCAATGGGCAACAAACAGATCGAGGCGGGGGAATTTCGCCCAGCGGATGAAGTCTTTGCCAGCCTGGAAAAAGAAGATCAGGAATGAAATACGCAGTCGTCATCCTGAAGTCTGCTGAACAGGATTTGCGGGATTTAAAGCGGTATCTGGTGAAGAATTTTGGCATGACTGTCTGGCAAGACAGCTACGACAACTTGAAAGCCGCTATCAACAACCTGAAATCCTTCCCGTTCAGCGGCTCAATTCCAGATGAGTTGCAACACATCAACCTGGCCCAATACCGCCAGGTCATTGCTGGAAAAAACAGAATCATCTACGAAATGCGGCAGACAACCCTCTATGTGCATATCGTTGTCGATACCCGCCAGGACATGAAAACCGTGCTGGTACGAAGGTTGTTGAGAATGGAGCGTTGAAATCTGTGAAGCCTGCCTCGCCATCGTCGTCGCCAGCCCGGATTTGCTGACGGTGAAATGCAACACGGTGGAGCAGATGGCGCTGGTGAATTTGTTGTGCTGGGCGCGCCAAAGCCTATCGCCTTCGGCAAATCATCGAGAGCGGACTGGAAGAAATTGAGGACGACTACCTTGCGGCGGAAGTCCTTGATCGGGTTCGTAGTGGGCAAGAACCTGTCTTCTCCGCCGCCGACATGAGAAAAGACCTTGGTTTGGGCTGTCAATCAGCTTCCAATGGTTTTTTGTGTTGACAACTGCTATACGAATTTTATCATCCGTGTAGCTATTGTATTTACGAGAGAGGATCGCCATGCGTGCTGCCGCCATCAACTTACGCGCCTTGCCGGAGCAGCGTGATCTCATTGATCACGCCGCCAACCTGCTAGGCAAAAACCGTTCGGACTTCATGCTGGAAGCCGCGTGCGAGCGCGCCCAATCGGTGTTGCTCGATCAGGTGTTCTTCGGTCTGGATACGGAAAAGTTCCAGCAGTTCACCGCCATGCTTGACGCGCCACCAACTGCCAATGAGGGTCTTCAACGACTGATGGCGGTCAAAGCGCCGTGGGAAGTCAATCAAGCATGAGCTTGATGCTATCGGTACCGCAGCCGCTTGCTGCCACGCACTTGTTGAACGATTTCGAGTGTGGTGAACATGTCCTGGATGACTGGCTCAAACGCCGGGCAATGAACAACCAGTTCAGCGGTGCCAGCAGAACATTTGTGGTCGTCGATGAGGAAAATCGGGTGCGTGGCTATTACGCCATGGCTGCTGGTGCGGTCTCCCATCAACTGGCAACCAGCGCGGTTCGTCGCAATATGCCTGATCCGGTTCCTGTCATGGTGCTTGGCAGGCTGGCTGTAGATCGCCGAGCACAGGGCATCAAGCTGGGTGCGGCCATGCTGCAGGATGCGGTGAATCGCGCCATCGCCGTATCACGGAACACCGGAGTTCGCGCATTGCTGGTTCATGCACTCCATGAACAAGCCAGGCAGTTCTACGCGCACTACGGCTTCCAGGAATCGCCGCAGCACCCGATGACATTGATGCTGCGCCTGCATACCGTCAAAGCCTGATCCGGGGGATATGGACCTGTGCCTGTTTTTTCAAATCGGATTTGCTGACGGTGAAATGCAACACGGTTGAACAGATGGCCTTGGTGAATCTGTTGTGCTGGGTAGCGGGTGAAGCCAGTGGCAACGTCAGCGTGATACATTGAATACGTGTATTTCACAGGAGTGCATCACATGGCAACTTCAATCCGTCTCACCCCTGAAGTCGAACAGCGGCTCGATTTCCTGGCAACGCAAACCGGCCGCACCAAGGCCTACTATCTTCGGCAAATTATCGAGAGCGGGCTGGAGGAAATGGAGGACTACTACCTTGCGGCAGAAGTCCTCGACCGGGTACGCAGCGGTCAAGAACCTGTCTTCTCTGCGTCCGACGTAAGGAATGACCTTGGCCTGGACAATTGACTACGCCGAGACCGCGAAGAAGCAGCTTCGCAAACTCGACCCACAAGCTGCGCGCCGAATCCTCGATTACCTGGATGAACGCATTGCCCATGCACAGAACCCCAGAGGCGCAGGCAAGGCTTTGACCGGGCCGCTGGGCAACTTCTGGCGCTATCGGGTGGGTGAATATCGAATCATTTGCGACATCCAGGATGGTCGACTGCGCGTCCTTGTCGTGCAGATCGGCAATCGGAAAGAGGTGTACAGATGACCAAGCGCCCCACAGCCACGACCGCAAGCCAGCCTGCCACCCGCGCGGTCAACCTCCGAGTCCGTGAAGACATCCGCAACCTGATTGACTGGGCCGCGCAAAGCCAGGGCAAGTCCCGCTCGGAATTCATGATCGACGCCGCCCGCCGGGCTGCCGAAGACGCGCTGCTCGATCAACCTGCGGATGAACGATTGATGAAGCGGCCGGCTGAATTCTCGATAGCCCCGAATCCAGCACTATCGGGAGAACCGGCGGCACACATGGCGCCGCAAACCGGGCTTTGCGCGGCGGACTTGTTTCAAGCAATCTGGAGCGAAGGTGGCATGGACATTGAAGCGCCGCCCGACCTGCCCGTGGACGATGTCAATCTGGATTGAGCAAGCGGTATTCGAGAAGTTATGGAGGTTGGAGTTGTATTTTATCTTGATGAAGAAAATTGCGACCCTGGCCCCTTTGATTTCGGTATATAAACAACACGTATATACATTTTGAAATGGGAGCACACATGCAACACGCCCGCGTTTTTCAATCCGGCAACAGCCAGGCAGTACGGCTACCCAAGGAGTTTCGTCTGGATGTCGATCAGGTCGAGATTTTTCGGCGTGGCGACGAAATCGTTCTACGCCCCATGCCGGAGAGCGCCGTGCTGATTTTTGACGCACTGGCCGACTTGCCCGCCGATTTCATGGCCGATGGCCGCAACGACACCCCGCCGCAGGAACGGGAGTCGATCTGATGGCTGTGCGTTACCTGCTTGATACCAACACCTGTATCTACATCGCCAAGCACAACCCGCCTGCCGTCCGTGAACGCTTCGCCCGCCAAGCCGCCAGCGACCTAGCCATGTCGGTGGTCACCTTTGGCGAGTTACGCTTTGGCGCCGAAAAGAGTCAGTCCAAAGCGAAGGCACACGCAGCCATTCAACAACTTCGCTCACGGATCGAGGTTTGCCCCCTGCCGATAGCGGCTGCGGAGCATTACGGTGAAATCCGCGCCGAACTGCAAAAAAATGGGCAACCCATCGGCAATAACGATCTATGGATTGCCGCGCATGCCCGCGCCGAGGGGTGGGTTGTGGTTACCAACAACGAGCGCGAGTTTCAACGGGTTCCGGGTTTGGTTGTAGAGAATTGGGTGATTGCTTGATTTTGTGATGAATTCGAAGGGGCATCCCGGTGCCCTTGATTCATTCGAGAAGGAGTTGTCCACATGGTGATGAAGAACGGCAACAGTATTCTTGACCACGCACCTTTACGCCACGCTGCACAGGCACTTGGCGCGGTTCTGGTCACGGACAATGTTGGTGAGTTTTCCTGGGTGGAAGGGTTGCTTGTGGACAATTGGCTCGCATAGGGAGATGCAAATGCAGCTATTCGCAAATCTCCAATCAAAGCACGGGCATCACACGGCTATTGGCTACGACTTCCGGCACCTTTTCCAAGAGCTTGCCGAAAGTGGCGAAGCAGATGTCGGCATCGTTTCAACAGAAGATGGGTTTTCTCCGCTTGGTGCTTCACGAAAGTTTTTTGCTTCCGATCTTGGGATACCTGACGATGAAATTAGGCGTTTGGCGAACTGGAATAGGTTCGAAAACAAGCAGGTTACTTTAGTGGCGCTAGGCAGTAGAAATAAGAATGGTCTGCTGAAAGGAATAATCCTTGCCCCTGGAGCAAATACGGAAAGCTATCTACAGTTCCCCGCTTCTGTCCGCTGTCATGGCCCATACCGGGGCTATTATTACAACGTAAGTTATGAGGCGATTAATTTTGCCTGCAAGCATTGGGGCGCGAAAAAATTGGCGATATCGCATCTTTCCGGAAGTGGCGAATACCACGAGGACATTGCGACTTGCCATGCTGAAGCACTTGCTCATTTTTGCGATGCCGTGCCTGATTCGGCACCAGATTCGTTTATATTCTGCGGCTGCTGCATTACCACTGAACATTTGACTGGAATACGCCGTTTAAATGCTGAAGGGGAAATAACATGCCACCGGCCAATCAAAACGATTTTCCAAGATCAAGGCGGTGCACTACTAATTCACCTTTCTTGGTAGCACATGGTTTGAAGCGGCTGAATACGCATTAGTTCGCGTCCCTGGCCCCTTTAGTCTCTGGCCCCTTTAGTCTCTATCCTTGGTATTCGTGGCTTGCTCGTGCATGCCTTGTCGGATGAATCCAAGGCGTTTTATGAATACCACGGCTTTGTAGCCTCGCCTTCGAGACCGATGACTTTGGTGATGTCGTTAAAGGAAAAATGATGAGCCTGTCTGAATTGTTCGTATCACTTGGCGCACCACTTTCGAATGTGCGCTGGTCGTGGGGTGCGGTTCGGTCCGAAGATGGTGCGGTCTTTCTGCGTGTATGGGATGACCAGAAAATCACCCTTGGCGAGCGCCGCTATATTCGAGTGACTGCATATGAACATTTCAAGGACAAGCCCGGCGACCTTGGATGGAACGAGCGTTTACAACACGTCGAGCGAATCAAGAATGGTGCCAAGTCTTACATGGTGCTTTGTTTTGCTGTTGACGTAAATGTTGCACCAAGAGCCATCAAAACTTATACCAAGCGTGTGTTATTGGTTGGGGGCGCACTGATTGAATATAGGGACGATGTTTGGCTGGAGATGACATCAACAATTCTGACAGAAGATGTAGTCATTAAAAACAAATGAATAGAGGACAATCATGAGCTATAGATCTGAAACGATCTCTACAGCTGTTGGCAGGATAAATAGAGAATACTTTCTCCCCGCGATACAGAGGGAGTATGTCTGGAAGCCAGAGCAGATTATTCAGTTGTTCGATTCAATAATGCGAGGGTACCCGATAAGTTCATTCCTATTCTGGGATCTCAATCCAGAAAATAGGGAGAATTGGGAGATATATAAGTTCATAGACGCATTCAAGCTGGGTGGCGTCCATAATCAGATAGCTAGCACGCATGGCATACAAAATTGCACCCTTGTTTTGGACGGCCAGCAGCGTCTCACATCTCTAATGATTGGACTAAAAGGAACGTACGCTATTCGAAAGCAAGGGCGTCAAAAGAAATCACCAGATCGCTATAGCTTGCACTTAAATTTGCTCGCAGACCCATACACTGAAAGCGAAGACCCAGAATCTGGAATATATTACAAGTTCGCATTTATGTTGCCAGAGAGAGTGCCGCGCAAAGATGAAGACAATTACTGGTTTCCCGTTGGCAAAATACTTGATTTTGACGAGATAAGGAAATTGGAGACATATATTGATGTAGTTGTGGAGAACGAACTACCTACAATAACTCAGAGCAGAACAACGAAAAGATTGTTTGAAAGGAATATTGAGAGGCTCTACAAAGCAGTTCACGAGGATGAGGTAATAGCCTATTACACAGAGCATGATCAAGATTATGACAGGGTGCTAGATATATTTGTCCGCGCCAATGAGGGTGGAACGAAGCTTAGCAAGTCAGATCTGCTTTTGTCCATGATTACCTTGAATTGGGGTGACATCAATGCAAGGGATGAAATTTACAACTTTCTCGACTACATTAATACCCAACTAACTAGAGGTACTTGCAAAACCCCGATACCGTGTCTGATTTTTCGCATTCTGGGGCGAATTATGAGGTGCGGGCGTGCCATTTCTGGCAAGATGAAGTTCTCTAAAAGTCATCGAACGCCCGCCAAATGGATACTATTTCACGCGA
>JAURYL010000076.1 GCA_030653935.1 Pseudomonadota bacterium
CAAACGCCATGAAGCCGCCTTCCTGCCGGCGGCGCTGTCGCTCCAGGAAACTCCGGTGCATCCGGCGCCGCGCATCGCGATGGGGTTGATTCTGCTGTTCGCCGTGATCGCGCTGGCCTGGGCGGTGTTCGGCCGCATCGATATCGTCGCCGGCGCACAGGGCAAACTGATTCCGGATTCCCGCTCCAAGGTGGTGCAGCCGCTGGAAACCGCTTCGGTGGCGGCGATCCATGTGCGCGAGGGGCAGGCGGTGCAGGCGGGCGATCTCTTGATTGAACTCGATGCGACCCAGACGACGGCGGATAGCACGCGCGTCGGCGAGGAACTGGCGGCGACGCGACTGGAGGCGGAGAGGGCAAGGGCGTTGCTGGTGGCGGTGGAGCAAGGGGGTGCGCCCAGGCTGGCTCACAGGGAGGATTTGCCGGTGTCTGGCGCAGGCACGTCCGGCAGAAATCCCCTGATGAAGATCCTACCCTTCGGTACCCAGCCCCCCTTTTGCAAAGGGGGGAGTTTGTGTGCCGAACGCGGCGTGGCCGAACAGCGCTTGCTGGAAGGCGAATACGCCGCCTACACCACCCGCCTGGCGCAACTCGACGCCGAAATCGAACGGCGCCAGGCCGAGTTGCAGAGCACGGAAGAGAGCCTGTCCAAGCTCACCCAGACCTTGCCGATGATCCAGGCGCGCGCGGTGGACTACGACAAGCTCAGACAGGAGAACTTCGTCTCCCGCCACGGCTGGCTGGAGAAGGAACAGGCACGCATCGAGGCGGAACGCGATCTGGCGGCGCAAAGCGCGAAACGCGAGGAAATCCGCGCTTCCTTGCGCGAAGGGCAGCGCCAGCGTGCCGCGCTGGTCGCCGAAACCCGCCGCGCGACGCTGGATCGTTTGCGTGAGGCGGAACAACAATCCGCCGCCCTGGAGCAGGAGCAGATCAAGGCAAACAGCCGGGGAAACCGGATGCGCCTGTCCGCGCCGGTGGCGGGGACGGTGCAGCAGTTGGCGGTGCATACCGTGGGCGGCGTGGTGACGCCGGCGCAGCCGCTGCTGGTGATCGTGCCGGGCGACAACCCGCTGGAGGTGGAGGCCTTCGTCGAAAACAAGGATATCGGCTTCGTCCGCGCCGGCCAGGCGGCCGAGGTGAAGGTGGAAACCTTCAACTTCACCAAATACGGCACCCTGCGCGGTACCGTCACCCAGGTCTCGGGCGATGCGATTCAGGATGAGAAGCGCGGCCTGGTCTATGCGGCGCGGGTGAAGCTGGAACGCGCCACGCTGGAGGTGGATGGCAAAACGGTGAATCTGTCACCCGGCATGGCGGTGACGGTGGAAATCAAGACCGGCAAGCGGCGGGTGATCGAGTATTTCCTGAGCCCGCTGATTCAATATGGGGCGGAGAGTTTGCGGGAGCGGTGAGGGGATGTCGAAGGTGTCGAGATATTGACGATATAAATGCACCTGGATACGCTTCGGCAAAAAACAGAAAGAGAATTGGGCGGAGGGCGTATCCCGGCTTGGGTCGTCGCAAATCAAGAAAAACTTGCCGCTTGAGCGGAGTCCGTTACGGACATGACACACGAAGGGAGAGCAATCGATGGAAACGGTGACAACCGATCTACGCGCGCGATGGTGTGGATTCAAGGCGCATGCCCAGGCCACCTGGTTCTGGCGCGTGTTCGGCGTTTGCGCGATGCGGAAGCTTTGGACCAAGTTTTTGGTGGCGGTGGCGATTTATGCGGGGTTCTGGTTCCTCTACATCGGTGTGGATTTACTCAATCCCATCCTGCCACTGGAAAAGTTGAACCGAACCGAGGGCGCACTGGTGCATGTCTACCAGCCTCTTCGTAACGTGTATGGCGCGAAGGTCAGAATTCGCACCGCATCTGGAGAGGAGATCACCTACCGGGGCACCATGTACGACGACGCCGAGGCATTGCTACTTGCCATGAAAGGTAAACAGGTCACCGTCTGGAGCCAGCCCTACTACGAAGTATGGCTGCCCTTTTACTACAACCGCTTTTGGCGGGTTCAGGACGGGGATCGCGTTCTTCTTAAAGATGACACTCACTGGATCGGCCGTAACCACATGAGACCAACGGATATCAGGCTACTCAAGCTGTCCTTGGCCCTGACTATCTCGTGTGTTGGCATCGTAATCCTGGCCTGCCGTAAAGGCGTACCCGCCGAGTAAACCACATACCCATTCCATCGTTTCCATTACCAACTGAACCAACCATAGGGAGCAAGACCATGAGCAATCTCAACGCACAAACCGTCAACACCGTTTCCGACATCCTGTCCTTCCATGCCACACCGGTGAGCATCGCCACGGGCGTTCAAAGTGCCACTCGGGGCGAAGTCATCGACTCCGGCCTGGTGGCGGCCAACGCCGTCCAGTCCTTCGGCGCCATCATGAGCAAGAATCTGGAAAAACTGGCACCGCCGTTGCTGGCTGCGAATCTGCTTAACGACGGCCTGCACATGCGTGCCGACAGTCGTAATCCGGCCTTGGGTAACAAATACTCCGACGCCACCCTCACCTCCGCCGCCTCGAACATCGCCGCAGCTGCGGCTTATGCGGCCACGCTTACCTCCAGGAGCCTCCTGGCGCCAGCCGCCGCGCTCACCCTCGCCGCCGCTGGCATCACCGCAGCCGCCGCTCTGAGCGTGGCCAGCCTGTCGCAGAACCCAAACTCTACCGCCCACCACGACCAGATCAACCAGATGCTCGGCAAGGCGATGGACCTCACCGCCACCGTGGGGAGCGGCCTCGGCAGTTACTTCTCGCGCCAGGCCAACAGCCTCGAAACCGGTATTTCCCGCTTCTTCGATTCGATCAGCGGCGGCTTCCTCAACTTTTCCTTCGGCCTCGGCAACAGCCTCAACCGCGTGGAGAGCAGTCTGACCACCTCCCTCCAATCCCTCTTCACCACCGCCCAGCAAGCCACCATCCCCGTCACTTACGCGCCCCCGCCCAAACCCAGGAAAACCGGCCACTGCCCCCTGGTCCTCGATCTCGACGGCGACGGACTGGAAACTGTCAGTACCCGCACGGGCGCCTACTTCGACCACGACGCCAACGGCTTCGCCGAGCTGACCGGCTGGGCCGGCAAGGACGACGGCCTGCTGGTCTGGGATCGCAACGGTAACGGGATGATCGACTCCGGCCGCGAACTCTTCGGCGACCGCACCCTGCTCAAGACCGGCGCCTTCGCCGCCGACGGCTACGCCGCCCTCGCCGAATGGGACGACAACAAAGACGGTCGCATCGACGCCAACGACGCCATCTGGGCCAACCTCAAACTCTGGCGTGATGCCGATGGCGACGGCTACAGCGCCAACGGCGAACTCCATGCGCTCTCCCGTTTCGGCGTCCAGTTCCTCAGCCTCGCCAACACCACCGGCAACATCAGCGACGGCCAGGGCAATACCCGCACCCACCTGGGCAGTTACACCCTCGCCAACGGCACTACCCGCCAGATGGGCGACTTCCTGTTCCAGCGCGACACCGCCCGCACACTCGCCACCGAGTACCTTGATGTCCCCGACGCCATCGCAGCTCTGCCTGATCTCATGGGCTTCGGCAACGTCCACGACCTCGACCAAGCCATCGTTCGTGATGCCGGCTGCGCCCTCAAAAACCTGGTGACTCAATTCCAGAACACCACCGACGCCACCGCCCGCGCCGCCGTCTTCGAGCAACTCTTGTTCAAATGGGCCGGCGTCGACGGCATCGCAGCCGACAGCCGGGGCGGCACCATGGACGCCCGCCGGCTCGCCCTGCTGGAGAAGTTCCTCGGCCAGGACTACACCAGCCAATACGGCGTCAACCCCATCTCCCAGGCCGCGCCCTCTCTCAATCAGGCCTACCAGAATCTGGCCGACACTTTCCACGCCCAGATCATGGCGCAGACCCACTACAAGGCCTACTACGACGCCATCGGCATCCGCTGGGACGACGCCAGCCAGACCCTGGCGCCGGACGTGGCCGACCTGATCACCAGCCTGAGAACCCAATACGCCAGCCAGGGCACGGCCACGC
>JAURYL010000107.1 GCA_030653935.1 Pseudomonadota bacterium
ACCCTTGCGCCAAATAATGAATTACAGACCGTCAGGATAAGAAATCCGCCGAATTCGGCCCGGCGGCATCAAAAAATCGCCTCAAAATAGGCGAGTTACGCAGTCGGGTATTCGGCGGCGGAGAGTTTTGCAAGAGGCTCACTTGGATGCATGATTATGTGCTTAAGGATTACATGATGTCCTCCTATCTGGTCACGGCGATTGTTTCTACGTATAAGGCAGAACGCTATCTTAGAGGTTGCCTGGATGATCTATTGAAGCAGACCCTGGGGAATCGACTGGAAATTATCGTGATCGACTCCGGATCCCCGGAGTCGGAGGGTGCTATTGTCCGCGAATACCTGAAACTTCACGATAACATTCGATACATCAGGACCGAACAGCGGGAGACGATCTATCAGGCCTGGAACAGGGGCGTAGCCGCGGCCAAGGGTAAATACATCACAAATGCGAATAGCGATGATCGGCATCGCCCGGATGCGCTGGAACTCATGGCCAATGTTCTCGAGGACGGTGACAGATATGGTGTCGCCTACGCCGACTGCTTTATAACGGAAACCGAAAACGACACTTGGGAAAAACATCGTTGTACCGGCGTGTTTCACTGGCCGTTATTTGACCCAAAACTGTTGTTCAAGGTGTGCTTTATTGGGCCGCAGCCGATGTGGCGAAAAAACCTTCATGATAAGTATGGCTTGTTTGATGGCGGCATGAAATCAGCGGGAGATTACGATTTCTGGATGCGACTTGCATCACGCGGTGTCGACTTTGTACACATACCGGAAACACTGGGCCTTTATCTGGCCTCGCCGACTGGCATGGAGGCGTCGAATTACACAGTGAGCGAGAATGAGTCCAATCAGTCTAGGCGGCTACACTGGCCGCGCAAGTGGGGAAAATTGCCACCCGCCGGGGGGACTTTCAGGTTTGCCCCGCTTGGTGACAAGCCGCTCGTGACAGTTGTTATTCCGACCCTGAACAGGCACGCCATGCTGAAAGATGCGCTGACATCCTTATTGGCGCAAAGTTACGACAACTGGGAGGCTTGCGTTGTCAACGATGGAGGCGAGGATAATGGCGAGGACATCCTGCGCATGGACAAGAAAGGACGAATTCGCTACTTGCGCCATTTTACCCGTCTGGGGCAGCCTGCCGCCCGCAATACGGCTTTGCGCGTCAGCGGTGGAGAAATCATCACCTACCTCGACGATGATGATTTATTCGCCCCCGCTCACCTGGAGGGAATTGTCAACAGGATGAGTGAGGTTGGCACCCCGTTTGTTTTCACCGGCGCCGAGAAGGTGTTTGAAAGCCTCCAGAATGGACGGAGGACGGAATTGTCCAGGGTTGAGTATTACCAAACTTCGGTGTGCACAAGACGGGATATCCTCGTGCGTAATCGTATTCCCATCAACGCCTGGGCGCACCGCAGAGCATGCCTGGAGCACATTGGTTTTTTTGACGAAACGATGTCCTCCCATGAGGATTGGGATTTTCTGCTCAGATTGACGAAGTTATGGGATTTTGGAAAAGTCAGCGGCGACACGGCCGAGGTCAGAATCCGGGCGGATGTGAAAGATAGCGTCACCACGAGAAAAAAACATGACCATTTCAATGACTACAGCTTGATCTATGCGCGTAACCCATCTGATGACCCGGACATATTGTTTGATCGTGAAAGGGTTCTCGACGAGGAGGCTGCGGCGCCGCGCACTCGAATGGCTCAATTCAATGAGAAAGTCGGCTTGCTCTTGAACCGGCATTTGCTTTGGAGGTTTCGCTAGCATGGAGGTCGTTGTTATGTTGCCGCTTCGTCTCCTTCGTGTGGCCGCTATTGCTGGCCAATGCATTCGGGTCGATTGCCATGATTGCCCGGGGTGAATGATGAAACCTGATGTCAGCGTTCTGCTGCCCGCCTACAATGGGGAAAAGTATATTGGCCAGGCCATTGATAGCGCTTTGGCGCAGACCCTCGTTCCATTTGAAATCATCGTGGTTGATGACGGCTCAACCGATGATACCGAGTCCATCGTCAAGCATTATGGGAGTCGTGTCAGATACATTCGCCAGGGCAATAAAGGCACCTCTGGCGCTTACAATGCCGGCATCGCGGCTGCCTCGGGTGAGTTCATCGCATTCTTAGAGCAGGATGACATATGGTCACCCGAGAAGAACGCAATGCAGATTGCGGCTTTTGAAGGGAATGCTGGCCTGGGTATGGTCTTTTCTCCAGTCGAACTGCTTCGAGAAGCTGGCGCATCGAAATGCACGGATATCGATGTGCAGGAAGGCGAGGGGCGATACGCTTTTGCTGATTTCTTCGTCAGGAACCGGGTATTGAATTGCTCCACGGTCATGATTCGGAGCGACGTGCTGCGACACATTGGCGGATTTCGTGAGCATTTGAAACTTGCGTTCGATTACGACCTATGGCTGCGGATCGCCACCAAGTATGGCGTGCAGTGCCTGGGCACGCCGCTGGCAACTTACAGGATTCATGGCAACAATCAATCCAAGGATGACCACGACCTGTTGGCCGCCGAAAGCAGCCTGAATATCCTGCTGTCCTGGACGGATAATCCCCCAGCACTCAAGGAAATCGAAGGGCGCGTCGTTCGTGAAAGAATTTCACAACTGCATCGCACTGTCGCCTGGGAGCACGCGCAACTTGGTCACAGGGACGAGGAGGTGCGGCACCTTTGGGCTTCCGCGAGGGCCAATCCGCTCAAGTTGGATCATTGGCGTGAATACCTCTGGCGTCGGCTGGAGAGTCGGACAAGAAACCGCCTGGTCTGGTATTTCCAGCGCATCCAGGGCATTTTCGGCCGTGTGGCGCCTGGCGAGAGACGTCCATGAGTACCTGGCATGGACGCTCCCGCATTGCATTCCGTCACCTTATCGCGGCGCCCTTTGGGAGATACCCTTATCATGCCGCAGCACCGCATGTACCTGACGCCTCGCTGGGCCTGCCGGGGATGCTACTGCAACTATTCCCGGGTGAATGCTCGCCCCACTTGTCGGATGACACTGGTCGGGTGAGTTGTGAACCTAATTTCATTGGCTGAATCACTTGTGATTGTTGAGCAGGCATACATGGCGGCTTCATTCCGGCCGAAAATCGCGTCAAGACGATGCCCGGGATGCCACAGACCGCTGAGCGTTTGCTCAACGTCTTGGCTTCACGCCCTCACGCATCACGGTTAAGGCCGCTACACGGACGCAGACCCATGACCGCACGCGCTCGCCTCATCGCCTTCCACCTGCCTCAATTCCACCCCACCCCGGAGAACGATGCCTGGTGGGGCAAGGGGTTCACGGAGTGGACCAACGTGGCCAAGGCCAAGCCTTTGTTTCCCGGTCATTACCAGCCCCATGTGCCGGCCGATCTGGGTTTCTATGATTTGCGTCTGGCGGAAACGCGCCACGCGCAGGCCGAGCTGGCCAAGGAATACGGCGTAGGCGGTTTCTGTTACTACCACTACTGGTTTGGTGATGGTCGCCGCATCCTGGAGCGTCCAGTCAACGAGATTCTCGATTCCGGCGAACCGGATTTCCCGTTCTGCCTGTGCTGGGCCAACCATTCCTGGAACAGTATCTGGCAGGGCACCAACGACACCCTCATCGAGCAGCGTTATCCCGGCTGGGATGACCATGCCGCTCACTTCGACTGGTTGCTGCGCGCATTCACCGATCGCCGCTATATCACGGTCGATGGCAAGCCGGTCTTCGTCATCTACCAGCCTGATGGCATTCCCGAAGTGGCCAAGGTGACCGATTACTGGCGTGAGCGCGCCATCAAGGCTGGCCTGCCGGGGCTTTATCTGATCGGTGTTTCGCATTACGAACAACATTGGGATCCGCGCGTGCGCGGGCTCGATGCCAGCACCATGCAGGCCTTGCCTGATCGAAACGGGCGAATCCCGTGGCGGCTTCTCAGTACCAAGCTCAGGCTTGCTCTGCAGGGGAACAAACACAAGCTGACCGTCTGGGATTACCGGGATGTGCTGCCCATGCTGCTGCGCACACATCAAGTGGATTGGCCGGACTACCCGCTCGTGCTGCCGAACTGGGACAACACACCGCGTTCCGGCATGAATGGGTTGGTTCTGGAAAATGCGACCCCGGAGCTTTTCCGTGGCCTGCTGCATGAGGCCGTAGCGCGGGTCAGTGATCGCCCATCAGAGGAGCGCATCGTTTTTCTCAAGGCCTGGAATGAGTGGGCGGAAGGGAATTACGTCGAGCCCGACCAGAAATGGGGTCGAGCCTATCTGGAAGCCATACGACAAGAACTCGGGGGGAATTGAAGCATGTGCGGCATCAATGGCATCTACGCGTATGCAGTCGAGGCGCCTGCCCTGGATCGCGGGGAGCTGCTACGTACCCGTGACGCAATGTGGGCGCGTGGCCCGGATAGTGCCGGTGCCTGGTATTCCTCCGATGGGCGGATGGGTCTGGGGCACCGCCGGCTGGCGATCATCGATCTGTCCGAACTTGGCGCACAGCCGATGTCCACCAGCGATGGCCGCTACACCATTAGCTACAGCGGCGAGATCTATAACTACCTGGAACTGCGCGAGGAGCTTGCTCGCTCAGGAACGGTATTCCGTGGGAACAGCGATACCGAGGTGCTGTTGCATTTGTATCGGCGCGACGGCGTAGACATGCTCCAGAAGTTGCGTGGCATGTTTTCCTTCGCTATCTGGGACGAACAAGAAAAACGGTTGTTTCTCGCACGTGACCGGCACGGAATCAAGCCACTCTATTACTCAGACGATGGAAAAACCTTCCGATTCGCCTCCCAGGTGCAGCCCTTGCTTGCCGGCGGAGGGGTGCCGCGTCGCGTGTCGCCGGGTGGGCTCACGGGCTTTCTGATCTGGGGCAGCGTGCCCGAACCTCTCACGTTCTATCAGGGGATACATGAGCTCCGGGCTGGCCATATGTTGCTGGTCAACCGCCAGCGGGTGGCTGTACCGGTAGCTTACTGGCGCCTGGGTGATGCGCTGCTGCAATCGATCGAAGCAGCCCGGGCGGTACCACCGGGCCAGGAGGTCGACATCCTGCGGGCGGCGTTGGCGGATTCGGTGCGTGCCCATCTGGTGGCGGATGTTCCGGTAGGGGCGTTTCTGTCAGCCGGGCTGGATTCCAGTACCCTGGTCGGCCTGGCGCACGAGTCCGGCCAGAATATCCAGACATTTACCGTCACGGCCGACGAGTTCCTTGGCAAGGCCAGCGACGAAGCACCTGCCGCCGCTGAGGCTGCGCGCCATTTCGGGGTGCCGCACACGGTCGCCAGCATCAATCTGGAGCAGGCGAAATCATCCCTTCCGGCGTTTCTCGCCGCCATGGATCAACCCACGGTGGATGGCATCAATACCTGGATGGTTGCCGAGGCCACCCGCCGCGCCGGTCTCAAGGTGGTCATTTCCGGCCTTGGTGGGGATGAGTTGTTGGGGGGGTATGAGTCTTTTGAACGCATCACCGCCATTCAGGCGGATGCTTTTCCCATGATTTCCCAACGATGGGTCGGCAGCGCGATGGGTCATGCCTATGCGTTCATGGCCAACTGGCTGCGGCACATGCCGCCACGCGGTAGTGAAAAGTGGTCGGCAACGAATAATCCGCAAGCCGCCTATCTATGGCAACGCGGTGTGCTGATGCCCTGGGAACTGGCGAAGCTGTTGCCCAGTGAGGTGTATCTGGCAGGGCTGGATGAGCTTTACCAGGCCGGCACCTGGGAGGCGATTCCAAAAGATCTCACCCCCTTCGCGCAGGTCAGCCTTTTGGAGTCAACCCGATATATGCGCAATCAGTTGCTGCGCGACACCGATTGGGTGGGCATGGCGCACTCCATGGAATTGCGTACACCGTTTGTGGATCACCGACTGACGGAACAAGTGGCCGGCCTGGCTGCGCTCGGGAGATTCGGGAAAGGCAAGTCGGTGTTGTCGCGCGTCCTGGCCAATGGCCTTCCCGAGGCCATTCTCAAGCGCCCAAAAACGGGATTCACGCTACCCATTTGGGCTTGGTTGTATACGGTGGAGGAATTGTCCGGATGGAAACGAAACTCCTGGCTGCGTAGCCGGCATGCCAGGAATCCTTATACCCGTTGGGGCTATTCGGTCATCGCTCGCATGCCCGAAGTGAAAGGAATGTTGCTCTAGCCGCCATGTCGCCATTGACCCCTATTCCCGGCCGCATCAGTGTGGTCATGCCCTGCTACAACGCCGCGCCCTATGTTGAGGAGGCGGTGCGCTGTGTCATGGAGCAGACCTGGCCCGAGGTGGAGCTGATCGTGGTGGATGATGGCTCCAGCGATCATTCCGAGGACTTGGTGCAACGCCTGGCGGAAGAATATCCAGGGCGCATCAAACTGCTGCACACCAGTCGCCTGGGCCCCTACCCGGCGCGGAACCTCGGGCTCAGGCACTGCCATGGCCAATTCATCGCCTTCCTCGATGCGGATGACTGGTGGCTGCCTGACACGCTGGAAAAGCTGCACGCCGCAGTTGCGGAGGGTGCAGCGGATGTTGCCTATTGCGGCTGGCAGAATGTCGGCGAGGGCATCAAGTCCGAGCCCTACGTGCCCCCCGAATACGAGGCCGATGACCCTGTCGCCACCTTCGTTCGTACCTGCCCCTGGCCCATCCATGCCGCACTGGTGACCAGGGAAGTGGTGGATCGCCTGGGCGGTTTTTCGGAACGCCGTTTTTCCTCCATGGACTACGATTTCTGGCTGCGCGCCCTGGCGCTTACCCGCCGTATCAAGCGGGTTCCGGAAGTGCTGGCGTTCTATCGCTGGCATGGTTCAGGGCAGATATCCGCCGTGAAGTGGCGACAGATTCTCGATGCGCTGGCGGCGCAGACGGATTTCATCCGCGCCAATCCCGAACTGGTCAGGCACCTGCCCGCCGCGAAGTTGCGCGATCTCACGGAAGGCCAGGTATTGCGCCAGGCTTACCGGGCATTCTGGAAACGCGATCTGCTTTCGGCGCAGAAATTGTTTCGCCATGCGGCGGTGGGCCGTAGTTATGCGTTTCGGGACTTGCGCCACATCCTGCTCGCAATGCTCCCGTTGCCGCTCTATCGCGGTATCGTCCATTTGTCAGACCGGAAACGCACCTGATACATGGAAGGATGACCGGCATCGTTTCACGGGCTGCGCCGCGATACCGTTTCACTCGATAAGAAGGTAAGTAAGGAGAAACAAATGAAAACAACTTCTGTGAGCGATTTGATGACCAGTTCCGTCAAACGTGGCATCAATGCAATCTTGTCGCCAATGGATCTACAGATAACACGGGTATACCCGAATCAGGCGTGCACGCTTCAATGGCTTGAACAGGCGAAACAAGCCGGTATGGAGATCAATGATTTCATTGAAAAAGACCAACTCAAGCCGGCCTTGCTGGAACTGGAAAAACTGGTATTCCCCCATATTTCCGCGACATCAAGAATATGCGAGCTCGGACCAGGTTCCGGGTGTTATACGAGGCATCTCAACAATAAAATTACTCAAGGTGAATTTCATATTGTTGACATTGATACTTTTGCCATCGAGTTTCTGAAATCCTACCTGCAGAATAATCCGGCCACCCATTTTCACCTGAATTCCGGTACGTCGTTACCGTTCGAAGCCGATGGCTGGCTTGACCTGGGTTTCTGTACGTCCATGTTTACGGGCACCAACCTCACTTATTTCTTCCGTTATCTCCAGGAGTTTTCGCGTGTCCTGAAGCCGGGAGGCTATTTTGTATTCGACCATTTCGATATTTCCACCGATGCCGGCTGGAACGTATTGATCGAAAACATGGCCAAGGAAACCCCCGTCTATGCGTACAACTACCATTCCACCGAAACGATCGATAAAGTGGTCTCCCTGTTGGGATTCAAGATAGTGGATCGCTATCCGACGATCCGGGGTAGTGTATTCATTACCGCGCAAAAGCTCTGAATCCAACCGTATGACGACGGAAATGTCCCTATCCAATCTTTCTTGCCGGCTTGAGGACTTCCGCCCTGCCGCCTTCGAGATCGCCGTGCCCGCGCGGTTGATCCGCCAGGGGACGCGATGAGCCAATCGCAGCGTGTGCCCGTGCTCATGTATCACCGCGTCGGTGAGGCGCAAAACGCCTGGGAGGCGCGCTACGCCATCAGCGCCGATGGCTTCGCCGCGCACATGCGGGCTCTGGCCGCCGCCGGCTACCGGCCGGTCGAAATCGATGCATTCGTTGCCTGGCTGGAAGGCGGCGCCGCGCTGCCGGAGGGGGCTTTCCTTCTGACTTTCGACGACGGTTTTCAAGGGGTGCGCGAACACGCATTGCCGGTGTTGGAGGCATTGCGCTGGCCGTTCACGGTATTCCTGTTGAGCGATCTGATCGGCGGAGAGGATGTCTGGACGCGCAAATCCAATCCTTCCGGCCAGACCTACCCGTTACTGAACGCCGAGGAAATACGCGACATGCAGGGGCGCGGTTGCAGCTTTCAATCCCACACCCGCAGCCATGCCAGCCTGCCGACGCTGGATGACGCCGCACTCGCCGACCAGCTCGCCGGCTCGCGGCAGGCGTTGGCCGAGTTGCTGGGGCATGCGGTGGATTACATCGCGTATCCGTTCGGCCACCTCGATGAACGGGTCGTCGCGGCCACCCGGGCGGCCGGCTACCGTGCCGCGTTCGCCACGCAGCCCGGCTTCAACCGGCGGGATGTGGATCGTTACCGGATCCGCCGTCTGGACGTTTTCGGCACGGATACGCCAGCGATGCTGCTGCGGAAGATGCGATTCGGCAGCAACGACGGCAGCCTGGCGCAGGCCATCCGTTATTTTCTGGAACGGCTGCGCAGCCGCCTGCCCGGAGGTGGCGGAGCATGACCCTCGCTTATACCGTCGCGCTGTGCACCCACAACCATGCCGACCGGCTGGCGCGCACACTGGCCGATCTGCATCAGATTCATCCGCCCAAGGCGGCCTGGGAATTCCTGGTGGTCGACAACGGCAGCCGTGACACCACCCCCGAATTGCTCGCCCGGAATGCCTGGCCTTCCGGCTGGGATGCCCGTGTGGTTCGGGAAGAAAAGCTGGGCTTGTCCAATGCCCGCAACCGGGCCATCGCGGAGGCGCGTGGCGAATACCTGATATTTCTTGACGACGACGAGACCGCCGATCCGGAATGGCTGCGCGCCTTCGAATACCTGATCGAAACGGCCAGGCCGGACGCCTTCGGCGGCCGCATCAAGGTGCTGTTCGAGGAAGACATTCGCCCGCCCTGGCTGACCGATGAGTTGCTGGGTTTTCTTGGCGAATTGAACCGTTCGGACACAATCACGCCGCTGACCGAGGCGAATACCTCGTTCTATGGCGGCAACTTCGGCTTTCGCCGCGTCGTATGCGACACGGTGGGCGCCTTCGACGCCATGCTCGGACGCAAGGGAACGGACAACACGGGGGGCGAGGAAGTGGATTTCTACCGCCGCCTGCTCGCGGCCGGCTTCAAGGTGTGGTGGACGCCCGAAGCGGTGATCCACCACCGCATCCAGGCGGCCAAGCTGAATCGGCGCTACTTCCTTGACCTGCACTACCGCCAGGGCCGCATCGAGGCGATCCGGACGCGCGGCAGCGGGTCGCGCCTGCCGCCCCGCTATTTCTACGGCCAGTTGCTGCGCGCCTGTGTCGCGGTCTGGAGCGATTTCCGCGCCGGCGGGCGCGATGCGACGCTGCGCCGGGAGATGAACGTCGCCTATTTCCTCGGCCAGATCATCGGCTGGGCATGGGGGCGGCCCTCGGCATGATTGACGACCCGAGCAGCCTCACCATTCTGATCTGCACGCACAACCGCGCCGGCCTGCTGGAACGGACGCTGGATTCACTGAATGGTGTGCCGCGCCCGGACGGGTGGCGGGTGGATATCCTGGTGGCGGCCAACGCCTGTCGCGATGAAACCCATGCCTATCTCGAACGCTATCGCGAACAGGCGGAGTCGCGCGGCTGGCTGCCGCTGACCTGGTTCGCGGAGCCGACTCCGGGTAAATCCCATGCGCTGAACCAGGCGATGCCGCGCGTCGTCGCGGACATCGTTGCGTTCGTCGACGACGATCATCGGGTCGATCCCGGCTATCTGCGCGCCGTCGCCGAAGCTGCCGCCGCGCATCCCACGGTGGATCTGTTCTGCGGCCGCATCCTGCCCGACTGGGATGGCAGCGAGCCGGCCTGGGTGCACGACGATGGCCCCTATCGCATCTATCCGCTGCCGGTGCCGCGTTACGACCTTGGGCCCGAGGCGCGCGACATCCATGACGACGGCCCGCTTCCCGGCGGTGGCAACCTGTTCATGCGCGCAGCCTGGCTGCCGCGGGTAGGCGATTTCTCCACCGAGTTCGGGCCGAAAGGGCATGACCTGGGCGGCGCGGAGGACCTCGAATGGGTGCGCCGCGCGCTGGCGCTACATGCCCGCCTGCGCTATCAGCCAGCGGTGGTGCAGCACCACTATGTCGATGGCGAGCGCCTGCGCCTGTTCTATCTGATCCGCAAGGCGTTCGAGCGCTCGGCCTCCTCGGTGCGCCTGCGACATAGCGCCGACAAGGTGCCTCTGTTCACCTACCGCAAGGCCGCCGAATACCTGCTTCGCGCCCTTTTTAGCCTGAGCTGGCCACGCACCCGCTTCTTCCTCGTCCGCTTCGCCGCCGCGCTGGGTGAGATCAAGGGCTATCGCCAGGTGGTGCTCGACCAGTCCACCCGGCGCGGCTGATTTCAACCCCGCCATTCGCCAGCCATCGTGCCCAGCCCGCGCAAACTGCTCAAACTGCTCGACCCGGAAATCCGGGTGAAGAACCTGCGCGCCCTGAAATACCGCGCGCGCGCCCTGTATTTCGACACCGTCCGGCCAGCCATGCCCGATCCGGTCTTTGTCCTTGGCTGCTCCCGTTCCGGCACCACGGTGACTTATGAAACCCTGGCGGCGGCGCCGCAATTCCTCAGCCTGGGGGTGGAAATCCCGGAGTTCTGGAACAGTCTTTACGGCCCGCTCAACAATGGCTGGCTGTCTGAGGCGGCATCTGCGGAACAGGCGCGGCCGGAACATCGCCAGGCGGCGCTGCGCTATTTCTTTCAGCGCCTGGGGCGCGGCCAGGTGCTGGACAAGACCTGCATCAACACCCTGCGCGTGCCTTATCTGAATGCGCTGTTCCCCAACGCCAGGTATGTGTTCATCCAGCGCGACGGGCGCGACAACATCAGTTCCATGATGGATGGCTGGCGTATGGGCCGGACTGACGGTGCCTTCCACCTGAGCCAGTTCTTCGGCCCCTCGCCGGAACCCGTGGCGATCAACGAAGGGGAATTCAGGGAGTGGCATTTTTTCCTGCCCCCCGGCTGGCGCGACTACAACCAGGCCAGCCTGGAGCAGGTTTGCGCGTTTCAGTGGCTGTCCGCGAACCGTCTGGCGCTGGAGGGCAAACGCCTGATCGCGGAAGACCGCTGGATTCAGTTGCGCTACGAGGACCTGTTCGAACGGCCGGTGGAGATGTTCCAGGAAGCATTCGAGCGCTTGGACATCCCCTTCGACGCGGCCCAGCGCGCGCGTTGCGCGAATCTGGCGCCCACCAGCATCGTCAAGGGCGCGCCCGGGAAGCAGAAATGGAAGAAGCACAACCCCGAGGCGGTCGAGCGCATCCTGCCCATGATCCGGCCGCTGATGGATGAACTGGGTTACGACACGGATGTCTGAAACCCCACCCCGCGTCTCGGTCATTGTCCCCGCCTACAACGCAGCTTGGTGCGTGCGGCGCGCGCTGGATAGCGTGCTAGCCCAGGATTTCCGCGACTATGAACTGATCGTGGTGGACGACGGCAGTAGTGATGGGACCGCGGAGATACTGGCCGGCTATGGCTCGACGCTGCGTGTACTGAGCAAGCCCAACGGTGGGCTGTCCAGCGCGCGCAATGCCGGCATCGCCGCCGCGCGCGGCGAATATCTCGCCTTTCTCGACGCCGACGACTGGTGGCTGCCGGGAAAACTCGAACGCCAGGTTGCGCTGCTCGATAGCCGGCCGGCGTTGGCGTTCTGCTCCACGACCACCCAGGTGTTCACCCCGGAAGGGCAACGTCTGGCCGATTGGTGCTGCGGTGCCGGGGAGCGGCCGACGCTGCCGGCCATCTTTGCGGCCAATGCCCACGTGGCGGGCAGCGGCTCGGCGGTGATGGCCCGGCGCGAGGCCTTCACGCGCGCGGGCGGCTTCGATGAAGCCCTGCGCAGCCTGGAAGACATCGATATGTGGATGCGGCTGGCGGCGCTGGGCGGCTACGCCTGTATCGACGAGCCACTGACCGCCATCGAGAAACGCGGCGACAGCATGAGCGGCAATCTGGAAGTGATGCGCGCCGCCGCCATCCGGGTGATGCGCAAGAACCGCCACCTGCTGCCCCCGACCCTGCGCGGTGGTTTCTGGCGGGCCGCCTATGCCGCCATGCTCTCCGACTACGCCAAGTGGGCCTATCGCAAAGGCCATGCCGCGCGGGCGCTGGGCGATCTGCTGCATGCCCTGCTGCTGGCCCCGCTCAGCCGCGGCCGGCACTCGCTCGGTCTACTGCTGGCGGTTTTCATGCGACAAAAGCTCTGACCGCCCATGGATGATTCGAGCTTCTTCTCCCTGGCCATTCGCGCCAGCAACATGGCGGGCACGGTGGCGCTGGTGTTTGCCTTGGTGTTGCTGGCCAAGTCGCTGGTCGACTTCAGTCAGACCGGGCCGGTTCGGCGCGAAATCCTGGCGCGTCATCGCGCTTATGCCTTGCTCAGCCTGGTCAGGTTGACCCTGGCTGTGTTTCTGCTGGTCAACCTGCTGGCCCTGCCGGGGGGACTGGCCTACCTTCTGGGCCTGGCGGTTTTCAGCGCGCCCTATCATCCGGCGGCGGCGGCGCTGGCGATGATCGCTTCGTTTGCGCTGCTCTCATTTCTCCAGTTCTGCCGGGTATTGCACCGTTCCCCGGGGGTGATCGTCGCCTCTTCCCTGTATGCCGTGGATCGCCTCTATCCGCTTTGGGAACGCCTGTCGCCGGGCCGGCTGGCCACCACATCGCGCTTTTTGCGAGGGATTTACCTCGCCTGGGTGGCGGTGGGTGCGGTGGTGCTGCTGCTGCACGGGGCCGTACTTTCCGTGCTCGGCATCGTCATGTTGCATGCGCTGGCGCTGTTGTTCTATCGGGCTTTTGTGGAAGAAAGCGAGCCGGCGCCGCTGGAAGGGGGCAGGCCACAGTCTCGCCCCAACCTGCTGATGATCGGTTCCGACACGCTGCGCGTTGACCGCCTGGGCCATGCCGGCTATCGCCGCTGTCTCACGCCCAATCTGGATCGTCTGGCGGAGCGCGGCGCCACCCTCACGCGATGCTACGTGCCCTGCGCGCGCACGGCGCCCAGCCTGCTTACCATGATGACCGGCACCTGGCCGCATACCCACGGCGTGCGCGACAACTTCGTCACCGACCAGCAGGCAACGCTGAAATTGCCCACCCTGGCCGGTCTGCTGGCCGAGTCCGGCTATCGCACGGCGGCGCTGAGCGACTGGGCCGGATCGGATCTGGGGAAGTTCGATCTGGGGTTTCAGGAACTCGATTTGCCGGGTGACCAGTGGAACATCCGTTTTCTCATGCGCCAGGGGCCGAAGGATATCCGGCTGTTCCTGTCCCTGTTTCTGGCCAATCGCATCGGCAAGTTTTTCCTGGAGGAAGTTTATTACCTGGGCGGCGTACCGCTCACCCGCCAGTTGGGCCTGCGTGCGCGCCAGATGCTGCGGCGCCTGGGCGGCGACGAACAGCCGTTCTTCCTCAACGTATTCATGGCCAGCACCCACCCGCCGTTTGCCAGTGAATACCCGTATTACACGATGTACGCCGACCCCAACTATCGTGGCCCCTCCAAGTTCGCCATGGCGAAACTGACCGACCCGTTCGAGATCATCCGCCGCCAGGGCGAACCGCGCGCGGAGTTCGATCTGGAGCAGATACTCGATCTCTATGACGGCTGCGTGAAAAGCTTCGATGACGAGGCGGGGCGCATTCTCGATTACCTGCAAGCCAGCGGCCTGGCCGAAAACACCCTGGTGGTGGTCTACAGCGACCACGGCATGGAGTTTTTCGAACATGAAACCTGGGGCCAGGGCAACTCCGCCATCGGTGATTTCTCCGCGCGGGTACCGGTGATCATGGCCGGGCCGTCGCTGCCGGCGGACACGCGCCTGGACGGCATCACCCGCAGCGTCGATCTGGCGCCCACCCTGCTGGAATTGCTGGGGTTGCCCGCCGTTCCCGGGATGGAAGGTGTCTCGCTGGTGGACGCCTTGCGCGGCGGCGCACAACCGAACTTACCCGCCTTCCATGAAACCGGCATCTGGTTGACCAGGCTACCGGGCCAGCCGGACGACCATCTGAGCTACCCCGGTTTGCTGGAGATGCTGGAAATTCCCGACCCGAACACCGGCACGATGGCGATCAAGCCGGAATATCAGAATCGGATCATCGTCGCCAAGGACCGCATGGTGCGATGCGGGCGCTGGAAGCTGGTCTACCAACCCCTGGTCGAGGGCCGCTTGTTGCGGCTGTTCGACCTGGAGACCGATCCGGATTGCCGCCGCGATCTGGCGGCGGCGCGGCCTGAAATCACTTCCAGTCTTTGGGCACTACTCCAGGCATGGATGGAGAAGAGGCCGGCGGCGCGGCTGGTGTGTCCGGACAGAAACGGCACCAGGGATTCGTAGGCGAGCCGATCAGGTCGGAGGTTGGTTGTGCCCCTGAATCGCTACCCGCGGTCGGTTGAGTGGGATCAGTTGCTGTTTCGCTCTTGGGCAAAGGTGCCGTCGCGGGCTGAGCGCCTGTGCCCGTTCCGTCAGGGGTTTTGCCTGTGGCGCGTTTAGGCGTCTTGTCAGCGGATGCGGCCTCTTTGTTGTGCGCGGCGGGAAAGGGAAGCGCGCCTCCCAATCGCTGATATTTGCGTTGCAGGGCACGAGAATCCGGCAGCCAACGGAGACCTTCGGTAACCACAGTTAATGCTTGTTTCTTGTTGTTGAGTTTCAGGTAGACGTTGGCCATTTCGGTATAGGCCTGTGCAAGCTTCGGATTCAGTTGCAATGCCTGGTTGAATGAGGTGATGGCTTGACCCGGCTGTCCCTGCAGTTGCCGCGCAAGCCCAATTTGCAGGTGGGCAATGGCGTTCCAGGGATCTCCGGGTGAATGCGACAGATTGTATTGGCACCCTCCTATGGTTTCGCCCAGATTGTATTTGTGCGCCGCTTTGTCGTTCATGGTGGCATAGGCCCGATTCAGAAAGCGGATGCAGTCACACTCGTGGTTGACGATGCCCATGCTTTTGCATGTCTCTTGTTCCTTCGGGGTTTGAGCGAAACTGCTCCACGCGGGACTGGCAAATCCGAGGGACAGGAGAGGAATTAGAAATATCAGTTTATGCATCGTCGTTACCCACAAGTCGTTGCGTTTTAATCGCCACCTGATCCCAGGAGAATTCCGCTAAAGCCCTGTCATAGCCGTTAAGTCCCAGTCGCCTGGATAAATCGGGGTCACTGAGGATGCGGGTCAGGGCCTGGGCGATGTCTTCTGTGCGATTGCCATCGACGCGATACCCCGTCTCTCCATCCAGCACCGCTGCCCCGGTGCCGCCTGCGTCACCTGCGATGGCGGGTTTGCGGCAGGCCGCCGCTTCCAGGAACACCATGCCGAAGCCCTCGGTGTCGCCGTTGATCTCGCGGTTGGCCATGATGAAAACATCGCAGGCGTTGTACCAGCGCGGCAGGTCTTCCGGGCTGACCGGGCCGATCAGGTGCACCCGTTCGGCCACTCCCAATTCCCGCGCCAGGCTGGATAGATAGTCATGGTCTTCACCGATGCCGATCAAGACATGATGCGCGTCGATGCCCTGGCGAAGCAGTTCCGGAATGGCGCGAATGACCTGGTCGAAGCCCTTGCGCCTGACCAGTCGGCCGACCGACAGAATCAACTTTTGCCCGCTTTGCAGGCCGATGGATTGCTTCAGATCGTCGCAGGGTAGATCCGGGCGGAAACGCTCGGTATCGACGCCGGGGTAGATCAGGGTGATGGACTCGCGCGGCACGCCCAGTCGCACCATTTCTTCCAGCGTGTACTCGCTGTTGGCGATGTTGGCGTCGGCGTGGTGATAGACCCAGAGCATGGCGCGGAATTTTCGCCCCTTGCCCCAGGTGGTGAGCTCCTCGCCGTGGCAGTAGATCAGCAGCGGCTTGCCGGTGATGCGCGCCACGGCCCAGGCCACCAGGCCCTCGGGCAGGGCGCGCGCGCCGTGCACCGCGTCGAAGCGGTTGTGCAGCACCAGGAACAGCGATTGCAGCAGCATTCTGAGATACATGCCGAGCGATTCCGGCTTCAGCCACCAGACCCGGCGCAGCCAGACCCGGTGGATGCTGTTGGGGTGGTCGTGGTCGAATGCCTCGGCATCCGGCACGGCGGCGGTGACGATGTGCGTGCCCTTGCCGCCCAAGCGGCGATAGACCGCGTCGTACCACACGGTGGTGCCGCCCTTGGTGGGCAGGAACAACTCGGAAATGACCAGTAAACGAGTGGGCTTCATGGGCGGGGGCGGTCAAACAGATTGAGCAGCGGCAACAGGCCGATCAGTCGCGCGGCCTTGCCGAAACGGGGCAGGCCGGCCACGCGGCGTAGCCAGATGGTAAACCGGCGGCGTCGGTCCTGCTCAACCCAGGCGGGATCGTTGTCTTTCAAGGCCCGCCCCAGTTCCGCGCAGGACAGGAAACGCAGGTTCGGGTAAGTCGTGAGCGCCCGCCGGTAGAGGCGGTCGAGCGCGGCGAGCGACTGGTCGGGATCGCCGCCCGCCGCCGCCAGGAAGTTGTTGCGATGCGTTTCCAGCAGGCAGGGGCGGCCGAGAGTGGTTTTGCGCGCCAGAGCGGCGAGCGCGTGTTCCGGGGTGTGCCCCAGTAACGGTTCGAAATAATCGTCGCGCACCAGGTAGATTGCTTCGCCCACGGCAGACTCGCCGTTGCGCATCGTCTTGTCGATGCCGGCCGGGCGCCCGGTGCCATCGCGGCCCGTGAAACGCCGGCCCGGCGTCACCAGCACGCGCATGCCCGCCGCCGCCCAGGCTGATTCCACGGTGGCGGTCCAGACAAAGGTGGGAGGCACCACCACTTGTGGCGGTTCACCCAGCAAGTGGGTGTAGGCGGCCACCTCCTCGGCAACCGCCGCGTGGACCAGCGCCTCATCGAGCGGCCACGACGGCAGTTGCGACGCATCGATCCAGCGGCTTTGCAGGGGCGAGGGAAGTTGTTCGGTCAGGTCGGGTGCGGCCAGCCAGGCCGCCACCTGTGGTTGCGCCAGGGCGGCGCGGGCTAGGGCGGGCGGCCAGAAGTGCGTCATCCCGTGCAATTGCGGCGCCAACATCCCGCGCGCAATCCCGGCATGCAAGGCGGCCAGGATGGTCGCAAATTCAGGGCTGTCCAGATCGCGCAAACGGCTGGCCGCATTCGCCTCGGGCAACGCCAGAATCAGGGCCACCGTCATCACCGGCGAGCGGCCCTGGCTGTCGTGGTGACGCGCCAGGCAATCCGCGATGGCGTCGAGCGCCGCCGCCTGCTCCAGCGGGCCGGCGCCCCAGTCGTCGCTCTCGACGATCAGCACTGGATGGCGCATGACCGGCTCGCGCCAGAGCGCAATCAGCGCGCGGCGATGCAGTAATAGAATGGCGGCCACAGCCAGGCACCAGGCCGCGCCGAGCAGAGTCAGAAGTTGCATGGCGCGGCAGTCTACCACCCCACTTTTGCGCGCTTCCGCCCCATGAAAATCGCCACCTGGAACGTCAATTCCCTGAAGGTTCGCCTGCCGCACCTGCTCGACTGGCTGGCCGCGACCCAGGCCGATGTGGTTTGTCTCCAGGAAACCAAAACGGAAGACGCGAAGTTCCCGCGCGAAGCGATCGAAGCCGCCGGTTACCAGGTCGCTTATGTCGGGCAGAAAACCTATAACGGCGTCGCCATCGTCAGTCGCCTGCCCTTGCTGGACGTCCAGGCCGGCATTCCCGGCTTCGCGGACGAGCAGAAACGGGTGCTGGCCGCCACGGTCGACGGCATTCGCGTGGTCTGCGTCTACATCCCCAACGGCCAGAGCCTGGATTCCGACAAATATCTCTACAAACTGCGCTGGCTGAATGCGCTAAATGCCTGGCTCAAGGACGAACTGGCACGCAACCCGCGTCTGGCCTTGTTAGGCGATTACAACATCGCACCGGAAGACCGCGACGTGCACGACCCGGCGGCCTGGGTGGGCAATGTGCTGGTATCGGAGCCGGAGCGTGAGCAATTTCGGGCGCTGTTGGGCCTCGGCCTGGCGGATGCCTTCCGCCTGTTCGAGCAGCCGGAAAAGAGTTTTTCCTGGTGGGATTACCGCGCCGCCGGTTTCCGCCGCGACCTGGGTATGCGCATCGACCACATTCTGTTATCACCGGAACTGGTCACGCGCTGCACGGCGGTGGAGATCGATAAAGCACCGCGCAAGCTGGAACGTCCATCGGACCATACGCCGGTGCTGGCGACGCTCACCAGCCTGTGATTTTCCCTTCCCGGTCGGGATGTCGCTGCCGTAGCGGCTGCGCCCGAGCCTCGGGAGGCACCGTCTTCCGGCCGTGAAAATATTGCTTGAAAACGCTGCCCATAGTGTCTAAAAAGCGACTTCAACCATATATCTAGTGTGAGGAGCCACCATGCAGGAAGCCCTTTTCCCCGAATTGAGCGATCAAGCCATCTCCAGCGAGGTCTTGCTGGAAAAATACGCCAAGGGCGATGAAAAGAACGTCGTCGATGTGCGCGTCAGGGTGGCGCAGGCACTGGCTTCGGTGGAGAAAAAGGCGCAGCGGGCACATTGGGAAAAGACTTTCTACCATGCCATGGAGGCCGGTTTCATTCCGGCCGGGCGCATCAATTCGGCGGCCGGGACCGGCCTGCAGGCGACCCTGATCAACTGTTTCGTGCAGCCGGTGGGTGATGCGATCTCCGGGGTCAGCGATGGCCGGCCGGGCATCTACGTAGCTCTGGAAGAGGCCGCCGAAACCATGCGCCGGGGTGGCGGCGTCGGCTATGACTTCTCCACCATCCGCCCCAAGGGCGCGTTGGTGAAAGGCACCCAGTCGCGCGCCAGCGGCCCGGTTTCCTACATGCGCGTGTTCGACCGCTCCTGTGAGACGGTGGAATCCGCCGGCAGCCGGCGCGGCGCGCAGATGGGCGTGATGCGCTGCGACCATCCCGACATCGAGGACTTCATCCACGCCAAGGACAAGGGCGACCTGAAGAACTTCAATATTTCCGTGGGCATCACCGATGCCTTCATGGAGGCGGTGGAAGCCGACGGTGACGTGGAACTGCTGCATAAATCGGAGCCCGGCGTCGAACAGAAGGCCAACGGCGCCTATCAACATAAAAGCGATAGCGGCGAGGGCCTTTGGGTCTACCGCAAGCTGCCCGCGCGTGAACTGTGGACCCAGATCATGGCCTCCACCTACGACCACGCCGAGCCCGGCGTGCTGTTCATCGACCGCATCAACCGCGACAACAACCTCGGCTATTGCGAGACCATCGAGGCGACCAACCCATGCGTGACGGCGGATACCCGGCTGGCGACGCAATACGGCCTGATTCCCATCGGCGAGCTTTATGCCAGCGGAGCGCCCCTTGAAGCCAGCGTGGACCGGCGCACACTGGAGGCCGCGACGCGCGGCATCGACATCCGCACGGCAAAACCCGCCTTCATGACCTCTGAATTGGCGGATGTCTATGAAGTCACCAGCGAGGACGGTTATTCGATCAAGGCCACGGCCTGGCATGATTTTTACACCGCGCGCGGCAAGCTGAAATTGAAGGAGTTACAGCCTGGCGATGAAATCCTGGTGCAGTCGGGGAAGGGCCAGTTTGGCCAGCAGGGCGGTGCGGAGCTGGGCATCCTGCTGGGTCTGATCACGGGTGATGGCCATTTCACCAACCGGGGGCAGGGCAAGGAAGCGGCCATCGTCAATTTCTGGAACGAGGACCGCGTCCTCGCCGATGCGGTGGCCGGCATCGTCAATGGCCTCATCGCCGGGATAGCCGCCAATGGCCGCGAATACCGGATCAGCCCGGTCGCCGTGCCGCAACGCAACCATGTGTTCCTGCGCTCGGTGATGCTGGCGCGCGTACTGGAACATTACGGCTTCACCCGCGATACCAAGCTGCATGTGCCGGAAGTGGTGTGGCGCGGCAACGAGGACTGCGTGAAAGGCTATCTACGCGCGCTATTTCAAGCTGACGGAACGGTCAACATATCCAGCAACAGCCAAAGCTGCTCCATCCGCCTCGCTTCCAGTCAGCCCAGCCTGTTGCGGGAAATCCAGATGCTGCTTGCCAACCTGGGTGTGTTCTGTCGCATCCACCAGCGCCGCGAAGCGGGCCCCCGTCTCCTGCCGGATGGCAAGGGTGGCCATCGGGAATACGACTGCCAGGCCGACCATGAACTCATCATCGACGGCGAATCGCGCGAGACCTTCATGGCCGAGGCCGGCTTCCTGCTCGATTACAAGAACGCCAAATACCGCGAGTGGGCGAAAGACAAGGTGCTGCGCAAGACGCAACGCTTCACCACCCGCATCGCCAGCATCGTTCACGCCGGCCGCGAAGCTGTGTACGACACCACCCAGCCTGACCAGAACAGCGTCATCTTCAACGGCCTGGTCACCGGGCAATGCGGCGAGCAGCCATTACCGCCCTACGGCTGCTGCTGCCTCGGCTCGGTCAACCTCACCCGCTTCGTCAGCAGCCCCTTCAGCGATGAGGCCAGCTTCGACTTCGACGGCCTCAAGCGCATCCTGCCCATCTGCGTGCGCGCACTCGACAACGTGCTCGACCTGACCGCCTGGCCCATGGAGAAGCAGCAGAACGAAGCCCACAGCAAGCGCCGCGTCGGCCTCGGCTTCACCGGCCTGGGCGACGCCCTGGTGATGCTCGGCCTGCGCTACGATACCCCGGCGGCGCTGGCCTTCTCCACCCAGGTGGCCGAGTTCATGCGCGACCAGTCTTACCTGGCCTCGGTGGATCTGGCGATCGAGCGCGACCCTTTCCCGCTGTTCAACGCCGACCTCTACCTGTCCGGTGGCAACTTCGCCTCGCGCCTGCCGGAGGAGATCAAGGCAAAAATCCGCGAGCACGGCATCCGCAACTCGCACCTGCTCTCCATCGCCCCCACCGGCACCATTTCCCTGGCCTTCGCCGACAACGCCAGCAACGGCATCGAGCCGCCCTTCTCCTGGGCCTACACGCGCAAGAAGCGCTTGGCCGAAGGCGGCTGGAAGGAATATCAGGTGGAAGACCACGCCTGGCGCGTCTACCGTGAACAGGGTGGCGACATGGAAAACCTGCCGGACGCCTTCGTTACCGCCCTGGAAATTTCCGCCCTGGCGCACATGAACATCGTCGCCGCCGTCGCGCCCTACGTCGATTCCGCCATCTCCAAGACCGTCAACGTCCCGGTCGATTACCCCTACACCGACTTCGAAGGCCTCTACATGGCGGGCTGGAAAGCCGGCCTCAAGGGCCTCGCCACCTACCGCCCCAACGCCGTGCTGGGCAGCGTGTTGTCCACCGGCACGGAAACGCCGGCACCGACCAAGACAGCAACCAACCCGCAGGATTTCGAGCTCTCCGACGTCAACCGCCGCATCGAAATCAAGGCCCTGCCCGCGCCGGTACTGGAAAGCCTGAAATGGCCCGGCCGCCCGAAACTCTCCGGCGGCAACCCGGCCTGGTGCTACATGCTCGACAGTGAATGCGGCAGCTTCGCCCTGTTCGTCGGCCACACTGAAAGCGAAGGCCGTGCCTGGCCGTTCGAAGTCTGGGTCAATGGCGCGGAACAGCCGCGCGGCCTCGGCGCGGTGGCGAAAACCCTGTCCATGGACATGCGCGCCAATGATCGCGGCTGGCTCAAACTGAAGCTCGACACCCTGGCGAAAACGCGCGGCGACGACAGCTGCTCCATTCCCTTCCCGCCCGACGGCGAACCCAAGCTGATGCCCAGCCTGGTCTCCGCCACCGCGCAACTCCTGCGCTGGCGCCTGGATGAACTGCATGCGCTGGACGGCGGCGGCGCCACACCGGTGCTCGACGCCCTGTTCTCGCCCAAGGAACCCAAGACCGGCACCGACGGCACCCTGTCCTGGACCGTGGACGTCTACAACCCGCACACCGGCGACGACTTCGTCCTCGGTCTCAAGGAAATCACCCTCCCGGACGGCGTCACCCGCCCCTATTCGCTCTGGCTCTCCGGCGAATACCCGCGCGCGCTCGACGGTCTGTGCAAGCTCTTGTCGCTGGACATGCGCGTCATGGACCCCGCCTGGGCCGGCATGAAACTCCGGAAACTGCTTAACTACCCGGAACCCCTGGGCGACTTCATGGCCTTCGTCCCCGGCCAATCGAAGCAGACCAACTGGCCCTCAACCGTCGCCTACGTCGCCCGCCTCATCATCCACCGCTACGCCATGCTCGGCATCCTCACCGAAGAAGGCCTGCCGGTAAAGGAAATGGGCATCCTGCAAACCCCCTCGCTCCCCCCGTCCCATACCGGTGAACCCGCCAAAGTCGTGATGACCGGTTCGGTCTGCAAGGAATGTGGCAACGCCACGGTGATCAGGAGGGACGGCTGCGATTTCTGCACGGCTTGCGGCGCGGTGGGGGCGTGCGGCTGATGGATGGCGCGGCTGGTGTCCTTGATCAGAACAAGGGCACCAGCTTGTAGTCCTGGGTCTGCCATCCGATCAGCGAGATGAAGCCGTCGCCCACCAGCGTGAGCCCGGGCAACAGACTGTCATTGGGGACTTTGAAGACGCGCGTCGCGATGGCGCACACTTCCTGCCGCACCCCGAGCTCGCGGAGCGCCGCGACCTGTTCCGCGACCGCCGCGAGGGTACCGCCGTGTTCCATCTCCAGTTCGCTGTCGGGGGACGTGGAGAGGAAGCGCACGGTCGGGCCGATATAGACGATCACGAAGTCGGGTTTTACTCCCTGCCGGAGCAGGCCGGCATGGCTGCCTTTGATGATTTCCAGATAGAACGCGGTTTTTCCGGGGGCGGTGAAGTCGATCAGGAAGACGCCTTTACCTTCGCGCACGCCGCGCAAGGCGGCGGCGTCGTCGATGGCCACGCTCGGAGCGGCCTGGGCGGCGAACAAGGGTATGAACAACAGCGTCACGAGCATCAGCAAACGGCGAAACAACATATCGAATCTCCTGTGGAGTGGGTTCATGCCTGGGCGGCATGACGGGGGGAAGGGGGCAAGTCGACCAGGCTGCAACTGGTCTTGCGGCTGCCGAGACAGTCCGTGTCGCCAGGGCTGTGCTCCAGGGCGCAGCTCAGGGCTTTCAACATGGCCCAGTCCGCCTCGGCATAGGCATCACGCGGCAGATTGGGCGGGTAGAACACGCAGCCGAGGCAGTGCGACTCGGTCAGGGCGGTGGTGTCGGGTTGCATGCTTGGTCTCCTGTGGATGGTCGCCGCGAGGCGGCTCTGTGGCTAGAATATTCGTTCTAGTCTGGGGGTAAAAAAACGCCAGAGGCGCGGGTGGTTTGCTTCGTATTTAAGGCGTTGTCGTGGCAACCGCGCGCCAGGCGCAGTCCCAGACGGCCTCCAGGCAATCCGGCAGCGGTTGCGTTATGACCCCATCGAGACGCCCGGTAATCATGCGCAAGGGCCCGCCGAAAAGGCAGGTGGAAGCGATCATGGTGTCCATGGGGCGGATTTCACCGCGCGTCATGCCCTGGCTGACCATCTCGCGCATCAATTCGAAGGGGCGCGAGGAACAGACCGGCCCTTGTCCAGGCAAAAACTCGCGGTGTTTGGCGTAGAGCATGAATTCCATGGCGCGCGGCTCGGATTCGGTCAGCTCGAACAGGCGCGCCACCAGTTCCCTTGCCTGGTCGTGGGCGCTGTCGTGGCGCCGGCGGATCTCGCCGATCAAGGCTTCCATACGGCCGCTGAGCTGGGAAAACAGCGCGTCGGCAATGCCCTCCTTGTCGCCGAAATGGTGGTAGATGGAGCCGATGCTGACACCCGCCGCGCGGCCGATGTCATGCACGGAAGTGCTGAAATAGCCGCGCTCGGTAAACAGGGTCAGGGCGCTGTCGAGAACCAGATAGCGAGTGTCCGGGCGGGGTGAGAGGACGCTGTTCAAGTGAAGGATGCGAGTTAGAACGATGGTTCTAATTTATTGCGCTGGCGAGGGCGCGTCAACCCCGTAGACGTTACGGTTTGTGTACCCGTGACTCGCATCGCCCGTGCGTGCGGTCGAGATGCGCCGAGGCGTGATTGATGTCATATCGCCGGAAATAGTTGGCGGGGCATGGTAGTTTCGCGGTTGCCGGGCAGCTTGGTGTACTTTGGATCAAGCCAGCGAGGCCACCGCATCACTCCCCTTACTTGATCACCTTCCAGTCCTTGAGCCTGGCCACGGCGAATTGCGCTTCGCCGCCCTGGGCGCCACTCTGGAGATAGCGGTAGTAGTAGTTGGCGGCTTCGCGGCGCTGGCCCATGTTTTCGTGGGCGGCGCCGACGAAAAACAGGGTGCCGGGGTTGCCCGGCAACAGCTTGTCGTAGGCGACGAATTCAGCCAACGCGGCTTCCGGCTGGCGCAAAGCCAGTTTGGCGAGGCCGGACAGGTGCACCGCCTGCGCTTCACCGGGATAGATCGACTTGGCGGTGGCCAGATAGTTGTCGGCTTCCCGGGTTTTCTTCTGTGCCATCAAGGCTTTGGCCATCAACACGTTGGCGGCGTAGTCGTCGCGCGTGTAGCGCAACGCCTGGCCGAACTGATCCTCGGCCTGCGGCAGTTGCTTGTTCGCCATCAGCGCCTCGCCCTTCTGGCAGGCCTCGACGGTGGGCTGGATGCGGCGCAGCCCGGCGGTGTGGTCCAGGTAGCGCTCGCGTTGCGGCGGCCGGGTGCGCTGCTGGGCGTATTTCTGTTCGGCGTTGAGGCGGGCGGTCTGGTAACGCTCCTCGCTCATCGGGTGGGAGGAGAACATGGTTTCCAGGAGGCTGGGTTTTTGCCGCGCCTCGCCGCGCAGCATGTTCATCAGGCCGGACATGCCGTCCGGGTTGTAACCGCCCGCGACCATGTAATCCATGCCCAGGCTGTCCGCCTCGCGTTCGTTGTCGCGGCTGTATTTGGCGAGCAGCGCCGAGGCGCCGACCTGGCTTAGCGGTTGCAGCAGCGGCAGGTATTGCTGGCCGTTCTCCGAACTGGCGATGGCGACGCTGGCGGCGGTAAGCGCGACATTGGCGAGCAATTCCTTGCCCGCCCGTTCCGCCGCGTGGCGGGCGTTGACGTGGCCGGTCTCATGACCAAGCAGGGCGGCGAGTTCATCCTCGCTTTGCATCTCCAGCATGATGCCGCGGGTGACGCCCATGCTGCCGCCGGGAAAGGTATAGGCGTTGACGTAGTTGGCGTTGAGCACGCGCGCCGAGTAGGGCATTTTCGGACGGTGCGACTTGCTCCAGAGGCCGCCGCCGACATCCGCGACATAGCGGTTGAGGCCGGCATCCTGGACCGCGCCGAGGTCGGACGAGAACTGGTTGGGTGACTGGCTCTTGTCGAGACTCATTTCCTGCTGCTCGGACATGCCGACCAGGGTCTTCTGGCCGGTCACCGGGTCGACCGCGCAGCCAGAGAGCGGCAGCAGCGCGGCGCCGCCGGCGGCACCCATGAGCCAGAGGAAGTCACGGCGCGTCAGGGGACCTTCGAGGGAAATCGGGTGTCGGGGTGGGGAAAGGCGCTTCATGATGCAACTCGCAAAGAGTGGTCGATGCCGACACTTTGCCAGAATTCGACGGTAGCGCCGGTGATCTTCCCCACGACGGGCAGAGGAGAGTCAATGGCACCCGGCGGATGGGGTGGATCAAGGACAGCACGTAGGGCGGAACGCGAGGCGGTTCCGCCATCCAGCGTCACCATGCTGGCGGATCGCCCTTCGGGCATCCGCCCTACGCACCTCCCGACGCCGGATGGCGGTGTTTCAGAACGGCGCCGGGCTATGGAAGGTCAACGGCACCCGGCGGATGGGGTGGATCAAGGACAGTTCGCAGGCGTGCAGCAGCAGCCGCTCGGCGCGCGCCTGGGCGGCGGCGGAGGCGTAGAGGGTGTCGCCGAGAATGGGATGGCCGAGGGCTTGCAGGTGGACACGCAACTGGTGCGAGCGACCGGTGATCGGTTCCAGGTCGACGCGGGTGGCCGGCGCGCCGCCGACCTCGCCAGGCGGGTACGGCCGCCAGCGGGTGCGGCTGGGTTTGCCGGCCTGGTGGTCGACGATGTGCAGCGGCCGGTTCTCCCAGTCCAGGCACAGCGGCAGGTCGATCAGGCCCCAGCCGTCCTCGCTGTCCGGCGCCGCTTCGAGAACGCCATCGACCACGGCGACATAGCGCTTGTGCACCTGACGCGTTTCAAAGGCGCGGTTGAGCAGCCGCTGCGACTCGATGCCGCGCGCCATCAGGATGATGCCCGAGGTGTCATAGTCCAGCCGATGCACGATCAGGGCGTCGGGCCAGAGCGCCTGGACGCGCGCGGAAAGGCAGTCCTGCTTGTCCGGGCCACGTCCGGGCACGGACAGGAGGGCGCTGGGTTTGTTGAAGACGAGAAGGACGTTGTCCTGGTAAATGACTTCCATCGGACTGATTGCGCTGTTGCCGGAGCGGCGATGATGCCCGTTGACGGAGGTTTTCGCTCAAGCGGTTTCTGCTCATATCCGCGGCGGCATGGGTAAAATCGCGCCTTCTTTGCGATTTCAGGTATTTACCTCATGTTCTCCGCCTCCCAGACCCTTGCCGTCACCGATCCCGATCTCTGGTCCGCCATCCAGAGCGAAGTCCACCGCCAGGAAGAGCATATCGAGCTCATCGCCTCGGAAAACTACACCAGCCCGGCCGTCATGGAGGCACAGGGTTCGGTGCTGACCAACAAGTACGCGGAAGGCTATCCCGGCAAGCGCTATTACGGCGGTTGCGAGTGGGTGGACGTGGTCGAGCAACTGGCGATCGACCGGGTGAAGAAGTTATTTGGCGCCGAGGCGGCCAACGTGCAGGCCAACTCCGGCTCTCAGGCCAACCAGGCGGTGCTGTTGGCGTTCTGCAAACCCGGCGACACCATCATGGGCATGAGTCTGGCCGAAGGCGGTCACCTCACCCACGGCATGGCGTTGAACATGTCCGGAAAGTGGTTCAACGTCGTCTCCTACGGCCTCGACGCCCACGAGGCCATCGACTACGAGGCGATGGAAGCCAAGGCGCGCGAGCACAAGCCGCGCCTGATCATCGCCGGCGCCTCCGCCTACGCCCTGCATATCGATTTCGCCCGCTTCGCCAAGATCGCCAAGGAAATCGGCGCCATCTTCATGGTCGACATGGCGCACTACGCCGGCCTCATCGCCGCCGGGGTCTACCCCAACCCGGTACCGCACGCCGACGTGGTCACCTCCACCACCCACAAGACCCTGCGCGGCCCGCGCGGCGGCATCATTTTGATGAAGGCGGAACACGAGAAAGTCATCAACTCCGCCATCTTCCCCGGCCTCCAGGGCGGCCCGCTGGAGCATGTCATCGCCGGCAAGGCCACCGCGTTCAAGGAAGCAGGTACCAAGGAATTCAAGCACTACCAGGAACAGGTGGTGGCCAACGCCCTGGTGATGTGCAAAGTGCTGGCCGAACGCGGCCTGCGCATCGTCTCCGGGCGCACCGAGTCGCATGTCTTCCTGGTCGACCTGCAAGCCAAGCAGCTCACCGGCAAGGACGCCGAGGCGGCGCTGGGCCGCGCCCACATCACGGTAAACAAGAACGCCATCCCCAACGACCCACAGAAGCCCTTCGTCACCAGCGGCATCCGCATCGGCACCCCCGCCATGACCACGCGCGGCTTCAAGGAACTGGAAGCCGAGAAACTCGCCCAGTTGGTCGCCGACGTGCTCGACGCCCCCAACGACGAGGCGGTGAGCGCGCGGGTCCGGGCGGAGGTCGCGAAGCTGACGGCGGCTTTCCCGGTTTATGGGAAGTAGGCAGTTTGCAGTAGGCAGTCGTCAGCAACTGCCAACTGCCAACTGCCAACTTGTGTCATGAGATGCCCCTTCTGCGGCGCCACCGATACCCAGGTGGTGGAAACCCGGTTGGCCGAGGATGGGCTGTCCGTGCGGCGCCGGCGGCGCTGCGCCAGTTGCGACAAGCGTTTCACCACCTATGAAAATGCCGATGTGCGTCTGCCGCTGGTGGTCAAGGGCAACGGCATGCGCGAGGAGTTTTCCGAACCCAAGCTGCGCGAGGGCTTCCGCCGCGCGCTGCACAAACGGCCGGTGTCCGCCGAACTGGTGGACGAGGCTATCGCCCGCATCCGCCAGAAGCTGCTGACTCGCGGCGAGCGGGAAATCCCCTCGCGCGAACTGGGCGAACTGGTCATGGACGCGCTCTACCGCCTCGACAAGGTGGCTTATATCCGCTTCGCCTCGGTCTACCGGAGCTTTCAGGGTGTCGACGACTTCCGTGATGTGATCAGCAGCATCGGGGAAAGCGGAAAAGGCGAGGCGTGAGCGTCTTCTCCGCCGCCGACCACGGATATATGGCGCGGGCGCTGCGCCTGGCCGAGCGCGGGCTGTATACCACCACGCCGAATCCGCGCGTCGGTTGCGTCATCGTCGGAGGTGGCGAAGTGCTGGGCGAAGGCTGGCACGCGCGCGCCGGCGAAGCGCACGCCGAAGTCCACGCCCTGCGCGCGGCGGGTGAACGGGCGCGCGGCGCCACCGCCTACGTCACCCTGGAGCCGTGCAGCCATCACGGCCGCACGCCGCCCTGCGCCAACGCCCTGATCGACGCCGGGGTGAGCCGCGTGGTGGCGGCGATGCGCGACCCCAATCCGCAAGTCTCCGGCGGCGGCCTCGCCCTGCTCACCCTGGCCGGCATCCAGGTGGAAATCGGCCTGCTGGAAACCGAGGCGCGCGAGCTCAACATCGGCTTCATCGCGCGCATGACACGCGGCCGCCCCTGGCTGCGGGTGAAGACCGCCTCCAGCCTCGACGGCAAGACCGCGCTGCTCAATGGCGAATCGAAATGGATCACCGGGCCGGCCGCGCGCGCCGACGTGCAGGCCTGGCGCGCCCGCGCCTGCGCCGTCCTCACCGGCGTCGGCACGGTGCTGGCGGATGATCCGCGCATGAATGTGCGCGATCTCGACATCACCCGGCAGCCGTTGAAGATCATCGTCGACAGCCGGCTCAATACCCCGCCAACGGCGCAAATCCTGCGTGGTGGCGTCCTGATCGTCTGCGCCGAGGACGACTCCGGGAAACGCGCGGCGCTGGAGGTGGCGGGCGCGGAAGTGCTGTGTATTCCCGGCCCACAAGGGCGCGTCGGCCTGGCCGAGTTATGCGGCGCGCTTGGCCTGCGCGGCCTCAACGAAATTCACGCCGAGGCCGGCGCCACCCTCAACGGCGCCCTGCTCGACGCCGGCTTGGTGGACGAGTGGGTCGCCTACCTCGCCCCCTTGGTCATGGGCGACCAGGCGCGCGGCCTGTTCGCCCTGCCGCCGCTCACGGACATGGCCGGGCGCAAGGCATTCCAACTGATCGACAGCCGCCAGATCGGCGGCGACCTGCGCCTGACCCTGCGCCCGCAGTGATTGCCGGTCGTCCCCCGGCGGCTGAAACGGGTGGAATCAAATTCCCGGAATAGGCTGCTGAAATGCGCCGCACATGACCAGAGGCCCCCCTCTGAGCATCGGAATCCCGCATGGTAATTGCGGGCGGGTGACGGTTCTCGGCCACTTTGAGACGGCCAGGTTGGTGGCTCGGGTGTCTCTTGCTCGGCCTGAACTGCCAGTGGCGTTGGCTCAGTTAAATGACCGGTGTAGTGCAGGTTGCGGGCATTGAGGCAATACGCCATCCTAGCCGCGCGGCTTGGCTACTTCACGATGACGATAAGTCTCGGCTACGAAGTCGATGAAGGCGACAGCCGATGCCACTGCTAAACGAGCGTGCCGCGGTTGTAAGCCTCGGTGTTGGCCGTCGCGACCGTGACCAGTGCCGTAAAGCCCACGCAACTGCGCCAGATTGTTGGTGAGTTGGGTGAGATTGCGGAGGACAAGGCGGATGCTGTCTGCGCCCTTAGTTTCATCAGTGATTCCTTCGGGTACCAACTGCAGTTCCTTCGCGACCTTCTTGGTCAGATCCCCCAAGTCCTCCGATTTCGTGAAGGCTACGCTCCGCTTCGTCAATATGGTCTTGCAGCAGGTTTCGATAAGCTCCTTCGCGGTCCCGATGGCTAACGCTGGATCACGGTCAATGGCGTTTTCCAAACGCTCGATCTCCTTGGCCATCCAGCCCGCATCCAACGCGTCGGCTACAGTCCTCGCACGCAATACGACCCGGGAACCGCTGTGAGTGATTTGGCGAAACGCGAAGCGAGGCCGCCCTGCGATCCGTTCTTCCTCATAAAGCTCCCAGCCGACTGGACGCAACTGATCGTTGAAATGGGCAACGAGCTTGAATGCCTCATCTCGGTCAGGTCGCACAACAGGGTGAACTACCTCACACAAAAATCGCAAGAAGCGATCGGCGGGGCCCTCAATGAGCTTAAAGCGGTCATCTACGAATACCCAGTCGCGATCCCAGTCGTCGTTGTTGATGCTGTGCTGCCAAATATCTCCAGCGGCATCCTTATAGCGACTATCGGTCGAAGGCAACTGCTGGAGGTCAAACAAACGGCTCAGGAACTCAACATCATCGAGCTTGCCATACCATGCCACGTCTTCGAGCCGCAGGCCGTCCAATATGTTGCATCGGACTTGACGCGGCAGATTGGAGCCGTTCACTCGCCAGTCTGTTCGCTTCTCCTTCGCCGGAACTATCTTGGCTGAGTACCAATCCTGTGTTTCACGCGTGAGAACCGTCTTCAGACGCGCTGTAATCTGCTCTTCCAACTGGCCTCGTTTTACGCCCAACCGGGCGAACTCTTGCGCCGGAATCTCGAACTGGACCTCCCAGATTTCCGTGCCGCCGTTCCAGTTGTCGTAGCCTGTCTGCTCGACCCTAGCCCACGTTTAACAACCTCCCCCTCAATTCCCCTCAATTCCCGTTAAATTCCGCCCGTAACCCGTTGATTATTCGTTTTTCTCACCCATAAACCCCCGTGTAGTGCCTTATTATTTCTTATGGCGCCCCACAAACCCCTTGCCAGGCGCTATCCTTTCGGCATGTTCATCCGCCGCACCCCCACCCGCCGCAATGC
>JAURYL010000092.1 GCA_030653935.1 Pseudomonadota bacterium
CAAACGCCATGAAGCCGCCTTCCTGCCGGCGGCGCTGTCGCTCCAGGAAACTCCGGTGCATCCGGCGCCGCGCATCGCGATGGGGTTGATTCTGCTGTTCGCCGTGATCGCGCTGGCCTGGGCGGTGTTCGGCCGCATCGACATCGTCGCCGACGCACAGGGCAAACTGATTCCGGATTCCCGCTCCAAGGTGGTGCAACCGATGGAGACCGCTTCGGTGGCAGCGATCCATGTGCGTGATGGGCAGACGGTTTCGGCGGGCGCGTTGCTGATCGAACTCGATGCGACCCAGACCACGGCCGATAGCACACGGGTGGGCGAGGAATTGCAAGCGGCGCGCTGGGAGGCGGCGCGGGCGACGGCGTTGTTGGGGGCGGTGGCGGGAGGAAGGTCGGCGCTGGCTCCGGCTGGGGAAGCGCGTAGGTTGGGCAAAGCGCAGCGTGCCCAACATGGCGACGGTCTGTTGGGCACGCTGCGCTTTGCCCAACCTACAGTTCTCGCCAATCCAGTGCGGCTTGCCGCCGAGCAGCGTTTGCTGGAAGGCGAATACGCCGCCTACACCACCCGGCTGGCGCAGCTCGACGCCGAAATCGAACGGCGGCAGGCGGCGTTGCATAGCACGGAAGAAACCCTGGCCAAGCTCACCCAGACGCTCCCCATGATCCGCGCCAGAGCGGCGGACTACGAAAAACTCCAGCGGGAGAACTTCATCTCCCGCCATGGCTGGCTGGAAAAGGAACAGGCGCGGGTCGAGGCGGAACGTGATCTAGCGGCGCAGGCCGCGAAGCGCGAGGAAATCCGCGCGTCCCTGCTCGAAGGCCAACGCCAGCGCGAAGCACTCACCGCCGAAACCCGCCGCGCGACGCTGGACCGCTTGCATGAGGCGGAACAGAAAATGGATGCCCTGGCGCAAGAGCAGATCAAGGCGGACAGCCGCAGCGGTTTGATGCGCCTCACCGCGCCGGTGGCGGGGACGGTGCAGCAATTGGCGGTGCATAGCGTGGGCGGCGTGGTGACCCCGGCGCAGCCGCTGCTGGTGATCGTGCCGGGCGACAATCCGCTGGAGGTGGAGGCCTTCGTGGAGAACAAGGACATCGGCTTCGTCCGCGCTGGCCAAACGGCCGAGGTGAAGGTGGAGACCTTCAACTTCACCAAATACGGCACCTTGCGCGGCACCGTCACCCAGGTTTCGGGCGATGCGATTCCTGACGAGAAGCGCGGCCTGGTCTATGCGGCGCGGGTGAAGCTGGAACGCACGACGCTGAACGTGGACGGCAAGACCGTGAATCTGTCACCGGGCATGGCGGTGACGGTGGAAATCAAGACCGGCAAGCGACGGGTGATCGAGTATTTCCTGTCGCCGCTGATTCAATATGGGGAGGAGAGTTTGCGGGAGCGGTGAGGCACAAGCCGTTTCCGTCTGGCGGAAACGGCTTGTGGGCACCTCGAAAAACCCCTGATTCGTCGTTCCCGCGAAGGCGGGAACCCAGTGAAATCAACACACTGGATTCCCGCATTCGCGGGAATGACGGGTTTTTCGATGCGCCCTTGAATGCTACGCGATCAGGCGTCGCGTTCGTCCAGCCATTTGCCGATGGCGGGCGGCACGGTCTTTTGGGCCTTGCCGCTGACGTAGATGCCGATGTGGCCGCCGGGGAAGGAGAGTTCCGTGTAGTCCTTGGTGCCGAGCTTGCCGCGCATGGCGCGGGAGGCGTCGGGCGGAACCAGGTGGTCCTGTTCGGCGAAGACGTTGAGCACCGGCATGGTGACGCCCTTGAGGTTGACCGGCTCGCCGATTTCCAGGCCGCCGTTGAGCAGCTTGTTCTCCTGGTAGAAATCCTTGATGAACTGGCGGAAGGCTTCGCCGGCTTGGTCGGGGCTGTCGAAAATCCACTTTTCCATGCGCAGGAAGTTTTTCAGGGCTTCCGGGTCGTCGAGGGTGTCGATCAGGCCCAGGTATTTCTGGCCCATGAGCTGATACGGCTTCAGGTTGAGGAAGGTCCAGTTGAGCATTTCGCCGGGGACGTTGCCCAGGGTGTCCACCACCAGGTCGATGTCGATCTGCTGTACCCAGTGCGAGAGCATGTTGTCCGGGGTCTGGAAGTCGACCGGGGTGACCATGGTGACCAGGTTCTTCACCTTGTCCGGGTGCAGCGCCGAGTAGCACAGCGAGAAGGTGCCGCCCTGGCAGATGCCGAGGATGTTGATCTTGTCGATGCGGTGACGCTCGCAGATGACATCGACGCAGCGGTCGAGGTAGCCGTTGATGTAGTCGTCGAGGGTGAGGTAACGGTCGGCGCGGTCCGGATAGCCCCAGTCCACCAGATAGACGTCCTGGCCGGCGTCCATCAACGCTTTCACGGTGGAGCGGTTTTCCTGGATGTCGGTCATGTAGGGCCGGTTCACCAGCGCGTAGACGATGAGCAGCGGGGTCTTGCTCTGCACCTTGTCAGCGGACGGGTTGAAGCGGAACAGGGTGAGCTTGTCTTCCTGATAGATCACGGTCTTGGGCGTGACACCGGTGGAAATCTCGCCGACTTCCATCAGGTTCTGCACGCCATGCGAGAGCTTCTGGCTATACGCCATGAGTTCCTGCATGACGGCGTCCGGGCGCATGTCGAAAGGCATCATTTGGCATCTCCTGCTTTCTTGGTACGGGCGGCGGGGGCGCGCTTGGCGGGGGCGGCTTCCGGCGCGGCTTCGCTGGTGATGGAAGCCTTGCGCATCGCTTCGAGCTGTTTATGGATTTCCTTGATTTCCTTGTGCAGGCGCAGGTTGTCGCGACGCAATTCCTGCTGCCGGCACTGGAGCGTGCTGATCTCGGCGTGGGTGGGCATGTGCATGGCTTCCAGATTCTGGTCGACCATGCGCGCCATCTGCTGCTTCAAGCCCAGCAGGCTGTTGACCAGATGGCCGTAGAGCTTCTGGTATTCCTCGGTCATGACGAATTCGGCGTAGGCCGCTTCGCTCATTTCCACCCATTGGTCGTACAACTCACGCAGGCTGTGGATGGGTTTGCCGTCCGTGGCGCGCGCCTGCAACGCCGCCTGGAATTTGCGCGCGGTCTCGGCGCCGAGGTTGCCGAACGCCATCTGATAAGTCTGGGTGGCGGTGGCGTAATCCATCTGGCGCTGCGCCAGTATCTGGAACTGTTCCTGGGATTCGCGGGTGTAGCCGACCGTCGGAATCGACAGGAAACGGTTCATCTGGTCACGCGCGGCGTTCGTGCCTTCTGGGTGGTAGGCCTGGGTGTAATCACCAGGCATGGGCACGATGTTGGCGGCCAGACGCTGCCAGGTGTCCATCGGCAGATCCCAGAAGGTGTTGAAACCCTTGCCCGGGTTGTTGGCGCCGAACAGATTGGGGGTTGGGTTGGTCCACATTTTCTGCATGTTTTCCAACCAGCCATTCACGGCTTCCATGCCGACGTCCTTGCCGCCACCGCCAACACCGCTCATGAACTGCTCGGCCAGGGTGAAGTAGCCGCGACTGACATCCATCACCTTGTCGAACACATCGCGACCCGAGGGAGGGGTCATCGGGGACACCGCTTTCCACCATTGATTGATGCCATCGGCCAAGGGATTCTTCGGCGCTTCCGGCGCTTTCATGCCGCGCTGGGCCATATCGCCCCAGGCTTTCCAGTAGCCCTGCTGCGATTCCATCCAGTCATTCATCCAGGTCTTGCTTGTATCCGCCACGGTCTCTCTCCTTCAGGAAGAACTGCTTCTCGGTCGATTTTGTGCATTGCACCAATTCCTGTCAAGCAACGATTCGAATAGCTGCCCGTAGTAGTTTGATGCGGTTCCTACCTCACCGCGGCCTACGGCCTATTTCTGCTCGCGCCATTGTCCAGGTTGCAGGCCTTCGAGACGGTAATGGCCGATGCCGGCGCGGATCAGGCGCAGGGTGGGATAACCGGCCTTGGCGGTCATGCGCCGTACCTGGCGGTTCTTGCCCTCGGTGAGGAGAATTTCGATCCAGGTGCTGGGGATCGCCTTGCGATAGCGCACCGGCGGATCACGCGGCCAGAGGTCACCGGGTTCGTCGATCACGCGCGCTTGTGCCGGGCGGGTGATGAAGTCACCCAGATTCATCGCCTGACGCAGCGGTTCCAGGTCGGCTTCGCTCGGCGCGCCTTCGACTTGCGCCCAGTAAGTCTTGGGCAGCTTGTGGCGCGGATCGGCGAGCCGATGCTGTAGTGCACCATCGTCGGTTAGAATCAGCAGGCCTTCGCTATCCCTGTCCAGCCGCCCGGCCGCATAGACACCGGGCATGTCGATGAAGTCCTTCAAGCCAGGGTGCCCGTCTTCAGGGGTGAACTGGCTGAGAACACCATAGGGCTTGTTGAACAGGATGAGGCGGGCCATCAGTTTCGTAATTTCAATCAGGAGTTATCGTGAACAGCCATATTCAGTCGCCCGCGGCGGGCGAGAAGATCACCGTCAATGCCGATGCATCCCTGAACGTGCCGAAGCGGCCGATTATCCCCTTCATCGAGGGTGACGGCACCGGCGTCGACATCACCCCGGTCATGCGCGCCGTGCTCGACGCGGCCGTGGCCCGCGCCTATGGCGGTGAGCGCAAGATCGAATGGATGGAAGTATTCGCCGGTGAAAAGGCGACCCGGGTTTATGGCGCCGACAGCTGGCTGCCCGATGAAACCGTGCAGACGGTGCGCGAGCACGTCGTTTCCATCAAGGGGCCGCTGACCACCCCCACCTCGGGTGGCATCCGTTCGCTCAACGTCGCTCTGCGCCAGATGCTGGACCTGTACGTGTGCCTGCGTCCGGTGCGTTACTTCGAGGGTGTGCCTTCCCCGGTCAAGCATCCGGAACGCGTGGACATGGTGATCTTCCGCGAGAACACCGAGGACATCTACGCGGGCGTGGAGTGGGAAGCCGGCAGCGACGAAGTAAAGAAGGTCATCGAGTTTCTGCAAAAGGAAATGGGCGTCAAGAAAATCCGTTTCCCGGAGTCGTCCGCCATCGGCATCAAGCCGGTGTCCGTGGAAGGTTCCGAACGCCTGATCCGCCGCGCCATCCAGTACGCCATCGACAACAACCGTCGTTCGGTGACCCTGGTGCACAAGGGCAACATCATGAAGTTCACCGAGGGTGGCTTCAAGAAATGGGGCTATGAACTGGCGATGCGCGAGTTCGGCGGTGAGCTGATCGACGGCGGCCCCTGGGTGAAGTTGCCCGACACGAATGGTTCGGGGGGCATCATCATCAAGGACGTGATCGCCGATGCTTTCCTGCAGCAGATACTGTTGCGCCCGGAAGACTACGACATCATCGCCACCCTGAATTTGAACGGCGACTATGTTTCCGACGCGCTGGCCGCGGAAGTCGGCGGCATCGGCATCGCGCCGGGCGCCAACCTGTCCGACTCGGTCGCCATGTTCGAGGCCACCCACGGCACCGCGCCCAAGTACGCCGGCCAGGATTACGTCAACCCGGGTTCCATCATCCTTTCCGGCGAGATGATGCTGCGCCACATGGGCTGGCTGGAAGCCGCCGATCTGATCATCAAGGGGATGGATGGCGCGATCCGCGCCAAGCAGGTGACTTACGACTTCGCGCGGCTGATGGAAGGCGCTACGCAGATTCCCTGTTCCGCCTTCGGTCAGGAAATCATTCGCTGGATGGATTGATTTTTTGCAGGGGTGGCTTGCCCACCCCAAGGTGATGCAACAAGTCGATGAGTTCATCGGCGATGGGGCCGAGTTCTTCTTTCTGCCGTTCCAGTCCCGCCAGAATACTGGCGGCGCCACCAAGCATGTTCTCGTCACAGCGCGTTAGCTGACGCGAGTTTCCAGATTTGGGGAGGGAACTTCCGGGGAGAGGTACTTCTGGGATTTTCATCCTGGCCACTCCTGCGCCAACGTCATGACTGACGTATAGCACAGGGGACCAAAGGTGGCAGGCGCTAAAAGGTTGCCGCCAAAAAAGACTCCGCTTACATCGGGGTGATATTCGAGGCCTGTTTACCTTTCGGGCCTTCGGTCACATCGAAGGAGACCTGCTGGCCTTCCTTCAGGCTTTTGAAGCCCTTGCCGCCGATAGCGGAAAAGTGGGCGAACAGATCGTCACCACCACCATCGGGGGTAATGAAGCCGAAGCCTTTCGAGTCGTTGAACCATTTAACAATACCAGTAGCCATGAAACTGCTCCTAAATCAAAAAACGAATTAACCGGTCTGTACCAAGCCAACCATTTTGGTTGATACAAACGGCTGGGTTTTTACCTTTGGAATACACACTGCGTCAATCATTTTGAAAGAAAACATTGGCTTGAAATTTTCCATGCGGCCTCCACCTCCCTCTAGTTGCAATTACCCGCTCCCACAGATGGCTGTTCGGCATCAAGATGAAGGCCAATTGGCGCTGGACCGCGAGGTCGCGCCACCGCCCCCCCTATATAAGGTATTGCTTCTGAACGACGACTACACCCCCATGGAATTCGTCGTAAAAGTGTTGGAAGGCATTTTCCTGCTGAGCCGTGAACAAGCCACCCTGGTCATGCTCAAAGTGCATAATGAGGGCGTGGGTGTCGCCGGGATTTACCCCCGCGACGTGGCCGAAACCAAGGTGCACCGGGTAACGGAATACGCGCAGAGCCAGCAGCATCCCCTGCAATGCGTCATGGAGGAAGATCGATGATCGCCCAGGAATTGGAAGTCAGTTTGCACATGGCCTTCATGGAGGCCCGCCAGAAGCGCCATGAGTTCATCACGGTCGAGCACCTACTTCTGGCCATGATGGACAACCCGTCCGCCGCCGAGGTGCTGCGCGCCTGTGCCGCGAATCTGGATGAACTGCGCAAGAAGCTGGCGGATTTCGTCGAACGCCACACGCCGCGTGTGCCCGGCGAAGCCGAGGTGGACACGCAACCGACGCTGGGCTTCCAGCGCGTGATCCAGCGCGCCATCCTGCATGTGCAGTCCTCCGGCAAGAAAGAAGTGACCGGCGCCAATGTGCTGGTGGCCATCTTCGGCGAGAAGGACTCGCACGCCCTGCATTTCCTCACCCAGCAGGGGCTCACCCGCCTGGATGTGGTGAACTTCATCTCCCACGGCATCGCCAAGACGCCGCAGGAAGCCGCCCCGAGCGGGCGCGCCGAAACGGCGGGAGAGCACCAGGAAGGCGAGACCAGTGCCGCCTCCCCGCTTGATTCCTTCACCGTCAACCTCAATGCCCAGGCGCAGGCCGGCAAGATCGACCCGCTGATCGGCCGCGATATGGAAGTCGAGCGGGTGATCCAGACCCTGTGCCGGCGGCGCAAGAACAACCCGTTGCTGGTGGGAGAAGCCGGTGTCGGCAAGACCGCCATCGCGGAAGGCCTGGCGCGCCGTATCGTTGAAGGCAGCGTGCCCGACATCCTCAAGGAGGCCACGGTCTTTGCCCTGGACATGGGCGCGCTGTTGGCCGGCACCAAGTATCGCGGCGACTTCGAGCAGCGCCTCAAGGCGGTCATCAAGCAGCTCATCAACACGCCGCATTCCATCATGTTCATCGACGAGATCCATACGGTCATCGGCGCGGGTGCCGCTTCAGGTGGCACTCTGGATGCTTCCAACCTGCTGAAGCCCCCGCTTTCCGCCGGCCAGCTTCGCTGTATCGGCGCCACCACCTACACCGAATACCGGGGTGTGTTCGAGAAAGACCACGCCTTGTCGCGGCGCTTCCAGAAGATCGACGTGAAGGAACCCAGCGTGGAGGAGACCGTGGCCATCCTGCGCGGCCTGAAATCACGCTTCGAGGCGCACCACAGCGTCAAGTACACCCAGGCCGCGCTCACCACCGCCGCCGAGTTGTCCGCTCGCTATATCAACGACCGTCACCTGCCGGACAAGGCCATCGACGTGATCGACGAAGCTGGCGCCGCGCAGCGCATCCAGCCCAAATCGAAGCAGAAGAAGATCATCACCCCCAAGGAAATCGAGGACATCGTCGCCAAGATCGCGCGAGTTCCAGCCAGAACCGTGGCCAACGACGAACGCAATGCCCTGAAGAACCTCGACCGCGACCTGAAGGCGGTGGTGTTCGGCCAGGACAAGGCCATCGATGCCCTGGCCTCGGCGATCAAGATGACCCGCTCCGGCCTCGGCAACCCGCAAAAGCCGATTGGTTCCTTCCTGTTCTCCGGCCCCACCGGGGTCGGCAAGACCGAAGTGGCGCGGCAACTGGCCTATGTGCTGGGGGTGGAACTGATCCGCTTCGACATGTCCGAATACATGGAGCGTCACGCCGTTTCCCGCCTGATCGGCGCGCCTCCCGGCTATGTCGGCTTCGACCAGGGTGGCCTGCTCACCGAAGCCGTCACCAAGACGCCCTATGCGGTGCTGCTGCTGGATGAAATCGAGAAGGCGCACACGGACATCTACAACGTGCTGCTGCAAGTCATGGACCACGGCACGCTGACCGACAACAACGGCCGCAAGGCGGACTTCCGCAACGTGGCGATCATCATGACCACCAATGCCGGTGCTGATGCCATGAACAAGACCGGCATCGGTTTCACCCTGCCGAGCACGAAGGGCGACGAGATGGCCGACATCAAGCGTCTGTTCACCCCGGAATTCCGCAACCGCCTCGACGCCACCATTTCCTTTGCGTCACTGGATGAAGACGTCATCCTGCGCGTGGTGGACAAGTTCCTGATGCAACTGGAAGAGCAACTGCACGCCAAGAAAGTGGAAGCGCACTTCTCCGACAATCTGCGCAAGTGGCTGGCGAAGAAGGGCTTCGACCCGCTCATGGGCGCGCGCCCGATGGCCCGCTTGATTCAGGACACCTTGCGCAAGGCGCTGGCCGATGAACTTCTGTTCGGCCGCCTCGCCAATGGCGGTGAGGTGAGCGTGGATGTTAACGAGGCGGGAGACATCCAGTTGCGGTTCGAGGACGCGCTGGAACCCGCCTGATTCGTTTGACGGAGTGGCCGGTCGCCCCGGCCCGCGCGCTCAGTGGCTGGCGGCCGCGAACAACGTGAAGAAATTGCGGCTACTAGCCGCCGCCACGTCTTCGAGGGGGAGGCCCTTGAGCGTGGCGATTTCTTCCGCCACATGACGCACGTAAGCGGGCTCGTTGCGCCTGCCGCGATGCGGCACCGGTGCGAGATAAGGTGAATCCGTCTCGATCAGCAGACGATCCAACGGTACCCGCCGCGCCACCTCCTTCAAGTCCTTGGCACTCTTGAAAGTCACGATGCCGGACAGTGAAATGTAGAACCCCATCGCCAGCGCCGCTTCCGCCACTTCCCAAGTTTCCGTGAAGCAGTGCATCACCCCGCCGGCGCTGGCGGCGCCCTCCTCCGCCATGATCGCCAGGGTATCTTCGGCGGCGCTACGGGTATGGATGATCAGGGGCTTGCCGGCGACACGGGCGGCGTGGATATGGGTGCGAAAGCGAGCCCGTTGCCAATCCACGTCCTCGCGCTTCATGCGGTAGTAATCCAGCCCGGTTTCGCCGATGGCGACCACGCGCGGATGGGCCGCAAGGTCGATCAGTTCTTCCCGCGTCGGCTCGCGGCCTTCGTCATGATCGGGATGCACCCCCACCGAGGCGAACAGGTTGTCATGCGCCTCGGCCAGCGCCAGGACACGTGGAAAATTCTCCATGTTGACCGAGACACACAGCGCATGGCTCACCTGTGCCTCCCGCATGTTCGCGAGCAAGGGTTCCACCCCCTCGCTGAAATTGGGGAAGTCGATATGGCAATGGGAGTCGATAAACATGGAATGGGAGCCGGTAGCGTGCGCCGCGCGCACGAATAAACGTACTCGTGCGCGCGGCGCACGCTACGTGTCACATGGTGTGCGTATGGCGAGTGGCCTTCATGGCGTTGCCGAGGACGCCCTCGATCTTGCTACGAACGAGCGTCGAGCCGTCGTTTTCGTCGAACTGGACGCCGATGCCCTGTTGGCGGTTGCTCTGGGCGCCATTCGGGGTAATCCAGACGACCTTGCCGGAAATCGGCAGTTTGTTGGGATCATCCATCAGCGACAGCAGCATGTAGACCTGGTCGCCCATCTGGTAGGGCCGGTTGGTCGGAATGAACAGGCCGCCGCGTTTCACGAAAGGCAGATAGGCGGCATAGAGCGCGGTGCGCTCCTTGATGGTCAAGGACAGCATGCCGGCGCGGCCGCTGCTGATGGGTCTGGGAATTTCGCTCATGGCCTGGCCCCCGCAATTTCGCTGTAACGAATGAGCCAGGATTCTAGCAACAACTGCGCGTTCAACGGATGCCGCAACCAGCGCCCGGCCTGGGCCAGTTCCCGCTGGAACGCGAGTAGATCGATCAGGGCACAGGTGGCGGCGATGGGGACGACGCTCCCCTCCCGGCCCGGGAAGTAATGCGACTGACCGGCGAGGCGTTGCGCCAGCAAGTCATGCACCCATCGCGCCAGCCAGCCCCAAGCCTCGGCCAGTACCGGCTGGAACGTCTGCGCGGCCTGGCAGGCATCGAGTTGGCGGGGACGCGCCAAAAGGTCGAGGAAAGCCTCGCGCCGAGCCGCGCGCTCCGGCTCGGCATAGGCCAGGGCCGCAAGCGGCGCGCCACCCGCTTCCGCCAGCGGCGACTCCGGGTCCGCCATGCCCGCGGCCGCCAGCCAGGCGAGCGCGCGCGCCCGTTGCGGCAACGGCACCGCCACCTTGCGACAGCGCGAGATCACCGTCGGCAACAGCCGCCGCGGCTGGTGCGAGACCAGCAGCAACAGCACACGCGCGGGCGGCTCTTCCAGGGTTTTCAACAAGGCGTTGGCGGCGGCCGCATTCATGAACTCCGCCGGGTGGATCAGCGCCACCCGCCAGCCACCGCGATGCGCGCTGAGGCTGAGAAAATCGGAAATTTCGCGGATCGCCTCGACCTTGATCACCCGGCTACCCTTCTTGGGCGCTTTCTTCGCCGGCGCGGCATCCGCGTCTTCGGCCTCCACCTCCACTGGTTCGACGCGGCGAAAATCGGGGTGGTTGCCCTGGTCGAACCAGTTGCAGGCGTCGCAGACGCCGCAAGCACCCTCCCCGCTCGGTTGTTCACACAAGGACCAACGCGCCAGTTCAATGGCGAGTTCTAACTTGCCTACCCCCGCCGGTCCATGCAGCAGGATCGCGTGCGGCATGTGCTCCGGGTCGGCGCCGAGTTGCCGGAACAGGTCGGCGTTCCAGGGATGAATCAAAAGAGTGTCCCCAGAATGACCGCCAGTTGGGAACGCACTTCATCCAGCGTGCGGCCGCCATCGATGACGCGAATGCGCATGGGGTAGGCGGCGGCGCGACGCAGATAGGCGGCACGCACGCGGCCATGGAACTCGCCTTGCTCACGCTCGAAACGATCAGGCTCACGGGCGTTGGCCAGGCGCGCGGCCGCGATCTCGGTGGGTACGTCGAACAACAAGGTCAGGTCCGGTTGCAGATCGCCATGCACCCATTGTTCCAGGGCCGCCAGGCGCGCCTCGGGCAAGCCGCGGCCGCCACACTGGTAAGCAAAACTGGCATCGGTGAAACGGTCGGAAATCACCACCTCGCCCGCCGCCAGGGCGGGACGGATGATCTGTGAGAGATGCTCGCGGCGAGCCGCGAACATGACCAGCGCCTCGGTTTCCGGATGCATGGGTTGATGCAGGACAATCTCGCGCAGAAGCTCGCCCAGCGGTGTGCCGCCCGGCTCGCGGGTCATGCGCACGACACGCCCGCGCGCGCGTATCGCCGCCGCCAGCCAATCCAGGTGACTGCTCTTGCCGGCGCCATCGACGCCTTCCAGGGTGATGAACAGTCCAGACATCAACGTCCCCTCTGGTAGCGATTGACGGCGCGGTTGTGCGCGTCGAGATTGTCGGAGAACACGTGGCGGCCGCCACCCTTGGCGACGAAATACAAATCACGGCCACGGGCCGGATTGACCGCCGCTTGCAACGCCGCCGCGCCCGGAAGGGCGATGGGCGTGGGCGGCAAGCCGGCGCGGGTGTAGGTGTTGTAGGGCGTATCCGCGAGCAGGTCATCCTTGCGCAGATTGCCGTCGAAGCGTTCGCCCAAACCGTAGATGACGGTCGGGTCGGTCTGAAGCCGCATGCCGATCTTCATGCGATTGATGAAGACGGAGGCGATCTGGGGGCGTTCATCCGGGGCGCCGGTTTCCTTTTCGATGATGGAGGCCATGGTCAGCACTTCCCCCGGCTCGCGATAGGGCAGGCCTGGCGCCCGCGCCACCCAGGCTGCATCCAGCTGCTGGCGCATGGCGGCGAAAGCGCGTTTGTAGATCGTCAGGTCGGAGCTGCCCAGGTCGAAGAAATAGGTATCCGGGAAAAAACGACCTTCCGGATGACCGACCTCGGCGCCCACGGCCCGCAGCAATTGCGCGGCGTCCATGCCGGCGGTGTCATGGCGCAATCCGGCATGGGTATCGATGGCGCGGCGCATTTCAGCGAATGACCAACCCTCTGGAATGGTCAACCTGCCGAGCACCGTGTCGCCAACGGTGATCTTGCGCAGCAGATCTAGCGGGCTGATCGGAACTTGCGTGGCATAACTTCCGGCCTTGATGCCACTCTCCAGACCCTTGATCCGCGCGAGCAAAACAAAGGCCCACGGTCGCGACAACACGCCGGCCTGCTCCATGCCGCGCGCCGCCGCGGTCAGCGAACTTCCCCGCTCGACCGAGAACCCCACGGGGAAAGCGGCTCCCGACAGCGGCGTCATGGCATACCAGAGGAACCAGGCGCCGGCGGCCAGCAAGGCCAGCAGGGCCATCGACAGCAAGCGCCGCCCCCAGCGCGGGGGTCGGCGTCCGTAATAACGGTTGGATCTATTCGGCATCGAGCAGGGTGTGTAGCACGTCGTAAATTTCGGTATCGGGCCAGGCGCGCGCGCCCAGACGGGCAACTCGGCGCAAGCCGATCAGGCTGTTGCAGAGCATCAGTTCATCGGCCGCCATCACCTCATCCAGACCTAGCTCAGATTCCTCCACGGCAAAACCCGCCGCGGTCGCGTGCCGCATCAGGCGCGCGCGCGTCACGCCGGCGACGCCGCAACGGTCAAGGCGCGGCGTGAGGAGACGGCCATTCCGCCAGAGCAAAAGGTTGCTCATGACGCCGGAGATGACACGACCGGAGGCATCACGGAGCAACCCTTCATGGATTTCGGGATCGTCCCACTCGGCGCGGGCCAGAACATTCTCCAGGCGATTGAGGTGCTTGATTCCGGCCAGGCGGGTTTGTTCGGCCAAACGAAATTCGCAAACGCGGAGATTGAGGCCCGTAGCCGGCCACTGGTCACTCGGCGGCGGCGTGGAGTCATGAATCACGATACGCGTCGGCGTCACGCCGGATGGGGGACGATAGCCACGCGCGCCAATACCCCGGGTCAGCAGCAATTTGAGCACGCCGCCTGAGAGCCGGCCGTCCAGTTTCGCCAGATCGGCTCGCCACGCGGCGGTATCGGGCGCATCGATGCCCAGGCGCGCGGCATCGTCACCTAGTTTTGCCAGCTGCGCTTCCAGCCATTGCGGCCGCTCCCGCGCCACGCGCAAGGTGCGAAACACGCCATCGCCATATTGGGCGCCACGGTCAAGCGGGTCGAGCGCGGCCCCTTCACAGCCATTGATCAGTCGGATGACGGGCATGATCCCGCCAGGCCGTCAGATTTTGCCGAATATGAGGGTGCCGTTGGTGCCGCCGAAGCCGAAGGAATTGGACAAAGCCACATTCACCTTCGCCTCGCGCGCCGTGTTGGGCACGTAATCGAGATCGCAACCTTCGTCCGGCTCACTGAGGTTGATGGTCGGCGGCACCACCTGATTGGTGATCGCCAGCACCGAGAACACCGCCTCGACGCCGCCGGCGGCGCCGAGCAGGTGCCCGGTCATGGATTTGCTGGAGCTGACCATGACACGACTGGCGTGGGCGCCAAGGGCAAGTTTCACCGCCTTGGTTTCCGCCAGGTCGCCCAAGGGCGTGGAAGTGCCGTGGGCGTTGATGTAATCGATCTGGTTGGCATTGATGCCGGCGTTCTTCAGCGCATTGTTCATGCAGCGCGCCGCGCCCGAGCCATCCTCGACCGGCGCGGTCATGTGGTTGGCGTCCGCGCTCTTGCCATAGCCGATCAGCTCGCAATAAATGCGGGCGCCGCGCGCCTTGGCGTGCTCGTACTCTTCCAGCACCAGAACGCCGGCGCCCTCACCCAGGACAAAGCCATCGCGGCCCTTGTCCCAGGGGCGACTGGCCGTGGTGGGGTCGTCGTTGCGGGTTGAAAGCGCGCGCGCGGCGGCGAATCCACCCACCGCCAGCGGGCAGATGCAGGACTCGGCGCCACCGGCAACCATCACGTCGGCGTCACCGTATTCGATCATGCGACCGGCCTCGCCGATGGCATGGGTACCGGTGGTGCAGGCCGTGACCATGGCCACGTTGGGCCCCTGAAGCCCATACATGATCGAGAGATGACCGGAGATCATGTTGCTGATGGTTGCCGGAATGAAGAAGGGCGAAATCTTGCGTGGCCCCTGTTCCAGGTATGTCTTGTGCGTCTCCTCGATCATCGGCAGGCCGCCGATGCCGGAGCCGATGTTGACGCCGATGCGCTCGCGATTGCTGTCATCGACTTCCAGGCCACAATCCTTGAAGGCGTCGATGGCCGCGGCAAGACCGTAATGGATGAAGATATCCATCCGACGCGCATCCTTGGGCGTCAGATATTTGCCCAGATCAAAATTTCTGACCTCGCCGGCAATCTGGACGGAAAAGGCGGAAGCATCGAAACGGGTGATGCGGGCGATGCCGGAACGGCCCGCCACAAGATTGCCCCAGGACTCATCCACGCTGTTGCCTACCGGCGAAATGATGCCAAGACCGGTGACCACGACTCTGCGCCTAGACACTTATGAACTCCTCATGGGGTTGGGGGAAATTGATTGGAAACGGCGATGCCTCGCACGGCTTCCTTAACCCGAATATTTCATGAATTCGCGTGATGATCGCGCAGTCCATTGTTTGTACGGGGAACTTTGCGAAGGAGCGGCGTAGTGATTCATACGCCCGACTGAGCAAGGTTTCCTGTGCGGACAAGGGGCCAGCGAGGGCGCGCAAGGATTCATGAAATATCCGGGTTAAATAAAAGGGGACAGGCGCTACGACCTGTCCCTGAACAGACCATGTCGCGGCGGATTACTTGTTGTGAGCGTTGATGTAATCAACAGCCTGCTGAACAGTGGTGATCTTCTCGGCATCCTCGTCGGGAATTTCGCATTCGAACTCCTCTTCCAGGGCCATCACCAACTCGACCGTGTCAAGGGAATCGGCACCCAGGTCGTCGACAAAGGAAGACTCCAGCTTCACATCGGCTTCATTCGCGCCCAACTGCTCGGCGACGATCTTCTTGACACGCTCTTCGATATCACTCATCAGAAACTCCCTACGGGTAAAAAAAAGTGGGGGGATTCTAGCAAAAACCCCCAACGTAAAAAATCAGACGCCGGCCCTTGCCCAGGCCTAGCGGGCTCAATCCATGTACATGCCGCCATTGACGTGCAGGGTGGCGCCCGTCACATAAGCGGCTCCCGCGGAGGCCAGGTAAGCCACCGCATGGGCAATGTCTTCCGGGGTTCCCAGTTTGCCGGCGGGGATGCGCTCCAGAAGTTTCTGGCGCGCGGCGTCGGGCAGGGAACGAGTCATGTCGGTGTCGATGAATCCCGGGGCGACGCAGTTTACCGTAATGCCGCGACTACCGACTTCCTGCGCCAGCGATTTGGAGAAGCCGATCATGCCGGCCTTGGCGGCGGCATAGTTGGTCTGCCCGGCATTGCCGGAGACACCGACCACCGAGGCTATGCCGATGATGCGGCCGTAACGGGCCTTCATCATCGGACGCAGCACCGCGCGCGACAGGCGGAACACGGAAGTGAGGTTGGTCTCGATAATGCTGTCCCACTCTTCGTCCTTCATGCGCATCAACAGATTGTCGCGAGTGATGCCGGCGTTGTTGACCAGGATGTCGATGCGGCCATGCCTGCCGAGAATGCCTTCGATGGCATCGTCAACCTGGGTGGGGTCGGTAACGTTGAGTACGGCGCCAGCGCCCTTCAGGCCGGCGGCGGCGAGTGCCTCACCGATCGCGGCGGCGCCGGTTTCACTGGTCGCGGTGCCGATGACATGAGCGCCACGCCGCGCGAGTTCGTGCAGGATGGCCTGGCCGATGCCGCGCGAAGCGCCGGTCACCAGGGCAATCTTTCCTTCCATTCCAGTCTCCTAGTTTCTTGTGACTCTTGGCCCGGACGCGGCGACAGCGGCACCCGGGCAACCTGTTTGCTTCCGGCTCAGGCCCGGGTCTTTTCCAGTACGTCGCCCAACGCGGCGGCATCCACGATAGCCACGGTGGGAATCTCCAGCGTGCGCTTGTTGAGACCCGCCAACACCTTGCCTGGGCCGCATTCTGCGATCAGTTGGACCCCCTGATCTCGCAGCGCGTACATGGACTCCACCCAGCGCACCGGGCTGAATAACTGCCGCGCCAGCGCGTCGCGTACCGCCTCGGCGGAATCGTGCGCGGCGACGTCGGCGTTGTGCAGAACCGGCACACCCGGCACTCGCACTGCAATTTCGGCCAGCGCCGCGCGCAATTTCTCGGCGGCGGGCCGCATCAGGGCGCAATGCGAGGGCACGGAAACCGGCAGCGGCAGAGCCCGCTTGGCGCCCTTTTCCTTGGCCAGGATCATGCCGCGCTCGACCGCGGCCTTGTTGCCGGCGATCACCACCTGACCGGGGGAGTTGAAGTTGACCGCTTCCAGCACTTCGCCCTGGGCCGCCTCGGCGCAGGCCGCGCGCACCCCGTCGTCATCAAGCCCGAGCACCGCCGCCATGGCGCCGACGCCTTCCGGCACGGCGGATTGCATGGCTTCGGCGCGCAGGCGCACCAGGCGGATGGCATCGGAAAATTCGAGGGCGCCGGCGCAGGTCAAGGCGGTGTATTCACCGAGGCTGTGACCGGCCATGAGAGCGGGCGCCGCGCCGCCACGCGCCAGCCACAAGCGATAAACCGCGACACCCGCGGCCAGCATCGCCGGCTGCGTGTTCACGGTCTGATTGAGGGCCTCGACGGGACCATTGCTCACCATGTCCCAGAGATCGAAACCGAGTACGCCCGAGGCTTCGGCGAAGGTCTCGCGCAGCACCGGCTCATCGCCATCGGTTGGCAAATACGCGGCCATCATGCCGACAGCTTGCGAGCCCTGGCCGGGAAAAACGAATGCAAATTTCATTACATACTCCGTAAGCGTTGGCAGTGCGTAGGGCGGATGGCCGACAGGCCGATCCGCCACACGCCAGCGGCGGAACCGCTATCGCGTTCCGCCCTACACCTTACATCCTGACCAGCACCGAACCCCAGGTGAAACCACCACCGAAGGCTTCCATCAGCACCAGTTCACCGGGTTTGATCTTGCCCTCGCGCACCGCGGTATCGAGCGCCAGCGGCACGGAAGCGGCGGAGGTGTTGCCATGGCGATCCACGGTAACAACCACGTTGTCCATGCTCATGCCGAGCTTCTTGGCGGTGGCCTGGATGATGCGAATGTTGGCCTGATGCGGCACCAGCCAGTCGATGTCGCTCTTGGTCAGGCCGTTGGCCGCCAGGGTTTCATCGACGATGGCATCCAGTGTCTTGACCGCCATTTTGAACACGGCATTTCCGGCCATGCGCATGTAGCATGCGCCCTCGGTCTTCATCGAGACGCCGCCATCGACATAGAGCAACTGCTCATGGCGACCGTCGGCATGGAGATGGGTGTTGATGATGCCGGGCTGTTCCGACGCTTGCAGAATCACGGCGCCGGCGCCATCGCCCCAGAGGATGCAGTTGCCTCGGTCGTTCCAGTCGGTAATGCGCGAGAGTGTTTCGGCGCCGACCACCAGCGCGGTCTTCACCTGGCCAGATCGAATGAACTGATCGGCCACCGAAACCGCATAGACGAAGCCGCTACAGACCGCTTGCACATCGAACGCGGGACAACCATTGACGATGCCCAGCTTGGCTTGCAGTTTGCAGGCGGTACTGGGGAATACCCGATCCGGCGTGGTGGTGGCGACGACGATCAGGCCGATATCTTCAGCATTGATGCCGGCGGCCTGGATCGCCCGCTCGGAAGCTTTCAACGCCAGATCGCTGGTGAGCTCGCCTTCCGCCGCGATGTGGCGCTCGCGGATACCGGTGCGTTCGAGGATCCAGTCGCTGCTGGTATCCACTCGCGTTTGTAATTCTTCGTTGGTCAGAACGTAGTCGGGCAGATAACCGCCGGTTCCGATGATGCGAGCGTAGCTCACGCCGGTTCTCCTTCGACTGATTTCCCGTTATGGGCGTTGACCTGGTCGGCGATGCGGCGCAACAGACCGCCGCGCACCTCTTCCAGCGCCTTGAGGATGGCCTGTTCGAAAGCAAAGACATCGGCCGAGCCGTGGCTCTTGATGATGACGCCGTTCAAACCGAGCAAGCTGGCGCCGTTGAAGCGGCGCGGATCCATCTTGCGCTTGAAGGCGCGGATCACCGGCAGCGCGACCATACCGGCCAGGCGGGTCAGGAGGTTGCGTTTGAACTCGCGGCGCAACACCTCGGCGATGAGTTTGGCCAACCCTTCGGAAGACTTGAGCGCCACATTGCCGACAAAGCCGTCGCACACCACCACGTCCACCGTGCCCTTGTAGATGTCATCACCCTCGACATTGCCGTAAAAATTCAGGCCGCTGGACCTGAGCATTTCGCCGGCTTGTTTCGCCACGTCGTTACCTTTGATGTCTTCCTCGCCAACGTTGAGTAACCCGACGCTGGGACGTTCCTTGTGCTCGATAGCCGCGCACAGGGCGGAACCCATGATGCCGAACTGCAACAGATTTTCAGCCGTGCAATCGACATTGGCGCCAAGATCGAGCATGTAGGTACTACCGGTATGGGAAGGCAGGGTCGAGGCGATTGCCGGCCGGTCGATACCGGGCAGGGTTTTCAGGACGAACCGGGAAACCGCCATGAGGGCGCCGGTATTACCGGCGGACACCCCGGCATCCGCCTCGCCGCGCTTGACCAGATCGGCGGTCACTCGCATCGAGGAGTCTTTCTTGCCCCGTAGCGCGACGGACAACGGATCATCCATCTTGACCACTTCCGAGGCATGATGAACGCGCAGGCGCGTACCCACCGACGCGCGATGCAATTTCAACTCCGCATGGACGGCATCTTCCAGACCGACCAGGACGATGTTTACGTCGCCCTTGCGGCGGAGGATGTTCAGCGCGGCCTTGACCGTGACATGGGGGCCGTGGTCCCCCCCCATGGCGTCGATGGCGATTGTGATTTCACGCATATGCGGTCAACCCGCCCGCCACGGGATGGCAAGCATCAATCGGGTCGGGTCGGCGCGCGGGCAGGCTCAGGAACGGGTATGAAACAACTTGCACATTCCGGCTGCACTGGCGGGCACGCTGCCGCGTTGCCGGTCGCTTGCAGGGAATGGCCATGCGGCACGACCGGCGCCTTGCATCGCATCCCTCCAGCACACCCATAATTGCGCAAGTTATTCCGTACCCGTTCCTTAGGTGTTGTCGCTCTTGGTGTTGACCACCTTGCGACCACGATAGAAACCGTTGGGGCTGATGTGGTGGCGCAGATGCGTCTCGCCGGTGGTGGGCTCGACGGCGGTACCGGGAGCGGTCAGGAAGTCGTGGGCGCGGTGCATGCCACGCTTGGACGGGGATTTCTTGTTCTGTTGCACGGCCATCAGTGTTCTCCTAGTACATCGTCACGCCTTGGGCAGTGGTCTTCCTCGTGTCGAGGCACTACCGGCAGGCTCAATAAAAATTCGTCTTCAACCAGCGTCAGCACATCCATGGGCTCCTGGCCCACAATCGCATCCAGCAACGGATCGATGTTTTCCCAACGTTCCAGTTCCGCCTCGTTGCGGGCCAGAAAAAGCACCCCTTCGGAATGCAAGGGGTGCACGTAGGGCGCGAGACAGCGCTGACAAATCAGGGTCGGATTCGCGTCGAAGCGAACCCGCAAGGCAAAACGACCGCCCACCATCGCGCCTTCAACGCGATACGACACGGATCCCTTCACCACACCTTCATCGTCGGCCAACTCATCCCGCAAGCGCTCGCGCTCCGCCAAGGAAAATTCGCCAGAAAAACTGGCTGCTTCTTTGGCGAAGCGAATCGGATCCTTCATGGTCTGTGCAGACATAAGCCGATAATGATATTGTGCAGCGCTTCCAATGTCAAAAACGTCTCCAGCGTGATTCGCAAGATACTCATCGCCAACCGGGGTGAAATCGCGGTTCGCATCGTGCGCGCCTGCAAGGAACTGAGCATCAAGTCGGTAGCGATCTACACCGACGCTGATCGCAGTGCCCTGCATGTCAAAAAAGCGGACGAGGCCTACAACATCGGTTCCGACCCCGTGGTGGGCTACCTCAATGCCCACAATATCGTGAACCTGGCCGTCGCCTCAGGTTGTGACGCACTGCATCCCGGTTATGGATTCCTCTCGGAAAACCCGGTCATCGCGGAGGTATGCGCCCGTCGCGGCATCAAGTTCATCGGCCCCACGCCCAAGGTCATTCGCCAGATGGGCGACAAGATCCAGGCGCGTCAGGCGATGATCAAGGCGGGGATTCCGGTGATACCCGGTTCCGACCACAACCTGGAAAACGTCGAGGAAGCGCGCAAGCTGGCCAATGGCATCGGCTACCCGGTCATGCTGAAAGCCACCAACGGCGGCGGCGGCCGCGGCATCCGGCGTTGCGATTCCGAGGCGGAACTGCTGAAGAACTACGATCGCGTCGTGTCCGAGGCAAGCAAGGCCTTTGGCAAACCGGAAATTTTCATCGAGAAGTGCGTGGTCGACCCCAAGCACATCGAGGTTCAGATAATCGGTGACTCGCAAGGCGGCTGTGTGCACCTGTTCGAGCGCGACTGCTCGATCCAGCGGCGCAACCAGAAGCTGATCGAGATTGCCCCCTCGCCACAACTCACCGAGGCGCAACGCGAATACATCGGCAAGCTGGCGGTGCGCGCGGCCAAGGCGGTGGGCTATACCAATGCCGGCACGGTGGAATTCCTGCTCGATTCCGACAACCAGTTCTATTTCATGGAGATGAACACCCGGCTCCAGGTGGAACACACGATCACGGAAACCATCACCGGCATCGACATCGTCCAGGAGCAGATCCGCATCGCCGATGGCAAACCCCTGCAATACAAGCAGGAAGACATCCGCCACCGCGGCTTCGCCATGGAGTTCCGCATCAACGCGGAAGACCCGCAGAACGGCTTCCTGCCGAGTTTTGGCCGCATCTCCCGGTATTACGCGCCGGGTGGCCCCGGTGTGCGTACTGACGCCGCGATTTATTCCGGCTATGTCATTCCGCCGTACTACGACTCGATGTGCGCCAAGATCACGGTCTGGGCGCTGAACTGGGACAGTGTCATCGCGCGCGGTCTGCGCACCCTGGACGACATGGTCGTCTATGGCGTGAAGACCACCATTCCTTATTACAAGGAAATCCTCAGGAACGATGAATTCCGCACCGGCCGCTTCAACACCAGCTTCGTGGAAGCGCACCCGGAACTGCTGAACTATTCGGTACGACGCCCCCCTGAATTGACCGCGGCCGCCATCTCGGCCGCCATCGCCGCCCACCTCGGCATGTAACGAAAAGGGCTCATGAATGAATAAAATGAACATTCTGGCTGCGCCATCGGGCGCGCTGCCGCGTTGCCGGTCGCTTGCAGGGAGTGGCCATGCGGCGCAACCGGCGCCTTGCATCGCATCCCGCTAACGTACCCATAATCGCCCAAGTTATTCATAAACGAGCCCAAGACTGAACCATGGCAAAAGTACACATCTCAGAACTCGTCCTGCGCGACGGCCACCAATCCCTCATCGCGACCCGCATGCGAACCGAGGACATGCTGCCGATCTGCGGAAAACTCGATCAGGCCGGCTTCTGGTCACTCGAAGCCTGGGGCGGCGCCACCTTCGACGCCTGCGTCCGCTTTCTCAAGGAAGATCCCTGGGAGCGCCTGAAAAAATTGCGCCGCGCCCTGCCCAACACCCGCATCAACATGCTGCTGCGTGGTCAGAACCTGCTCGGCTACCGGCACTACGCCGACGATGTGGTACGCGCCTTCGTGCAGAAATCCGCCGACAACGGCGTCGATGTATTCCGCGTATTTGACGCCATGAACGACACCCGCAACATGCGCGTGTCCATCGAGGCGGTGAAAAAGTCCGGCAAACATGCCCAGGGCGCGCTTTCCTACACCGTCAGCCCGGTACACAACGTCGCCTATTTCGTCGAGATGGCCAAGACCCTGGCCGAGATGGGCGTCGATTCCATCGCCATCAAGGACATGGCCGGCCTGCTCACCCCCTACGCCGCCTATGACTTGGTGAAGGCGGTCAAGGAAGCCACCAACCTGCCGGTCAATACCCACAGCCATGCCACCGCCGGTCTCTCGACCATGGTGCACATGAAGTCGGTGGAAGCCGGCGCCGACATCATCGACTGCTGCAATTCCTCCTTTTCCGAGGGCGCCAGCCACGCCACCACGGAAAGCATGGTCGCGGCACTGCAAGGCTCGGGATACGACACCGGCATCTCGCTTCCCCTGTTGCAGGAAATTGCCGCCTACTTCCGCGAAGTACGGAAGAAATACTGGCAGTTCGAGATGGATACCCATCTGGTCGACACCCGCATCCTGGTTTCGCAAGTACCCGGCGGCATGATCTCCAACCTGTCCAACCAGCTGAAGGAACAGGGCGCGCTCAACCGCATGGATGAAGTCATGCTGGAGATTCCCCGGGTACGCGAAGACCTCGGCTATCCGCCGCTGGTCACGCCCACCTCGCAGATCGTCGGCACCCAGGCCGTGCTCAACGTGCTCACCGGCGGCCGCTACAAATCGGTCACCAACGAGGTGAAGAACTACCTGCTGGGCCGCTACGGCGCCGCCCCCGGCAAGCCCAACGAAGAAGTGAAGCAAATGGCGGTGGGCAACCAGGAAGTCATCACCTGCCGCCCCGCCGACCTGATCAGCGACGAACTCGACAAGCTGCGTGGCGAAGCCGAAGGCCTGGTCAAATGCGACGAGGACGTGCTGACCTACGCCATGTTCCCCGACCTCGGCCGCACCTTCCTGCAGGAACGCGCCGCCGGCACCCTGACGCCGGAACCACTGCTGCCCGCCGAAGCCCGCGAAGCGGCCAGCTGCCCCAGTTTCTTCGCGCCCAGCGAATTCAATGTCACCCTGCACGGCGAGAGCTACCACATCCGCATCCGTGGTACCGGCCACGCCGGCGAGAATACCCGCCCGTTCTTCGTGCATGTGGATGGGGTGTCCGAGGAAGTGCGCGTCGAGACGCTCGATGAAATCGAAGTCAACCCCGGCGCCGGTGCCCGCATCGGCGGCGGCAAGAGCAGCGCCGCCGGCGGTTCCAAAACGCGGCCTCGGCCCACCCATGCCGGCCACGTCACCACCGCTATGCCCGGGACCATCGTTGATGTTCTGGTGAAGATCGGCCAGAAGGTCAACGCCGGTGATGGTGTCCTGGTGATCGAAGCCATGAAGATGGAAAACGAGATTCAGTCTCCCGTCTTCGGCACGGTCGTCGGCATCCATGTCGCCAAGGGCGACGCGGTGACGCCGGATCAGGTGCTGGTGGAAATTCAGCCAGAGTAGATCGATTTCGGATTTCGGATTTCGGGCCTCATATCCGAAATCCGAAATCCGAAATCCGAAATCCGAATGAAGCTCGTCCTCGCCTCCACCTCCCCCTATCGCCGCGAACTTCTCGCGCGGCTCGGCGTGCCGTTCGAAGTCGCCGCGCCCGAAGTCGATGAAACACCGCTCCCCGGCGAATCACCGGACGACACGGCGCAACGTTTGTCGCTACTGAAAGCGCAAGCCGTCGCGGCGACTTATCCGGATGCGCTGATCATCGGCTCCGATCAGGTCGCCCTGCTCGAAGGTGTGCAACTGGGCAAGCCCGGAACGCATGAGAAAGCCGTCGAACAACTCAAATCCATGCGCGGAAAGGCGCTGGAATTCCATACCGCGCTGACCCTGCTCAACGCCCGCACCGGCTCCGCACAGACCGCGAATGTCCTGGTGCGGCTGGTGATGCGCAACTACACGGACGCGCAGATCGATAACTACCTTCGCCGCGACCAGCCCTACAACTGCTGCGGTAGCGCCAAGAGTGAATCCCTGGGCATCGCCCTGATCGCCCGCTTCGAGACCGAGGACCCCAACGCCCTGGTCGGCCTACCGCTGATCAAGCTCACCGAGATGCTCGCCAACGAGGGCCTGGACGTACTCGCGTAGCAGCCTGGAATCGCGTAATGGGAGTAATAAGCGCGATTACCCAGCCTCATCTCGACGTTGAACACCGGTATTCTCATGGCCGCGCCGACTCGGCCAGCGGTTACCGCGCCAAGCTCATGAGGCTGGCACGCCGCCCTGGTTTCATCGCCGTCCAGCATGTAGAGATAGGTGGTGTTTCCAGCCCCAGGATCGCCGGCGGCCTGCATACCGGCGCGTTGGCGTTGATTCCGGGAATGCCGGGTGTATCCAGAACAGCGGGAATGGCCTGACCGCGCGGCTTCATGACGTCACCCCGTTGCGAGGTGAAGCCGCGATGTCACCGCCGTGCCATGCCGCCGCCATCGCCTCGCGCGAGGAAATGGCGGAAATTATTCCCGGAAGTTCAGGCCTTGCCCACCAAGGCGTCGATTTCCGCTTCCGCGTCAAACCAGTCCTGCCCTTCGTAACCGGGGGCAAACCCGCGCTTCTCGGCGCGATGGTAGGCCGCCGTGGCGATCCAGCGCTGACGTTCCTCCTGGGAGGGCGCGGCCGGCTTCTCGATGAGCTTGCCGGCGGGAGCAGCCTTTTTCGTGACCTTTGCCACCGGCTTCGCGGCGGGTGCGGCCGCCTTCTTGGGCTTGCTGGCTTCCACAGGAGCCGCCATGGTGGCGGGCTTGGCCTTCGCCGTGGGCGTTTTGGCGGCAATGGGCGCGGCTTCGGCTACTGTGCCGGCAGTTTTCTTCTTGGCTGCCGCAACCGCCGCCTTGGGCTTGGCCGCCTCGGTAACGGTCACCGCTTTTTTCGTGCTTCGTTTAGTCGTTGTGGCTTTATCTTCGGACATGACGATTTCTCCTGAGAAATATTAGGACGGCTTAGCTGGGAGGATTGGTCTTGCTACCGCTTCTGGGCGGCCATTAGTCAATGCTTGAATTCGTGAAACCCGGAGTGACGCACACCAGTGAAACGACCGCATGCAGCCATTCCAATAGCGTGAGGCCCCACGCGCGATCATGTATTTCCCTAAGAGGATGCGTTGCGTGGCCGCATTGTATTGCAGAGCCTGGCCGCGCGGGCAAGCTTGATACCGGAGTGATGGCCACGCCCGGCCGCTGGCAAAGCCGGCGATCCGGGCGGATTCGGCCGATGGCTGTCGGCAAGCGCCAGCAACCTGTTATTCAGCCGATTCCTCGCCTTCCGTGCCGGCACCAGCATCTGTTTCCAAGTCCGAATCCGAGTCCGAATCCGTATCGAGGATGCGTTGCAGGCCCGAGAGCTTCTCGCCTGCATCCAGGTTGATCAGGGTGACGCCCTGGGTGGAGCGGCCGAGTGAGCGGATTTCGCTGACGCGAGTACGGATCAGCACGCCGCCGGTGGTGATGAGCATGACTTCATCAGTCTCATCCACCAGAGTGGCGGCGACGACCTTGCCATTGCGCGCCGAGGTGGAGATGGCGATGAGGCCCTGGCCGCCACGGCCGTGGCGGGTGTATTCGGCGACCGGGGTGCGTTTGCCGAAGCCGTGTTCGGTGGCCGTCATCACACTCTGTTCGTCGTTGTCGGCCACCAGCAGCGCGATCACGCGGGCATCCTCGGACAGGCGAATGCCACGCACGCCACGGGCGCCACGGCCCATCGCACGCACCGCGTTTTCGTCGAAGCGGTTGGCCTTGCCTTCGTCGGAGAACAACATGACGTCGTTCTCGCCGTTGGTGATGGCGACCCCGACCAGGAAGTCGTCCTCGTCCAGGTCAACGGCGATGATGCCGGCCGTGCGCGGGCGAGAGAAAGCGGAAAGCGGAGTCTTCTTCACCGTACCCAGCGAGGTGGCCATGAAGATGAAATGGTTCTCGTCGAATTCCTTGACCGGCAGGATGGCGTTGACCTTCTCGTCCTGCTCCATCTTGAGCAGGTTGACGATGGGCTTGCCGCGCGCGATCCGACCGCCCTGCGGCACTTCATAGACCTTGAGCCAGAACATGCGCCCCAGGTTGGTGAAGCACAGGATGAAGTCGTGGGTGTTGGCGATGAACAGCTTCTCGATGAAATCCTCTTCCTTGGTGCCGGCCGCCTGCTTGCCGCGGCCGCCGCGCTTCTGGGTGCGATATTCGTCGAGTGGCTGCGACTTGATGTAGCCGGTGTTGGACAGGGTGACCACCATGTCCTGCGGGGTGATCAGGTCTTCCAGGGAAATGTCGGCGCCGTGCGCGATGATTTCCGAACGGCGCTTGTCGCCGAAGGCGGCTTTCACCTCGCCCAACTCGGTGGCGATGATTTCGGTGACGCGCTCGGGTGTATCGAGAATGTCCAGCAGATCGGCGATCTTCACCATCACGTCGGCGTATTCACCGACGATCTTGTCCTGCTCCAGGCCGGTCAGGCGTTGCAAACGCAGATCCAGAATGGCTTGCGCCTGCACCTCGGTGAGGAAATAACCATCGGCATGGAGGCCGTATTCAGGCGCCAGGCTGAGCGGGCGGAAGGCGGCGGTGCCGATCTGCTCGCCGGCCACCCTGGACAGCATCTCCTCCACCACACCGGAACGCCAGGGCTTGGCCAGCAGCCCCGCCTTGGCTTCCGGCGGTGTCGCCGAGGCCTTGATCAGGGCGATGATCTCGTCGACGTTGGCCAGCGCCACGGCGAGGCCTTCCAGGATGTGGCCGCGATCGCGCGCCTTCTTGAGTTCGAACTGGGTACGACGGGTGATGACTTCGCGGCGATGGCGCAGGAAGGCTTCAAGAATCTGCTTGAGGTTGAGCAGACGCGGCTGGCCGTCGAGGATGGCCACCATGTTCATGCCGAAGGTGTCCTGCATCTGCGTGTGCTTGTACAGATTGTTCAGGACGATTTCCGGCACCTCGCCACGCTTCAGCTCGATCACCATGCGCATGCCGGACTTGTCCGACTCATCGCGAATCTCGCTGATGCCTTCCAGACGTTTCTCGCGCACCAGTTCGCCGATCTTGATGCACAGGTTGGCCTTGTTCACCTGATACGGCAGCTCGTCGACGATGATCGCCTCGCGCCCGACCGATTTCTCGATTTCCTCGAAATGCACCTTGGCGCGCATCACCACGCGGCCGCGGCCGGTGCGGTAGCCTTCCTTCACACCCACCGTGCCGTAGATGATGCCGGCGGTGGGGAAGTCGGGCGCGGGAACGATCTCGATCAGATCGTCGATGGAAATCATCGGGTCGCGCAACACCGCCACGCAGGCATCGACGATTTCGTTGAGGTTGTGCGGCGGGATGTTGGTCGCCATGCCGACGGCGATACCCGATGAACCATTGACCAGCAGGTTGGGGAACTTCGCCGGCAGGATCAGCGGCTCATGTTCGGAACCGTCGTAGTTGGGGCCGAAATCGACCGTTTCCTTGTCGATGTCGGCGAGCAACTCATGGGCGATCTTCGCCATGCGGATTTCGGTGTAACGCATCGCCGCCGCGTTATCGCCGTCGACCGAACCGAAGTTACCCTGGCCGTCCACCAGCGGGTAGCGCAGGGAAAAGGTCTGCGCCATACGAACGATGGTGTCGTACACCGCCGTGTCGCCGTGCGGATGGTATTTACCAATCACGTCACCGACCACGCGCGCCGATTTCTTGTAAGCCTTGTTCCAGTCGTTGTTCAGCTCGTGCATCGCGAACAACACACGACGGTGCACCGGCTTGAGGCCGTCCCGTACGTCCGGGAGGGCGCGGCCGACGATCACGCTCATGGCGTAATCGAGGTAGGAACGGCGCATTTCCTCTTCCAGACTGACAGGCAGGGTTTCTTTGGCGAACTGGTTTTCCATTGCGGGTCGTCTTCTCGGTTTGTTCTTTGAAAAACGTTATGTTTTTGCAGGAAAAAAGCCGCGCGATTCTAGCATGCCGAGACCCCTTTCCGGGCAGGGAACGGGGCGGTTGTTCAAGGCTTGGAAAGGCTTTCAGGTTGAGGAAATCCCCCCTACCTTCCCTGACAAAGGATGGGACCTGGAATCGTCGCGGGCTTGCTCCCCCCCTTTCCCAAAGGGGGGCCGGGGGGGGATTTTGGAGTGGCTTCACCCCGGCCGTGTATCCTCCAGCCAGCGCCTGAACATCCAGACCACCGCCGCCAGCATCAAGCCCCAGCCCAGGAAGGCGGTGAACCCGGCGATACGGGTATCCGCGTCGAGCACGCCCCAGCGGGAAAAAATCTCTGTCCAATCGTGTTCGCCACCGCCCACCAGGGGCAGCAACTGGACGCGCGCGTCGGCCATGTAACGCGCCACGTTGAGCAGGCTCTCGCCCAGCCAGACCAGACCGAACGCCAGACCCACCGCTTCGCCCCGGCGCCGGAAGTGCCAGGCGACCAGGGCGGGAAACAACAACTGGAACAGGGTGCCGCCATAAACCATCAAGCGCCCGCTCAACAGACCGACGATGGGGTGCCCGGCTTCGTGGATGACCAGATTGGCGCTATCCAGGATCGGCACCCAGTCCTGCCCGGATTTGTAGCGAAGGATGGCGATCAGCAGCGCGAATCCCGCCACGCCAAGGAAGGCGGACAGGGTAACGGGGCGGAAGTCGGAGTCAGAGGGCACGGGGTCAACTGGAGCGCAGGCTTCCAGCCTGCTCGGTCTTCTGTTCAGATTGAACGAGCAGGCTGGAAGCCTGCGCTACATCAATCGCGGTAACGCCCATAGGTGTAATGCGCGGCGCATGCCCCTTCGCTGGACACCATGCAGGAACCCATCGGATTTTCCGGGGTGCAGACGGTGCCGAATATCTTGCAGTCGGTGGGCTTCTTCACGCCGCGCAGGATGGCGCCGCATTCGCAGGCCTTGTTGTCGGCCACCGGCTGGTATTTCAGGTTGAAACGCCGCTCGGCGTCGAACTCGGCAAAGCGTTCGCGGATTTTCAGGGCCGAGTAAGGCACCTCGCCGAGGCCACGCCATTCAAAGCTGCGCCGCAGTTCGAACACTTCCGAAACCAGGTTCTGCGCCTTCTCGTTGCCGTCCGGAGTGACCGCGCGGGTGAACTCGTTTTCCACCACCGCCCTGCCCTCGTTCACCTGGCGCACCAGCATCAAGATGGCCTGCATCACGTCGAGCGGCTCGAAGCCGGCGATGACCACCGGCTTGCGATATTCCTCGGCGAAGAATTCATAAGGCCGGCTGCCGATCACCGTGGAGACGTGGGCCGGGCCGATGAAACCATCCAGCGGCACCGTGCCCAGATCACGCACTTCCGGCGATTCCAGGATGTTCATGATCGCCGAAGGGGTGAGCACATGGCAGCACAGCACAGAGAAGTTCTTCAGCCCTTCCGCCTGCGCCAGCTTGATCGCGACCGCTGTGGGCGGCGTGGTGGTCTCGAAACCGATGGCGAAGAACACCACTTCTTTTTCCGGGTTGTCGCGGGCGATTTTCAGGGCATCGGTCACCGCGTAGACCATGCGGATGTCCCCTCCCCTCGCCTTCGCGCGCATCAGGGAAAGCCCGCCGGAGGCCGGCACCCGCACGGTGTCGGCGTAGGTGCAGAGAATGGCGCCGTCTTCCAGCGCCAGCTTGATCGCCAAGTCGATGCGGCCGATCGGCAGCACGCACACCGGGCAACCGGGGCCGTGGATCATGCGCACGTTGTCCGGCAGCAAATCGGGCACACCATAGCGGGAAATGGCATGGGTATGGCCCCCGCAGAACTCCATGAAGTTGTAACGGCGGTCGGCGCGCACCTCGGCGGCGATGGCGCGGGACAGCCCCTTGGCCACCTCGCCGTCGCGGAATTCGTCGACGTATTTCATGCGCCGACGGCCTGTTCCATGAGCCCGGCTTCCGCCATCAGCGCCAAGGTCTTCTCCGCCTCCTCCGGGTCCAGCAGGGTGAGCGCGTAGCCGACATGGACGATGACGTAATCGCCCACCACCACCCCTTCCACCAGAGCCAGAGAAATATCCTTGCGCACGCCACCGAGATCGACGATGGCCTGGTCGTTTTCCTTGATTTCCACCACACGGGCGGGGATGGCGAGACACATGGTTTCAATCCTTTTCAGTCAGTTTCTGCATTGCAACCCAAGCCTGTCCCAGGCTCAAGCCCCCATCGTTGGGCGGCGCCTGGCGGGCGGAGAGAACGGTGAAACCGCGCGCGACCAGCAACCGGGACAACTCGCGGGAAAGAATGTGATTCAGGAAACAGCCACCACCCAGCGCGACCGTGGTGAGACCTTCACTGACGGCGGCGCGTTCCAGCCATTCCGCCAAACCCTGGGCCAATGTGGCATGGAACAGCGCGGCGCCGAAAGCGGCGTCTTTCTCGTCCGCCAGGCGGGCCAGAAGCGGTAGTAAATCGAGACGGCCGTCGTCATGCAACACGTAGCCGCCAGCCAGAGGCGCAACGCGATCGGCCGCTTCTGCCAACCCCTCCAGCAGCATCGCCGCCTGGCCCTCGTAGGCCATGACCGCGCGCGCGCCGAGCAGGCCGGCCGCCGCGTCGAAACAGCGGCCGAGGCTGCTGGTCGGGGGGCAATTCAAGCCACGCTCCAATAGTTGCTGGAGTTGCGCCGCCGCCGGCTGGTCAGGAAAGCGCCGAGCGATCTCGTCGCCACGCCCCATCAAGTGAAGCGCCGCCGCCGCCATGCGCCAGGGTTGGCTGGCCGCCTTGTCGCCCCCCGGCAGGGGGATGGGCGCGAGATAGCCCAGGCGGGTGAAATTCGCGCCCTCCACGCACAGCAATTCGCCACCCCAGGCGCTACCGTCACTGCCGAGACCAACGCCATCCAGCGCCAACCCGAGGAGCGGCCCGGTAACCCCCTGCTCCGCCGCCACGGCGGCGATATGAGCATGGTGATGCTGCACGGCGACGCTAGGCACGGACCAGCGATCGGCCAGTTCCAGGGCATGGCGGCTGCTGAAGAAATCCGGATGCAGATCGTGCACAACGGCTTCCGGCCGGACTTGCAGGATGTCGAGCAGATGCCCCGCCACCTCGATCAACATGGCGCAGGTCGCCGGGTTGTCGAGGCCACCGATGTGCTGCGACACAAAAGCCTCGTCACCGCGCGTCACACAGATCGTGTTTTTCAGATAACCGCCCAGCGCCAGCACCGAGGGGCCGGAATGAGGCAAGCGGATGGCGCGCGGGGTGTAGCCGCGGGCGCGGCGGATGAATTGGGTAAACGGCGCAAATCCCCCCTGCCCCCCCTTTGGTAAAGGGGGGAACCCTTCGATTGAGCGCGGCGGGTTTGCTCCCCCCTTTTTTAAAGGGGGGCCGGGGTACCGAAGGGTAGGGGCTTCATCAGGGATTTGTTCCACGCACCGCACCACCGAATCATCACAGCGCACCACAATGTCCCGGTCATGCAGCAGCACCGCGTCGGCGATACCGGCCAGACGCTCCCGCGCCTCGTCGTTGCCGATCACCAGCGGCTCGCCGCCGGGGTTGGCGCTGGTCATCACCAGCGCCAGGGTTTGCTGCTGCGCCATCCATGCCGTGCCGTCCGGCCGTCCGGCCGCTTCGTGGAACAGCAGCCAGTGAATCGGCGTGTAGGGCAGCATCACGCCCAACCAGGCCAGGCCGGGTGCGATGCCGGGAAAGAGCGCATCGGCGCCAGGCTTCTTGCGCAACAGAACGATGGGCCGCTCCGGCGCTTGCAGCAGTTCGGCTTCTTCCGGGCTGATGTCCACCCAATCCGCAATGGACGCCAGATTGACCACCATCACCGCGAAGGGTTTTTCCTCGCGGTTCTTGCGCTCGCGCAGGCGTTGCACGGTGGCGGGATCGCGCGCATCGCACGCCAGGTGGAAACCGCCGAGGCCTTTGATGGCGACGATTTGGCCGGACTGGAAGCGGCTCAAGGTGTCGGCGATGGGGTCTTGCTGTAGCGCCGGCATCCTTGCCGGCGTCTTTTCAAACAGCCGGCTGGAAGCCGGCGCTACAAGGTCGCTCAGCCACAACCCCGGCCCGCACACCGCACATGCCGTCGGCTCCGCATGAAACCGCCGATCCGCCGGATCGCGGTATTCCCGCTCGCAATCCGGGCACAGCGGGAAGGCCGCCATGCTGGTCTGGGCGCGGTCGTAGGGGAGCTTGCGGGTCAGGGTGTAGCGCGGGCCGCAGTGGGTGCAGTTGATGAAGGCATAGCGCCAACGCCGGTCGGCCGGGTCGAACAATTCGGCCAGGCAGTCGGGGCAGACGGCGGTATCAAAGCCGATCATGGTCGCGGCGGGTCCGGCGCCGCTTTCGAGGATGTCGAATGTGCTGAATTCCCCCGAGGCCGGCGCGTCCTTCCAGGTCAGGTCGCGCACCTGGGCGAGTGGTGGCAGTTCCTTCGGCAAACGCCGGGTGAAAGCCGCGATGGCCGCTTCGTCGCCGTCCAGCAATACTTCCACCCCGGCGGCATCGTTGCGCACCCAGCCGGCGAGCTTCAGTTCACTCGCCAGATGCCAGACCGTGGGGCGGAAGCCAACGCCCTGGACGATGCCGGTGACGCGGAGGCGGCGTTGAACATGCTGACTGTGTAGAAATCCCCCCTGTCCCCCCTTTGATAAAGGGGGGGACCCTCCGATTGAGCGCGGCGGGTTTTCTCCCCCCTTTTCCAAAGGGGGGCGGGGGGGGATTTCGCGACGCATCAATTCAGCACCACGCTCACCCCTTCGCCGCCAGCGCCGCTTCCAGATCAGCGATCCGCTTCTTCAACAGGTTCACGTTCTGTTGCCGCGCGGCGATGGCGACGTCGACGCCTTCGGTGAGCCAGGCGAGCCAGCGTTCCATGCCTTCGCCGGTGGTGGCGGAGACCTTGAGGACTTCCAGTTTGGGGTTGATGCGGCGGGCGTAGTCGATGCACTTGTCGACATCGAAGGTCAGGTAGGGCAGCAGGTCTATCTTGTTGAGGATCATCAGGTCGGCGGCGTGGAACATGTCCGGGTATTTCAGCGGTTTGTCCTCGCCTTCGGTCACCGAGAGGATCACCACCTTGTGCGCTTCGCCGAGGTCGAACGAGGACGGGCACACCAGGTTGCCGACGTTCTCGATCATCAGGAGACCGTCGTCGGGCAGGTTCAGGCGTTCCAGGGCGTGGCCGACCATGTGGGCATCGAGGTGGCAGCCGCGGCCGGTGTTGACCTGCACCGCCGGGGCGCCGGTGGCGCGGATGCGGTCGGCGTCGTTGCTGGTCTGCTGGTCGCCTTCCACCACACCGACCGGGAGGCGGCCGGCGAGGTCTTCGATGGTCTTCACCAGCAGCGTGGTTTTGCCGGAACCGGGACTGGACACCATATTGATGGCGAACAGGCCGTGCTCGGCGAAGTACTGCCGGTTTTCACCGGCATAGGCGTTGTTCTTGCCCAGGATGTCCTGCTCGATCTGCACCATGCGCGCCTGGCTAAGCCCCGGCGCGTGCGCGTGGGCAGGACCGAGGCCATAGTGAATGTCGCCCTTGTGCTCGTGGTAGTGCGGCGTGTTCGGGTCGTGCAGAGGGTCATGCGCGTGGCCATGTTCGGTGTGCTCATGGCTGTGCTCATGGGGGTGCGGATGGCTGTGCACGGTGCCGTCTTCATGGCGGTGCTCATGCGCGTGATCGTGGGGGTGGGAATGCTCGTGAGGGTGCTCGTGCTCATGGCCTTCGATGCTGGTTTCACCCTGGCCGCAGCCGCAAACTGTACACATGGTTATTGCTCCTGAAATTCCCGTAGGTTGGGCAAAGCGCAGCGTGCCCAACAATGACCCGAGATGTTGGGCACGCTGCGCTTTGCCCAACCTACAAACCAACCCGACCTACTCGACAAGCAGGTCCTTGACCCGCATTTCCGTACCGCCGGTGGCCTGTACCTGATAACTGCCGCATTTCGGGCAGGCATCGTACAAGGCCGTCACCGGCACCGTTTCGGCGCAAGCCAGACAAAAACCCTGTCCGGGCAAGCGTTCCAGTTCGACGCGGGCGCCTTCCGCGACACTGCCTCTGAACACCACGTCGAGACAAAAAGTAAGCGCCTCCGGTTCCACCCCGGAGAGCGCGCCGATCTCCAGGCGCACTTCGGTCACTTTCTTGAAATTTTGTTTGCCGGCAGCGTCCTCGACGATCTGGAGGATGCCTTCGGCCAGGGACATTTCATGCATCTTTCACCTCACCAGATTCGTAGGGTGCGCCGCGCGCACCATCGAACGCGAATCGGTGCGCACGGCGCACCCTACCGTGTTGATTACTTCGCATCAGTTACCTCGACACCAAAAGCCACGCAGGGGTCCAGGGATTGGGCAACCAGCCGTGCGCGCGCGGCCAGATCGTCCCCCGGCGTCAGCCCGGAAAGCGCCTGGAACAGTGGGCCGGCGGGATGAAAGTTCCATTCGGTGGGGGCGACGATGCGGTATTCCGCCACCTTGCCATCCAGCAGGCGCACCGCATGCAGCAACAGGCCGCGCGAGGTTTCGACTCCGGCGAGACCGGCATTGTCGCCCAGGGACCAGGCGCGAACCCAGGTAGCGCCGGCAGCCCCGTCGGCGCTACACAAGGCGGACAAGCGCGCCGGCAACTCGGCCAGTTCCAGCAAACGCGCCAGCAAACGAGCCTCGGCACCGCGACCGCGCCGCTCAATCCAGGCGGCGAGTAACGGCTGTTCACTCATTCGGGCGAGCGCGCCGGTTTCAGCGGGCGCGTCGTGCCACATCGGTTGGCCGCAGAACGCCGGAGTTTCCAGCGCCCGCCGCGCGAGTTCCCGGGCCTCGCCCGCTTCCAGATTTCCCAGCGGCGGCAACAAATCGACTTCGCTGATACCGCTATCAGCGCCCTCCCCCAGCCCGGCGAACAGGCGCGCCGTCACCGTAGCCCCCGCCTGTCGCCAGGCATCGAAGCCGGCGAGATCGCGCGCCAGCCAGACAGCGGCCGGCTCGCCCAGCAGGATGGTCCGCAACAGTTCGTCGAGCGTCTCGGCGAAGCGCGCCGGATCGATGGCGCTCTGGCGCAGCCGCAACTGGCTGGCCTGATCGGGTGGCATGCCCTGTTGTTGCGGCCAGTCGAGCAGCAAGCGCCAGGCGTGTTCCTGGGCCAGTTCCAGCAGCACGGCGCTGGCGCGCGCGCTGCTCGTGGCGGCATCGGGAAAGACGCCCCGCGCGGCTTCGCAGGCGGCCTCGCAGGCGACCCGCTGTGCCTTGCCGCACAGGCTGAAGATCAGCCCGGCGAGATGCGCGGCTTCCACGGGCGTGCGCCCCGCCAGGAGCTTCTGCGCCAACTGCGGCCGGGTGGAATGGATGGCCACCGTGGTCGGCGCGTCGCCGTGCCGTTGCAATTGGATGTCGATGCGTCCTTCCAGATTCATGTTCCGTGCCTCGCCAACGGCAAACTCAAGATAAATTCGGCGCCGCCTTCGGGCAGGTTGCCGGCGGCAAGGCTGCCACCGTGGCGCTCGACGATGCCGTAGCTGATCGCCAGCCCCAGCCCGGTGCCCTTGCCCACCGGCTTGGTGGTGAAGAAAGGCTCGAACAGATGCGGCAGATTCTCCGCGCGGATGCCGGGGCCATTGTCGCGGAAGCGCACTTCCACATTACCGCCACTTTGCTCGGCGCTGATGCTCAGGCGCGGTTGCGCTTCCTCGGCGGTGGCGTCGCAGGCGTTCTGCACCAGATTCATGATGACCTGCTGCATCTGGCTCGGCGAGCCCAGCACGTTGATGCCTTCGGGCAGCCGCGTGGTCACCCTGATCTTGTCCGTGGCGGCCTTGGTGACCCAGTGCACCGCCTGTTCTATGACCAGCGTGAGGTTGAACGGCTGGCGCTCGTTGCGATCGACGGCGGAGAAACGCTTGAGACTGTCGACGATGTCGCGGGTGCGCTCGGCGCCTTCCACGGTGCCGTCGATCAACGGCGGCAGGTCTTCCAGCAGGCGGTCGATGCGCAGCTCCCGGCGCAGCGTTTCCAGTTCATCCTTCGGCTTGCCGGCATGGATGGCTGCCAGATATTTATCCAGGCGCTGGGCGTAGCGGTGCAGCGCGTGGGCGTTGCCCAGCACGAAGCTGATGGGGTTGTTGAGTTCGTGCGCCACGCCCGCCACCAAGCGGCCCAGCGAGGCCATCTTTTCCGAGTGCAGCAACTGTTGCTGGGTGCGTTTCAGGTCTTCATGGGCTTCCCGCAGCGCCTGATAAGCGCGCCGTAGTTCGCCCACCGGCCGCCCGGTGATGACCATGCCGACCTGGGTACCGGAGTGGCTGATGCGCGGCGTGCAGTTCAACGACACCGGCACCGCCCCACCCTCCAGCCCGCGCAGGGGCAGTTCACAATCGGACAGGCCTTTCATCCCGTGGTTGGCGAACATCCGCCCCGCCGCCTCACGCGCATCCGCGTCGGCGAACAGGTCGAACAAGGGCGTGCCGATCAATTCGCTTTCCTGCTTGCCGGTGAACACCACCAGGGCATGGTTGACCACCTCGATGCGGCCATCGCGGTCGCACACCACCAGGATGTCGGACATGGCGCCCAGCACCGAAAACACGAAGCGCTGCGACTCCTCCAGAGCCGTGTTCTTCTCCTCCAGGGCCACCTCGTACTGGAGCAGGTCGCTGTAGACCTCGTCCATCTTCTGGATGACTTCGATCCAGGCTTCTTCACCGAGGCCGTGCGGGCCTTCGGCGAGCAGGGGTGGGGGGAGGTGTTTAGGGATGGTGGACATGGGTCAGGAGGGGGTGACATTGTAGAAATCCCCCCCGGCCCCCCTTTGATAAAGGGGGGAGACGATCCCCCCCTTTTTCAAAGGGGGGTTAGGGAGGATTTGTACTTGCGAAATACCCATCAATGCACCGTACAAACCATGCACGGATCAAACGAGCGCACCACATGCTGCACCGCCGACGGCATCGGGTCGCCCGCCTCGACTTCCATGCCCGCCAGCGCCTGTTCCAGGGCGCCGGGCACACCGGCCGCGTCGCGTGGCGAGAAGTTCCAGGTGGTGGGGGCGATGATCTGGTAATTCCGGATGCGGCCGTGGCGCACGCTGAGCCAGTGGCCAAGGGCGCCGCGCGCGGCCTCCACCAAACCGATTCCGCTCCCCTCGTCGGGAAGCTCGGCGTGATGGCACCAGGGCTCGCCAGGGGTCAGCGCGCGCGCCCAACGTTCCATTTCCGGCACCACGATGGCCAGTTCCAGCAGGCGCGCCAGCACCCGCGCCTGGACGCTGCCGCCGTGGACGGACACCAGCTCACGAATAAGTGGATGCCCGGCCAGCATCTGCCGCGCCAGGGCGCCGGTTTCCATCACCTGGCCGCCATAGCGCGGCGCCTTGCACCAGGTATAGGCGTCGGCCTTGTCCGGCAGTGGCCGAGTCAATCCCTCGGCCGGCGGCATCGGGTCGCCGGCCAACCAGGCATGGCTGACATCCTCGACGATGGCGCCGGGGTCGAGTTCGCCCGCGCCGCCATCCCACACCCCGGCGGGGAACAGGCCGTAAGCGCCGTGGCTCAGGAAACGGTCTGTAGCGCGGCCGAGTCGGTGCAAGGCCAGATCATCGGAAACGGTCAAAAACAGCGCCAGATCGCCGCGCCAGCCATCGCGCCAGCCATCGCGCCAGCGGTCCAGCGCCGCCAGGCTGTCGAGGCCGGCCACCGCCTCCAGGCTATCGCCGAAAGTGTGGCGTTCCAGAAAACGGCGGAAGCCGCGTAACACCGTGATCAGACGCAGGATGTCGGCCTGTTCCAGCGCGCGCGCCGTGCCGCCGGGTTGCATGCTCAGGGTATGCGGCCACTTGCCCGCCATCAGGCCCATCAAATGCATGAACTCGGCGCGGGCCGGCAACATGTCCGCCGTCGCGCTGCCCGCAACCGCCTTGAAACGCAATTCAACGGCTTCGAACCAGGGCCGCTCGCGATACACCGGCCGCGCGAAATCCGGCATGAAGAACAGATAGAAATGGGTCAGATGGTCGGCCAGGTTCTCGCAGGCGGTGACCAGATGTTCGGCCAATCGCCCATTGGGTGGCGGCGTCAGTCCCATAAGATCGCGCAACGCGGCGGCCGCCGCCGCGCTCTGGGAAACCGAACAGATGCCGCAGATACGCGGCACGATGACCAGGGCATCGAGCGGATGCTTGCCCGGCAACATCTCCTCGAAACCGCGATACAGCGGGGAGTTGACGCGCGCGGCGGCGACGCGGCCATCGGCGATGTCGAGATGGACTTCCAGGTCGCCTTCGACGCGGTTGAAGGGGCCGAGGATGCGGGTGGTCATGGGTGGGGGCCCTTGGCTAGGTTGTAGAAATTCCCCCCGGCCCCCCTTTGGGAAAGGGGGGAGCAAACCACCGCACCAGTCCCCCCCTTTATTAAAGGGGGGCTAGGGGGAATTTTCACGGCCCAAAACAAGTGACTAGCCCTCATTTCAACCCCGTCTTGCGCACCACCGGCACCACCACCGTATGGTCCGCCAACGCGTTCTCGCGAACCCGTTTCGGCGTGGCGGATTTCGACAGGGCGGCGAGGGCGACGAACCAGGCTTTCGGCATGTCGGTGGGCAGGCCGATGGGGATGCCGGCCACCTTGGGGGTCTCGGCGAAGGGATGACCGGGTTCCTCGAAGCGGGGTTCGGTGCAACTGACGCAGGCATAACCGCCGCGCAGGCAGGAGCCGCTGCCGTTCCACAGACGGGTGTTGCAGTCGGCATGCGCCTGGGTGCCCTTGCAACCCATGTTTTCCATCATGCAGCCCAGGTCGGAAGCCTTCTCGGCGCTGGCCTTGAACTCGTAGAACTCGTTGCGCGGGCAGCCGTGGTGAACCAGATGGTCGGCATACAGACGCGGGCGGTTATAGGGGTCCAGATCGTTTTCTGTGAAGCGCTGCAAAGCCAGCGCCAGCAGGGTATCCAGCACCCAACCAGGATGGGTGGGACAGCCCGCCACGTTGATTACCGGCAGGCCGGAAGCGGCGCGGAATTGCGGGCCGAGCAGGCCGCCGACATGTTCGCCATCGTATTGCAGACCCACCGCCCCACCCGGATTGCCACCGCCGGCGGTGACGCCGCCGAAGGCCGCGCAGGTGCCCACCGCCAACGCCTGCCGCGCGCGCACCGCCAGGTCGAGCACCCAGGACATCATCGGTCGACCGGTGCCGGAGAGCATGTGGAAGCGCCCGGTGCCATGCGGGCCGGTCATGATCGAGCCTTCCACGCACAGGATATCCAGCCGCTCGCGCCCCTCGGCGCAGGCCGCCAGGATGTCCAGCGCCTCCGCCCCGCTTTCCTGACTCAGGCTGGGATGCCAGAGCAAGCGGATGCCGGCCTCCTCCAGCAGCGCGAACAGATGCGGCTGCTCGGCGTTGAGCAAGGACAGTGTGCAGCCGCCACAGCCGCCGGATTGCAGCCAGAGGAGGTTGAGGGGGTTAGTGGGCATGGTTGGGTTCCTGGTGGGTGCAGACCGTGTTAAATCCCCCCCGGCCCCCCTTTTTCAAAGGGGGGAGCAAACCCGCGCAGCGCGGAATTAAGGCTCCCCCCTTTTTCAAAGGGGGGCTGGGGGGGGATTTCAGCAACGCATCCATGACCATCATGTTATGCATCCCCACCCCTCCCCGGCCGCTCCAACCCCAATCGCTGCATCTTCTTGCGCAGCCCCAGGCGCGACAGCCCCAATTCAAGTGCCGTTTGCGACAGGTTGCCGTTGTGGCGGGCCAGGGTCTCGGCCAGCAAGCGACTTTCCAGGGCATCGACCTGGCCGCGCAGGCCGGGCTGGGTGGCGCCTTCCAGGGCTACGGCCAGGCCGGCCTGGCGGATGTGGGGGGCGAGCAGTTCCGGGGTGAGCACGGGGCCGTCGGAAAGCACCAGCATGCGCCGGATCTCGTTCTGCAATTCCCGCACGTTGCCGGGCCAGGCATAGGCGGCCAGGCAATCCAGTGTGGCCGCGGCGAAGCCTTCCACCGGGCGGCCGAGGGCGCTTCCCGCCTTGGTCAGGATGGCGCGGGCCAGGGCGGGAATGTCCATGGGCCGCTCACGCAGGGCCGGCAGGCGCAGGGGCACGGTGGCGAGGCGGTAGTACAGGTCTTCGCGGAAGCGCCCGGCTTTCACCTCGGCTTCCAGGTCGCGGTTGGTGGCGGCGATCACCCGCACATCCACGGTTACCGTGCGGTTGCCGCCGAGCGGCCGGAACTCGCCTTCCTGCAACACGCGCAACAGCTTCACCTGGAAGGCGGGTGAGGTCTCGCCGATTTCATCGAGGAACAGGGTACCGCCATGCGCTTGCTGGAACAGACCGACTCGATCCTCGAAGGCGCCGGTGAAGGCGCCGCGCTTGTGGCCGAACAGCTCCGATTCCAGCAGGTTGTCCGGCACGGCGCCGCAGTTCTCCACCACGAAGGGCTGCTCGGCGCGACCGCTGGCGTAGTGGATGGCGCGCGCCAGCAACTCCTTGCCGGTGCCGGAATCGCCGGAGAGCAGAATCGATACGTCGTAGCGCGCCGCCCGCGCCACCAGATCGCACACTGTGCTCATCGGGCTGTGCTGCACGCGCACGATGTTGTCCAGGGCGAACGCCTGTTTCACCCGCTGCCGCAGTGCCTCGACCCGACCGCGCAACACCGGCTCGGCGGCGCGCAGCTCCACGGCCAATTGGCAGTTTTCCCGCTGTAAACGATGCAGCTCGGCGGCGCGCTTCAGGGTCAGCAGCAACTGCTCCGGGTGCCAGGGCTTGAGCAGGTATTGGTAGATGCCTGCCTCGTTGATGCCGGCGATGATGTCCTCGCTGTCGGTGTAGCCGGAGATGATGATGCGCACCGTGTCCGGCCAGGCTTGCCGCACTTCCTTGAGGAATTCGACCCCGCTCACCTCGGGCATGCGCTGGTCGGTGAGCACCACCTGGATGGACTCCTTTTCCATGAGCGCGCGCGCCTGCGCCGCGCTGGAAGCGGTGAACACCTCGAAGTCCTCTTCCAGGGTGCGGCGCAGGGCTTCCTGAGAGCGCACCTCGTCGTCGATGATTAGGACGGTGGGGAGGGGAGTCATGGGGTTGCCAGGGTGGGGGCCAAAGCCGAGGTCTCAGAAATCCCCCCTGTCCCCCCTTTGGAAAAGGGGGGAGCAAACCCACCACACTCAATCGAAGGGTTCCCCCCTTTATCAAAGGGGGGACAGGGGGGATTTAACCCGCGTGAATTCATCCCTCAACATCCTCCGGCACCACCCACCCCAACTCCCGATGAATCGCCAGATGCCGGGGCGTCCAGGAATTCAGTGTCTTGCGCACGAAATGGTGGCGGGCGACGTGGTAGCTGGGGTCAAAGCCATAGAAGTTGCGCTGCATGTGCTTTAGCTCATCGCCGCGATAGCTTTCCAGCGGCTTGGCCGCCTCGTCATGCGCGCGGCGTTGCAGCTTGGCTTGCAGGCGTTCGTTGAAGTCCGTACCGGCGGCCAGGGCTTGGGCGCGTGACTGAACTTCAGCCGTAAAACCGGGCAGATCGTCACCGAATGCCGCGTCGAGGAAGCCCATGCGCACCGCCGCCTCGGCACCCAGGGGCAGGCGGTTGCGCATGATCGCGGCGGCCTGTTCCGCGCCCACCCGGCGCGGCAACAGATAGCTCCAGTATTCCGAGCCGTACAGGTTGCCCATGTTCTTGTAGTGCGGATTCAGGATCACCCCGCGCCGCGCCCATACCTGGTCAGCGGCCAGCGCCAGGAAGGCGCCACCGGCACCGGCATTGCCACGCAGGGCGCTGACCGTGAGCTGGCTTTCAGTGGAGAGGATGGCGCGGCAGAGATCGTCCATGGCGTTGATGTTGCGCCAGGATTCCTCGGGCGGACTTGCCGCCGCCTCGATGTAGTTGAGGTCGAGGCCGTTGCTGAAGAAGTCCTCGCCGCCCATGAGCACGATGACTTTGGTCGGTCGCCGCCGCGCGGCCTCGTAGGCGGCCAGCAGGTGTTGGCAGGCCGCCGTGCTCATGGCGCCGTTGTAGAAATCGAAGTGGAGGTAGCCGACCGAGGTGGATTCTTCGTAGTGGATTTCTGGGGTTGTAGAAATCCCCCCTGTCCCCCCTTTTGCAAAGGGGGGGACCCTCCGATCAGCGTGGGTGGGTTGGCCCCCCCCTTTGCAAAAGGGGGGCTGGGGGGGATTTTCCCCGGCGTCCAGTACCTCCAAGGCGCTCGTCTCGGGAAAGACTTCGAGCACCGGCAACTTGATCCCCACAGCCTCCGTCTTCGCATGCCCGATCCACACCGCGCCATCGACCGTGGCGCGCACCACGCCCTCCCCCACCCGCCCGAGCAGCGCGCCGGGTTCGCCGTGCGCGGCGAAGGCGGCGGCGTTGTAGAGGTGGCAGGCTTGCCCAAACAGACTGTCACGCACGCCGGGAAAACCATCGCCACAGTTGAGCTTGGCCAACACCCGGACGGTGTCGTCGCGCCGCCAGTCGATGGCGCGATCTGTCTGTTTCATCAATGGGCGAAGTTGTGCCTGGGCAAGTGGTGTGGGTTTCCAGGTTCCGGCGCGATAGTCCGGCAGGCGTTCCAGGGCGGCGCGCACCGCCCGCACGGTCGCTTCGGTCACTTCATTGCGATACAGGCTGGACTTCTTCGCCACGCGCATCGGGAAGGTTGCGCTCGCCCACACCGGACCGGCGTCCATCTCGGCTTCCGCCTGGAGCACGGTGACACCCCATTCGGATTCCCCATCGAGAATCGCCCAATCCAGCGCCGACGGCCCGCGATCACCGACGATGCCGGGGTGCACGATCAAGCAGACATGCCGGCGCCAGATGGCTTCCGGAATCGCCCGGCGCAGGTAGGGTGCCAGGATGAGATGCGGGCGGAACAGCTCGACCGCCTCGACGGTGACGCTGTCGTTGATGTCGAACTCGATAGAGATTTCATGGCCCAGCGCCGTGAGTTCCACGTAGAGGCGCTGAGTCAGGCTGTTGAAGGCGTGGGTCAGGAAGAGGATGCGCATGGCTATTTCGGGGTGTGGTTGTTTGTTGACGCGTCGCTAAATCCCCCCTGTCCCCCCTTTTGCAAAGGGGGGGACCCTCCGATCAGCGTGGGTGGGTTGGCTCCCCCCTTTGCAAAAGGGGGGCTGGGGGGGATTTCTCCGCCGGTCGATTGACGCACCACCTGAAAAATCACCTCCAGCACAGCCTGCGTTTCGGTCAGCATCTGACGGTCATCAAAACGCAGAACCTTGAGTCCTTGCGCGCTCAACCAGGCATCCCGGCTTGAGTCCTTCTCCTTCTGCGTCGGGTCATCGTAGTGCTGACTGCCGTCCAGTTCGATAACCAACTTGGCCTTGGGCGCGTGGAAATCCACGATGTAGGGTCCGATTGGCTTCTGCCGATAGAACCTCACTCCAAGCTGGTCGCGACGCAGATAAAACCAGAGTCGCTGTTCCGCTTCAGTCAACCGGCTACGGAGTTGGCGCGCGTAATCCTTGTTGCGCGGAGCATAGGCCAGCATCTCAGCAAATCCTCGGCAACTGCTCGCCCGAGAGCCAATCCACCATCCGCCGTCCCCCGAACTTGGTTTTCATCTGGACGAAGCCGTTGGGGTCTGCCACCACTTTGCCGATCAGGGCGGCTTGGCGGCCGAGGGGGTGGGCGTGCATGGCGGCGAGGAGTTTTTCCGCGTCTTCGGCGGCGCAGATGACGATGAGTTTGCCTTCGTTGGCGATGTTGAGCGGGTCCAGGCCGAGCAGTTCGCAGGCGGCTTCGACTTCCGGCTTCACCGGGATCGCGGCCTCTTCCAGGTGAACGCCGACGCCGGATTGCTGGGCGATTTCGTTGATGGTGGCGGCGAGACCGCCACGGGTCGGGTCGCGCATCACGCGGATCGCGGCACCGCTGGCCAGCATGGCGGCGGTGAGGCCATTCAGGGAGGCGGTGTCGGACAGGATGGGCGCGTCGAAGGAGAGGTTTTCCCGTTTGCTCATGATCGCCATGCCGTGGTCGCCGACGCTGCCGGAGACCAGCAGCACATCACCCGGCCGCGCCAGATCGCCGGAGAGGTGGATGCCCGCGGGCAGGAAGCCGATGCCGGTAGTGGTGATGAACACGCCGTCGCCCTTGCCCTGCTCCACCACCTTGGTATCGCCCGCCACCAGTTTCACGCCCGCCTCGTTCGCCGCTTTGGCCATCGACTCGACGATGCGCGCCAGATCGGCCAGGGGAAAGCCTTCTTCCAGAATGAAGCCGGCGGTTAGGTAGAGCGGCGTGGCGCCCATCACCGCGACGTCGTTGACCGTGCCATGCACCGAGAGGCCGCCGATGTCGCCACCAGGGAAGAACAGGGGTGAGACGACATGGCTGTCGGTGGAGACCACCAGTTGCCCGGCGCCTTGCGGCAGGCAGGTGCCGTCGTTGCCCTGGGCCAGGTATTCGTTGGAGAGATGCTTGGCGAACAGTTCGGTGATCAGTTGCACCATGGCGCGACCGCCACCACCGTGGCTCATGTCGACGCGACCGTGCTTGATGTCCAGGGCGCGGGCATAGCCCTTTTTCACTTGACCGCTCATGTCGGCAATTCCTTGGAAGATGGCTGACGGCCGCAAGTGTAATGCGCCACCCGGCCGCGCTCGCTAAGCATCGGGGTTCCCTGGGCGCAGTAGCGCGCCGAAAAAGCCGCGCCGGCTCATCGGCTGCTCCAGCTTTTCCGTCAGCCCCACGGGCGGCGCGGGCGGGATGACGGGCGGGACAACATCAGCGGGCTTGAACACTTCCGCCAGCACCGCCTCCGCCACTTCACGCGCCCGCGCCATGTCGGGGAACTCGAACATGGGCGAAAACAAGGAGCTGGTGAGGTAATGCCCCAGCGCATCTTCGTGGGCGGAGAGAAATTCATAGTCGCCGGAAGGCAGCGCCACATCCTGTTTGCTGCCGCTCGATAGCGGCTCGTAGGCCGAATCCGGCCCGGGCAGACAGATCAGGCTCATGAACCAGGGGGTGATGAGCACCCCCACCCAGTCCTCGCGCCAGGGCCGGAAGCCCACTGCCTCCACTTCCAGCGCCGGGTTGAGCAGGGAAACACCGGCCATGCGGGTGGCGGCGATGTGGCGGAAGACCGCTTCGAGCGCGGCGGGGCTGGGTTGCGCCCCCCTTTGCAAACGGGGGGGTGGGGGGGATTTAGCCTGGGTGGTCATGGCATGCCGGGTAGAAATCCCCCCTAGCCCCCCTTTTGCAAAGGGGGGGATGGCATGTCCAGCACCATGAACTGTTCCCGCGCGCCGTCGCAGTTGGGGCAGCGCCAATGTGGCGGCAGGTCGGTGAAGGCGGTGCCGGGCTGTATCTGCCAGACCGGGTCGCCCTCGGCGGGGTCGTAGACGTGCCAGCAGATCTTGCATTCCAGCCGCGCATCGGGCGGCAGGCGGCTGGCATCGCCGAGGAAGGAGCCTTCAAAAGTGGTCATGGCTGCCGGGTTTGTTTGCACTGCAACATATTGGCCCGGAACAAGCGGGCTTGTCTCCCACTTTTGCAAAGGGGGGATTTTTGCCAGGGCCAGCCTCGTAGAAATCCCCCCCAGCCCCCCTTTGGGAAAGGGGGGAGTTATCAGCTTATCCATTCCAGGACTTCCTTCAGGCGCTCGGCGCTGTCCGCCAGGTCTTCCGGCGCGGCGCGGGCGACTTCGGGCACGTCAGTGATTTCGAGCGTGTTGAGGATCAGGGCATCCTGGGAGTTGAAGAACTGCACCCACCAGACCCGGGCGATCCCGGTGGCGGTGATGCGACAGTTGCCGTAGCCGCGCGACAGAAAGGTGACTTGTCCCCGGCCCAGGCACTGGTCGAGCCAGGCGCCGTCCTCCGGGGTGAAGGGCAGCAGGGAGAGGTTGATGACATGGCTGTCCGCGCTGGGCCGCGCCACCTGTTCGGCGATTTCCGTCAGCAGCGCCTGGGCGTTGACCACGCCGGGATTAAGCGGCAATGCCACCGGGCTGGAAAGCCCACGACGAATACGCACGGCGGCGGGCACATCACCCACTTCCACCCGGTCGGCATAGGGGTAACCCTCGTTGTCCCGCCCACGCAGCCGCCAGATGCCGGCGAAGACACTTTCCTGAATCGTCAGGGTGCCGCCCTCGCCTACTACCTGGACGCCGACTTCGCCTTCACCCAGCACCTGGTCGATCAGGAGCCGGTCGGCTTCGCCCAGGCCACTCATGTCCAGGCTGACCGTCTGCTGCCTGGCCTGCCAGTCCCGCACCGCTTGCAGCAAGCGGCCCAGCCAGACGCGTGCCTCGGCGCGATCCTTTACCTCTTCCGGTTCCGGCAGAATCGGCGCCCGGTAAGTGTGCATGTCGTGGGGCATGGGCAGGTAATCCAGGGCCTCGTCTTCCTGCTGGGAACCAGGACCGAGGGCGACAACGGGAATGGGAAAAGCGTGCATGGCGGTTCCTCAGTGGCAGGGGGTGGAGGCGGTGCTGACGGCGATGCCGATGGACGGCGGCCGGCTGTTCGGCGCGGCAAGTAGGTCCTGGATGCGGGCGAGATAGACCGACCAGTCCTTGATGCCGGGAATCACACCGACGTAGGCGCCATTGCGCAGAAAAACCAGCGCGGGCCAAACGCTGAAGCCGAAACGGGCCTGCATGGCCGGCTCCAGATCGGAAGACGCAACCGCCGCGCGGAAACGGCCGGGGAAGGCGCGCAGGAGTTCCGGCAGCACCACGGCGACATCCAGGCATTCCGGATGCTGGGCCGGGTTGCCGCCGCAGAACAGCACCGCGTCGCCGGGAGCGTCGCAGAAGGCTTCAAGATTGTCGGCGGTCAACAGGGGGTAGCCGAACTCGTCGAGCAAACGGGTGATCAGGGGATGCATGGGGTGACTCCTCTCAGGTGAGGCGGTAATTCAGGGGTACGGTCGAACAGATCGGCGAAGTGCGCCGAGATGTCGGTTTCGCCGGCCATCACGGCTTCCAGGCCATCGAGGGCGGCATTGATGCGCGTGGCGGAATCCGCGTCGATAACTTCGCGGGCGGCGTCGATGAAGGCCAGCAACCAGGTGCCGGGAGGCTGCTCGCCGACCAGGGCGAGATCGATTTGGCGCCGGCCGCCGCGTCCCTGGCAGAGGGCGACGTAACCGTTGCATTCGATGACCTGCATGGGGAGGCCTAGGCACATGGGGTGCTGCCTCGGGCGGAGTTAAATCCCCCCTGTCCCTCGTCGATCATCCATATCCCGTTTGGCAACTTCGGGTGCTGCCTCGGGCGGAGTTAAATCCCCCCTGTCCCCCCTTTGATAAAGGGGGGGACCCTCCGATTGAGGGCAGTGGGTTTGCTCCCCCCTTTCTTAAAGGGGGGCCGGGGGGGATTTGCACTTCCACCACGCTCTTCATCCCGCCACCCCCAAAAACCGTCCATCCCCCATCCGGCAAGCCATCGCGGCGCTGGGCCGCTGGCCTTCGTAGCGATCCAGGCCGAGGCTGTCCAGGGTGAGGTTTTCCGCCGGCGCGCTGCGGCGTTCGGGTTTGGCCATCCAGCCGTAGAGCGTTTCCAGCGCCAGATTCAGCGCTTCCGGAATCCGCGCCTTGACCGTGTCCGAGAGGCTACCGCCGTAGTCGTCCAGGATTTCCGGCTGGCAGCCGATCAGGGTGACGTTGTCCGGGTTCCAGCCGCGCAGCTTGGCGACGCACAGCACTTCCTGGAAACCGGTCTGGTGCAGGCTCATTTTCTTGACGCCCATGAAGGCCGGCACTTCGTCGTCGCGCACCACTTTCAGGGTGCCGGGTTGCAGGCCGTAATCCACGGCGTCGAGGATCAACAGGCGGCGGCAGCCTTCCACATAGGGCAGCAGGTAGAGGCCCTGGGTGCCGCCGTCGAGCAGGTGAACGCCGGGGCGAAATATCCACTCGGCATCCAACTGTTCCAGGGAGCGGATACCGAAGCCTTCGTCGGCCCAGAGCAGGTTGCCGATGCCCAGCACCAGGATGTCGCAGCGATAGTCGAGGTCGTTAATGGCCCGGGCGTTCACGGCTTGTCATCCTTGAACAGGCGCCAGCCGGAAAGCATGGTGGAGACCATGCTTTGTCGCGACATGATGTCCTCGCGGATGGCGGCGTAGACATGCACCAGCACAAACAGGCCCATCACCCACATACCCAGGTGGTGCCAGGTGTGCACGTCCTGGCTTTGCCCGAACAGCGGGATCACCCAGGAGGTGAACAAGGTGTGCGACCAACTCCCTTCCAGGGTGCCTTCGCCGTACAGCGCGAAGCCGGTGACGATCATGAACAGCGTGGTGGTGAGGAACAGCGTGAACATGGAGAACTGCGCCAGCGGGTTGTGGCCAACGTATTTCTTCGGGTCGCGCTCCAGGAACAGATACCAGCGCAGCTCGAACACCACCTCCTTCCACCAGGTGCCGTTGAAGATCGGCAACACGAACAACTGCCGGGCATGGTGGTTGCCGACGAAAGCCCAGTAAACCCGCCCGATGAAGCCGACCAGCAACACATAGCCGGCGGCGAAGTGTGCGAAACGGATATAGCCCATCAGAAAGTTGTCGCTGGCCTCGCCGGGCTGGCTGGGCAGCGGGCTGGCGATGAACCAGCCACTGAGGGCCAGCACGCTGATGGCGAGGGCGTTGACCCAGTGCCACAGCCGCACCGGCGCTTCGTAGACATAAACCGCCTTGACGGATCGGCCGTGGGCCGCCGCTTCCTGCATGTCTTGGGATGAGAGCATTTGTGTCTCCTTGGTTAAGCGGCGGAGGGGGGGGTTTCAGCGTTGTAGAAATCCCCCCTGTCCCCCCTTTGATAAAGGGGGGGACCCTTCGGCATAGGGCATCGCGGGTTTGCTCCCCCCTTTCCCAAAGGGGGGCCGGGGGGGATTTGCCGCGCGTAAATCAAGCACCAGCGCATGGCAACAATCACCGCACCCGAACCCGGCTCATTTCCTGTCCATCCGGCGCCATCACGTGGGTGGAGCAGGCCAGGCAGGGGTCGAAGCTGTGCAGGGTGCGGAGGATTTCCAGGGGTTCATCGGCCTTGGCCACCGGGGTGTTCAACAGGCTGGCCTCGAAGGCGCCGATCTGGCCCTTGGAGTCGCGCGGGCTGCCGTTCCAGGTGGTGGGCACGACGCACTGGTAGTTTTCGATGCGGCCGTCCTTGATCTTGATCCAGTGGCCAAGGGCACCGCGTGGCGCCTCGGTGAAACCGACGCCCTTGGCTTCTTTCGGCCAGGTGGCGGGGTCCCACTTTTCGATGTTGGCCGTGGCCAGGTCGCCGGCCTTCAGGTTGGCCACCAGCTTGTCCTGGAAATAACGCAGCTTGTGCGCCGCCCAGGAAGCTTCGAGGCCGCGCGCGGCGGTGCGCCCGAGGGTGGAGAACAAGGCCGGCAGCGGCAGGCCGAGCGTCTTCAGCACCTTGTCCACCGGCTCCTTGAACTCGGGCTTGTTCTGCACGTAGCCGATGATGTAGCGCGGCAGCGGCCCCACTTCCATGGCGTGGCCACGCCAGCGCGGCGCCTTGATCCAGGAATATTTGCCGCCTTCGTCGATCTGCTCGATGTTGGTGGAGGTGCCTTTGGCATTCTTGCCCAATTCGTAATGCGCCTCGGTTTCGCCATCCCAGGGGTGCAGACCCTTGCCCACGCCCTCCCCGGCGTACTTGAACCAGGAATGGTCGACAAATTCCTGGATCTGGCTCGGGTCGCGCAGGTCGATCTCGTGCACCTTGGACAGATCGCCATTGATGATGGCGCCGCGCGGCAGCATCAGGTTGGACTCCGAATAATCGTTGGCCCGGTCCGGGATGTCGCCGTAGGACATGACACTGGTGGACGACAGACCGCCGCCGTGGGTCCAGTCCTTGTAGAAGCCGGCGATGGCGATCAGGTCCGGGACGTAGACCATGTCGATGAACTCGATGGTGCGGTCGATGATGTGCGAGATCAGGTTGAGCCGTTCCATGTTGATCGCGCCCACCGCCCCCGTGTCGTGGATGTTGATGGCGCAGGGCATGCCGCCGACCAGCCAGTTCGGGTGCGGGTTCTTGCCGCCGTAGATGGTGTGGATCTTGACGATCTCCTTCTGGAAATCGAGCGCCTCCAGGTAGTGCGTCACCGCCATCAGATTGGCTTCCGGCGGCAGCTTGTAGGCCGGGTTGCCCCAGTAACCGTTCATGAACGGGCCCAACTGGCCGGATTCGACGAATTTCTTCAGGCGGTTCTGGATGTCGCGGAAATAGCCGGGCGAGGACAGCGGCCAGGCGGAAATGCTCTGCGCCAGTTCCGAGGTCTTCTTCGGATCGGCCTTCAGGGCGGAAATCACGTCCACCCAATCGAGCGCATGCAGGTGATAGAAGTGCACCAGGTGGTCATGCACTTGCAGGGTCAACTGCATGATGTTGCGGATGGAGTTGGCGTTCTCCGGGATCAGGATGCCCAGGGCATCCTCCACCGCCCGCACCGAAGTCAATGCATGGGTGCCGGTGCAAACGCCGCAGATGCGCTCGGTAAAGGCCCAGGCATCGCGCGGATCGCGGCCCTTGAGAATGACCTCCAGGCCGCGCCACATGGTGCCGGTGGAAACCGCGTTGCGGATCACGTTGTTGGCATCCAGGTTCACTTCCACGCGCATGTGGCCCTCGATGCGGGTCACCGGGTCCACCACGATGCGTTTGCCGGAGTTGTCGAGTTTGAAGCCTTGGGTTTCGTAGGCGCTCATGTTCGTTCCTTATTGGTCGTTGCCGGATTTGTCGTTGCCGGATTTGTTCTGTGACTGCTTGATGGCGCTCACCGCCGCGTGCGCCACCACCGCCGCGCCCACCACGCCCAACGCCGCGCCACCCACCTGGTCGGCGTTGGCTTCCACACCGAACTGCTGGATGTCGGTGACACGGTCGTAGAACGAACCCTTGTCCCAGAAACCGTCCTCGGAACAGCCGATACAGCCGTGGCCGGACTGGATGGGGAAAGACACACCGCCGTTCCAGCGCACGGTGGAACAAGCGTTGTAAGTGGTCGGGCCTTTGCAGCCCATCTTGTAGAGGCAGTAACCGCGGCGCGAACCCTCGTCGTCCCAGGCCTCGGCGAACTGGCCGGCGTCGAAGTGCGGGCGGCGATAGCATTTATCGTGGATGCGCTGGCCGTAGAACATCTTCGGGCGGCCCTGGCGGTCCAGTTCCGGCAGGCGGTCGAAGGTCAGCATGTAGGTGATGACGCCGGTCATCACCTCGGCGATGGGCGGGCAGCCCGGCACCTTGATGATCGGCTTGTCGAAGATCACCTTGTGGATCGGCGTCGCCTGGGTCGGGTTCGGCTTGGCCGCCTGCACGCAGCCCCAGGAAGCGCAGGAACCCCAGGAAATGATCGCCTTGGCGTCCTTGGCCACATGCTTCAACTGATCCAGGAACGGCTTGCCGCCGATGATGCAGGACATGCCTTCCTGGTTAAGCGGCGGGTTGCCCTCCACCGCCAGGATGTAATTGCCCTTGTACTTGGTCATCACCTCTTCCAGGATCGCCTCGGCCTGATGCCCGGCGGAGGCCATCAGGGTGTCGTCGTAGTCCAGGGAAATCATCGACAGCACCGCATCCTTGGCCAGCGGATGCGCGGAGCGGATGAAGGACTCGGAGCAGCAGGTGCACTCCAGGCCATGCAGCCAAAGCACCGGCGTGCGCGGCTTGGTCTCCATGGCATGCGCGATCCTCGGCACGAAGGCCGGGCCAAGACCCAGCGAGGCGGCGGTGAGGCTGCAATATTTGAGGAAGCTGCGGCGGGTGATGCCCTGCCTGCGCATCACCTCATAAAAGGTCTCCACCATGAACGGGTCTCCTCTTGATCGTTGAAGCCTCCCCGGAGCCGGATGAAACCGGTGGATGGCGAGGTAACTAGATCAAGAAGCGTGCCAGCGTTTGAATTGTGTTGTTAGTTGTTATTAGTCAGTGTGTTATGGCTTATTTATAAAGTTTTTTATGCTTTTGAATATGGTTACCTTGTAACCATAGATAAGCGCAGTTATAAACAAACTTGCCAGATGCGAACGACGTTGAAATGGGGCGCCCTGACTCCCCCCCTTTTTTAAAGGGGGGTTGGGGGGGATTTCTACAAGGGTGGCGCGGGTGCGGGCGTTGCTAAATCCCCCCTGCCCCCCTTTTTAAAGGGGGGTTCCCGCTTGCGGCGCCCTTGGCTCCCCCCTTTATCAAAGGGGGGCTGGGGGGGATTTAGCGGGCGTTCAGTGGCTGCTCGACCTTGGGTAAATCCCCCCTGCCCCCCTTTGATAAAGGGGGGTTCTACTTACACAACCACGCCTCGAACGCCTCCAGCGGCAGCGGCCGGCTGAAGAGAAAGCCCTGGAAGTGGGCGCAGCCGTATTGGTCGAGGCGCGCCAGTTGTGCTTCGCTTTCCACGCCTTCGGCGATGACGTCGAGGCCGAGGGTGTGGCCCATGGTGATGATGGTCTGGACGATGGCGGCGTCGTTGGGGTCGGTCGCCAGGTCGAAGACGAAGGAGCGGTCGATCTTCAACTGATCCAGCGGCAGGCGCTTGAGGTAGGACAGCGAGGAAAAACCGGTGCCGAAGTCGTCCATCGAGAAACCGATGCCCAGTGCTTTCAGCGCCTGCATCCGGGCGATGGTTTCGGCGACGTTGTCGATCACCAGGCTCTCGGTCAGTTCGATCTTCAAGCGGTTCGGGTCGGCGCCGGTTTCGCTCAGCACTTGTTCCACCTCGGCGACAAAGCCGGCCTGGCGGAACTGGCGGGCGCTGACGTTGACCGCCAGGCGCAGATCGCGGGTGGCGGCGTGCGCGGACCAGGCCTGGATCTGGGCACAGGCGGTCTCCAGCACCCAACGGCCGATGGGCAGAATCAGTCCGGTTTCCTCCGCCAGGGGGATAAAGACATCCGGCGCGACCAGGCCGCGTTGCGGATGGCGCCAGCGCAACAGCGCTTCGGCGCCGATGACCCGGCGCATGCTGTCGACCTGGGGCTGGTAATGCAGTTGCAACTGCCCGCGCGGCACGGCCAGGCGCAGGTCGGCCTCCAGCGCGCTGGACTCGTCGAGCGTGGATTGCATGGCCGGGTCGAAGAAACGCAGGCAGTTGCGCCCGGCGTCCTTGGCCTGGTACAGGGCCAGATCGGCCTGTTTCAGCAGCGCCTCAACCGATTCTTCGTGGCTCTGGAACAGGGTGATGCCGAGGCTGGCGGTGCAGTGGAATGCGCGGCCCTCCAGGTCGTAGGGCTGCGCCAGGGTCGCGCGCACCTTCTCGCCCACCAGCTTGGCCTGGGCGGCGGCTTCCGGGGCTTCCGTGCTCAGGTCTTCCAGCACCACCACGAACTCGTCGCCGCCCAGGCGCGAAATCGTGTCACCCAGACGCGAGATGGTGTCGCCCTCGCGCACGCCGGTTTGCAAGCGTTGCGCCACTTCGCCCAGCAATAGATCGCCGACCGCATGGCCGCGGGTGTCGTTGAGGGTCTTGAAGTTATCCAGATCGATGAACAGCACCGCGCCGTGGCTGCCGCTGCGCGAACTGCTGGCCAGGGCCTGGCCGAGGCGGTCCATTAACAGGCGGCGGTTGGGCAGGTGGGTGAGCGCGTCGTAATAGGCGAGACGGTGGATTTCGGCCTGGGCTTCCTTGTTCTGAGTGATTTCGGAGAAAGTGCCGACGTAATGGGTGGTCTCGCCTTCCGGCGATTTCACGGCAGAGATGGTCAGCCACTCGGCATAGATCTTGCCGTTCTTGCGCTTGTTCCACATCTCGCCCTGCCAATAGCCCTTCTCTCTCAAGGCTTGCCACATCCGGTCATAAAAAGCCTTGTCGTGGCGACCGGAGCGCAGCAGCTTCGGAGTCTGGCCGATGGCTTCATCGGCGCGGTAGCCGGTCAGGCGGGTGAAGGCATGGTTGACGCGAACGATGACGCCGTGGGCATCGCTCACCATGATGCCCTCCTGCGATTCGAAGGCGATGGCGGCGATGCGCAGTTCCTCCTCGGCATGGTGGCGCTCGCTGATGTCGCTGAGGCTGATGCGAACCTGCGGTTCCGCGCCGGACAGAGGCAGGCAGTCGAGGTGGGCATAAAAGCGGGCGCCGTCGCCGCGCTGCAGGGCCAGGTCACAGCGCAGCCTGTCGCCCTGCCGCACAGAGCGCAGGAACTGCCGCTGCCAGCGATCGCGGTCTTCCGGCGCGATGTGGCGGTCGAAACGGCGCCCAAGGAGTTTCTTGCGCACCTCGCCCAGCAGTGCGGCGCCGGTGAGGTTGATCTGCTCGATCAGGCCGGCGTGAGAGAGGGTGAGGTAGCCCACCGGCGCGAAGTCGTAGAGATCGACATAGCGGTCGCGCGATTCCTCCAGCTCGACCTGCGCCTGGCGCAGCGCCTCGTTCTGCATCTCCAGTTCGATCTGGTGCACCTGGAGTTCATGCAGGAGGTCTTCGGCGGAACGGGCGGGCGCCGGGGCCGGGGCGTCGGCGAGTTGCGCCTCGGCGGCGGCGCGCAGAGCGGCAGGGCTGGTAGGTTTTCTTGCCATTGAGGCCATTCCTGGTCGGAAATGTACTGATTGATGACGCTATCGGCCAGGGAGCGGAAAACTTGACCCCAAGACGGGGCGTTGGGCACGCTTCGCTTTGCCCAACCTACGGCGGCAAGCAATAACATTAATCGTAGGTTGGGCAAAGCGAAGCGTGCCCAACATCCCAACCTCAAACACCCCAACACCCCAACGTCAAATGCTCACTCCCCCGCCGCGCACCCGCTCATATCCGGCGCATCGGCGCCCCATCCTTCCGGATACCAACCGCGTGTGGCGCATTGCCGTAACGAGCTGAACGGCCAGGCCCACGGGTCGCTGGCGTAGCCATGTTTGACCGGGTTGTAGTGGATGTAATCCATGTGCCGCCGCCAGTCGGCTTCATCGCGGATGCGGTGTTCCCAGAATCGCCGTTGCCATAACGCTTTCTCTCGCTTGGCAAGTCGGGATGGGTTGCTGGCCAGGGTGGCGCCGGCACAGCCGATGCTGAAATAACGCTTTATGCGCGCCCAGCGCCCGGAAAAATCCGTGTCGTCTTCGGGCAATTGCCAGAGGCAATGCAGATGGTCAGGCAGGATCACCACGGCATCGAGCTCAAACGGGTGCGCGGTTTTTCGCGGCGGAATGCCTCGCGCAGGCGGTCGATGTTTTCCGGCAGCGTGAGCAGCGATTGGCGTTGCTCGGTAACCAGGGTGAAGAAGTAGTGGTGGCCTTCCTTGTCCCGGCGGTAGTGCATGTAAAGTCCTCCTTGGTTGGTGGTGGTTGTTGGGCACGCTGCGCTTTGCCCAACCTACGGCTTGGTTGGGGGTGTTTGTTGGGCACGCTGCGCTTTGCCCAACCTACGGCTTGGTTGGGGGTGTTTGTTGGGCACGC
>JAURYL010000093.1 GCA_030653935.1 Pseudomonadota bacterium
CCGGAACACCTCGCACGGCCTATGCTTTGGGCTGGCGGATTCACCGCCTACGGCCAGGGCCGAAACCCTGGGTCAAATGCCAATGGCCACGACCTCCCGGAAGACCTGGCGCCGCTGCTGGACGAGATCGAGGAATAACCCAACCTCCCTGCCCGGGCGCAACGCCTGGGCTTTTCGGCCCCGCTTCGGTGGGGCTTTTTTTTGCTTGGCGGATTGATGGACAAGATGATGGACAAAAATAGAAGCCATTATTTTTTACTTTAAATATCAATGGCTTATGCGTGTTATTGGCGGAGAGAGGGGGATTCGAACCCCCGTTAGTGCAAGCACTAAACCGGATTTCGAATCCGGCGCATTCGACCACTCTGCCATCTCTCCGGGTCTGGTTTCCCGTCAAGGCTGGCCTTGTGCGGGAAAGCGCGGCATTCTACCCACATTCCCATCAGGTGCGAAACGTACTCGAGACAAATGACAGGGTTAAGGTATTTCTCGTCCGGCTTGCTTTTTATTCTGCTGGTTTTCAGCTTGGCAGCCTGTACACCAGCGCCAATTCCCGCGCCGGAGAAGTCCGGGGAATTGGTGGTGGTGACGCGCAACAGTCCGACCACCTACTACCTCAACGCCAAGTCTGAAGCGGTTGGTTTCGAACACGATCTGATCATGCTGTTCGCGGCAAAGCAGGGCTGGAAGGTGCGCTTCGTGCTTGCCGATACGTTGCCGAAATTATTTGAAATCATGCACAAGGGACAGGCCCATGTCGCGGCGGCGGGGTTGAGCGTGACCGCGGAACGCCGCCTCAATCAGCGCTTCGGGCCGACATACGGCCAGGTCAAGGAGTGGGTGGTTTGTCGTCAGGCGCGGCAACTGCCGAAGACGCCGGATGACCTCGACGGCATGCGGCTGGAGGTGGTGGCGCAGAGCAGCCATGTGGAGAGTCTGCGTCTGCTCAAGAAACGCCATCCCGGCCTTGCCTGGGTCGAGGTGAATGTACCCAGTTCGGAGGAGTTGCTTGAGCGGGTCGAGTTGGGTCTGAGTGATTGCGCCGTGGCCGATTCCGATAGTTTCGAGATCGCCCGCAATTTCCATCCCATCCTGGCGCGCACTTTTGCCCTTGGCAACAGCTTGCCACAGGCGTGGTTGATGGGTCAGCGCATGAGTCTGGGGTTTTCTCGCGAGGTGATGCGGTTCTTTCAGGAAAGCGAGAAAGGCGGCGAGCTGGTGCGGCTGCGTGAGCGTTATTTCGGTCATGTACAGCAACTGGTGGAGGCGGATGTGCTGGGGGTGCTGGAGAAGCGCGGTACGCTACTACGCATGTTGGCACCGCATTTCTACAAGGCGCAGAACGAAACCGAGCTCGATTGGCGCCTGCTCGCGGCGGTGGCTTATCAGGAATCGCAGTGGAATGCGCAGGCGGTGTCCTACACCGGCGTGCGCGGCATCATGATGTTGACGGAGGACACCGCCGATCATCTCGGGGTGAAGAATCGGCTCGATCCCTACGAGAGCATCATGGGCGGCTCACGCTACATCGTCTCCCTGATGGCGGCGTTGCCGGAGCAGGTCGCGAATCCGGATCGTGTCTGGTTGGCGCTGGCCGCTTACAACGTGGGCATGGGCCATGTGCAGGATGCGCGGATTCTGGCGACCAGACTGGGCCGGGATCCGAATAGCTGGAATGACATGAAGGAAGTGCTGCCCCTGCTCAGCCGGAGCAAGTACGCCTCGAAATTGAAATATGGCTACGCGCGCGGCGGCGAGGCGCGGGCCTTTGTCGAGAACGTGCGTATTTATTACGACATCCTCGCGAAGTACGAGAAGCCGCATCAGGAATTCCTGGGCGGCTTCTATACCGGCACGGCGCGTTTCAGTCGGGAGCGGTGATGCTGACGGCGCCGTTCATGTAGGGGCGCAGTACCTCGGGAATGGTGATGCTGCCGTCGGCGTTCTGGTAGTTCTCCAACACCGCCACCAGGGCGCGGCCCACCGCCAGGCCGGAGCCGTTCAGGGTGTGGATGAGTTCCGGCTTGCCCGGCTTGCCGTCTTTCTCGGTGCGGTAGCGGGCCTGCATGCGACGGGCCTGGAAGGCTTCGAAGTTGGAGCAGGAGGAAATTTCCCGGTAGGTATTCTGGCCGGGCAGCCAGACTTCCAGGTCGTAGGTCTTGGCCGCTGAAAAGCCCAGGTCGCCACCGCAGAGGGCGACCACACGGTAGGGCAGGTCGAGTTTTTGCAGGATGGCCTCGGCGTGGCCGGTGAGTTCCTCCAGGGCGGTGTAGGAGTCCTCGGGCCGCACGAATTGCACCATCTCCACCTTGTCGAACTGGTGCTGGCGGATCATGCCGCGCGTGTCCTTGCCATAGGAGCCGGCTTCGGAACGGAAGCAGGGGGTGTGGGCCACCAGTTTCATCGGCAGGTTTTTCGCGGGAATGATGCTGTCGCGAGCGATATTGGTGACCGGTACCTCGGCGGTGGGGATGAGATACATGCCGTTGGTGAGCTTGAACAACTCTTCCTCGAACTTGGGCAGTTGGCCGGTGCCGCGCATCGAGTCGGCGTTCACCAGGTAGGGCACATAGACTTCCTCGTAGCCATGTTCCTGGGTGTGGGTGTCCAGCATGAACTGGGTCAGCGCCCGGTGCAGTCGCGCCAGTGACCCGCGCATCAGCACGAAGCGGCTGGTGGTGATCTTCACGGCGGTGGGGAAGTCGAGCAGGCCGAGGTTCTCGCCGATTTCCACGTGATCCAAAGCGGGTAACGGAAATACGCGCGGCGTGCCGACACGGCGAACTTCCTGGTTGTCTTCCTCGCCCTTGCCCGCCGGCACGCTCTCATGCGGCAGATTGGGAATGGTCATGAGGAGGGCGGCCAGGTCCTCCTGGATCGCCGCGAGGCGGTCTTCGGCGGCCTTGAGGTCGTCTCCCAGGCCGGTGACTTCGGCCATCAGCGCGCTCGCGTCCTCACCTTTGCCGCGGGCCATGCCGATCTGTTTGGAAAGCTGGTTGCGTCGCGCCTGGAAATCCTGGGTGCGCACCTGGATCTCCTTGCGTTCAGCTTCGAGTCCCTCGATACGAGTGGTGTCCAAAGTAACGCCGCGGTTGGCGAGTCTGAGGGCGACGGCGGCGAGGTCCTTGCGCAGGAGTTGAATGTCGAGCATGGCGAGTACGGAGATTGCGGGAAAGCGCGAATTCTAACCGTCTGGCGTTAGCGTGCTTGATGCGGTTCGCCGCGCTCTGATGAAACCTCTACCCTTCGGTAACGCCATTCGACTAAGGCGTCGAGCAAGAATAACTTCAGACTTCCTGATCCCCCGCGCATTGGCAATGGCACTGTACCGTAGCCCGGTACAGGCGTGCGGCGCGCTGACTCCCCCCTTTGGAAAAGGGGGGCTGGGGGGTATTTAGCGGGCGTTCAGTGGCGGCTCGACCTTGGGTAAATCCCCCCTGCCCCCCTTTGGAAAAGGGGGGTTCCCGCTTGAACCTTCTGTGGGCGGGCTGCATCCGGGGGCTACCTGGAAACGCTCGTGCTTCGAGCCATTC
>JAURYL010000095.1 GCA_030653935.1 Pseudomonadota bacterium
GCGTGAAATAGTATCCATTTGGCGGGCGTTCGATGATTTATAGAGAACTTCATCTTGCCAGAAATGGCACGCCCGCACCTCATAATTCGCCCCGAAATGCGAAAAATCAGACACGGTATCGGGGTTTTGCAAGTACCTCAATTGTGAAAACTGAAAAACGTGGTTTGTTAAAAAAGACTCCGCAGTGGTGGGTTGTCGCGGCAGTGTGCTTGTTGGGTTTTGTGGCAATGCCGTCTTTTGCCAACTGTTTTAAGGACAATGGCGACGGTACGCTGACTGACCCCAATACCGGGTTGATTTGGCAAACCTGTGCGCTTGGGCAAAGCTGGGATGGGAAATCCTGTAATGGAAAGGTGTCAGAGTTGAATTGGAATGAGGCTTTGCTGGCGGCCGATGCTGATTGGTTTCTTGGGAAAGAGGATTGGATACTGCCCACTAAAGTACAGGTGGAAAGCGCGTTGAAGGTGCATTGTGAGCAATGGAAAGGGAGGTTCTGGTCTTCCTCGCCGTATGCGGGCAATTCCAGCGTCGCCTGGGGCGTCGGCTTCGTCATCGGCTACGTCAGCTACGACTTCCGCTGCAGCAACTACGCGGTTCGGTTGGTTCGCGCCAGCCAGTTGTCGGATATTGGTATTTTCAAGGCATCACTGGCGCAAGTGCCTGAGCCTATGCTGAAGCCGCATATTGCATTCAAATCGGCCAGGCTAGACAACACTGTTGCTGCTTAACGCCTGTTTCGGCTCATGCAGCTATGGCGGTTCGTATAGCAACAGTTGTCATTCAGCTTGCAGTTCCAAGTATTCGATGTGTAATTGACCCTATGCGCTCAACCCATCCTACCGGGCTACGGATGTTGATGAACCGGCTACCCACAACATGCTTTATCTGAACACCAACCACCTGAAACGCTGCATCGAAACCCTTGAGATGTCGCTTCGGCTCTACCACAAGGCCGAGGGCGACAGCGTCGATCAGGAGGTATTCCGTAACGCCGTGGTGAAGGGTTATGAACTGGCTCAGGAGGCCGCGTTCAAGCTGCTGCGCAAGGCCTTGAAGGAGTATGGCCACGGCGGCCAGAAGCTCAATAGCTTGGTGGTGCGCGAGGTGTTGCGCCTGGCCGCGCAACATGGGTTGATGACGCTGGAGGAGGTGGAACGCTGGTTCGTTTACCGCGCCAACCGCAACAACACCGCGCACGACTACGGTGAGGGTTTCGCGAAAGAGACGCTGGCCTTGTTGCCGGGCTTCATGGCGGACATCGGTCATCTCGCGGAAGTGCTGGATGCGCATTTCGGGCCGGGCCATGCCGGAACTTGATCTCGCCACACTGCAACTGCCACCGCGTTACCTGGAAATGGTGCGGCGGGTGCTGCGGGAGCGGGTGCCCGAGGCCGAAGTCTGGGCCTATGGCAGCCGAGTCAATGGCGATAGCTATGACGCCAGCGACCTGGACCTGGTGGTGCGCCAGCCGGACGATTTGTGGCGGGAGACGGCGAAATGGTGGTTGTTGACGGAAGCTTTCGAAGAAGGCGATCTGCCCATCCAGGTGCAGATCGTGGATTGGGCAAGGATACCGGCCTCGTTTCGTGATGAAATCGAGGCTGCGTATGTTGTGGTGCAACACAAATTGGATGCCATGACGTAGGAGCGGGCTTGCCCGCGATAGCAACGGTTGCCATCGCGGGCGAGCCCGCTCCTACGGGGTGGCTATTTATTGTTGAGGAAATGAAATCATGAAACTCGCGGTTCTGCCGGGTGACGGCATCGGTAAGGAAATCGTCGCGCAAGCGGTGAAGGTTCTCGACGTTCTCAAGCGCGATGGCGCCAAGATCGAAATGGAATTCGGCACGATCGGCGGCGCCGGTTACGACGCCGAGGGCGATCCGCTGCCGGAATCGACCCTGAAACTGTCCAAAGCTGCGGATGCGGTGCTGCTCGGCGCGGTCGGTGGCCCGCAGTACGACACCCTGGATCGCCCGCTGCGCCCGGAGCGCGGTTTGCTGCGCATCCGCAAGGAACTCAACCTGTTCGCCAACTTGCGCCCGGCGCTGCTCTATCCGGAACTGGCCGGCGCCTCATCGCTGAAGCCGGAGGTGGTGGCGGGGCTGGACATCATGATCGTGCGAGAACTGACCGGTGACGTGTATTTCGGTCAGCCGCGCGGCATCGAAATCCGCAACGGTGAGCGGGTCGGCTTCAACACCATGATCTATTCCGAATCGGAAGTGCGCCGGGTCGCCCAGGTTGCTTTCGGCATCGCCATGAAGCGCGGCAAGAAGCTCTGTTCCGTTGAGAAGGCCAACGTGCTGGAGTGCTCGGAACTGTGGAAGGAAGTGGTGGCCGAGGTGGCGAAGGATTACCCCGAGGTCGAGTTGTCCACCATGTACGTGGACAATGCCGCCATGCAACTGGTGCGCAACCCGAAGCAGTTCGACGTGATCGTCACCGGCAACATCTTCGGCGACATCCTCTCCGACCAGGCTTCCATGCTCTCCGGCTCCATCGGCATGCTGCCCTCGGCCTCCCTGGACGAGAACAACAAGGGTATGTACGAGCCGATTCACGGTTCCGCCCCGGACATCGCCGGAAAAGACATCGCCAACCCGCTGGCGACCATCCTTTCCGTGGCGATGATGTACCGCTACACCTTCGCCGACATGGCCACGGCCGATCGCATCGAAAACGCGGTGAAAAAGGTCATCGCCCAGGGCTATCGCACCGGCGATATCTGGACGCCTGGCGGCAACAAAGTATCCTGCTCGGCGATGGGCGATGCCGTCGTCGCCGCGATGTAGAGACATGTCCATGGGCCAGCCACAGCACAAACTGCTAACCGCCGAGGACTATTTTCTGTCTCCGGATGAGACCCGTTGGGAATTGATCGACGGGGTGGCTTGGGATATGGCCGCCGCGCCGGTGATCCTGCACCAACTGGTTTCCAGTCGGGTGGAGGTGACGTTGAGCAACCGCATGGAAGCGCTCGGGAAACGCCGCACGGATGATGGCGAGCCGCCGCTTCACTGTGTGTTGCTGCATGCCCCGGTGGACGTGCGCCTGGGCGATATCACCGTGGTGCAGCCGGACGTCGTGATCGTCTGTGACCCGGCCAAGCTGGCCAATGGCAAATATGTGAACGGCGCTCCGGACATGGTGATGGAGGTGCTCTCCGCCAGCACGGCGAAGAAGGATCGCCGCATCAAGCTGCGTCTCTACCAGTCGGCGGGGGTGCCGGAGTATCTGATCCTCGATCCTTATGGCAAGACGGTGGAGCGCTACCTGCTCGAGTCTGGGCAATACGTGATGCCGCCGGAGACTCTGGGGGCGGAGGACGAGATTGAATTGAAAGTGTTGCCGGGCGTGCGCATTGCGCTGACGGACTGGTTTCTGGAAGATTGAAAACGGTTTTTTAAGGATTGCGAAGATGAAACGAGTAGGTCTGATCGGTTGGCGCGGCATGGTAGGTTCGGTGCTCATGGGCCGCATGATGGAAGAACGGGATTTTGATCTGGTCGAGCCGGTGTTCTTCACCACCTCCAATGTCGGTGGCAAGGGCCCCGCCATTGGAAAGGACGTCCCGCCCTTGAAAGATGCGATGTCCATCGATGAACTCAAGGCGATGGACATCATCATCACCGCCCAGGGCGGCGACTACACCAAAGAGGTCTACCCGAAGCTGCGCGAAGCCGGCTGGAACGGTTACTGGATCGACGCCGCTTCCGCGCTGCGCATGAAGGACGATGCCATCATCATCCTTGATCCGGTCAACAAGGACGTGATCAAGAACGGCATCGCCGGCGGCGTGAAAACCTATGTCGGCGGCAACTGCACGGTGTCGCTGATGCTCATGGCCATCGGCGGCCTGTTCGAAGCCGGCCTGATCGAGTGGATTTCTCCCATGACTTATCAGGCCGCTTCCGGCGCCGGCGCGCGCAACATGCGCGAGCTGATCAAGCAGATGGGCGCGGTCCACGGTGAAGTGGCCGATCTGGTGGCCGACCCGGCTTCCGCGATCCTGGAAATCGACCGGAAAGTGGCCGATTACATCCGTTCCGACCGTTATCCCCTGGAAGCCTGGCCGGTGCCACTCGCTGGCAACCTGATTCCCTGGATCGACGTGGCGCTGGCCTCCGGGCAGTCCAAGGAAGAGTGGAAGGCGCAGGTGGAAGCCAACAAAATACTCGGCCGCTCCGATAATCAAATCCCCATCGATGGTCTCTGTGTGCGGGTCGGCGCCATGCGCTGCCATTCCCAGGCGCTCACCATCAAGATGACCCGCGATGTGCCGCTGGACGAGATTCACTCCATCATCGCCGCGCACAACGACTGGGTGAAAGTGGTGCCCAACGACCGTGAAATCACCATGCGCGAACTGACCCCCGCCGCCGTCACCGGCACCCTCACCGTGCCGGTAGGCCGCATGCGCAAACTCAACATGGGGCCGGAATATCTGACCGCGTTCACCGTCGGCGACCAGCTCCTCTGGGGCGCGGCCGAGCCATTGCGCCGCATGTTGCGCATCGTGCTGGAAGCATGAGGGTGAGGGATAACGTGGTTTCCCAATTCGATCTGGCGGTTCTGGGGGCGGATGACCCCCTGGGCGAAGCCGTCCTGCGTTTGCTGGAAGAACGCGAGGTTGCCGTCGGCAAACTGTATCCGCTGACCCTTAATGACGTCGATTCCACGGTCGGCTTTGCCGGCCAGGACTGGCCTTGCCTGACGGAGCGAGAATTCGACTTCAATCTGGCGCAGACACTGGTCGTTGCGACCCGAGCGGCCGCCGCGCGGCAGTTGGCGGCCGAGGCGCTCTCCGTGCGGCCGGCCATGCCGGTAATCGATGTGGCGGGCGTCGATCCCGCCCCAGCAGTGGTGGTGGCGCGCGTACTCAGGGTGATCGATGCCTTGGCCGGGGTGCAAAGCGCGGAAGCCTTCGTCACCCTGTCGGTGGCGATGGCGGGCAAGGTTGGCGTCGATGAACTGTCCAACCAGACGCGCGGCCTGTTCAATCTGACCAGCCCGGACCCCGAGATATTCCCGCTGCAGATTGCCTTTAATCTGATGCCGCTGCCGGATCAGGAATATGACGCCAAGTTGGCCGAGGCGACCACCCGCCTGCTCGGCAAGTCGGTTGAGATCGGTTACAGCAGCATTCAGGCGCCGTTGTTCTTCGGCGCCGCCGTGATGCTGCATGTGCGGGTTGCGCGGGCGGCGGACCTGGAAGCGCTGCGTCTGGCGTTGACTCGTGCCGAGGGCATCACCCTGATGGAAAGCGACTTGCCCGCCGGCATCCCGACTCCGGCCACCGATGCGGCGGATAGCGATGACGTGTTCATCGGCCGTATCCAGGCAACGGATAACCACCTCAAACTCTGGCTGGTCTTCGACCCACTGCGCCTGGAAGCCGCGCAGATCGTGGGGGGCGTGGAAAATTGGATTGATAAGCCGACAAATTCGATGCTAACGTGAGCATTCCTTCAAGTAGAGCGCCTAAGCCCATGAGACACCACGGAAAGCCGTGTTCCAGCGGGTCATTGGGCGCGCCATTACGGCATAAGGGCAAGCGGAGACAAGGGCGGAGAGATGCATAAAACCATGAAAATCAGCGGGTTGATGTGGGCGTTGCTGTTCGCGGCGGGGGGCGTGGAAGCCGCCGGTTTGGGCAAGCTCAGTGTCCAGTCCGCGTTGGGTCAGCCGCTCAAGGCCGAGATCGAACTGCTTTCCGTCAACAAGGACGAACTGCCGGGAATTACCGCCAGTCTCGCCGGCGCCGACGCCTTTCGACAGGCGCGCATCGACAGAATCGCGGCGCTTGGTACCCTGCGTTTCAGTATCGAGCAGCGTGCCAATGGTCAGCCGGTCATCCGCGTCAGTTCCAGTGCGCCGATTGCCGACCCCTTCCTGGATCTGCTGATCGAGGTCAACTGGAACTCCGGCCGTCTGCTGCGCGAATACACCATTCTGCTGGACCCGCCGGCCGAGGCCAGGGCGGCGGTGCCGGTGCAACCCATCGCCCTGCCCGAGGTGGCGCGCCCGGCGCCGGCACTCGCGCCGGAGCGCCGAGCGACCACGGAAAGCTTCCGGCCCAAGGCGCCCGAACCGGCGCCCGCGCCCACCAGGCAAGCCAAACGTTATGGCCCGGTCAAATCCGGCGAGACCCTGCGCGGCATCGCCGCCAAGGTGAAGGATCGTGACGTCACGCTCGAACAGATGATGGTCAGCCTTTACCGGGCCAACCAGGATGCGTTTCTCGCGGACAACATGAATCGCCTCAAGCGCGGGCGGGTGCTCAATGTGCCCGATGCCGAGGCGGTTCATCTCCAGGTTTCACCCTCTCAGGCGATCAACGCCGTGCGCGGCCATACCGCCGACTGGCACGCCTATCGCAGAAAAGTCGCCGAAATGGCGGTGGAAGCGCCCGCCGCCAAGATGCCGGAAGCCGCCGTCGGCAAGCTCGCGCCCAAGGCCGAGGAAAAGGCGCCCGCCGCCGCCACGCCCCGCGACATGCTCAAGCTCTCCAAGGGCGAGCCCGGTGTCGCCGGTCGCGCCGATGGCAAGACCCAGGAAAAGCTGCACGCGCTGGAAGAGGAAGTGGCCGCCAAGGGCCGCGCCTTGCAGGAAGCGCAAGATCGTGTCGGCCAGCTCGAACGCGCCGTGCGCGACATGCAGAAATTGCTGGAGATGAGGGCACAGGAACCAGGCAAGCCTGCACCGGCCGTCGAACCCGCGGTCGTCGCGCCCGCACCGCCTCCCCCGGTGGCAATGCCGGAGGTGGAACAAGCTCCCGTCGCGCCTCCGCCCGCGCCACCCGTGGCGAAACCCGTGCCTGTGGCGTTGCCGGAGCCGGTGCAGCAGCCGAGTTCGAGCTGGATATCCACGTTCATCAGCAACCCGCTCTACATCGGTGGCATCGTCGCCGCCGTGCTGCTGTCCGTGTTGTTGTGGATGATGATGGTGGGCAGTCGCCGCCGTCATGGCCTCAACAAGTTCGAAGACAGCATCATGACCGGTGGCGAATTCAAGAACAACGCCGTGTTCAATTCAGCCTCAGCCGGTGGCGGCGCGGCGGCGGGCGCCAATACCGAAGGCAGCATGTTGCTCACCGACTTCAGTCGGTTGGGATTGGGCGCGATCGATACCCATGAGGTCGATCCCATCGCCGAAGCGGAGGTCTACATGGCCTACGGTCGCGATGCCCAGGCCGAGGAGATTCTCAAGGAGGCCTTAGGCAAGGATCCCAGCCGCCATGAAATTGCCCTGAAACTGCTGGAAATCTACGCCGCTCGCAAGGACATCCAAGCGTTCGAGACCGTGTCCAGCGAGCTGTATGCAAGTCTGGGAGGCCTCGGCCCGGTCTGGCAGCGCGCCGCCGAGATGGGACGCAGCATTGATCCGTCCAACCCGTTGTATCGGGCAACCGCTTCCGAGATGCCCGCCGCCTCCGTCTTTGCCGCCAAGCCCGCAAACCGCCCCGCCGCGGCGATGCCTGTCGCCGCCGCGCCGCTGGACGATTTTTCGCGGGACGAGGGGCCGATGGATGATTGGGACACGCCGTCAGCCCCCGCCGGGCGCGACATGGATTTCGACTTGCCGTCGGCGCCCGCCGCCGCTTCGTTCGCGCCCCGCGAACAAACGCCGAGCCCGCAATCGCCGGCGCGGGAGCGCTACAGCGCCGTACCTCCCGAGGATGATTTTGCCCTCGAGTTCGAGTCCTCGCCGCCCGCCGCCGCAGTGGAGCCCGAGGAACTGGCTTGGGAGATGCCGTCATCTCCTGAGCCAGAGCCGCTCCCGGCAGCCGAGCCGGAAATGGAAGCGGAGCCTGTGCTTGAGTCCTACGCGGTCTCCGAGGCGCCGGCCTGGGACGAGCAGGGCATAGACCTGGAGTTCGAAGCCGCCCCGGTGTTTGACGAAGCCCCAGAGACCGGCAAGGTTCCCGAGGTCGCCGAGGAACAAGAATCGATGCCGGTGCTCGATCTTTCCGGGATTGATCTCGAACTTGAGTCCGAGCCCGAACCCGTCGCGCCGGAAGAGGTCACGGCATTCGAGGTGCCCGCTCCCACGGAGCGTGAGCAGGAGATCGAGGCTTTCGCGCCGGTCGATGAGTTTGCTCCTGAACCGGTTGATGAGTTCGCTCCCGAAGTGATCGACGAGTTCGCTCCTGAACCGGTGGACGAATTTGCCCCCGAAGCGGTCGACGAGTTCATGCCTGCCGACGATATTGAACCCGTCGGGCTTGTGGCAGAAACGCCGACCGAGCCCGAGCCGGTTGCACCCGCCGCCGCCGCCGCGCCGGCCGAGCCCGATGTCGTCGACCCGGAGTTGTGGGAAGAAGTGAACACCAAGATCGACCTGGCGCGCGCTTATCTGGAAATGGGCGACCAGGAAGGCGCGCGGGAAATCCTCCACGAGGTATTGGGCGAGGGGGATCCACAGCAGAAGGCGGAAGCCGACAAGCTGTTGTCCGAGGCGGGTTGAAAGGTGTGTTATCGGTAACCCCGTGCACCCGGCAAGCCGAATCCTGATCTATCTGTTGGCAGCCCTGGCGATCCCGGGGCTGCCTTTTTTCCTGCTGCCGATGTTGCTGTTGCTGGCGCTGTCAGTCGATTTTTTGCGCCCCTCCTCACGCCAACCCTGGCGCCTGATCTGGCGCACCCGCTGGCTGCTGCTGGTGCTGTTGCTCGGTTATGCCTACAGCCTGCCGGGTGAACCCGCCATGGCCTGGCTGGGCGCGGCATCTCCAACCCAGGAAGGTCTGTTGCGCGGCGGCCAGCAGGCTCTGAGCTTGCTGGTGCTGCTGCTCTGGCTGGATGTGCTGGTACTGCGCTTGCCTACCGCGACTCTGATGGCCGGGGTCTACACGCTGTTGCGGCCGTTCACCCGGCCAGCAGCCTGTCGGACTTTGGTCGTCGATAGCGAAAATCGACTCCGGCGAGGCCAGTTTTTGCCGGACTCGCAGCCGCATAGCACGGCTATGGGGCAAGAGGCCGGCGAAAAATGGACCGCCGCAGTCGATTTGCAGCCGACGATTCCAAAGTCCGACAGGCTGCTAGGACTCGATGTGCAACGCGCCGCCCTGCGCCTTGGTCTGACCCTGCGCGCCATCGAAGGGCTGGAACGCGGGCGCGGCAATCTGCGCCGCCTGTTCGGCGAAAACCTGGGCGCCGACTTACCCACCGTCATACACCTGGATGTCCAACCGATGCGCTTGCGCGATCTGGCTCTCCCCTTCATTACCGGAACCCTGTTGCTATGGCTCAGCGCATAGCCCTCGGCCTGGAATACGACGGTCGCGCCTTCCACGGCTGGCAGACCCAGCCTGACGGCAACACCGTGCAGGATCATCTGGAGCGCGCGCTCGCCGTGATACATGGCGCCCCGGCGCATACCGTGACGGCGGGGCGTACCGATTCTGGCGTTCATGCCAGCGCCCAGGTCGTGCATTTCGATGCGGAAAATTCACGGCCATTGCAGGCCTGGGTACGCGGCGTCAACGCGCACCTGCCGGACAGCGTCTCGGTACTCTGGGCGCACGCGGTGTCGGAAGAGTTCAACGCCCGCTTTTCCGCGCGCGAGCGGCTCTACCGTTATTTCCTGCTCAATCGACCGGTGCGTCCCGCCTTGCTCGCCGGGCGAGTGGGCTGGATGCACGGACCGATCGACGAAGCCGCGATGAATGCCGCCGCCGCCCACCTGCTCGGCACCCATGATTTCTCCGCGTTTCGCGCCGCCGAGTGCCAGGCGAACAGCCCCATCCGTGAACTGCGCGAAGCCAGCGTCACGCGGGATGGCGAGATGCTGGTCTTCCAGTTTCGTGGCAATGCCTTCCTCCACCACCAAGTGCGCAACATGGTCGGCGGCCTGCTCCGGGTCGGCCTGGGGCGGCGTCCGCCGGAGTGGCTGGCGGAAGTGCTCGCGGGCCGCGACCGCACCCGCGCCGCAGCCACCTTCGCGCCGGACGGCTTGTACCTGGCGGGTGTGCGCTACGATCCCTGTTTCGGGTTGCCCGAGCCACCCCAGCCAAGGCTGTAGCGTGCGCGGTGCGCACGGTTTCGTGCGCACAGCGCACGCTACGTCCTCCGAAATCCGAAATCCGAAATCCGAAATCCGAAATCCGAAATCCCATGACCCGAGTAAAAATCTGCGGCATCACCCGCGTCGAAGATGGTCTGGCCGCCGCCCAGGCTGGCGCAGATGCCATCGGCCTGGTCTTCGTCGGCAAAAGCCCGCGCCACGTCACACCGGAACAGGCGCGCGAGATCGCCCGCGCGCTGCCGCCCTTCGTTTCCAGCGTCGCCCTGTTCGTCAACCCGACGGCCGCCGAAGTGGAAACCGTGTTGAAAACCGTGCGCCCGGATGTGCTGCAATTCCACGGCGAGGAATCGGCCGCTTTCTGCCGCGCTTTCGGCGTGCCTTATCTCAAGGCGTTCCGGGTAAGGCCGGGGGTCGATTTGCTACAATCCGCCGCCTCGTATCACGACGCCCAGGGCTGGTTGCTGGATGCCTGGAGCGAGGCCGCGCATGGCGGCACCGGCGAGCGCTTCGACTGGGATCTGATTCCCCGTGATTTGCCCAGGCCGATGGTCCTGGCCGGTGGCCTGACTCCCGACAACGTGGCCGCGGCTGTTGTCACGGTGCGGCCCTGGGCGGTGGATGTCAGCAGCGGTGTCGAAGCCAGTAAAGGAATCAAGGATGCGGCGAAAATCGCCGCTTTCATCAAGGAAATCAGAAATGCACATGCCGCAGTTGGAATATCAGCAGCCCGATAGCAAAGGCCACTTCGGCCCCTACGGTGGCGTCTTCGTCGCCGAGACCCTGATGGCCGCGCTCGACGAACTCAAGCAGGAATACGAAGCCGCCCGCCACGACCCCGATTTCCTGGCCGAATTCCATCACGAGTTGCGTCATTACGTCGGCCGCCCCAGCCCCATCTACCACGCCAAACGCTGGTCTGAAATCCTCGGTGGCGCGCAGATCTACCTCAAGCGCGAAGACCTCAACCACACTGGCGCGCACAAAATCAACAACACCATCGGCCAGGCCCTGTTGGCCCGGCGCATGGGCAAGAAGCGGGTCATCGCCGAAACCGGCGCCGGCCAGCATGGCGTCGCCTCCGCCACCGTCGCCGCCCGCTACGGCATGGAATGCGTGGTCTACATGGGCGCCGAGGACGTCATTCGCCAGTCGCCCAACGTGTTCCGCATGAAATTGCTCGGCGCCAAGGTGGTCGCGGTTGAATCCGGCTCGAAGACCTTGAAGGACGCGCTCAACGAAGCCATGCGCGACTGGGTCACCAACGTCGAATCCACCTTCTACATCCTCGGCACCGCCGCCGGCCCGCACCCTTACCCGATGCTGGTGCGCGACTTCCAGTGCGTGATCGGCGAGGAATCCAAGGTACAGATGGCCGAAATGCTCGGTCGCCAGCCGGATGCCGTCATCGCCTGTGTCGGCGGCGGCTCCAACGCCATCGGCATCTTCCATCCCTACATTTCGGTCGAGGGCGTGCGCCTGATCGGCGTCGAAGCCGGCGGCCACGGTATCAGTAGCGGCCAGCACGCGGCCCCTTTGAACGCCGGCACCCCCGGTGTCTTGCATGGCTTCCGTTCCTACCTGATGCAGGACGCAAACGGCCAGGTCATCGAAACCCACTCGGTCTCCGCCGGCCTCGACTACCCCGGCGTCGGCCCGGAACACAGCTACCTGAAAGACATCGGCCGCGCCGAATACGTGAGCATCAACGACGACGAAGCCCTGGCCGCTTTCCACAACCTGTGCCGCTTCGAAGGCATCATCCCCGCCCTGGAATCCAGCCACGCCCTCGCCCACGCCGCCAAGATCGCACCGACCATGGACAAGGACAAGATCCTGCTGGTGAACCTGTCCGGGCGCGGCGACAAGGACATCAATACGGTGGCGAAGCTGGCGGGGATCGAACTTTGACCGGCCATGCCCACCGCGCTCAGAGATGGTCCCTATCGTTTTTTCTTCTATGCCAGTGATTGCGGCGAACCACCCCATGTCCATATCGAGCGTGACGACAATATCGCCAAGTTCTGGTTGTCACCTGTGCGTTTGGCATCCAGCGGCGGTTTTCCACGCGCCGAGATTGCGCGAATCCAGCGCATGGTGATGGAGCATCAATTTGAGTTGAAGGAGGCATGGAATGCTTACTGTCAGCACGATTGAAATCGATATGCCGATGGCCGTGGATGTCTCGGTCAGCGACGACACACTGAGTGTCGACCTGCGAGACGGGCGCAGTATTTCGGTGCCATTGGCGTGGTACCCACGCTTGGCCAACGGCTCCGCCAGGGAGCGCGGCAACTGGCGCCTGATCGGCCAGGGGTCAGGGATTCACTGGGAAGAATTGGACGAAGACATCAGCCTGATTGGTTTGCTGGAGGGCAGGCCGTCAGGGGAAAGCCAGGGCTCTTTTCAACACTGGCTGGCAAGCCGGGGTTGATTACTCAACATGCCTAATCCTGCTTTTCAGCAATGTAGGTCGGAAAAGCCGGCGGCTCCATGCCGGCGCCTTCCGACAAATCCTGGCGGAAGGCGCGATAAAGCCCCTTTTTCGCCCTACGGCGCTGGCGTCAGAGACGTTGCATTTCTTTGTGCGCAGAGGCGATAAATGGGCAAGCTGGAAAAATCGCTTTGGCAAATATTGTCAGGAAAAAGTGACCAGAATGTTGTTTTCACCGATTTGATTTATGTTTTGGAAAGTCTGGGCTTCAAGAAGCGGATCAAAGGTAGCCATCATTTGTTCAGCAAAGATGGTGTCGAAGAAATTATCAATATCCAGCCAGTCGATGGCAAAGCCAAGACCTACCAGGTTAAGCAGGTAAGGGCTGTCATTGTGAAGTACCAATTGATAGGAGAGTGAAATGCACCGCTACGAAATCATCCTTTTCTGGAGCAAAGAAGATAATGCATTCGTGGCCGATGTGCCTGAACTTCCTGGCTGCATGGCGCATGGAGATACCCAGGAAGCAGCGTTGCGTAATATCCAGGAAGCCATGTCTGGCTGGGTTGAAGTGGCACAAGAGTTGGGACGCTCGATTCCCGAGCCACGCGGCCGTTTGATGTACGCATAACTTTAGTTTGGAAGACTGATCCATGAGCCGAATTGGCCAAACCTTCACTCAACTCAAAGCCCAGGGCCGCAAGGCGCTGATTCCCTTCATTACCGCCGGTGACCCGGCGCCCGCCAACACGGTGCCCTTGATGCACGCGCTGGTCGAAGGCGGCGCCGACATCCTGGAGTTGGGGGTGCCGTTTTCCGATCCGATGGCGGATGGGCCGACCATCCAGCGGGCTTCGGAACGGGCGTTGAAACACGGCGTCGGCCTGCGTGATGTGCTGGGCATGGTGGCGGAGTTCCGCAAGACCAATGCCGGCACGCCGGTGGTGCTGATGGGCTACGCCAACCCAATCGAGGCGATGGGCTGGGATGGCTTTTGTAGCGCCGCCGCCGCCGCCGGGGTGGATGGGGTGTTGACCGTGGATTACCCGCCCGAGGAGTCCGACGAGTTCGCCGCGAAGTGCGCAGCCGCCGGACTGGACAACATCTATCTGCTGGCGCCGACCACGCCGCTGGCGCGAGTCGCGGCGGTGGCGAAACTGGCGCGCGGTTTCATCTATTACGTGTCGCTGAAAGGGGTGACCGGCGCGGCGACCATCGACATGAGCGAAGTCTCCGCGCGCCTGCCCGCCATCCATGCGGCGACCGGCTTGCCGGTGGGTGTCGGCTTCGGCATCCGCGATGCGGAAACGGCGCGGCAAGTGGCGGCGGTGGCGGACGCGGTGGTGATCGGTTCGCGCATCGTGCAGGAGATCGAGCAATCCGCGCCCGAGGCGATGCTCGATAACGTGAAGAATTTCGTGGCCGGCGTGCGCGCCGCCCTGGATAACTAAAGGAAATGTCATGAGCTGGTTCCAGAAACTCATTCCCCCGAAGATCAAGCGGCGTGTCGAAGCCAGCAAGAAAGTGGTGCCCGAGGGCATCTGGAACAAGTGTCCGTCCTGCGAGGCCGTGCTCTACGCGGCGGATCTGGGGCAAAGCCAACATGTCTGCCCGCAGTGCAACCACCATCTGCGCATCGGCGCGCGCAAGCGGCTGGACCTGCTGCTGGACGAGGAAGGCCGCAACGAGATCGGCGCCAATGTCCTGCCCCTGGACTCGCTCAAGTTCAAGGACACCAAGCGTTATAGCGACCGCATCATCGATGCCACTCGCGAGACCGATGAAAAGGATGCCCTGGTGGTCATGGAAGGTTCCATGCTGGGCGTGCCGGTGACCATGGCGGCGTTCGAGTTTCGCTTCATGGGCGGTTCGATGGGTTCGGTGGTGGGAGAGCGTTTCGTGCGCGGCGTCGAGGTCTCGATTCGCGACAAGAAGCCGTTCATCTGTATTTCCGCCAGCGGTGGCGCACGCATGCAGGAAGGCTTGACCTCGCTCATGCAGATGGCCAAGACCTCCGCCGCACTGACCCAGCTTTCCGCCAATCGCTTGCCGTTCATCTCGGTGTTGACCGACCCGACAATGGGTGGTGTGTCCGCCAGTTTCGCCATGCTCGGCGATGTGATCGTGGCCGAGCCGAAGGCATTGATCGGCTTCGCCGGGCCGCGCGTGATCGAACAGACCGTGCGCGAGACATTGCCCGAGGGCTTCCAGCGCGCCGAATTTCTGGTCGAACACGGCGCCGTTGATCGCATCATCGACCGCCGCGAGATGAAACGCGAACTGGCTCGCCTGTGCGCGCAACTCGCGCGCAAGCCGTCGCCGAATTGAGCCGTTCGGTACTCGTGCGGACATCAGTCTGATCTGACCACTTTTGTTTTCCATACCGGGTTCCCTCACCCCTAGCCCCTTCCCTGGGGGGGGAGGGGAGACGGTTAGTCTCGCCGGCTGGCTGGCCCATCTCGAAGCCCGCAATGTCAACGCCATCGTGCTTGGCCTGGATCGGGTGCGCGCGGTGGCGGACAGGCTCGCGCTGGCACCCGGTTTTCCCCTGATCACGGTCGGCGGTACCAACGGCAAGGGTTCCGTCTGCGCCTATCTGGAGGCCATGCTGGCGATGGCCGGTTATCGCGTCGGTTGTTACACCTCGCCGCATCTGCTGCGCTACAACGAACGCGTCCGGGTTGCCGGCAATGAAGCCGGCGACGCGGATCTGTGCCGCGCTTTCGCGGCGGTCGAAAGCGCGCGCGGCAGCACGCCCCTGACCTATTTCGAGCAAGGTACGCTGGCGGCGCTGTGGTTGTTCCAGGAAGCGGGCGTTGACGTCGCTGTACTGGAAGTGGGCCTCGGCGGCCGCCTCGACGCGGTGAATCTGTGGGACGCCGATTGCGCGGTGGTCAGCAGCGTCGATCTCGACCACCAGGCTTTTCTCGGTGACACCCGGGAGTTGATCGGCTTCGAGAAGGCCGGCATCTATCGGGGCGGCCGGCCGGCCATCTGCGGCGACCCGAACCCGCCCGCCAGCCTCCTGGCGCATGCCGCCGACATCGGCGCGGAGATGCTTCGACTGGGACCGGACCTCCGCGTGGAGTTGACCGAGGATGGCTGGAATTGCCGGGTGCGGGAAGTGGCGTTTGCCGCCTTGCCGAGACCGGCGATGCCGGGTGCGCATCAATATGGCAACGCCGCCTGTGCCATCGCCGCCCTGCATGCGCTCAGGGTCCGCCTGCCGGTGCCCATGGCGGCGATACGCGCCGGCATCGCCGCCGCGCGCCAGCCCGGGCGATTCCAGGTGATCGGGCAGGCGCCCCTGCGCCTCCTCGATGTGGCCCACAACCCGCATGCGGCGCGCGCTTTGGCCGCCAATCTCGCTAATTTGCCGCCCACCGGAAAGATTCACGCGGTATTCGCCATGCTCGCGGACAAGGACGTTGATGGAGTGATCGGCCCGCTCGTGCCGCATGTCGATTTCTGGCATGTGGCGGGGCTCTCCGGGCCGCGTGGACTGGCCGGCGCCACCCTGGCCGAGCACCTGGCGGCGCGTTCGCTCGAGCATCGGCTATACGATGATGTCGCCGCCGCCTGGCAAGCCGCGTGTCGGCTGGCGGTGCCCGCTGATACAATCGCCGCCTTCGGTTCCTTCCATACCGTGGCTGAGGCAATGCGCTGCATCCAATCTCCCACGAACCCGCATGGCTGACAATTCCACGACTCAGGATGCTTTCACGCAGGACCAGATGACGCTGCGTCGTCGCGCGCGGCGACGCCTGGTCGGCGCCATCGCGATCGCGCTGGCCGCCGTGCTGATCCTGCCAATGTTGTTCGACCCCGAGCCGAGACCGCTGGGGCCGGATGTGGATATCCAGATTCCGGCGCCCAGCACGCCGTTCACCATGGCGCCCGCGGCGGCGACCGCCGTGCCCGAGCCGCCGGCCGAGGATGAACCGACGCCGCGAGAGGCCGAGCCGACCTTGCCGGCGTCCACGGCCGAACTGCGGCCGGAAGCCAGCGGCGCCAGGGTGGACAAGAAGGCGGATGAGCGCAAAGAGAAAGCGGTCGAGAGAACACCGGAAAAAGTCGCCGTGAAGCCGCAGCCCGCCCCTCTGCCCAAGCCCAGCGGCGCCTTCGCCAGCCACGGTTTCTATCTGCAACTGGGCGCGTTCACCAGCGAGAGCAACGCCCGGCAATTGCGGGAGAAGGTCGAGGCGGCCGGTTTCAAGGTCAGCATGGCCGACTCCAACGGGCAATACCGGGTGAGGGTGGGGCCGATTCCGGAAAAAGACCGCGCGCTGGAAATGCAGGCCAAGCTCAAGGCCAAGGGCTTCACCTCGGTCATGCTGGGGCCATGACACCGCCATGAGTTCGCTGGATCTGATCGCGCTCGGTATCTTCGCGTTTTCCGCCGTCCTCGGCCTGATGCGCGGTCTCAGCCGCGAGGTGCTGTCCCTGTTGTCCTGGTTCGCGGCCTTCTATGCCGCCAAATCATTCGCGCCCATGCTCGCGCCCTGGATTCCCGGCCTGGATGCGCCCGCGCTCAGCCACGCGGCATCGCTGGTGGTGATCTTCGTCGCCGTGCTGATCGCCACCAGCCTGTTTTCCGCCGCCGTCGGCGGTCTGGTCAAGATCACCGGAATGGGGCCTTACGACAGCCTGCTCGGCGGTTTGTTCGGGGCGGCGCGCGGCATCCTCATTCTGCTCATGCTGACCCTGCTGGCCGGGCTGACCGCCTTGCCGAAAACACAGGCCTGGCAGGCTTCGCTGATACATGGCCACCTGGAACAGGCGGCCATCAAACTCAAACCCTGGTTGCCCGGTGAGATGGCGGCCCTGATTCAATACCACTGAGGTTTCCCCATGTGCGGCATCGTCGGCATCGTCTCCAGTCAACCCGTCAGCCAACCGCTCTATGACGCGTTGCAACTGCTGCAACACCGTGGTCAGGATGCCGCCGGCATCGTCACCATGGACGGCAACATGTTCCACATGCACAAGAATCTGGGCATGGTGCGCGATGTGTTCCGCACTCGCGACATGCGCAACCTGATCGGCAACAGCGGCATCGCCCATGTCCGTTATCCCACCGCCGGCAGCGCCTCCAGTCCGGCCGAGGCGCAACCGTTCTACGTGAATTCGCCGTTCGGCATCGTCCTCGCGCACAACGGCAACCTGACCAACACCGAGACCCTGCAACGCGAACTGTTCATGGACGATCTGCGCCATGTGAACACCGGTTCCGATTCGGAAGTATTGCTCAACGTCCTCGCGCATGAATTGCAGGAAGCGGTGCACGGCCACCGCCTCACGGCCGACGACGTGTTCAACGCGGTTGCCGGTGTGCATCGCCGCTGCAAGGGCGCCTATGCGGTGGTGGCGCTGATCGCCGGCTTCGGTCTGCTGGCCTTCCGCGACCCCAACGGTATCCGTCCCCTGTTGGTCGGGCGCCAGGAAACCGACGACGGCACCGACTGGATCGTCTCCTCCGAGAGCGTGGCGGTGGAGCCGACCGGCTTCTACGTCGTGCGCGATGTGGCGCCTGGCGAAGCGGTGCTGGTTACCAGCAACGGCGAATTCCATAGCCGGCAATGCGTCGCGCCCAGCGAGTTCACCCCCTGCATCTTCGAATACGTCTATTTCGCCCGCCCCGATTCCATCATGGATGGCGCCTCCATCTACGAGACGCGGCTGCGCATGGGCGAATTCCTGGCGGAAAAGATCAAGCGCGATTTCAGCCATCTGGCTATCGACGTGGTCGTTCCCATTCCCGACACCAGCCGGCCCTCGGCGCTGCAACTGGCCTACAAGCTCAACCTGCCGTACCGCGAAGGTTTCATCAAGAACCGTTACATCGGCCGCACTTTCATCATGCCCGGCCAGTCCTCGCGCAAGAAGTCGGTACGGCAGAAGCTCAACGCCATGTGCGTCGAATTCAAGGGCAAGAACGTGCTGCTGGTGGACGATTCCATCGTACGCGGCACGACCAGCAAGCAGATCGTGCAGATGGCCCGCGAAGCCGGTGCGAACAAGGTCTATTTTGCTTCAGCCGCGCCGCCGGTGCGCTTTCCCAATGTCTATGGCATCGACATGCCAACCCGTGCAGAATTACTGGCCACTGGCCGCACAGACGAGGAAATTGCACTTGAAATAGGTGCCGATGCAGTGATTTATCAGGATATCGAGGCGCTGGTCGAGGATGTCCGCGCTGCTCGTCCCGACATCACACTCTTTGATACTTCCTGCTTCAATGGCGAATACATTACCGGGGATATCAGCCCGGAATACCTCGCCGAAATCGAATCTTCGCGCGGCAGGCCGAAAGTCAATGCGGCGGGACTGTCGAGCCGGCAGCTCGATCTCAACTTGAATGAAGAGGATGACGGGTCATGAAGGACGATTTCGATCTCGAAACCCTGGCTATCCGTGCCGGAACCCAACGCAGCCAGTTCAACGAACATTCCGAGGCCATGTTCCTCACCTCCAGCTTCGTGTTCGAGAGCGCGGCGCAGGCGGCTGACCGCTTTGGCGGGCAGGAGCCGGGCAATATCTACTCGCGCTTCACCAACCCCTCAGTCACTATGCTACAGGATCGCCTGGCGGCACTGGAAGGCGCGGAATTCTGCGTTGCCACCTCCAGCGGCATGTCCGCCATTCTGGCGTGCGTGATGGGGCTGCTTTCCGCCGGCGACCATATTGTCGCCTCGCGCAGCATTTTCGGGACCACGGTGCAGTTGTTTGGCAATATTCTCAAACGCTTCGGGGTGGAAACCACTTTCGTGTCGCTGACCGAGCCCGATGCCTGGCGGCAGGCGGTGCAGTCAAATACCAAGCTGTTCTTTGTCGAGACGCCATCCAACCCGCTGACCGAAGTATGCGACATCGCCGAACTGGCTGGAATCGCGCATAAAGCCGGCGCCTGGCTGGCAGTGGACAATTGTTTCTGCACGCCCATGTTGCAGCGTCCGCTCGATCTGGGCGCCGATATCGTGATCCATTCCGCTACCAAGTATCTCGATGGACAGGGCCGCGTGCTGGGTGGCGCGGTACTGGGCAGCAAGCAGCTCATGGAAGGGGTTTACGGCTTTTTGCGTACCGCCGGACCGACGCTTTCCGCCTTCAATGCCTGGGTTATCCTGAAGGGCATCGAAACCCTCAAGATTCGTATGGATGCCCATTCCCGCAATGCGCTGGAACTGGCGCAGTGGCTCGAAACCTTGCCCCAGGTTGAGCGTGTCTATTATCCGGGCCTGGTTTCGCATCCCCAGCATGCGCTAGCCATGAGGCAGCAGAAATCCGGTGGCGGAATCGTGGCTTTCGACGTCAAGGGCGGCAAGGAAGCTGCCTGGCGCGTGGTGGATGCAACCCGCATGTTGTCGATTACCGCCAATCTGGGCGATACCAAAACCACGATCACCCATCCCGCCTCAACCACCCACAGCAGGGTCACGGCTGAAGCACGTGTTGCCGCAGGTATCGGCGATGGCCTGCTGCGCGTGGCTGTGGGGCTGGAATCCATCGAAGACATCAAGACCGATCTGGCGCGAGGCTTGCAAAACCAGGCATAGCGCCATACTGGCGCCATTTGTGGTGATTTAACGGGAGATCGTCATGACTACCGCACTGCGTTTATTTCTGCTGGGCTGCTTATTCTGGGCGTTCGCCTTTCAGGCGCATGCTGCGAGGGAAGCTCCACTAGCCCCCGGCATGGTCAATCCCGGCTACGAGGAACACCCTGCATGGTTCAGGGAGTCATTTCTGGATTTGCGCGACGATGTGAAGGAAGCACAGGGAAAAAATCGCAGGGTCATGCTGTATTTCTACCAGGATGGCTGCCCATACTGCTCCAAACTGTTGCGCGACAATTTCGGTCAGCGCGCCATCGCAGACAAGACACGCCAGTATTTTGACGTCATCGCGCTCAACCTGTGGGGCGACCGGGAAGTGACGGGCATGGATGGCAGGACCGTCACGGAAAAGGCGTTCGCCAGGCAACTGCGGGTGATGTTCACCCCCACCTTGCTTGCCCTGAACGAAAAGGGTGAAACCATCCTGCGCATCAATGGCTACTATGCGCCACACCAGTTTGCCGCTGCGCTGGACTATGCCGGGCAGGGCAAGGAAAGAGAAGGCGCGTTTCGTGACTATTTGGCTGCGAACTCCGCACCTGCCGCGAGCGGAAAGCTGCATGCCAACAAACGTTTCATCCAGCCCCCGCTCGCCTTTGATGACGCCCTGAGACGCTCCAAAAAACCGCTGCTGGTGTTGTTCGAACAGAAGACATGCCAGGCTTGCGACGAACTTCACCTGGATATTCTTAAACGCAAGGACAGCCGTCCCCTGCTGGATGGCCTGCAAATCGCCCAGCTCGACATGTGGAGCGATGCGCCGCTGATCACGCCCGATGGCCGGCAAAGCACCGCGCGCGAATGGGCGCGGCAACTCGACATCAGCTATGCCCCGAGCATGGTGTTTTTCGATGCCTCGGGCAAGGAAGTGTTTCGCGCAGAAGCCATGCTCAAGGCCTTTCACGTCCAGTCAGTGCTGGATTATGTCGGTAGTGGGGCGTATCGGAAATATCCAGAATTTCAGCGTTATGTCGATGTGCGTGCCGATGGCTTGAGGTCCAGGGGGATCGTTGTCGATTTGATGAAATAAGCCGGAATGGCACAGTCCGCCCAATTCAGGCTGCCTTGAGCGCACATGTGTCCTGAGCGGATCATGCTTGCGGCGTTCTCCCACATTGCGGACAATGGAACGAATCATTCAAGGGAGAAAAAAATGACCAAATACATCGGCATCCTCACGTCCGGTGGCGACAGCCCCGGACTGAATGCGGCCATACGCGGCGTAGGCAAGGCATCGCTGAACCATTACGGCATGCACATCATCGGTTTTCGCGACGGTTTTCGCGGCCTGATGGAAAACCGCACCATGCGCCTAGATGGGGGCCAGCTTTCGGATATTCTCACCCGTGGCGGCACCATCCTCGGGACTAGCCGGGACAAGCCGCACCGCATGCCGGTGGGTGGCAAGGTGCTGGACATGACCGACGTCATCGTCGGCAATTATCACGACAATCATCTCGATGCGCTGGTCTGCCTGGGCGGCGGCGGTACGCAGAAGAACGCCCTGCGCCTCAAGGAGAAGGGGCTTAACGTCATCACCCTGCCCAAGACCATCGACAACGATGTGGCCATGACCGACACCACCTTCGGCTTCGATACCGCACTAGGCATCGCCACTGAGGCCATAGATCGGCTTCACAGCACGGCCCATAGTCACCATCGCATTATCGTGGTGGAAATCATGGGACACCGTGCCGGCTGGCTGGCACTTGGGGCGGGGATCGCGGGCGGCGCGGACGTGATCCTGATTCCGGAAATTCCCTACGAAGTGGAAAGCGTGGCCGAGGCAATCCGTGAACGTAGCCGCAGCGGCAAGCCATTCAGTATCGTGGCTGTGGCGGAAGGGGCGATTTCGATGCAGGAGCATCTTGCCATGCTGGCGGCACAGGATAAGAAACCCAAAACCAAGGGGGGCAAGAAAGGGGCCGCGATCCCTCCCGCGCATGCAACGGAAATCCAGTATGCCGACCACACCTTGCGCCTGGCGAAGAAACTGGAGCAACTCACCGGGCTCGAAGCGCGCGTCACCATTCTCGGGCATTTGCAGCGCGGCGGCATTCCTTCCGCGGCGGACCGCCTGCTGGCGACGCGCCTTGGCACTGCCTGCGCCGACCTGATCAACGAGGGGCATTATGGTGTCATGGTGGCCGCCAAGGGCGATGGCACCCGGGCAGTCAAGCTTGATGATGTGGCGGGAAAGGTCAAAACCGTGCCGCCCGACCATCCATGGGTTGAAAGCGCGCGCCGCGTGGGCACCAATATGGGTGACTAAGCAGCAATTCGGAATTTCAGGCGTCATAACTCAAATAAAGGAAAACAAGATGGACGGAGAAAGTCGTGGCGCTTCGAAACCGGTTCCGGACAAGCTGAATGAAGTCCTGAATGAGTTGCAACTTCTGGCGTTGCGCAGGATCGAAAGCTTTGGCTGGGAACTGCGCTTCGTGCGTCGGTCTGGCCTGCCGAATTCCATCCCCGTGGTGTCCAATGCCGAAGGCACGACCATCGGCGTGCTGGAGGAGGATGGCCGGGTCAACCTGGAGCCCGATGTCAGGCTGCGCGGCTAATTTTTATTTTGATTTGGAGCCAATATTGATGAGCAAAACTGCGATCCGTTCCAGCAACCCAGAATTCGACAGCCTGGTACCCAACATTCCTTTCAACCGCCGCGCTTTTGTCATCACCATGCTGGGCGCAGGCTTTGCCCTGGCCACCCAGCCCGTGGCGGCTCAGACCGTCATTAAAACTGCTGCCGATGGCCTGCTCGCGGGTGAAATCAAAGTGCCCGTCAGCGATGGAGAAATGGTTGCCTATCGGGCGCAGCCGGCCAAGGGCGCCAATTTTCCGGTGATCCTGGTGATTTCCGAAATTTTCGGCGTGCACGAACATATCGCCGACATCTGCCGTCGTCTGGCCAAGCTCGGCTACCAGGCCATCGCGCCTGAGCTGTTTGCGCGCCAGGGTGATCCGCGCAAGATCAGCGGCATCCAGGAAATCATCGATACCATCATATCCAAAACGCCGGATGCACAGGTCATGGCCGACCTCGATGCCTGTGAATCCTGGGCCAAGTCCCATGGCGGCGACGTGTCGCGCATGGCGATCACCGGCTTCTGCTGGGGCGGCCGCATCACCTGGCTGTATGCATCCCATAACCCACGCCTCAAGGCCGGGGTGGCCTGGTATGGCCGGATTGATGGTGAAGTCAGCGGGAATACACCGAAATATCCCCTGGATCTGGCTGCGCAGCTGAAAGCGCCGGTGTTGGGGCTGTATGGCGGCCAGGATCAGGGGATTCCGCTGGATGATGTGGAAGCCATGCGTGCCGCCATCCAGAAGGCCAGCGGCAAGTCCGAGATCCATGTCTATCCCGACGCACCCCATGC
>JAURYL010000101.1 GCA_030653935.1 Pseudomonadota bacterium
GCGTGAAATAGTATCCATTTGGCGGGCGTTCGATGATTTATAGAGAACTTCATCTTGCCAGAAATGGCACGCCCGCACCTCATAATTCGCCCCGAAATGCGAAAAATCAGACACGGTATCGGGGTTTTGCAAGTACCTCAAATACAACAAGCGCTCTCATTCTAAATCTCCTTACTTGTATAAATAGCACGCGTTGCGCCGCATGAACCGGGAAACATTCGGCGCAATGCCCGTTGGTTATTGCGCCCTACTTGCTGATCACACTCCTCAAAACCAAGTACAGGGCCAAAAGCATCAATATAGGTATCAGCAGCGTCTGGAGCAGGAACACCACGATCAGTTGCACGACATCTTTTGATGCTTGGTCGGCTTTCTGCTGTAGCTCATCCAATTTAGGCATTGGGTCGAGTGCAGTCGGAGGCCAATTCTTTAAGCCACCAAACCAACCTTGATTGTTGGGTGGCGCTGCTTGCTGCTGTGGCAGCGGTTGCTTGACCTTATCGGTCACAGTGCCGATAGTGACCAAGCTGCTTTGGTAGTCCTTTTCAAGAAACTGCTTGAAAAGTACATCGGTGCCAAAGGTGGCGACCGGAATTGCAAAACGCACCATCAGCATCAAGATAAACAAGCTATGAAACCAGCGCGGCGTTTTCCAGCCCGAGAAATACAAAGCGCCCCAGACAAACATGATCGCAGTCAAGAACACCTTTACGTATTCATATTGCCCCATCATGAGCAGAGCCTTCTGGACGCCGAAGGCCACAGTCGCTATTAACATGAAATTCGAGAACTGCTCCACCAAGTCGTTCACGGGATCAAGAACTTCGCCAACACTCAGTGTGACGCCAGCCCCCATGCTGAAGCTGACTTCGGTGCCCTGGGCAACAGAGATTGCTGCGTTGAGCGCCCTGGCCGATGCGAAGGTAATTAATGCGCGTTTCATTCCTGAATCCACTCGATCGATCGCGGGTTTATCAATTGGCGCTAGCCATGACGCTAAAACCAACAGCGCCAGGATGCTCAAAACACTGATTTTCTGGACATGAGTTAAATTGAATGTCATGGTAAAGACTGCTCCCAAAGTAGTGTGTAGCCTAGCTTAATTAGTTGATTGCCAATGGAGATGCTAATAACGCTGGTTCGATAACAACTACCGCCCTGAGCACTATATCCTGAACCTTGCCCCGAATTCTTATCCTGTCGTTGGTTTTGGCCTGTCGCAGCAATTCATGATCCTGCTCATCCTGCGGGTATACCGAGAAACTGGCTCGCATCATGTTGATGGCTTGTTTGGATTTGATCGGAATCGGTTGGGACGAGACCTTATAAATCCCATTCGCGTGCTCAATTTCGTAAACCCGGATATCCCACTCGACCACGCTGCCGACCAGTTCCTTGCGGAGAATGTCGCGTTGCAGGTCGGTGTACTCGCTGCCAAGGGCGAACACCTCTGAAACCTGTTCTGGTGCAATAGGGTTTGTCTTGGCGCTGGCAATCTCGGCGAGTTGTTCCGCCGTGGACGGTTGGCGCTGATTGCCTGATGGCTCATCACCACAGCCGACCAGTAACACGAGTAGGGCAACACACAACAGCCTCGCAATCGTCACTTTGCCCCCAGCTTCTGAATCGCCGATGGCTGCGCGGCATCCGCCGGGTATTTCGTTGATGCACCCGCGAGATAACCCGACAGTTCCGCTTCCATCTCTCCCTGCAAACCCTCCGGGCTGATGATGCGGATGTGGGGTATCCAGTAGCGGACGATGGGCAGTACCTGATTGGGGTGGCCGACCTTGGCCGAGACGATCAGGCCGCCGTCTTCCAGTTCTTTTTCGATGATCTGGTTGGCGATGAGTTTGCGGCGCTTGAAGTAGCCGGCGACCACCGAGGACACCTTGAGGACGATTTCCTTCTTTTCTTCGCCCAACCAGATGCCGTCTTCTTCGGCGAGTGTCTTGTCGATGGCGGGGTCGGGTTCGAACTGGCTTTCGAGTCGGCGAAGGTGGTCGATCTTGCCGAAAGCAAAGGTCTTGAGCCGGTCGGCATCGCGGCCGGCGAGGTACCAGATGCCTTTGTGATTGACCAATTTGTAGGGGGCGACGCTGGGGTAATGCTTCGTGCCTGCGTCTTTCTGGTAATCGAACGAGACGTGGTGGCGCGCGACGATGGCCTGTTCCAGTTGCCGGAACTGGGTTTCCTTGCCGGCGAGGCTTTCGTAATGGTGTCCCTTGACCAGCAGGGCGGACTGGATGCGGGTGTCGAAGATGTCGCGCAGGAAATCGTCGGACAGCGAGGGGAACAATCCCCGCACCCCGGCCAGGCTGGCGAAGCGTTCGATGTCGCGGGTGCTGAGCTTGCCGAGAAAGGTCGGTTCCAGGTGATAGCGGCCGCCGGTCTTGATGAGCGGCAGGTAGGCGAAGCGTTCGTTCAGGTCGCGCTGGACGGTGCGCAGGTTGACGCCGAATTCATCGGCCAGCGCCTGGGGGTCGAGTTTCTCGCCCTGGTTGAGCTTGACCAGCATCTGCGCCAGGCGATAGACGAGGGTGTCGTGGTTGGCGGTGCTCACGGGGTGGCCCAGCCGACGCTCAGGAATCCGCCACGTATCGTGTGGTAGCCCATGCCCCATAGCGTTCCGCCCGCCGTGCGGTACTGCATCCCTAGTTCGCCTCCCATAAGCACGGCTGATTTCTCCTGTTGTTTGTAGTGCCAGCCGGTGACATTCGACCGGGCGATTTCAGCACGCTTGTCGTAGTACAACCCCATCCCCGCATAAGGCCTCCAGGCTGACTCTCCGGCGGGAAACCAGAGCGCGTCGAGGCCGATGGCGTTGCCGGTGCGCTGGGTGCCGAGGTTCGTGTAGTTATTGTGCGGCACAGGGTAATCGAGAACGTTATTACCCGCGATCTCGCCGTTGAAGACGATGCCCAGGCCCCAGCCGAATTTTTCCGATTTTTTGCTCGCCACGGCCAGACTGAATCCGCCGCCGCTTGAGGCCGGGGCACTGCCGGCGGAAATCCAGGTGTCGGCTTGTGCTAGCGAATTCGTCATGGCCAGGGTCGCCGTGAGCACGGCAATTGCCCAATTCTTTGAGGTTGTCGTCCGTGCCCGGGTTTTCCTGGTGCCCGCGATGAACTGGGTGGCGCTGATGGGGAAGGTGTCCATGTGCTCTGTCCTTGTGTAGTGGGAGGTCGAGCACAGTGTGAAAGAGGCTGGCGACAGGTGATGTCGTTGTTCCTGGGCAGGCGGAAATTTAAGTGAACTGATTGACGGAGCAGGCTGACTGGCAGAAATCGTGCTCGTTGAATGGCCGATCAGTTTCCCTGGGGCATCGCTCCCGATGGTCGGCAATGTGAAGAATTCCGGCCACTGGTCAGTGATGTTTTCTGCTTCCCCCAGCGTCTCTTCCTGGCCGTGAGCTGTCCGCCGGCCCAGCGCCACATAGCTGACGTTCACACGATCACACACGGGTAGGGTGACTGACCGGAAAGGCCGAGTAACCGCCAGCAGCGTGTTTGTCCTTGAAGTCAGCAATGTGTTGAACACCCGCCAATCGCCGGCACGGATTTCTGCTTGTCGCGGCGGCCTGCCTGGCCGACCGCGATAGGCCGAGCAACCGGACTCGAAAGCCTGTTATCGCGGCAAGCCACCCCTCGGAGTAGTAGTCCAAGTCGGATCGCTCGGGATCGGGTGCGGTCAGCGGCGTCGGAGGATGACTACGCCAACCCGATCTATTTGGTCAGCGCCAGGAACAGTTCCGGCAATTTCTCCGGCAGCCGCTGGATGTTGTCGATCACGGTGTACTGGTGGCCGAAGATGTTGCTGACGTATTCATCGGCTTTCGGGTCGAGGCTGATGCAGTAGCTGAAGATGCCTTTCTGATCGAGTTCCTTCACCGCCCGGCGGGTGTCCTCGATCAGCAACTGGTCGTCGTTGGTGTCGATATCCGAGGGCTGGCCGTCGGTGAGGATGAGCATCAGCTTCTTGTCGGCGGGGCGCGCTTCCAGATAGTGCGCCGCGTGGCGCATGGCGGCGCCCATGCGGGTTGAATAACCGGCCTGCATGGCGGCCAGGCGGCCCTTGGCGTCGTCGCCCCAGCGCTCGCCGTAGCCCTTGATGTGCAGGTAGCGCACGTCGTGGCGGGTGTTGGAGTGGAAGCCGGCGATGGCGAAGGGGTCGCCCAGTTGTTCCACCGCCCAGGCCAGCAGCGAGACGGCTTCCTGGCTGAGTTCGAGAATGGTCTGGTCGCCGCCGGCCGCTTTTTCGTTGAGCGATTCCGACAGGTCGAGCAGCAACATCACCGAGATGTCGCGGCCGTTGGTGCGGTGGCTCATGTTGATGCGCGGGTCGGGGGTGGCGCCGCCCTTGAAGTCGATCAGGGAACGCAGGGCCACGTCGAGGTCGAGTTCGCTGCCTTCTTCCTGGTAGCGGATGCGCACCTTGTCCTGCGGCTTGAGCAGGTCGAGGATGCGCTTCAGGCGCTTGGCCAGCGCGCCGTGTTTCTGCAACAGCTTGTCGATGTCGGCGGGGTTGCCTTTCGGGTGCAGCGCCTCGTAGACGCTGGCCCAGTCCGGGCGGTAGGTCTGGCTGCGGTAGTCCCATTCCGGGTAGTGACGCGGCGGCAGGCTGCTGGGTTCTTCCTCCCATTCGACCTTGCGATGGTCGTCGAACATCTCCTCGTCGTCGCTCTGCTCGTGGAAGCGCCACATGTGGCGGTTGTCGTCGCGGTAGTCGATGACCGTGTCGGCGAAATGCATTTTCGCGAGTTGATCGCTCTGGCGCCGGGTTCTGGCGACATAGCTGATGGCGAGGCCGGCGATTTCCTCGGTGCCGGATTCACCCTGGTCCATCAGGGCGTTGAAGCGCCCGACGAAATCGTTGAGGTCGGCGTCCTGATAACCATGTTCCGGATCGAGCAGGGCGCGCGACAGCATGGCCAGGCGATGGCGCAGGCAGGAGGTGGTTGTCGGGTCGCAGGCGTCCTCTGCCGGCTTCGGGTGCAGGGCCGTGAACAGCCGGCGCAGGCCGGGGTAAACGCGCATCACCAGGCATTCGACGCGGGCGTCCTCGAAGAACTCGATGGCCATGCGCTGGAACGGGCTGAAGTTGTCGGCAAAGATAGGCGTGGTCCAGCGCCGGTGGCCGACCATGTGGGCCAGCGTCGCCCGGTAGCGGTCGATGCCGCTGATTCCACCGGCGTCGTCATAGACATCCGGGATGCGCATGCCCAGTTTGTCGTAATAGGGCACCGGCTTGCGCAGTTCGTCGAAGGCGGTGGAGTACGGCACTAGTTGTTCCGAATCGCGCCAGAGGCCGCGCAGGTAGAGGTCGAGCTTGCGCTCCACGTCCATGAACAGGGTGCCGTGGCGCTCGCGTTGCAACACGGCGCGGCTGTCGGCGGATTGCAGGCTGAAGTAATCCTTCTGCCGCTCCGGGTGGGTGCGGTAGTTGCGGATGCCGTATTCCACCCAGTTCTTCAGACTGGACAGGGTGAGCTGGCCGAGCAGAAACGGTGCCTGGGCGAAGAAATCGGGCAGGCCGGGGCTGGGAAAAGTGGTGTGGTGACCGTGGATGGAGCCGGTGGTGCGCTCCATGAAATCCAGAGCGATGTCCAGATAACGCCCCATGCGTTCCTGTGAACGCAGTTTGCGCGCCACCGGCGCCAAGGTTTCCAGGAAGGGGGTGATCGCCTTGCCGTTGGGCGATTTCTGTATGCGCTGGATCGCCGCCATCACGTCCGGCAGGGCCTTCTCGCCGATGGATTTGGCGGCGCCGGGCCACTCCTCCATGAACGCCAGCATGGGTTCGACGCCTCGCCCCAGCTTGCCGATGACGCCGGCGGCTTCCAGATAGGCATCGATACCCGGCCGCGTGAGGATGGCCAGGGCTTCCGCCATGACGTCCTCGAACACGTCCGCGATCGGCTTGAAACCGCTATCGAGCTTGGCCCAGTAGGCCTTCATCAAGGGGTGTTGGTACTCGGTTTCAGTCATGGTCGGCCTGCGCTGAGGTACGCGAAACAATAGGTTTGCTCCCCCCTTTGGCAAAGGGGGGAACCCTCCAGGATGCGTGGGAGGCGTGCATCGGCATCAGGCGAACGTCGCGTCGATGGCGTGGTCCAGGGTTTCGCGAATGTCGGCGTCGTCGGTAATGGGGCGCACCAGGGCCATGCGGCAGGCGTCCCGAGGTTCGACACCGTCCTTGATCAGGGTCGCGGCGTAGACCAGCAGGCGGGTGGAGATGCCTTCGTCGAGGCCGTGGCCTTTCAGGTTGCGGGCGGTGTGTGCGATCTTCACCAACTGAGCGGCGACGGCTTCATCGAGACCGGTTTCCTTGGCCAGGATGGTGGTTTCCAGCGCGGCGTCCGGGTAGTCGAAGTCGAAGCCGGTGAAGCGTTGCTTGGTGGATTGCTTCAGGTCCTTCATCAGCGACTGGTAGCCGGGGTTGTAGGAAATCACCAGTTGGAAGTCGGGATGCGCCTGGATCAGCTCGCCCTTCTTGTCCAGCGGCAGGGTACGGCGGTGGTCGGTCAGCGGGTGGATCACCACGGTGGTGTCCTGGCGCGCCTCAACGATTTCATCCAGGTAACAGATGGCGCCGATACGGGCGGCGGTGGTCAGCGGGCCATCCAGCCAGCGGGTGCCGTTGGCTTCCAGCAGGTAGCGGCCGACCAAATCGCTGGCGGTCATGTCTTCGTTGCAGGCCACGGTGATCAGCGGCTTGTTCAGCTTCCAGGCCATGTATTCGACGAAGCGGGATTTGCCGCAGCCGGTGGGGCCTTTCACCATGACCGGCAGGCGATTGCGGTAAGCCGCCTCGTACAGCATCACTTCCTTGCCCTGGGCCTGGTAGTAGGGTTCCTGGTGAACCTTGTATTGCTCTTTGTCGGTGCTCATAGCGTGTCTCCAGAAGGCTTGTGTTTGCCGTGCGTTGATCCGGTAGGGTGCGCCGCGCGCACCGAGAAGCATTGAGTGGTGCGCACGGCGCACCCTACGGAATCGTAGTCGGCTCATGGGTTATCCGAAGCCGGAAGAAAAACGCCCCCAGTAAACCGGGGGCGTTTGTTACTGCTTCAGTGCACGACCGGTTTACTTGTGCACGCCCAGCTTTTCACGCCAGCCGGGGAACAGCTTGTCGGCATCACCCGGGAAGGACTCGAAGGCACGGGCAAATTCCTTGTGCTCTTTCGCGAACTCAATCGGGTCGGCGCCGGCCTTCCAGCACTCGTAGGACTGGCGCAGGGAGATCGCGCCGGCGGCGGGGCTGTCGATGTGGCCGTAGGAGCCGCCGCCGGAGGTGTTGATCACGTTGCCGTGGCCGAGGTTCTCGAAGAAGCCGGGCAAACGCAGCGCGTTCATGCCGCCGGAGATGATCGGGGTGGTCGGCTTCATGCCGTGCCATTCCTGGTGGTAGTACGGGCCGTCGGCGGAATCACGCTCGATCATGTAAGCGATGTTGCGGTCATCGGCGGCACCTTCCATCTTGCCGTAGCCCATGGTGCCGACGTGGATGCCGGAAGCACCCTGCAGACGCGACATCTTGGACAGCACGAACGCGGTGTAACCACGCAGGGCGGAAGGAGAAGTCACGGCGCCATGACCGGCACGGTGGTAGTGCAGGTACTGATCGGGGTACTGGCGACGGGCGGTGGTCACCATGCCGGGGCCACCGACATAGCCGTCAACAAGGAAGGCAACCTTGTTGGCATCCGGTCCGAACGTTTCCAGGATGAAATCGGCGCGAGCGCACATCTCGTGGTAGTCGTCAGCGGTGATGTTGGCGGAGAACAGCTTGGCTTGGCCGGTCTCGTCCATGGCGCGCTTCATTGAGTCGTACACCAGCGGGTAAACCTTCTTGGCCGGGCAGAACACCTGGTTGCCTTGGGGTTCGTCGTTCTTGATGAAGTCGCCACCCAGCCAGAACTGGTAGGCGGCGTGCGCGAACGGCTCGGGACGCAGGCCCAGCTTGGGCTTGATGATGGTGCCGGCGATGTAGCCACCGTTGACGCGGGGACGGCCGAGGATGTCCCACATGTCGGTGATGTCCTTGGACGGGCCATCGAACAGGCGCAGCATCGACCAAGGCACGTAGAAGTCGTGCATCTTCAGGCACTTGACGTCGCCCTGGCCCTGGTTGTTGCCGATGGCCAGAGTCAGGAAGGACACGATCATGGCGCGGCCGTCGATCATGTTGCGGTCGAACAGATCGATCGGGTAGGCGACCTTCATCACGCCCTTGGCTTCGTCGATGAAGTACACCAGCGCATCCACGCCCTTGGTGAAATCGTCGGTGGTGCAGACTTCGACGTTGGTGCCGGTGGAAGACTCGGCGGCGATGTGCGCCGCGGTTTCCAGGTAGCCATAACCGGTGGCCGGCTGCATGTGATAGGCGACGAGGATGTGCTTGTCGCCCTTGATCAGGTCTTCTTCTTTCAGGCTGAGGTCGGCGTAACGTGCGGATTGATCCATTACTTGCTCCTTTGAGATGCGTAGGTACTGAATTGAGTTATTCCGGGGCCGTTTTCTGTACCCCTACCTGGAATGTGGACAGACTATAACGATGTTCTTACATAAGTAATATTCATGATTAATGATGTGTGCCATAAGCATTTACTTATGAGTTGGCGCATACTCCGCCTCATCGCACCGCCGCCGACCCCATGCTTCACTTCACCCTCCGCCAGCTCCAGGTATTCGAATCCGTCGCTCGCCATCTCTCGCTCTCGCGCGCGGCAGAGGAGCTGCACCTGTCGCAACCCGGCGTTTCGATGCAGTTGAAAAAACTCTCCGAAGTCGTCAGCCATCCGCTGCTGGAGCAGGTGGGCAAGCGGATCAAACTCACCAACCAGGGCCAGGATCTGGTGGCCACCGCGCGGGAGATTCTGGGCGCGGTGAAGCAATACGAGCTCTCGCTGGTGGCGCGCCAGGGTCTCACCGGCGGCAACTTGCGCATCGTCGCCATCACCACCGCGAGCTACTTCGTGCCGCGACTACTGGGCAATTTTTCCAGGCGCCACCCCGGCGTGAAGGCCTCCCTGCGGGTGACCAATCGCGAGCGGGTCCTGGAGAGCCTTTCCGTCGGGCTGGAAGATCTCTACATCCTGGGGCAGCCGCCCGAAGGCATGGCGGTGACCGCCATACCCTTCCTGGAAAACCCATTGGTAGTGCTGGCCGCGCCCGACCACCCGCTCGCCCACAACAAGAACATTCCACTCGCCCGACTGGCCAAGGAATCCTGGCTGCTGCGCGAACCCGGCTCCGGCACCCGCCTGGCGGTGGAACGACTGTTCAACGACCACGGTTTACGCCTCATCTCGCACATGGAACTCGGCAGCAATGAAGCGATCAAGCAAGCGGTGCTGGCCGGCCTGGGCATTTCCGTGGTATCCCGACATACCCTGACGTTGCACGCGCCGGGCCAGTTCGCCATCCTCGACGCGGAAGACTTCCCCATTCCGCGCCAGTGGTATGCGGTCTACCCAGCCGGCCGCCTGCGCAGCGTGGTGGCGCGTACTTTTCTCGACTTTCTCTTATCCGATGGAACCAAGCCATGACCAAAGCGGCTTCCCACAAACCCCGGCGCTCGCAAGACCGCCACGCCCCCGAACCCAATACCCTGCCGCTGCTGGCGACCACGCTCGATGTCCTCGGGCGGGTGCTCGAATTCGAGCGGCCAGCCGACGCGGTGCTCTCCTACACCTTCCGCAACGACCCGCAACTGGGCAGCCATGACCGCGCCTTCATCGCGGAAGCGGTCTATGGCGTCCTGCGCCGCCTGCGCGGCCTGCAAACCATCGCCGCCCCGGCCACCCCGCGGCGTCTGCTGCTGGCCTGGCTGGCGCGACATGGCGGCATCAACATGCGCCAGTTCACCGGCGCGGTGAAAGACGACGAACTCGACTGGCTCAAGGAAATGAAGGCCGCCGACCTCTCCACGCAATCGGAAGCGGTGCGTCTGGAACTGCCGGACTGGCTCCATGAGCGCCTGCATGCCCGTTTCGGCGACCACCTTCCAGTGCTGGCCGAAGCCCTCAACCGCCCGGCGCCGCTCGATCTGCGGGTCAACACGGTGAAGATGGCGCGCGATGACGTGTTGAATATGTTCACCACCGAGGGCATTGCCGTCGCGGCCACCCCCTATTCGCCCCTGGGCCTGCGCCTGCAAGGCAAACCCGCCTTGCAGAAACACCCCATGTTTATCGAGGGGGGGGTCGAGGTGCAGGACGAAGGCAGCCAGCTCCTGGGTTTGTTGCTCGCGCCCAAGCGCGGTGAAATGGTCTGTGACTTCTGCGCCGGCGCCGGTGGCAAGACCTTGATACTGGGTGCGCTGATGGCCAACACCGGCCGCTTGTACGCCTACGACGTCTCGGAAAAACGGCTCAGCAACATGAAGCCGCGTCTCGCCCGTTCCGGCCTGTCCAACGTGCATCCGCAACTCATCGCCCACGAACGCGACCCCAAGATCAAGCGCCTGGTCGGGAAGTTCGACCGGGTGCTGGTGGACGCCCCCTGTTCCGGCCTCGGCACGCTGCGCCGCAACCCCGACCTGAAATGGCGGCAAAGCCCGGAATCACTGGCGGAACTCACCGTCAAGCAAGCCGCCATCCTGGAATCCGCCGCGCGCCTTCTGAAACACGGCGGGCGTCTGGTCTACGCCACGTGCAGCCTGCTGGAGGAGGAAAACGAAGCCATCGTCCAGGCCTTCCTGACGGCGCACCCGGATTACCACCTGGTTCCCGTGGGCGAAGTGCTGGCGGCGCAGAACATCGCCCTGGAAATGGGCGACTACCTGCGCCTCGACCCCGCCATCCACAACACCGACGGCTTTTTCGCGGCGGTGCTGGAACGGGCCGCATGATCGCGAAGTGTCGAGCAAGCCGGCCCTGTAGCGCCGGCGTCTCGCCGGATTCGTTCTTTCGATCCGTCCAACGGGCCGGCGAGACGCCGGCGCTACAAGCTCTGTTGCTGCTCGCGGCACTCGCTCTCACCCTCCCCGCCCACGCCGGCGAACCCCTGCAACTCACCGCGCGCGGCACCGTCCAGGTGGCGTTCACCCCGGGCGACTCGGCCGCCACGCTGGTCATCGAAGCCTTGCGCAAAGCCAAACGCCAGGTGCTGGTGCAGTCCTACAGCTTCACCCACAAGGACATCGCGCAAGCCCTGGTCGACGCCCAACGCCGGGGGCTCGACGTGCAACTCATCGCCGACCCGGTGCAACACCAGCGTGGCGCCACCAGCCTGGTGGCGTGGCTTGGCGAACAGGGGGTGCCGGTCTGGCTGGACGGCGAACATGCCGCCGCCCACGACAAGGTAATGGTCATCGACAACGGCATGGCAGACGCGGCCGTCATCACCGGCTCCTTCAACTTCACCCATGCCGCCCAGTACCGGAACTCGGAAAATCTCCTGCTGCTGCGCGGCAACCCCGCGCTCGCCGAAGCCTATGCCGCCAACTGGCGACGACACCGGATACATTCCCTGCCCTACCGGGCTGGACGCTGAACAAATACCCCTACCACGCGCAATTACCAGGGAGCCGTTTGACAGCGGCGCGAACATGGCATAATCCGCGCCTCTTTTTCACCCCCCCATCATTTTTAAGGAGTCGAGCGTGGCAACAGCAGCCAAGAAAGCGGCCGGCACAACCGCCGCGGACACCGCAAAACCCAAAGCAGCGGCGAAGCCGAAGGCAGCCGCGAAAACCACAGCCAAGGCGGCAGTCGGCGCCATCACCTGTGACGCCGATCTGCTCAAGATGTCCGAAGCCGACTACATGAACAAGGCGCAACTGGCCTATTTCAAGGCCAAGTTGGTCAAGATGCGCGACGAAATCCTCGATAACGCCCGCGAAACCGGCGAGCACCTCAAGGAAAATGAAGTCTTCGCCGACCCCAACGACCGCGCAACGGTGGAAGAGGAAAACATGCTGGAACAGCGTGTGCGTGATCGTGAACGCAAGTTGCTCAAGAAGATCACCACCGCGCTCGTCCGCGTCGAAGACGAATCCTATGGCTACTGCCTGGAAACCGGCGACCCCATCGGCATCCCGCGCCTGCTCGCCCGCCCCACGGCGGAACTGTCGATCGAAGCGCAGGAAAAGCACGAGCGTCTGGAAAAGCTCTACGCCGACTGAGCACCCCGTGCTCCTCTGAAAAATGGCCGCCGCAAGCGGCCATTTTTTTGTAGCGCCGGCTTCCAGCCGGCTTCGTAGGCCTGATCAGACGTCGCTGACTCAAGCCACGCACCCATTCGTGGGAGCGGGCTTGCCCGCGAAATCACAGCCTTTATCACGGGCAAGCCCGCTCCCACGGCAATCTTGCAAGCCAACGCATTACCGCTCCGCTTGCCGATACGCGCCTGGCAGCCGAATATCCGCCCCATCGAAAAACAAGGGAGTCCCGCATGTCCCTGGCCGTAGTCAGCAGCCGCGCCCTGGCCGGCATGGATGCGCCGGAAGTGGCGGTGGAGGTGCATCTCGCCAACGGCCTGCCCAGCATCACCCTGGTCGGTCTGCCGGAGGCGGAAGTCAAGGAAGCGCGCGACCGGGTGCGCGCCGCCCTGCTGCAATCCGGCTTCGAGATTCCGCAACGGCGCATCACCATCAACCTGGCGCCGGCCGACCTGCCCAAGGAATCCGGGCGCTTCGACCTGCCCATCGCCATCGGCCTGCTCGCCGCCTCCGGGCAACTGCCGGGCAACCGTCTTGCTGAGTTTGAATTCGCCGGTGAACTGGCGCTCACCGGGCAATTGCGGCCGATTCGCGGTGCCCTGGCGATGATGCTTTCCGCCGTCCGCTCCGGCCGCGCCTTTCTCCTGCCGCAAAGCAGCGCACAGGAAGCCGCGCTGGTGGAAGACGCCGAGGTCTACGGCGCCGACAGCCTGCTCGCCGTCTGCGCTCACCTGACCGGCCTGAGTCCGCTGCCGCGCACCAACGCGCCCGCCGCCGGCGCGCCGCCACCCTACCCCGACCTGGCCGACGTGAAGGGCCAGCAGGCCGCGCGACGCGCCCTGGAAGTGGCGGCGGCGGGCGGCCATTCACTCTTGATGAGCGGCCCGCCCGGCACCGGCAAATCCATGCTTGCCAGCCGTCTGCCCGGCATCCTGCCGCCGATGTCACAAGCGGAGGCGCTGGAATCCGCCGCCGTGCTGTCGCTGACCGGCGGCTTCCGCCCCGAGGCCTGGAAAATTCGCCCCTATCGCGCACCTCATCACTCCGCATCCGGCGTCGCCCTGGTCGGCGGCGGCAATCCGCCACGTCCTGGCGAAGTCAGCCAGGCTTCGCACGGAATTTTATTTCTCGATGAGCTCCCCGAGTTTTCCCGGCCCGCCCTGGAAGCGCTGCGCGAACCGCTGGAAGCCGGCCACATCACCATTTCCCGAGCCGCGCATCAGGCCGACTTTCCCGCGCGCTTCCAACTGGTGGCGGCGATGAACCCCTGCCCTTGCGGCTACCTCGGTCATCCTTCGGGGAAATGCCATTGCAGCCCGGAACAGGTGGCGCGCTATCGTGGCAAGATTTCCGGCCCGCTGCTCGACCGGATCGACCTGCATATCGAAGTACCCGCCCTGCCGGAAGCCGAGTTGACCAGTACTTCTGGCGGTGAACCCTCCGTTGCGGTCAAGGCGCGGGTCAGCGCCGCGCGGGAACGGCAACTGGCGCGCCAGGGCAAACCCAATGCTCGTCTCTCCGGCCGGGAAATAGACCGTCATTGCCCGCTCGACGGGCTCGGCGAGACCCTGCTCAAGCAGGCCATCACCCGCCTCGGCCTGTCGGCGCGCGCTTATCACCGGATCCTGAAACTGGCGCGCACGATCGCCGACCTAGCCGGCGAGGAGCGGATCAGTGCCGCCCATCTCGCGGAGGCGATTCAGTATCGACGCGGGTAAACGCGAGCGGCGCGCGACAATCGGTTTCTCGTCACCTTCCTGAAATAACAGTGCAAGCCATTGATTTGTAATGAGGATTACGCGCATCTGTAGCGCCGGCTTCCAGCCGGCGTCTTTTACAACAGACGGCTGGCCGCTACGGTAAAGACGCCGGCTGGAAGCCGGCGCTACACGCACTGCGGCGCGCCGAGTACGCCAGTGGTGACCGGGCACCCAACCGGGATGATTCAAGGAGCATCGATGCTCTTGCTCAACATGGCGCCCAGGCCCCAGTCGGCGCTACCGTCGGAAAACCCTTTGACGGCATAGGTCTGGAGTTTCATGCCACCGCTGAACTTGTGTACCCAGTAGGCCGTGGCTTCGTTGCTGGCGACGCCCGTGGTGGTACTGGCCTGGCGACTGTCCCACATGAGACCGAGGCTGTCCGTGGCTGACCGTTTGTAGCCCAGTCCCAACGTACCGCCCCAGACATTCTTCAGATCACTGCCGGCCGGGTCGCCGGTGAGTCGGTAAGAGACGGTGGCGAATGGCGTCCAGGCGCCGGCCAGGTAATAGAGATCGGCCAGTGCGGTGTAATCATTTTCACCGGTACCCAGCCCCTTGGCGACATCCGCCGTTCCCAACTTCGCCTTGGCGGTCAGATCCAGCAGCAGACCCTTAATCGGTTGTTCGAACAGACTGTAGCTGACACTGGCCACCACATCGCCCATGCCTTCCTCGCTGCTCTTGGCGCCGGTGCCGTCATAGATCGGACGACCTTGGGCATCGACTCCGATCAGTTTGCCGCCGGTGGGCGCGCGGATGCGCACATAAGGGACACTCAACTTGAACGTGGCCGCTCCGGTTTCGTACCTGGCGGTCAGCGGCACATACCAGATCTCCGTGGACTGGCTGGCGCCGTACTTGCCGCTGCTGAAGTCCAGGCCGCTGCTGAGGGTCAAATCCCCCGCTGTTGATGGCAATGCGGGCAAGGCCAGCAGTACGGCCACGAAATATCGTTTGTTCATCTGTGCGTCTCCTGTTCGCCGTTAATCGTGTCTTTCAATCTTCTCGGGCTTTTCCACTTTTTCAGGCTTCTCAACCTTCTCGACCTTCTCGACCTTCTCCACCTTCTCAACCTTCTCGACCTTCTCGACCTTCTCAACCTTCTCAACCTTCTCGACCTTCTCGACCTTCTCAACCTTCTCGACCTTCTCAACCTTCTCAACCTTCTCAACCTTCTCAACCTTCTCAACCTTCTCGACAGCCTCCACCCGCTCCGCCTTCTCGATTTCGATCTTTTCCGGTGCTTCGGGCGTGTCCCGAGTTTCCTGTCGCTCGCCATTCATCCTTACCGCCGACGCTCCGTGTTCCGCAGCTTCCGTGCGCCGTCGCGAGTCGGCATTGTCTTCTTCCCTCGGGCGTCCGGTTCGGAAGTGGGTATCGGGACGCATAGCATCCAGTCGCACCGCTTCAAGGGTTTCATTGCCATGGACGACTGCTTCGACCCTGACCCATTCGCCCGCTTTGATGCCTGTTGCGAGTCCCCGCTTCAGCGTCATGCGCGCATAACCCAGGTCCAGCGTGGTCGATCCCGCGCCGGGTCGCGCCACACCCTGCAACACCAGCCGTTCCGGCTTCGCCTGGAACGCCAACGCGGGCGCAACCCGCATGTCGCGCACCAGGAGCACACCGTTTGCCAGCACTCCGGACAGACGTACCTCCTGGCCGGGCGGTAGCGACTTCACGCCAACGGCGTTGAGTTGGCCGACCCGCGCCACGTTGCTGGTTTGGTAATCCAGCGGCGCGGTCACCGACACCTGCCTGCCAGGGCGAATTTGTTGCACCAGGGTGGCCCGCACGGTACCCGCCGCATCACGCATGCCGCTGACCCGGACAAAATCGCCCGCCTTGGGCAAATTGCCGCGCGAGCCACCCGCCGGCGCGCCGGCTGGCACCATCCGCACGCGCTGCCCCATTGCCATGAAGCTATCGCCATCGGGCGAAACCCAGTCGACCGGCCCGACCAATGCGGAAATCATGGCGATACGGCGCGCCCGCAGGGTGGTGCCACGACCTTCCGCGTCCACCGATACCCGTTGGCCGATGGCGAGTTGGCTGCTATTACCCGGCTCGCCGTCGACGCTGACCGGGGTATCCGCATCGTAAGTCAGGCGCAGGCCATTGACGCAGATGCTGCCGAAGCCGGTGATGATGCCCACCACGCCGGTGCCGCCCATGCCGGAGCCATCCGCGCGTTGCCCGGTACCGCCCGAGCCGGTGCCATCGCCGTCGTGCCCGGTGCCCCCGGTGCCCGTGCCATCGCCCGCGTGGCCGCTTCCCCCGATCCCGCCGCCATCATGGCCGCTACCGCCCATGCCTGTTCCACCCGGTTCCAGGCCGGGGAGCGCGCAGGGATTCGCCTGCGCGCCGCAGGACAGGATGACCAGGCCGAGCAGCAAGGCGCGGATGCTCCGCATCAGGGCGCCGCCTTCTCTTCCGACGGGGTGTCCTCCGCGTAGTAATAGACACCGAAGGTCATGCGCTGGCTGGCGTCCGCCTGCTCGTGATCCGCGCCCTGCAACTCCAGCGCGCGCCGGTTGATCTCCCGCATGGCGTTGATCGCGAGATCGCGCGACAACGCGCGCAACTGTTCCACCGATTGCGGCGACAGACCATCGCAGTAAACGCTGCGCTCCAGGAAGGGGGGCTGGCCGTCGATCAGGTTATGGCCCGCCGCCGCCAGATGGTCGCCGATGTTCTTGCCCAGATAGAAGCTTTTCTCGTCCAGGCCACGCGCCGGCACGAAAGCGTGTTCGACCAGATGCACCCGATCCTCGGCATCCAGCGTCACCACACCCAGGCGCAACCATTCATCGAGCACGGCGCGCGAACGGATGTCTTTGCTGACGCTTCCCACCAAGTGCTCGAACGACGCCTCACCGCCCCGGCTGATGAGACGCGGCAGCGCCAGAGGCTGCCGTTGGGCATCGAGGAAGAGGGGCTCCGCGCACCAACGTGAGACGACCTGGGCGCCCAGGGAAACAACCGGCGACGGCGGCGACTTCGCCAGCATTTCCTCACGCAGCCGCTTGACCTCGCGACGGTGCACCCCGGAAAGCAGGCTCACCCGGCTATCCGTGACCGGAGCGCCGTCATCGGGAAAATCACGGGCGGCGACATCCACGAACACGCCCTTGGCCAGATTGCAGAACGCCACGTAATTGACGCCATAAGCCATGAGCAATCGGGCCAGCGGGCGCAACAGCCGCTGCACCGCCCGCAACAACGCGGGCGAGGCGAGCAAAGAGAGGCGGGAAGGGGTATCCATGGCGAAAATCATACCATGTGTGCAAACATTACACGTTAATTAAGCCACTTAATTCTTTTAAATACAGCCTGTTACACAATATTCGCCAGCACTTCTCAAAAACATTGCTTTGACGTGTGCATTTTTTACACGTAGCCTTAACTCAGCCACGATGCCCGAGCAGCCTGTCGGACTTTGGAATCGTCGGCTGCGAAACCACCGCGACGGCCCATTTTTCACCCGACTCTTGCCCCATGGTTCGACCATGCGGCAGCGAATCCGGCAAAAACTGTGCTCATCGGGGCGGCTTCTCACTATCGACGACCAAAGCCCGACAGGCTGCTACCCGGCTCCTGGTGACGACGCATCCCGGCTTCAACCACAGGAGGAAACAACATGCGGCAACATCCATTTCATCTACCCATCGCCCTGGCATTGGGCCTCGCGGTCGCGGGCAGCGCGTTGGCGGCGCCCCCCGCCGGTCGACTTCTCGCCTCGCAATGCGCGCAATGCCACGGCAGCAATGGCAATGGGCCGGGCTTCGACAAACTGGCGGGCATGAGCGCCCGCGAAATGAGCAATGAACTTCTGGAGATGAAATATCGCGTTCTCCCGAAAGACATCATGGATCGCCAGGCACACGGCTATACCGATGCTCAGATTCAACTGATCGCGAACTATTTCGCCGGCCAGACGGCGGGTAGCGGCACCGGTGGCGGTACCAGCACGGGCACCGGTGGCGGCGGTAGCGTCGACAGCGGCAAGTCCGAGAAGAAAGAGCGGGAAGAGAAAAAACAGAAGGAAAAGAAGTCCAGCAAATCCAGCCGCGAACATCGCGATTAACCAAGGGAGGACATGACATGCAAACCCTGAACAGAAGGCAATTCCTCAAGCTCGCCGGTATCGCTTCCACCCTGGCCGCGCTGCCTCGCGCCGTCAGCGCCGCAACCACGCCCGCTCGTGTTGTGGTGGTCGGTGGCGGTTTCGGCGGGGCCACCGCCGCGAAGTACATCCGCATGTGGGGCGGCAACGTCCAGGTCACCCTGGTCGACCCGAATGCAAGCCACATCTCCTGCATTCTTTCCAACCTGGTGGTGACTGGCGCGCTGCCGATGAGCAAGATCACGCTGAGCTACAGTTCACTGCAAAGCAGATACGGCATCAACCTGCTGCGGGGCCGCGCGATCGGCATCGATGGCGGCGGCAACACGGTCACCGTCAGTACCGCCGGCGGCAACCAGGTACTGCCCTACGACCATCTGATTCTCTCCCCCGGCATCGACTTCATCGCACCCGAGGGCGCCTGGAATCCCGAGCTCACGCCACACGCCTGGCAGGCCGGCGCGCAGACCACCCTGTTGCAGAGTCAACTGGCCGGCATGAGAAGCAACGATGTATTTGTCATCACCGTGCCCAAATCGCCCTACCGCTGCCCGCCCGGCCCTTATGAGCGCGCTTGTGTGGTGGCCGATTATTTGAAGACTACGAAGCGTTACGGCGCCAAGGTCATCGTGCTCGACGCCAACGCGAGCATTCAGGCGGAACCGGTCGGCTTCGGCAACGCCTTCAGCGTCACCCATGCCGGCTACATCGAATATGTGCCCAACGCCGCCGTGCTCTCGGTGGATTCCGCCTCGCGCAGCATCGTCACCAGTGCCCAGGTCATCAGTAATGCTCGTGTGCTGAACGTCATCCCGAACCAGAAGGCCGGCGCCATCGCGGCGAGCCTGTCGCTGAACGCACAAGGTTTCGTGCCGGTGAATCCACTCACCTATGCCGTGGCCGGCTACCCGAACATCCATGTGATCGGCGATGCCTGCGCGGTTCCGGCCAGCGACAACAAAGGGGTGCCGAAATCCGGCCATATGGCCAACTCGGAAGCCAAGGTCTGCGCGGATGCCATCGTGCGCGCCCTGGCCGGCGAAGCGGCGGACACCAACGTCGCCACCAATTCCGCGTGCTACAGCCCGATCACCGCCAAAACAGCGTCCTGGCTGTCCGCCAATTACAACTACGGCGACATCTACGACGCCGCCGGCAATGTGAAAGGCAAGGGCATGCACCGGGTGGATCTGGGCGAATCCGACCGCATCAATGGCGACAACTACGAGGACATGTTCACCTGGGCGAACAGCCTGTTCGCGGACAGTTTCGTCTGACCTGAAAACGACCCGGCCCGCCATCACGGCGGGCCGCTCCTTTCGAAAAGCGCGGATACAGACCGCGTCGGGGTTCAAGGCGTCAACTCATCCTGAACCATCTCGTCATACTCGGGCAGCACCGGCTCGGGTTCGGGCGCGACCACGGGCGTCACCGCCACATAAGGCGATGTCGGCGCGGCATTGCGAATCTGGTTCTGCACCACATCCCCCTGACCATTTTCACCACGCACCTTGCCGCCTCCGGCCAGCGCGCCGCCACTCGCGAGCATGATCATGCCCATGTAAACAATCCATTTTGCAGCTGTCATTTCGGGTTCCTCATTGTTTGTTGCCTCCACTCCAAGGCTAGCAAACACGCGGTATAGCCAAAGCAGCGATGCGTAAATCCATGTAACAGTGCGATTTCGGGCCGCAAGCGGGCCCTCCTACGGGCACCTCGAAAAACCCCTAATTCGTCGTTCCCGCGAATGCGGGAACCCAGTGAAATCAACACACTGGATTCCCGCATTCGCGGGAATGACGGGTTTTTCGATGCGCCCCTACGAGGTATTCAATCTTCCG
>JAURYL010000014.1 GCA_030653935.1 Pseudomonadota bacterium
ACGAACTCGCCGCGCAAGACGCCAAGCCCCAAACAACAGACACAACCGCAGAACAGCCAAGCAACACCTGAAACACCCCACCGGCAAACTACCGGTCAAAAACCGCCCGAAGCGAAAGCACGCCACCACGCCACGCCACGGCCAAACAACAAGCGGACAACCCGCAAACTGCTGAATGAACAGGCATTCGGGCATGGCGGTAGCGTGCCTGGACAGCCGACGCGGCAAACCAGCAGCCAAACCGCTGACCGCAGCGAACAAACAATAGATCGCCCCCTACACGCACCAACAGCGCAATCACCCTTAAACCCAACCTCGCAACAACAAACGCGGAGAAAAGTATGGCCACAACAGCAAAAATCGCCCTCATCACCGGCGTCACTGGCCAAGACGGCGCCTATCTGGCCGAATTTCTGCTGAACAAGGGTTACGAAGTCCACGGCATCAAGCGCCGCACCAGTCTGTTCAACACGGACCGCATCGACCACCTCTACCAAGACCCGCACGAAACCGGGCGCAAATTCATCCTGCACCACGGCGACCTCACCGACTCCTCCAGCCTCATCCGCATCATCCAGCAAGTCCAGCCCGACGAAATCTACAACCTCGCCGCGCAAAGCCACGTCGCCGTCAGCTTCGAAGAACCCGAATACACCGCCAATTCCGACGCCCTCGGCTCGCTGCGCATCCTCGAAGCCATCCGCATCCTCGGCCTGGAAAAGAAGACCCGCTTCTACCAGGCCTCCACCAGCGAACTCTTCGGCCTGGTGCAGGAAATCCCGCAGAAGGAAACCACCCCCTTCTACCCGCGCAGCCCCTACGCCTGCGCCAAGCTGTATGCCTACTGGATCACGGTCAACTACCGTGAAGCCTATGGCATGTACGCCTGCAACGGCATCCTGTTCAACCACGAAAGCCCGATTCGCGGCGAAACCTTCGTCACCCGCAAGATCACCCGCGCCCTCGCCCGCATCAAGCTCGGCCTGCAAGACTGCCTCTACCTCGGCAACATGGACGCCAAGCGCGACTGGGGCCACGCCAAGGACTATGTCGAAATGCAATGGCTGATGCTGCAACAGGACAAGCCGGAAGACTTCGTCATCGCCACCGGCGTGCAATACAGCGTGCGCGACTTCGTCAACGCCGCCGCCAAGGAACTCGGCATGCAACTGCGTTGGGAAGGTGAAGGCGTCGAAGAAAAAGCCTACCTCACTACCCCCTCACCGCATCGTGAAATGGGCCAACCCATCGTCTCTGTTGACCCGCGCTACTTCCGCCCCACCGAAGTCGAAACCCTGCTCGGCGACCCCGCCAAAGCCAAGGAAAAACTCGGCTGGACCCCGAAGATCACCTTCGACGAACTCGTCGCCGAAATGGTGCGCGAAGACCTGAAAGCTGCCGAACGCGACGAACTGGTCAAGAAGCACGGCTACAAGGCGATGGATTACCACGAGTAAACCTTGTGCCGAAGCTTTACGAGTATTACGGGTTGATCGTGATGTTCTATGCCAACGAACATGACCCCGTACATGTTCACGGCAAAGCGCAGGGGAGAGAATCACGAGCGGAAATCATCGTGATAAACGGCAAAGTAGAGCAAATATGCTACGAGCCCGTTAGCGGCCGTCCACCTTTGGAAGCTAGCGAAATGCGACATTTCGAAGAACTGGTCAATGCACGTGCGGATGAAATCGTAAGCAAATGGATCGATTTCTTCGTATTGCACAAGCCGATCAAGGCAGAGCGCATTACCCGGAGGCTGAAATGAATTCAAACACCCTCAACATCACCTCGGTAGAAAAAGCGGGGAAATACCAACTGCATCTTCAGTTTGATGATGGAACGGAGCAAATCGTCGATTTCAAGGAATTTCTCTCCCATTCCCGACACCCTGACATCCGCGCCTACCTGGAAGAAAGTAAGTTCGATAGCTATCACCTCGAATACGGTGAACTGGTATGGGGGGATTACGATTTATGTTTCCCCATCATTGATCTCTACCACAACCAAATCCTTCACCCGGCATCAATGGAAGCCGCAGCCTAAATCAGGCCGCAACAAATTTCCCCAGCCTGGAAAACCACACATGAACCGAAAAATCTACATCGCCGGCCATCGCGGCATGGTCGGTTCCGCCATCATCCGCCAACTCATATCATCCCCCTCCCCCGCAAGCGGGGGAGGGGCTAGGGGAGAGGGTGCTCTACCCCCCCACATCATCACAAGAACCCACGCCGAACTCGACCTCACCAACCAGGCTGCCGTGCGCGCCTTCTTCGAAACCGAACAGCCCGACCAGGTCTACCTGGCCGCCGCCAAGGTTGGCGGCATCCATGCCAACAACACCTACCCGGCCGAATTCATCTATCAAAACCTGATGATCGAAGCCAACATCGTCCACGAAGCGTTCAAGGTCGGCGTCAAGAAACTGCTGTTCCTCGGCAGCAGTTGCATCTACCCCAAGCTCGCCCCGCAACCGATGCGCGAAGACGCCCTGCTCACCGGCACGCTGGAACCCACCAACGAACCCTACGCCATCGCCAAGATCGCTGGCATCAAACTCTGCGAAAGCTACAACCGCCAATACGGCGCCAGCCACGGCATCGACTACCGCAGCGTCATGCCCACCAACCTCTACGGCCCTGGCGACAACTACCACCCGGAAAACTCCCACGTCATCCCCGCGCTGATCCGCCGCTTCCACGAAGCCAAGGTCAACAATGCGGAAAGTGTCGTGATCTGG
>JAURYL010000106.1 GCA_030653935.1 Pseudomonadota bacterium
GAGGTACTTGCAAAACCCCGATACCGTGTCTGATTTTTCGCATTTCGGGGCGAATTATGAGGTGCGGGCGTGCCATTTCTGGCAAGATGAAGTTCTCTATAAATCATCGAACGCCCGCCAAATGGATACTATTTCACGCGAACTGATCATGCAACGGTGGAACGTGATTCAGCACGAACTGATCCCCGAACTGAGAAACGATGTGGGTCCGTTGACGCCGAAACTGGAGAAGGTCATCCATATCCTGGAATGGGTGCGTATTGAAGAATTCACCGGCCCTGGTTGGTGCGGTGTGGGCCGCCATCCGCATGAACGCGCCTGGCTGGCGAATGCCTTTGTTGCCAAGGCTGTGCTGGGCCTGGCAACCACGGCGGCCCTGATTGAACGCCTGGCCGTAGACCGCACCCTGCGGCGCATCTGTGGCTTCCCGATGTGCAAGAAGCTGCCCTCCGAAGCGACCTTTTCGCGCGCCTTTGACGAGTTTGCCGAAGGGAAACTGGCAGAGCGCGTTCATGAGGCGCTCATCGAGGAGTACCTTGGCGACGAATTGATTGGCCACCTCAGCCGGGATGGCACGGCCATTGAGGCGCGCGAGCGCCCGAAGCGGGCAAAGGCCGAAACGCCCGAGGCTTTGGCTCCGTCCGATTTGCTCGCTACCCAGACGAAGACTGCGGCGCCCGACACACCGGCACCGGCGAAGAAACGGGGACGCCCCCGGCGTGGTGAGAAACGCGCTCCGGCCAAGGAATCTCCCATACATCGCCAGCGCCAGCAGACCCTGGCGCAAATGATGGCCGACCTCCCCACAGAATGCGATCGCGGCACGAAGTGCAATGCCCAGGGCTACAAAGTCAGTTGGAACGGCTACAAACTGCACCTTGATACCGCCGACTGTGGCGTGCCCATCTCGGCGCTGCTGTCTTCGGCCTCGATGCACGACAGCCGCGCCGCGATTCCCTTGTCGTTGATCAGCTCGACGCGTGTAACCAGTCTCTATGACGTCATGGATGCCGCCTATTGCAGCAAGGAGTTGCATGAACACTGCCGTAGCCTGGGGCATGTTCCCTTGATTGACCACAATCCGCGCGGTGGCGAAAAAGAGGAATTCGATCCGGCCGATGCGATCCGCTACAACGAGCGCACCGTCGCAGAACGCAGCAACGCCAGGCTCAAGGATGAGTTCGGCGGCAACAATCTTCGGGTTAAAGGCAGCACCAAGGTGATGGGCCACCTGATGTTTGGCATCCTGGCCTTGTCTGCCGATCAGTTGATGCGATTGCGACAATGACCGCCACCTCCATCCCGTTTGAAAACACCATGCATCTGCCGATGCAGGGAAACCCTTGCGCCAAATAATGAATTACAGACCGTCAGGATAAGAAATCCGCCGAATTCGGCCCGGCGGCATCAAAAAATCGCCTCAAAATAGGCGAGTTACGCAGTCGGGTATTCGGCGGCGGAGAGTTTTGCAAGAGGCTC
>JAURYL010000113.1 GCA_030653935.1 Pseudomonadota bacterium
ACGCGACCGGGTTGTCAATCCATGCCGCCCCGTTCCCCGCGCTCGCGGGGATGAACCGGGTGTCCCGATCCTGATCAAAGAGCACCCCGACCGTTCCCCGCGCTCGCGGGGATGAACCGCAGATGATGAGCGCCACATCTGCCCATTGCAGCCCGTTCCCCGCGCTCGCGGGGATGAACCGACCATCCATCCGCCTTCCACCTTTGTGACCTTCCGTTCCCCGCGCTCGCGGGGATGAACCGTCTACAGCAGCGACCCGCGCGACCTGAGCAACCCGTTCCCCGCGCTCGCGGGGATGAACCGTGCCAACGATTGCCACTGACGCCAGCGGCAATCCGTTCCCCGCGCTCGCGGGGATGAACCGCGCGGATGGATACGCTCAATACCTATATTGAGCCGTTCCCCGCGCTCGCGGGGATGAACCGGCCGGCCGTTAGTTCGCGGATGCGGACGTTGGCCGTTCCCCGCGCTCGCGGGGATGAACCGATAGAGCGCGACAACACAAGGGCCGCGCGGGACCGTTCCCCGCGCTCGCGGGGATGAACCGACCTGGAACGGCTGGTTAAAAGCCCGGAAACCCCGTTCCCCGCGCTCGCGGGGATGAACCGGCTGAGTTTGAAGGTTGCGTTCATGATCTTCTCCGTTCCCCGCGCTCGCGGGGATGAACCGACGCCATCCTACGCGCCTATTGTGCAAGCAAACCGTTCCCCGCGCTCGCGGGGATGAACCGGCATTATTCATGGCACCCGCCCCCGCAAATAACCGTTCCCCGCGCTCGCGGGGATGAACCGTGGCCACCCTGGAAGCGAAACAGTTGGAGGCCCCGTTCCCCGCGCTCGCGGGGATGAACCGTACGTCAGCGACATCAACCGTGTGCCGTTCACCCGTTCCCCGCGCTCGCGGGGATGAACCGCCGCCGAAATCGGTTTCATGGTCGCTGTGTTACCGTTCCCCGCGCTCGCGGGGATGAACCTATTACAGCCATCGTGAAGATTTATTGCAGGTTCCGTTCCCCGCGCTCGCGGGGATGAACCGCCTGACGAACGCTTACATGGACCAAGTACGTCCCGTTCCCCGCGCTCGCGGGGATGAACCGCCTACCGCGATTGGTGTCGAGTTCCCGACGTACCGTTCCCCGCGCTCGCGGGGATGAACCGCACGTTTCGACGCTGGTCATGCAAGCGAGGCCCCGTTCCCCGCGCTCGCGGGGATGAACCGTAATCCTTCGCGTCGATGGTCAGGCAGATGTCCCGTTCCCCGCGCTCGCGGGGATGAACCGACCATCACAATCCAGGAAACCCCTGGACGCCGCCGTTCCCCGCGCTCGCGGGGATGAACCGAAACTCGACAAGCTCCAAGCCAGCGGCGCGGACCGTTCCCCGCGCTCGCGGGGATGAACCGCATGAGCTCCATGACTTTGCCGACCGATCTCCCCGTTCCCCGCGCTCGCGGGGATGAACCGGGCAGGCGAGACGCCTGCGCTACATACAGCCAACCATTCTCCGCGCTGGGGGCGATTCAAGCTGATGTGGAAACCCTGGTTGGCATGGCGGGGTGATCGTGAAATATCCGCCGTGGGAGCGGGCTTGCCCGCGATTGGCGACGCTTTGTATGCATCACCGTGGAATATCGCGGTGGGGGCGGGTTTGAAATCCGCCCCTACGGTGGGTCTCGTCATGCGGGGCAGCCGCCCTTGGCGTACGGCTGCATTGGTTTGAATCGCATCCTGCGAACGCGGGGATGAACCGGGCAGGCGAGACGCCTGCTGCGCTACGTACAGCCAAGCGTTCTCCACGCGCGCGGGATGTCCTTGGCGCCTGGCTGAATTCCGCTATTGATTGCCATTAGTTCAATCGGGATATGCAAAAAGTGCTGTTCTGGTTGAAACTGCGCGTCTGATGGATATCCGAAGACAAGCCCGTTTGATGATTGGTCTGGCCGGACGCTCGATTTGCTCGGGTTCGCCGTGGTCGGCGGGCCGGGTGTTGTTCTTGTTGGTCGCGGCCTGGCTGGTGTCGGGAGGGGTGTGCGCGGCGCCGGTGCCGGTTTTGATTGTGCATTCCTATAACCTGGAATATCCCTGGACCAAGCGGCAGCATGAGGGTTTTGTTCAGGCTTTGCGCGCGAACACGGCGGTGGACCCCGCGATTTCGACCGAGTCGCTGGATACCAAGCGCTATCCTTATGACGCGCGGTATGCCCGCACTTTCGCCGATTTTCTGCGCTTCAAGTACGCGGGTTTTCGCCCGTCGCTGATCTACGTGACGGATGACGATGCGTTGTTGTTCGCACGCGAGCATCTCGCTGGGTTGTTTCCCGATAGCCCGGTATTTTTTTCCGGGGTGAATGATTTTTCCGTGCGCGCGTGGCTGGATCCGGCGCGGATGACCGGGGTGTTCGAGAAGAAGGAGATCGCGCCCAATCTGGCGCTGCTGCGGCAGTTGGATGCGGAGGCGCGGCGCATCGTTCTGGTGGGCGATGGCGGCGGTACTTATCGGTCGATCGAGCGGGAGGCGCGGCGGGATTTGGCGCGCTATCCGGAGATCGCGGCGACTTTTGTGGCGGCGCCGACGATTGAAACGTTGTTGGAGACCTTGCGCCGGCGGCCCGAGAAGTATCTGGTGCTGACGACCTTGGGTGGTTTGACCGACGCGGCGGGGCGGTTGCTGCCGTTGAAGGAGTCGATCAGTCGGATCGTGGCGCTGAACCGGTTCGTCATCCTGAGCATGGAGGATGTCTATCAGTTCGATGGGGTGCTGGGTGGTTTTGTCACCAGCGGCGAGCGCCAGGGGGAAAGCGCGGCGGCGCTGGCTCTGGCTTTTTTGCGTGGCGCGCCGCTGCCAAGCATTGCGCCGCAATTGCTCAGCCCGAATCACTATCTGATCGACGCCCGCGAGTTGGCGCGTAATGGTTTGGTTTTGCCGGCGCGGTTGCCGGGGGCGGTGGTGGTGGTGAATCAGCCATCGGGATTCATCGACCGCCATCGTGAGTCGTTGTTGTTGGCGATCTATCTGCTTGCCGCCGCGCTGTTCGTGGTGGTGCTTGCCAGTCTCTGGGTGGCGACGCGGAATAATCGCGAGTTGCGGTCGCGCGCGCTTCGGATCGAGGCGCAGTCGGCGTCCTTGCGTGAGAGTGAGGCGACTTATCGGGCTTTGTTCGAGGCTTCGGTCGATGCGCTGTATCTGCTTGACCCGGAGTCCGGGTTATTTGTCGATTGCAACGAGGCGGTGTTGCGCTTGCATGGACTCGATAGCCGCGAGCAGCTCATCGGTCGCACGCCGGAGAGCCTTTCGCCGGAATTCCAGGCCAATGGCGCGTGTTCAAAAGACTTGGCGAATGCATACATTCAGCAGGCCTTCACAACGGGTTCGGCCACTTTCGAGTGGGTGCATTGCGCGTCCGACGGCTCGTCGTTCCCCGTGTTGGTGTCGCTGTGCGCGTTCTGGTTGAAGGGCAAGAAGCTCATCCTCGCCATCGCCCGCGATATCAGCGCGCAGAAATCCGCCGAGGCGGAGTTGCGGGTCGCTGCAATCGCGTTCGAGTCGCAGGAGGCGATCATCATCGCCGATGAGAACAAGCTGATTCAGCGGGTCAATCCGGCGTTCACCAAGGTCACCGGTTATGCCGCCGCCGAGGTGATCGGGCGCACGCCTGAGGTGTTGAAATCCGGTCGCCAGGATTCGGCCTATTACCAGGCGATGTGGAGCGCGGTGCGGGAACATGGCGAGTGGCGGGGCGAGATATGGAACCGGCGCAAGAGTGGGGATGTTTACCCGGAATGGCTGACGATTACGGCGGTCAAGGATGCGGCCGGCAAGGTGGTCAATTATGTCGGCATGTTCCAGGACATCACCGAGCGCAAGCTGGCGGAGGAGAAGATCCGCAATCTGGCGTTCTATGATGCTTTGACCCAGTTGCCGAACCGGCGCCTGTTGCTGGATCGCTTGCACCAGGCCATTGCCATCGGCAGTCGCGGCAGGCATCACGGCGCGTTGTTGTTCATCGATCTGGATAATTTCAAGCTGCTCAACGATACCCAGGGCCATGACATCGGCGATCTGCTCCTGATCCAGGTGGCGCAACGCTTGCAGGCTTGCGTGCGTGAGGGCGATACCGTTTCCCGCCTGGGCGGCGATGAGTTCGTGGTGATGTTGGAGAATCTGGACGAGTCGCCGGCCGAGGCCGCCAATCAGGCGGAAACGGTGGCCGTGAAAGTCCTTGAGTTGCTGAATCTGCCTTATGAACTCGGCGTGATCGAGCACCACGGCACGCCCAGCATCGGCGTCGCCCTGTTCCGCGACAAGTCCGACGCGGTGGCCGATCCGTTGAAGCGGGCGGATCTGGCCATGTATCAGGCCAAGGCCGGGGGTCGCAACACCATTCGGTTTTTTGATCCCGCCATGCAGGCGGCGGTGGAGGCCCGTTCGCACCTGGAGGCGGAGTTGCGGCGCGCCATTCCGCGCGGTGAATTCATCCTGCGCTGGCAGCCGCAGGTGGCGCCCGACGGGCGGGTGACCGGGGTGGAAGCGCTGGTGCGCTGGCTACATCCGGAACGCGGTCTGATCGCGCCGCAATACTTTATCGCGCTTGCCGAAGAAACCGGCCTGATCATCCCGATTGGCTTGCAGGTGCTGCAACAGGCCTGCGAGCAATTCAAGATCTGGGCCGGCAGGGTGGATAGCGCGCATCTGAGCATTTCGGTCAACGTCAGCGCCCGCCAGTTTCACCACCCGGATTTCATCGATATGGTGGAGGCGGCGTTGGACGCGGCCCAGGCCGATGGCCACGGTCTGGTGCTGGAGATCACGGAAAGTCTGTTGCTGGAAAATGTGGATGAGGTCGTGCTCAGGATGCATGCGCTGAAGGCGCGCGGATTGCGCTTTTCCATTGATGATTTCGGTACCGGCTATTCCTCCCTGTCTTATCTGAAGCGGCTGCCGCTGGACGAGCTAAAGATCGACCGCTCCTTCGTCGAGGATATCGAGCACGATGCCAACGCCGCCGCCATCTGCGCCGCTTTCATCAGCCTGACGCACATCCTCGGCTTGAAGGTGGTGGCGGAGGGCGTGGAGACCGAAGCACAACGTCACCTGCTGTCCAGCGTCCATCGTTGCGACACCTTGCAGGGCTATCTATTCGGAAAGCCGATGTCGGCGATAGAGATCGACAGGATGTTGCGCGATAGGGAAATCGAGATGGCTCGGGCATAAGCCGTCAAAGCATGCTCGAACGGGTGGCGTGATACCATGCGGCCCGTCCAGCGCGAGAACGGGAAAACCAGATGAAGTCGAACAGGAATGAAAAAAGCCGGCGTTGTCGTGAAGACAAGCCGGCTTTTTGTTTGACTTGGTGCCCAGGAGAGGACTCGAACCTCCACGCCCTTGCGAGCGCTAGGACCTGAACCTAGTGCGTCTACCAATTCCGCCACCTGGGCCAAGAAGCCGCGCATTCTACTGACCATTAAATTTATGTCAACGAAAAAAACATCCGCCAAAACCGAACAAGTTACGCCCGCCACGCCCGCTAAATCTTCGCGGCCTCGTGCCGGCGCCAGGGCGAAACAGCCCGTCGCTCAACTCCTGGATACGCCGTCCATGCCGCCACCGACCGCGCCACCGATGACGACACCGATCGCGCCACCGGCGAAGTCGTCCGCGAAGCCGCCCCGGCGTGGCCAGAAGGCCTTGCGCTGGCAAGACCCGTTCCTGGAACGTGAGCGCGCCAAATATGGCCACGCCATGCCGAGTAGGGAGTTCATCCTGCAACTGGTGATCGAGGCGCCCGGCCCGGTCGAGGCCGATGAATTCGCCGTGCGACTGGGCTTGGAGGCGGACGAGATGGATGCCTTCATGATCCGTCTGCGCGCCATGCAGCGAGACGGCCAGATCATGCTCAACCGCCGTGGCGCCCTGTGCCTGCCGGAGAAGATCGAGGTGAAGGCCGGTCGCGTCGACGGCCATGCCGATGGTTTCGGCTTCTTCATCCCGGACGACAAGTCGGGCGACATGTTCCTGCATGAGAAAGAGATGCGCGGCCTGCTCCACGGCGACCGCGTGATGGTGCGCGAACATGGCCTGGACCGGCGTGGGCGCAAGGAAGGCAAGGTGGTGGAGGTTCTGGAACGGGCCAATACCCATCTGGTGGGGCGCCTTTACCGGGAACGCGGCTACCAGTGGGTGGTGGCGGAGAACAAGCGCATCAGCCAGGACATCCTGGTGCCCGACCATCAGGATATGGGCGCTTCCAACGGCAATGTGGTGATGGTGGAGGTCGTTGATCAGCCGACCAAGCACGCGCCGCCGGTGGGCAAGGTCATCCAGATTCTGGGCAACTATGCCGATCCCGGCATGGAAATCGAGATTGCCCTGCGCAAACACGATCTGCCGAACGCGTTTTCCGACGACGTCCTGGCGCAGGCCAAGAAGTTGCCCAAAGGCGTGCTGAAAAAAGACCTGGGCGCCGACCGCGAAGACGTTCGCAAATTGCCGCTGGTGACCATCGATGGCGAGGATGCCCGCGACTTCGACGATGCCGTGTATTGCCAGCCGGAAGGGCGCGGTTTCCGCCTCTGGGTGGCGATCGCCGATGTTTCCCACTATGTCCAGCCGGGTTCGCCACTGGATGTGTCGGCGCTGGAACGCGGCACCTCGGTGTATTTCCCGCGCCGGGTGATTCCCATGCTGCCGGAGGAACTCTCCAACGGCCTGTGCTCGCTCAATCCCGAGGTTGACCGTCTGTGTATGGTCTGCGAGATGGAGATTTCCAGCTTCGGCAACATCAAGAAGCACCGCTTCTACCCGGCGGTGATGCACTCCAAGGCGCGCCTGACCTACAACCAGGTCTGGGACTGGCTTGAAGCCGGCGAGGCGCCCGAAGACAAGGCCTGGGCGCTGCCGCATCTGCAAAATCTCTACAAGTTGTTCAAGGTGTTGTTGAAGGCGCGTGGCAAGCGTGGTGCCATCGACTTCGAAACGGTGGAAACCAAGATGCTGTTCGATGAACACGACAAGATCGAACGCATCGTCGCCACCACCCGCAACGACGCGCACCGCTTGATCGAGGAATGCATGCTGGCGGCCAACGTCTGTGCCTCCGAATTCCTGCAGAAGAAGAAGCATCCCGCCCTGTATCGGGTGCACGAAGGGCCGACGCCGGAGAAACTGAAGGCGTTGCAGGCATTCCTCGCCGAATTCGGCTTCTTCATCACCGGCGGCGACGATCCGCACGCCAAGGATTACGCGGAGTTGTTGCTCAAGTTGAAGGGGCGCCCCGACGAGCAGTTGCTGCAAACCGTGCTGCTGCGTTCACTGCGCCAGGCCGTCTACAGCCCGGAGAATGCCGGCCATTTCGGCCTGGCTTATGAGGCCTACACCCACTTCACCTCACCGATCCGCCGCTATCCCGACCTGCTGGTACACCGCGCGATCAAGGCCTGTCTGAAGGGTGAGGTCTACAACCCCGGAAAATGGGAAGACATCGGCGGCCAATGCTCGAAGAACGAGCGTCGCGCTGACGATGCCACCCGCGACGTGGTGGCCTGGCTCAAGTGCTACTACATGCAGGACAAGGTCGGCGAGGAGTTCGACGGCGTCATTTCCGCCGCCGTCAGTTTCGGCATGTTCGTGGCCTTGAACGAAGTGTTCGTGGAAGGCCTGGTGCACGTCACCGAACTCGGCCAGGACTACTTCCACTTCGACGCCGCCCGCCACCAGATGCTGGGCGAGCGCACCGGCAAACGCTTCCGCTTGGGCGACAAGGTGCGCGTTAAAGTTGCGCGCGTCGATCTGGAAACCACCCGCATCGACTTCTCTCTGGTGGACAATGCCGCCGTCCCCGCCTCCTCCCCGAAGGGGCGCACGAAGCCCCCCTCGCCCGCGGGCGGGAGAGGGGCTGGGGGTGAGGGGAATTCCACGCCATCGTCCAAGAAAGCCCGAAAGAAATGAGCCAAAGAGTCCTGATCCACGGTTTCCATGCCGTCACCGCGCGTCTGCGCCACCACCCGGAAAGCATCCAGGTCATCTACATGGATGAAAGCCGGCGCGACCGCCGCGCCAAGGACCTGGTCAAGGTCGCCGAGGACAAGAACGTGCGCGTGGTCATGGCCAACGGCGCCCGCGTCGACGAAATGGCGCGCGGCAAGTCGCAAGGCGTGGTCGCCCAGGCCAGCCAGATCGAACTCGCCCGCGACCTCGACGAGGTGCTGGACGACCTGAGCGAACCGGCGCTGTTGATGGTGCTAGATGGGGTAACCGATCCACACAATCTGGGTGCCTGTCTGCGTAGCGCCGATGCCTTCGGCGTGCATGCCGTGCTGGCGCCCAAGGATCGTTCCGCCGGCCTCTCGGCGGTGGCGATGAAGGCGGCCAGCGGCGCGGCGGACTCGATTCCTTACCTGACCGTCACCAACCTGGCGCGGATTCTGCGCGACCTGAAGGATCGCGGCATTCTCATCATCGGCACCGACGACGAAGCGCCCGCCAGCCTGATGGACGCCGACTTCACCAGTGCCGCCGCCCTGGTGCTGGGCGCGGAAGGCGCCGGTATGCGCCGGTTGACGAAGGAGCATTGCGACGTCCTGGTCAGCATCCCGATGTTCGGCCAGGTAGAAAGCCTCAACGTCTCGGTTTCCGCCGGGGTGTGCCTGTATGAAGCGCGCCGGCAAAGGACGCTGGCTGGGAAAAGGTAGCGCCGGCTTCCAGCCGGCAGATTTAAAGACGCCGGCTGGAAGCCGGCGCTACGGGAATACCGCGCATGAACCAGAAAGACGCCTGGAAACTGATCAACAACGCCGAACTGCTGCACGGCGCCACTGAAATCGAATTGGCGCTCGACCATCTCGCCGCCCGCATCAGCGACGCCCTCGCCGATTCCTTTCCGGTCGCCCTCTGCGTCATGGGTGGCGGCGTGGTGTTCGCCGGCAAACTGCTGCCGCGCCTGGGATTTCCCCTGGAATTCGATTACCTGCATGCCACTCGTTACCGCAGCGGCACGCGCGGCGGCGAAATCGAATGGGCGGTGTTGCCGCGCATGGATTTGAGTGGTCGCACCGTGCTGGTCATGGATGACATCCTCGACGAAGGCCATACCCTCGCCGCCGCCAAACAACGCCTGCTGGAACTGGGCGTCGCCGACGTGAAAATCGCCGTGCTGGCGGACAAGGAACTCGGCCGCGAGAAGCCCATTACCGCCGATTTCATCGGCTTGTCACTCCCCGACCGCTACGTGTTCGGCATGGGCATGGACGCCTACGGACTCTGGCGCAATCTGCCGGGAATCTACGCAATGAAGGATGGTTGAGACTGGGTGGGTGATAGTCTTGGTTACCGCACAGGAGGTGTGACATGTACGCTGAACGCATCATTCTTGAAACGGATTCCCTTGGCCACCTGAAGCAGCAACCCCGGTTACCACCCAACAAGGCGGTTGAGGCCATCTTTCTGGTTCTCGACGAATCGGAACACCAGCTTGTCCGCCGCCCGCACCCTGAAATCGTCGGCAAGGTGCGAATCCTTGGTGACATCCTGGACAGCGTGCCGGAAATTGACTGGGATTTGCCGCGATGATCGCAGCACATACTCGGACGGTTACACAAACCGATCATCAACCTATCGTCCCACAGGAGTCCGTGATGGGTCTGGCCTATGCCACTTTGCAGTTGACCAATCTTTTCAATCGGAAGTCCGTCCAGGTCGAAGCCCTGGTCGATACAGGCGCGACATTCATGTGTGTCACCGAGGAGATCGCCACGCAACTGGGTTTCGATGTCACGGAAGTCAGCCAGCAAGTCGTCACCTTGGCGGACGGCCATATGCGCAAGGTTCCGAAGATCGCGCCCATAGAAATCGCATTCGAAAACCGGTCTTACGTGACCGAGGCGATCGTGCTGGGCAACGAGCCTTTGCTCGGCGTCATACCGCTGGAGGCGATGGACTTGATCGTCGATCCCCGCCGGCAGAGGGTGGTGGTCAACCCCCAGCATCCCAATTATCCGGTCGCGCTGGCCAAATAGTGACAGAACCGGTGCGTCTGGCCAGGCGGCCACACGAGTCCTGTCCAAGTCCCCAATCACGCCATTCCGGCGGGATTTTTCGTAACCCACCTTCCAATCAATCGACATCATGCTGGCCATCATCGGCGGTACCGGGCTGACCAAGCTGCCCGGCTTATCCATCACCCATCGACAAGTCATCCGCACCCCTTACGGCGAACCGTCCGGGCCACTCACTTTTGGCGACCTCGACGGCCACCCCGTGGTGTTCCTGGCGCGCCACGGCTACGGCCACACCATTCCACCGCATCTGGTGAACTACCGCGCCAACATCTGGGCACTGCATGACCAGAAGGTCAGCCATGTGGTCTCCGTTGCCACAGTCGGCGGTATTCATGGCGACCTCGCACCTGGCTGTCTGGCTGTGCCGGATCAGATCATCGACTACACCCACGGGCGCGAAAACACTTTCGCCGACTATGGTGACAAACCGGTCACCCATCTTGATTTCACCTGGCCCTATTGTGATGACATGCGGCAACGATGCATCGCGGCGCTGGAGCGGGCCGGCGAGAGTTTCATCAACGGTGGCGTCTATGCCAGCGTGCAGGGGCCGCGCCTGGAAACCAAGGCGGAGATCGACCGACTGGCCAAGGACGGCGCCGACATGGTGGGCATGACCGGCATGCCGGAAGCCTACCTGGCGCGCGAAATCGGCCTCTGTTACGCGGCGGTTGCGGTCTCCGTGAACTGGGCGGCCGGTCGCGGCGACAGCGCTACCGCGATCTCGGCCGAGATGATCGAAGCCACCCTCGACGACGTCATGGGGCGCTTGCGCACGGTGCTGAGGAATCTTGCCTGCATGAGCTACGGTAAAGACGCTCCGGCCGGCAATGGCGGTGTTTGTTCGGCCTGATGCGGGAGATGTCTATCCGCATTTGTAGCGCAGGCGTCTCGCCTGCGTCTTTTAACCCGGCAGGCGAGACGCCTGCGCTACAAGACCGCTGACATGCCTATCCGCGACATCCTGCGCATGGGCGATGCGCGCCTGCTGCAAGTAGCCGAGAAAGTGGACGTTTTCGATACCTCGGAACTGCATGCGCTGGTCACCGACCTCATCGAGACCATGCATGCCAACGACGGCGCCGGCCTGGCCGCGCCGCAGATCGGGGTGAATCTGCAAGTGGTGGTATTCGGTGTGGAGAGCAACCCGCGTTATCCGGATGCCGAAGTGGTGCCGTTCACGGTGTTGGTCAATCCGGTCCTGACAGCCTTGTCGGAGGAAGTGGAGGAGGGCTGGGAAGGCTGCCTGTCCTTGCCCGGCCTGCGCGGCAAGGTGCCGCGCCACACTCGTCTGCGCTACAGCGGCTTCGATCAATTCGGGCAGGCCATAGCGCGTGAGGTGAGCGGCTTCCATGCACGGGTCGTGCAACATGAAACCGACCACCTCTGGGGCATCCTCTATCCCCGGCGGATACGCGACCTGCGCAATTTCGGCTTCAGCGACGTGCTGTCACCCGAGCGCACGGCCTGAACCAGGCGCGGTTCAAAAAATATTTCAAAAAAACCTAAAGTTTTTTCAGCCATGACCGAAAACGGGGCAAGGCAAGGAAGTTCATCCAAGCCTCGGAGGCAGAAGCCCTCCCTCAATCGACCCTAGAAAAGGAGTTTTATCATGGCAATCGGTGACATCAGCCTTACCTCTTCAATGCGTTCCAACTTGATGGGCCTGCAGAACACTTCAAGGCTGCTGGCAAGTACCGAGGAACGTCTTTCCAGTGGCAAGCGCGTCGGCACGGCAGTCGACAACCCCGCCAACTTTTTTGCGGCGCAAGGCCACAATACCCGCGCCAACCTGCTGACCGGCCTCAAGGACAACATCAGTGAAGCCATTCAGACGGTGAAGTCCGCGGATTCCGGCATCAAGGGCGTGCTTTCCACCATTGAAGCCCTGCGCGGTATCGTCACCCAGGCGCGTTCCGCCATCAACGACACGGTCAACAGCGGGACGATCCTGGCCGGCTCGAACGCGGCGGATGCAACCGGCTTTACTGGTACTGCCGGCCTGACCGGGCAGTACAACCGCTTGGTCGAGCAGTTGAACAACCTGGTGACCGACTCCAGCTACAAGGGCACCAACTTCCTGACCAGCGGTAGCGTGACGCTGACGGTGAACCTGAACGAGAACGCCACGACCAAGATCGTGATGTCCGGCTTCAACTCCGGCGCCAGCGGCTTGGCCATTTCCGGTGGTGGTACTTCTCTGACCGTCGCGGGAACGACCGGTAGCATCACGGCAAAGGATCTCGACAGCGCGGCCGAACTGGATGCGATCGAGGCTACGCTGAATACCGCGATTGCGACCTTGCAAACCAAGGCCTCCGAGCTGTCGTCCAACCTCAATACGCTGACGACCAGACAGACCTTCATTACCGACATGGTGAACACCTTGACCGTCGGTGCGACCAAGTTGACCGAGGCCGACACCAATGAGGAGGGGGCGAACCTGCTCTCGCTGCAAACCAAGCAGTCGTTGGGGACTACCGCACTGAGTATTTCCTCGCAGGCTGAACAGGGCATCTTGAGACTGTTCTAATCGGGTGATGCTCGGTAACTTGACTCGTGTGAGCTCACGGGCTCACACGGGAGGAGGGTGAAATGGTCACTGAAATCTCAGGGACTGGTGTTAGTCACTCGGTAGCTAGTCAAACTGGTACAACGGCCGCGCAACGGCCTGTTGGGACGGTTCGTCCGGATGATGCAGGGTTGTCGCGGCCAGGTGCGTCGCGTGACAAGCAGGTGCTGGCTTCCACTCAGGTGGCGGGTACCTATGCACAGTTGCGCGTCCGTCAAGATGCTTTGAATCAGGCTGCGTCGGTGGTTCGCGAAGTGAGCGATACGGTTGAGCAATCGGACAAATTGCTGGGCAAGGTCGAGAATAATCTGGGTGAGATCGTGAAAATGTACCCGCCTTATCCGATTGACAGCCCGCAACGAATCTCTTTGCTTAACGATATTTCTGGTTTGCGCAAACAGATTGAGGCACTGACTTTCCCGCCTTCGGATACGGTTGACGCCGTTGGACGCCTGCTTGGAAAGCAGGCAGACGCCACTGATACGGCAGGCGATACTGCCACGAAGCTGGACACGCTTGCAGCCATCAGGGATCAGATGTGGGATATCCCCGCGCTTGACCCCCTGGCGGCAAGCAATGCGGAAGTAAGCGAGGCGTTTGACCAGGTCAAAGCCACAAAGTCATCTCTTGAAGATTTGAAAAATGGCATGTGGGACGACGTGGCCAGTTTTGTGAAACAGGCGCAGTCGCCTGAAGCGCAAAACGAAGCGGCCGGTGTCCGTGGTCAGCTTGCCGATCTTGGCAATCTTGGGATCGGTAGCAACGCAAGCCAGTTGAACCAGGCTGTCGAGTCGAAGTAACGGAGAGGTAGGGCAAATGCCTCTAAAACTTGATTTGCGGCCCCACGAGAAGTTGTTTCTCGGTGGGGCCGTTCTCGTTAACGGCGACAGTCGCTGTCAGTTGACTGTCCTGAACGATGTTCCGGTATTGCGCGAGAAAGACATCCTCAAGGAAGAGGATGCCGACACACCCTGTAAACGGATCTATCTCGCGGTTCAGATGATGTACATGGATGCCCCCAGTCTGGCGCGCTACCACCAGTATTACTGGGAGCAGGTGAAGGCTGTGGTCGAGGTGGCACCCAGCACCACGGAACGAATCGGCAAGGTGAGCGATTTCGTGCTGGAAGGGCAGTATTACCAGGCGCTGAAAGCGGCGCGAGAATTGATTCGTTACGAACAGGAGTTGCTCAGCAATGCCCGCAAACCCGCTTGATGCCTACCGTAGCGTGGAAAAAGCCACGTTGTCGCAACGCGATCTCGAAGCGACCGTGTTGACCAAGGCGGCCCAGCAATTGCAGCAGCTCAAGGATAACTGGACGCGCGAGGATCACGACGCACAACTCGAAGATGCGCTCAGCTACAACCAGCGTGTCTGGACCTTCTTTCAGGCGGAGTTGTCGGTGGAGGACAACCCATTGCCCGAGGAAATCAGGCGCAATCTGCTGGCCCTCAGTTTTTTCGTGGATCGCCGCTCCTTCGAGGTTCTGGCCTATCCGGCTCCCGAGAAGCTCGATATTCTCATCAGCATCAACAACAACGTCGCGGCGGGATTGCGCGGTGATGCCGGCTGAGGTAAACCGCCTCCACGTTCAACCACTTCCTACCCGGCTGCCAGATGTTCAATGACAAATCGATACTGGTGACCGGCGGAACCGGTTCCTTCGGCAAGCTCTATATCCGCACCCTGCTTGCGCGTTATCGACCCCGCCGCCTCATCGTCTATTCCCGGGACGAACTCAAGCAGTTCGACATGCAGCAGGAATTCAACGACCCCTGCATGCGCTATTTCATTGGCGATGTACGCGACGGCGAGCGCCTGAACCAGGCGATGAACGGGGTCGATTACGTCATCCACGCGGCCGCCTTGAAGCAGGTGCCCGCCGCCGAATACAACCCGATGGAGTGCATCAAGACCAACATCCACGGGGCGGAGAACGTCATCAAGGCGGCTTTGGCCAACAATGTCGACAAGGTCATCGCCCTGTCCACCGACAAGGCCGCCAACCCCATCAATCTGTATGGCGCCACCAAGCTCGCCTCCGACAAATTGTTCGTTGCCGCCAACAATATGGCCGGCGGCGGGCGTACTCGCTTTGCCGCCGTGCGCTATGGCAACGTGGTCGGCTCGCGCGGTTCCGTGGTGCCATTCTTCGAAAAGCTCATCGCCGACGGCGTGGGCAGCCTGCCCATCACCGATCCGCGCATGACCCGGTTCTGGATCACCCTGCAAGAGGGCGTGGATTTCGTGCTGAAGAACTTCCAGCGCATGCGTGGGGGTGAAATCTTCGTGCCGCGCATCCCCTCGGTGCGTATCACCGACCTGGCCGCCGCCATGGCGCCTGATCTGGCCACGCATGTGGTCGGCATCCGTCCCGGCGAGAAGCTGCATGAAATCATGTGCCCGTCGGACGATTCGCATCTCACACTGGAGTTTTCCGACCACTTCGTGATCCAGCCTTCCATCCGCTTCTACGGGCTGGAAATCGACTACTGCCACAACGGCCTGGGCGAGGTGGGGGACTCGGTACCGCAAGGCTTCGAGTACAACTCGGGCAGCAACCCGCATTTTCTCGACGCCGAAGGGATACGCCAGTTCAATCTGCGGGCAGGCGAGTGATTCCGCGTGTGATTCCTTACGGTCGCCAGGATATCCGGGATGACGATGTGGCCGCCGTCGCGGCGGTATTGCATTCCGACTGGTTGACCCAAGGGCCGGCGGTTCCCCGCTTCGAGGAAGCCGTCGCCGCGCGTTGCGGCGCCACTCACGCGGTCGCCGTGAACAGTGCCACCTCCGCGCTGCACCTCGCCTGCATTTCGCTTGATCTCAAGTCGGGCGACCACCTCTGGACCACGCCCAACACCTTCGTCGCTTCCGCCAACTGTGGCCGTTACTGCGGCGCCACGGTGGATTTCGTCGACATTGATCGCGACAGCCTCAACCTCGATCCCGCCGCTCTGGCCGCGAAGCTGGAGCGGGCGGACAAGGCCGGAAAGCTGCCCAAGGTTGTGGTCGCGGTGGATTTCGCCGGCCAGAGTTGCGACATGACGGCCATCCGCGCGCTGGCCGACCGCTACGGTTTTCGCATCATCGAGGACGCTTCCCACGCCATTGGCGGCCGCTATCAAGGCCAGCCTGTTGGCAATGGCCGCCATGCCGACATCACCGTGTTCAGCTTTCACCCGGTCAAGATCATCACCACCGGCGAAGGCGGTATGGCCTTGTGCAACGACGCCGCACTGGCCGAGCGCATGGCGCGTCTGCGCAGTCACGGCATCCGCCGCGACGCGGCGATCCAGGCCGCCGAAGGCTCCTGGTATTACGAACAGAGCGAACTCGGTTTCAACTACCGCATGACTGACATGCAAGCCGCGCTCGGCCTCTCGCAACTGGTGCGTCTGGACGAGTATGTGGCCGCGCGCCACCGCCTGGCCGACCGCTATGACCACCTGCTCGCCGGTCTGCCCCTGCAAACGCCCTGGCGCGATCCCCACGCTGAATCCGCCTGGCATCTCTACGTCATTCGCCTGGAAGACAGCGCGCGTCGACGTGCCGTGTTCGAGCATCTGCGCGCGGCAGGTATCGGCGTCAACGTCCATTACATCCCGGTGCACCTGCAACCGGATTACCGTCGCCTCGGTTTCGCCCCCGGCGATTACCCGGTTGCCGAGGACTACTACGCCCGCGCCATTACCTTGCCGCTTTATCCCGGCCTGAGTGATGCCGACCAGGATCGGGTGGTCGCCGAATTGCGGACGGCGCTGGCATGAAACTCTGCGTGATTCCCGCGCGCGGCGGCAGCAAGCGGATCCCACGCAAGAACATCCGCCTGTTCGCCGGCCGCCCGATCGTCGCCTGGTCCATCCAGGCCGCGCTGGATTCCGGCTTGTTCGACCGCGTGATGGTGTCTACCGATGACCCGGAGATCGCCGAAGTGGCGCGTGCCCACGGCGCGGAAATCCCGTTCTTGCGCCCCCGCGAGTTGGCCGACGACCACACCGGCACCAACGCCGTGGCCAAACAGGCCATCCGCTGGCATGGTGAGCAAGGCATATCGGTGGAATACGCATGCTGTCTCTATGCCACCGCCCCGTTTGTGCGCGCCGCTGATCTGCGTGATGCGCATGAGCGTCTGGTGGATTCCGGCAAATCCTTCGTGTTCTCCGTCACCAGCTTTCCCTTTCCCATCCAGCGCGCGCTGCGGCTCAATTCCCAAGGTGAAGTGGAAGCGATGTACCCGGAATACCGCACCACCCGCTCGCAAGACCTGGAGCCGGCCTGGCACGATGCCGGCCAGTTTTACTGGGGCCGTGCGGAGGCATTCCTGAGCGACGAGATATTGTTCTCGCCCGCTTCCCTGCCGTTCATCCTGCCGCGGCATCGGGTACAGGATATCGACAGCGAGGAAGACTGGCTGCGCGCCGAGTTGATGCACCAAGCAATGTTGCTGTCGGAAAATGCGGCGTGATTTGTGGCCACAAAGGCCCCTGCGGGGGAGTCAACAGACTGATTGTTAATTACACTTACGATGTAATATGTGTACACAAATAACGGATTTTGAGGATAAATCATGTCAACCCATCAAATTTCTGTGCGCGACCTGAGAGGGCGGCTTTCCGACTGCCTTCATGCAGTCGCAGCGGGTGAGACGCTGCTGATTACATCGCGCAATCGCCCGGTAGCCCGTTTGCTTGCTGTTCAGGCCAGCCCGGAAGGGCTGCCCGATATACCTGGAGTGGCTTGGTCAACCGCGTCGCCACAGGTGAGCAGGCCCGTTGCGGAATGCCCGCCCATCACCGGTGAAACGTTGGCGGATTGGGTGATCGCCAACCGTCGCTAACGATCATGGCGGCGAGGCCTGATGAAGCCCCCGATAACGCTCCCAAGCTGCAGAACCAAACAGGTAGCCCGGATGGAGCGAAGGCGGAATCCGGGAAGGGGTGTGGCGCGTTCCCTGGATATCCCTGTAGCGCCGGCGCCCTCGCTGGCGTCCGGCCAGCGATGCAAAAGTGCGCCGCACCACCAGAACCGCCCATTGCGGGTGCAGATGGAGCGGCTTTGGGGACGCAGCGGTTGTCTCGTATTGCTGGCCGGACGCCGGCGAGGGCGCCGGCGCTACAGCCCCTAAGGAATGAGTGAATGTCTGCGCCGATCTGTTATTTCGACACCTCTGCTCTGGTCAAACTGTACGTTCTCGAAGCAGGTAGTAGCGAGATTGCCGCGTTGTTTGGCAGTTCAGAACGATGCGCATGCCATGAAATTGCCTACGTGGAAACACGCGCGGCCCTGGCCAGTGCGTTGCGTGGCGGGCGTCTGGATAGCGTCGCCCACGCCGCTTGCGTCAGCCGTTTCGTTTCCGACTGGCAGACTTCCATTTCCTATGTGAGAACCGACCCAGACCTGTTGCTCCGGGCTGCGGAGTTGGCGGAAGGCTTTGCCTTGCGTGGCTACGATGCCATGCATCTGGCCAGTGCAGATCGTTTGCTTACCGTTTTACCTGCCACCCTGTTCGTGAGTTTCGATCAGGTGTTGAACCGGGCTGCCAAGCTGCTCGGATTTACCTTGCCGCCCTTTGTGCCCATCGCCTGATGTCGGGAACATGAAAATCGCCTTCCGTGCCGATGCTTCCGTCCAGATTGGCGCCGGCCATGTCATGCGCTGTCTCGCCCTGGCTGGGGAATTGCGGCGACAGGGGGCAGAGGTATGTTTCTTGTGTCGTGACCTGCCTGGATATCTGCATGAGAGCATCGTTGCCCAGGGCTGCGGGTTGCGCCCGCTTGCAGAAAGCGGTGAATGGTCCTCTCGAACCGATGCGACGGCATCGCTGACCGTTTTGTCGGAGAAAATAGATTGGCTGGTAGTCGACCACTATGGGCTGGATACAGATTGGGAAACTGCATTGCGTGCGCGCGCGTCGCGTCTTATGGTTATCGACGATCTGGGACGTGCCCACGATAGCGATTTGTTGCTTGACCAGAATATTCTCGGCGGCGAAATGACCTACCAGTACCGGGTACCGCCAGCCTGCCGATGTCTGTTCGGACCGCGCTACGCGCTGCTGCGACCCGAGTTCGCGCAACAACGGGCACGGCTGAGGCGGCGCGACGGCCATATCCGTGAGGTACTGATCAGCTTCGGCGGCAGCGATCCTAGCGGCGAGACGACGACAGCCATGGAGGTGCTCGAAGCAATGCCAGACGCTGATATTGCTGCCGTGGTGGTACTTGGACCGGCGAATCCTCGCCGCCAGGAACTGTTGGCCCGATTCGGGCAGCAGCCTCGCTTGCGGCTGATCGAACAGACCACCGCTATGGCTGCGTTGATGGCGGCGGCCGATGTCGCGATCGGCGCAGGGGGCTCGACCACCTGGGAGCGCTGCTGCCTTGGCCTGCCGGCCATCGTGGTACCGGTCGCGGCGAATCAACTGGCGACAACTGCCGCCTTGGCGCGGCGGAGGGTTATCGAAATGGTTGCAGGACCCGCCGCTCGGCGGATGGATATCATCGCGGTCCTGACTCGGCTCTTGGCAGAGCCCGGTCGATGTCGCGATCTGTCGGCTGCGGGAATGAAACTGGTGGACGGGCTTGGCATTCGTCGCGTCGCCGATGCCATGACGGCTCATGGAGGTGTGTGATGTTGAACCGAAGCGATTGCCGCTTGCGGCCAATGATTGAGGCGGATGCCGACAAGGTGTTTTCCTGGCGCAATCAGGAACGCATCCGCGCCAATATGTACACCGATCACGTGATCACTGGCGACGAGCATGCGATCTGGGTTCAGCGCGCTTTAGCCGACGCAACCGCCCGTTACCTGATCTTCGAATGGCAAGGGCAGCCGGCGGGTTTCGTTTCCATCACTGCCATTGATCCACGCCAGGGACGTGCTGTCTGGGCGTTCTACCTGGGCGAAACGACCTTGCCCCGCGGTGCCGGGCTGGCCATGGAATATTTGGCCCTGGAGTTCGCCTTTGAGGTCTTGGCGATCCGCAAGCTGATGTGCGAGGTCTTTGCATTCAACGCCCCGGTCATCAAGTTGCACGGGCGTTTCGGTTTCCAGCAGGAAGCCCTTTACAAGGCTCATGCGCGGAAGAACGACGACTTTGTGGACGTGGTCGGTCTGGCCTTATTTTGTGCTGACTGGATGGAGAACAAGGCCGGGTTATTCAAACTTGGATTCACTTCATGACGCACCCTGAAATCGCTAGTGTTGCAATCGCCGGGCGGCACATAGGTCGTGACGCGCCGCCCTTCCTCATCGCCGAAATGTCCGGCAACCACAATCAGTCGCTGGCGAGGGCGCTGGAAATCGTCGCGGCGGCGGCGCGCGCGGGCGCGCATGCCCTGAAGATCCAGACCTATACCGCCGACACCATGACGCTCGATCTGGATGAAGGCGAATTCCACATCGAACATCCGCTCTGGGGCGGGCAATCGCTGCACCGGCTCTATCAGCAGGCCTACACCCCCTGGGAATGGCACCGGCCGATCTTCGAGCGGGCTCGGGAACTGGGCATGTTGGCCTTCTCGACGCCGTTCGACGAAACCGCCGTCGATTTCCTGGAAGCACTGGAGGTTCCCGCCTACAAGATCGCCTCGTTCGAGAACACCGACCTGCCGCTGATCCGCAAGGTGGCCGCCACCGGCAAGCCGATGATTATTTCCACCGGCATGGCGACGGTCGCCGAACTGGATGAGTCGGTGCGCGCCGCGCGCAGCGCCGGTTGCCGCGACCTGGTGCTGTTGAAATGCACCAGCACCTACCCTGCCACGCCGGAGAACTCCAACCTGCTCACCCTGCCGCATCTGCGCGACCTGTTCGCCTGCGCGGTCGGCCTGTCCGACCACACCATGGGCCTGGGCGCGGCGGTAGCCAGCGTGGCACTGGGCGCCACGGTGATCGAAAAACACTTCACCCTGCGCCGCGCCGATGGCGGCGTCGATGCCACGTTTTCCCTGGAGCCCGAGGAGTTCGCGCAACTGCGGGTAGAAAGTGAACGCGCCTGGCAGGCATTGGGCCAGGTGCGCTACGGTCCCAGCGAAGCGGAGAAAAATTCCCTGGTGTTCCGCCGTTCGCTCTACGTGGTGCGCGATATGCGCGCGGGCGAAGCCTTCAGCCCCGCCAACCTGCGCGCCATTCGTCCCGGTCTGGGTTTGGCGCCAGGCCAGATCGACATCTTGTTGGGCAAGAAAGTGGCGCGGGACGTGCCTGCGGGCACTCCGGCATCCTGGGATTTGCTGGGATAAACCGGAGCTCGCCGGCCACACGTTTCCGCAATCTCCAGTTCATGGAACAATGCGCCGCAAGCCAGCCCGCTGCCAGACCGATAACCGCCGAGGAATCCATGCACTGCCCGAAGATCCTGGAATGCACCTTGCGCGATGGCAGCTATGTCATCGACTTTCAGTTCACGGTGGCCGATACCGAATCCCTAGTGCGCGCACTCGACCAAGCGGGCTTTCCCTATATCGAAGTCGGCCACGGCATCGGCCTGGGCGCTTCCGAACAAGGCCGTAACGTCGCCGCCGCCAGCGATGTGGAATACATGCAGGCCGCCGCGCGTTCGATCAGTCGGGGCAAATGGGGCATGTTCTGCATTCCCGGCATCGCCACGCTCGACCATGTGCGCCTGGCCGCCGATCACGGCATGGATTTCATCCGTATCGGCAGCAACGTCACCGAAGTGGACAGCTCCGCCCCGTTCATCGCCCTGGCGCGGGAACTCGGCATGGAGGTGTACGCCAACTTCATGAAGTCCTACGCACTCAGCCCGGAAGAATTTGGCCGCCTGGCGGCGCGTTCCGCCGGCTTCGGTGCCGAGATGGTGTATCTGGTCGATTCCGCCGGCGGCATGCTGCCAAGCGAGGTGCGCGCCTATCTCCAGGCCACCCGTGCAGAGGCGCCGGGCGTCGCACGCGGCTTTCACGGCCACAACAACCTCGGCCTGGCCGTCGCCAATTCGCTGGCCTGTGCGGAGGAGGGGGTCGAGATGGTGGACACCTCGCTGCAAGGTTTCGGCCGCAGCGCCGGCAATACGCCCACCGAACAGTTCCTCAGCGCCCTCGTGCGTAGCGGCTGCGAACCCGAGATCGACCCGATCGAGGCCATGCATCTGGGCGAAACCCTGGTGCGGCCGTTGATTGAACGGCGTGGCCTCAGTTCGCTCGATATCGCCGCCGGCCAGGCGCAGTTTCACTCCAGTTACATGCCGGCAGTCCTGAGCGCGGCCAAGCGCCATCGCATCGACCCGCGCGCCCTGATCATCGAGTTGTGCCGGCACGACAAGATCAATGCGCCGGACGCTCTGCTCGAACGTATCGCCGCCGACCTTGACGACCGCCATGTCGCTCAGCGTGCGTTGCCCTGGGGCGTTTACTACGGCGAGGAACAAAGCCGGGCATGAACGCCAGCGCACAACTCAACCGGATTTTCGCCGCGCGCTGGAACGCGCCGGCCCTAATCTGCGACGAGCGGGTTTTTTCCTACGGCGAACTTCATGCCCAGGCGGCCGGGATGGCCGCCTGGCTGGCAGCGCAGGGTTGCCGCAGCGGTGACAGCGTCGCCTTGCGGCTGCCCAACGGCTGGCCGTTCGCGGCGGCTTATCTGGCCTGTCTGCTGGGCCGGCATCGGATCATCCCGGTCAACCCGGAACTCAATCCAGACGACCAGACTTACATCCTCGAACGCACGCAACCGCGCATCGTTCTGGAAGATGCCGCCTTGCTGGCCGCCTTGCCCTCCCTGCCCAGTACGCAAGCGGCTTTCGACTACCCGCCGGGCAGCGTGGTTGCCATCTTCTTCACCTCCGGCACCACCGGGCGGCCGAAAGGCGTCTGCCATACCCTCGACGCGCTGGTCGGCAATGTCGTCGCCTTCAATCAGAGCCTGGGGCTGGATGCCGACACCCGCCTCTATCACCTGTTGCCGATGGCCTATATGGCCGGCTTCCTCAACACGTTGTTGAGCCCCTGGCTGGCCGGCGGCGTGGTGCTGCTGGGGCCACGCTTCCGGCCCGCCGACGCGTTGCAATTCTGGCAACGTCCGCTGGCCTGGAACGCCAATGCCCTCTGGCTGACGCCGACGCTGGCCGCCATGCTGGCGCGGATGAGCCGCGACGCCGACATCGCGCGGCGGGCAGGTGCTGGCTTGCGCCAGGTGTTTTGCGGCACCGCGCCGTTGCCCGAAGCCACGCGCGCCGCCTTCCGCGCCACTTTCGGTTGTGACCTGCAAGAAAGCTACGGCATGAGCGAGGTGCTGCTGGTCGCCGCGCAAACCCGCGCCGAAGCCGCGCGGGGGACTGGCGTCGGCCGCCTGCTGCCGGGCGTGAGCGCCGCTTTCCGTGCCACGCCGGAACTGAATGCGCAAGAACTGGTGATCCACACGCCCTGGGCGCTGACCGGCTACCTGCTGGAACAGGGTGAAGGCTCGCCGCTACTGGATGATGGCGGCATGCCCAGCGGCGATCTGGGCGAAGTGGTCGAGGGGCGTCTCGCCATCACCGGCCGTCTGAAAGACCTGATCATTCGCGGCGGCCTCAATGTTTCGCCGGTCGCGGTGGAAGGCGCGCTGCTGCGCCAGCCGGGTGTGCTGGAAGCCGCCGTGGTCGGGTTGCCGCACGCGTTCTGGGGCGAATCCATTGTCGCCTGCCTGGTGGCCGAAGCGGGCCAGGATACGGCGACTTTACAAACGGCGTTGCAGGCGCGCTGTCAGGCCGAACTCGGCGAAGGTACGCGACCGGATCGATACGCCTGGCTGGACGCGTTGCCGCGCGCCAGTACCGGCAAGATTCAAAAATATCTGCTGCGGGAGCGTCTGGCTTGATCCTCGGATTCGCCCATCTGGCCATCAATGTCGATGACCTAAGCGCAGCCGAAAGCGAATGGCGGGCGCTCGGTTATGCGCGCGGCGCGCTGCATCGGGACGTTCCCAATCATCCCGCCAAGCGCGCCTTCACCCGCCACTACCAGCCGCTTCACGACCTGTTGTTATTGCACGCCGCCGGCCTGTGGCCGCTGGAGATCACCCGCCACGGCCCGACCCTGGGCGAAAACCGGCAACTGGCCTGGGCGCCCGACAGCCTCCATGCCGTGCTGCCCGAACCGGCGCCGCTGCGGACGTTGCTGCTGGAAGGGCTGGGTTTTCAGGGGGCGGGGAACGACCTCCGGCTGGATAGCCGCCTACCCGGCTGGTCCTGCCGCCTCCACCTGGAAGCGGGCGATACCGAGCCGGTGCGGCTCGATGCCGCCGGCCCCACCTGTCTGGCCTTTTACTGCAACCGCATCGAAGAAGATGCCCAACGCCTCCTTGGCCTGGGCGCCTCCGACTACAGCGGCGTTTTTGATCTCACCCTGGGCGAGCGCGCCATGAGCATTGCCATGCTGCGCGCGCCCGGTGGTCCCCTGTTGGAACTCGTCAGCCCGAGGACTCGAACCCCATGAGCCACACTCCCCAGCGCATCGTCGATCTCACCATGTATCTCGAAGAGGGCATGCAGACCTTCCCTACCCACTGGCATCCCTTCGTCGAGATCACCCAGCTCGGCCGGCATGGCCTGGAGAACCGGGAAACCCGCAAGCTGGTGCTGGGCACCCACACCGGCACCCACATTGACGCGCCGCGCCATTTCATACCCGGCGGCATCACGGTCGATCAGATTCCCCTGGAACAACTGGTTGGCCCGGCCTCGGTGCTCGATCTCACCGCTTTCGGGCCGGGCATGGAAGTCTCTGCCGAAGACCTTGCGCGCGGCCTCGGCGAGCGGCCGGCGACACGCGTACTGATGCGCTTCGACTGGGACCGCACCCTGGGCACGATGGGCTACTACAACGACTCCCCGTATCTCTCCGAGGAGGCCGCGCAATGGCTGGTCGACCACGGTTGCCGCCTGCTGGGTATGGATACCGCCATGCCGGACAACCCGAAGAACGGCCGCAATTGCGCCAAGGACTCGCCCAACCACAAGATCTTGCTGGGCAACGGCGTGATCCTGCTGGAATACATGGTCAACCTGGCCGCGCTCGATCAAGCCGTGGTGCAACTGGTGGTCGCCCCACTCAAGGTGCGCGGCGGCGACGGCGCCCCGGTGCGCGCCTTCGCCATCCTGGATTGAGCGTCATGGCCGATTACAGCGCCTGGTTGTTCGACTGGTTCCGGCAACGCGCGCCGCACATCGCACTGGCGCCCGACGACAACTATTTCAATGCCGGTGCGATCGATTCGTTTGGCGTGATCGAGTTGATCGAAGACCTGGAACAGGCCTTCAGCGTGCGTTTCAGCCAGGACGATTTTCAGGATCGCCGCTTCTCCAGCGTGGCCGGGCTGTCGGCCCTGCTGGCCGAGAAAACAACGGGATGAGCTCGCACTACAGCGCGGCCGACCTCGACGCGGCGCTGGCACGTCTGCCGCTGGCCCAAGGCGATGTGCTGTTCCTGCACAGCAACCTCGGCTTTTTCGGCCGTCCCGAAGGCATCGCGACCAGCCCGCAGCTTTGCCGCCTGTTCTTCGATGCCCTGATGCGGCGTTTGGGCGGCGACGGCACGCTCGTCGTGCCCGCTTTCACCTATTCGTTTCCACGCCGGCAGGTGTTCGACCCGGCCGAGCCGGTCTCCGAGATGGGCGCATTCGCCGAATGGCTGCGCCGGCATCCCGCCGCGCGGCGCTCTTGCGACCCCTGTTACTCGGTCGCGGCGGTGGGTGCCCAGGCCGAAGCGTTGACCGCACGGGCTCCGGAAAACAGCTTCGCGCCGGAGGGGTTCTTCGGCCGCTTCCTGGGCGCGAATGGCCTGGTGCTGAATCTCAACTTCGATGCCGGCTCCACCTTCCTGCATTACCTGGAGCGGCAACTCGGTGTGCCCTACCGTTTCGACAAGACCTTCGAAGGCCGCCTCCGCGAGCAGGGCGAAATCCGGCTGGCGAAAAGCACGATCTTCGTGCGCTATCTGAGCAGCGATGCCACCGCGCCGGTGTTCGAGCCGTTCCATGCGCTGGCGCAAGAGGCCGGTCTTTTGGTCGAAGTGGCGTTGGGGCGCGGCCGGATGGGCTGCATCCGCGCGGCGGATTGCCGGCGCCTGCTGCGCGCAACCCTGCCGCAACGGCCCTGGCTGCTTACGCGCGCCGAGGCGCTGGGCGTCATCCCCGAATTGATTCCGGAACCCACTTGTCAGCCCCTATGAGCACACCCGACTACCAGGCCGGAAACCAGTGGACCGGCCACTTCGCCGGCCACTTCGCCAACCATGCGCTCGCCTACCCGGCGGAATACGTGATCCGCATCTTTCGCGGCAGTTACCCGCATCTGGCCATGCCCAAGCCGCAGTCGGGGCAGTCGGTGCTGGATGTCGGCTGCGGCGATGGCCGCCATCTGCCGTTCTTCGCCAGCCTCGGCCTGGATGCCCACGGCGTCGAGATCGCCGCGCCCATCGTCGAACAACTGCGCGGGCGCCTGGCGCCGCTGGGCATCGCGGCGGACCGTTTGCGGGTCGGCAGTTGCGCGTCGCTGCCCTTTGCCGATGCCACTTTCGACTACGTCATGGCCTGGAATTCCGCCTACTACATGAGCCTCGATGGCGCCGACTTCACCGCCCACGCGGCGGAGCTCACCCGTGTGCTGCGCCCTGGGGGCTGGCTGGTGATCTCGGTGCCGAAGCCCAGCGCCTTCATCTTCGCCGGCAGCGAGCCGGCCCCGACACCCGGTTGCCGCATCGTGCGGCAAGACCCGTTCGGGGTGCGCAACGGTGAAATGATGCGGGTGTTCCAGGACGGCGCCGAACTGGCCGCCGCCTTCGCGACCGAGTACGACACCTTCTGTCACGCCGACATCCACGACGATTGCTTCGGTTTTGCCTACCACTGGTTCCTCCTGGTCGCGCGCAAGAAGGAGACGGCCGCATGACGCCAGGAGAGGCCATGCACGCCCTGGCGCGCCGGCTCTGGCCGCTCAACCGCAGCCTGAGCGGCGAGGGCGTGCGGCAGACCCTGGCGATATTGAGCGAATACCTGCCCGGCTTGCAGGTGCATGAAATCCCCAGCGGCAGCGCCTGTTTCGACTGGACCGTGCCGCGCGAATGGCGGGTGCGCGAAGCCTGGGTGAAGAACGCGGCGGGCGAGAAGGTGATCGACTTCGCCGCCAACAACCTGCACCTGATGGGCTACTCGACGCCCGTCGCTGCGGAAATGCCGCTGGCGGAACTGCAAGCCCACCTGCATTCCCTGCCGGAGTCGGCGGATGCGATTCCCTACGTCACCTCCTACTACCAAGAACGCTGGGGTTTCTGCCTCAGCCAGTTCGAGCGCGACCGGCTGGCCCCCGGCCACTACCGGGTGCATATCGACAGTGAATTGTTCGCCGGCAGTCTGACCTACGGCGAGTGGCGCATCCCCGGCGAGACGGATCGGGAAATCCTGCTCTCCACCTACGTCTGCCATCCCTCGATGGCCAACAACGAACTGTCCGGGCCCTGCGTCGTTACCTGGCTGGCGCGCTGGCTGCTGGAACAATCCACGCGCCGCTACGGCTACCGCATCCTGTTTCTGCCCGAGACCATCGGCTCCATCTGCTACCTCTCGCGCCATCTGGAAGAACTCAAGGCGCGTGTGGCGGCGGGCTTCGTGGTGACCTGCGTGGGCGACGAGCGCACCTATTCCTATCTGCCTTCGCGCCAGGGCGACAGCCTCGCCGACCGCGTGGCCCTGCATGTGCTGCGCCACACCGAGCCTGCTTTCCAGCGCTACACCTTCCTCGATCGCGGCAGCGACGAGCGGCAGTATTGCAGCCCCGGTGTCGACCTGCCGGTGTGCAGCCTGATGCGCTCCAAATACGCGACTTATCCCGAGTACCACACCTCGCTGGACGACTTGAACCTGGTCACCCCGGCCGGTCTGGAAGGCGGCTATACCGCGCTGCGTCGCGCCCTGGAATGCCTGGAACAGGATTGCATCCCGCGCGCGACCACGCCGTGCGAGCCGCAGTTGGGCAAGCGCGGCCTCTATCCCACGCTGAGCACGCGCGAGTCGGGGCTCCAGGTGCGCGATATGATGAATCTGCTCGCCTATGCCGATGGCCATCACAGCCTGTTGGAGATCGCCGAGATCATCTCGGTGCCCATGTGGACGTTGGTTCCGCTTGCCAGAAAACTGGCCGAGCATGGCCTGCTGGAAATACGCCACTTTGAAGGCAAGGAAAAAGACAAGCAGCGTAGCCCGGATGCAGCGCAGCGGAATCCGGGGAGGAAGGCGGTCACGTAAGCTCCCGGATTCCGCTACGCTGCATCCGGGCTACATGGCTTGAATTGCGCCGCTTCGAAGGCAAGGAAAAAGACAAGGAAAACTCATGGAAAAAGACCTGATCGATTGGAAGACCAATGCCTGGCAGGACCCGAGGATGGCCGGCTGGTATCAGCAGCGCATGCTGGAAAACCGGGGCACCAACCGGCTGAAAAATCAGGTCGAGGTGGCGTTGTGCGCCCGCCACGTCGCCGGCAACAAGTTGCTCGATGTCGGTGTCGGCAGTGGCCGCGCCTCTCTGCCGCTGGCGCGCGCGGGGTTTGACGTGACCGGCGTCGACAGTTCCCAGGCCATGCTCGATCAGACCCGTGCGCAGGCCGGGGAAACGCCGATCCGCTTGTTGCAACGCGACTTGGCCGACCTGAAATTCGCCGACGATGAGTTCGACACCGTGATGTCGCTCAACGTGCTGGTGCATTTTCCGCACTGGCAAGCAATCCTGGCCGAGTGGCAACGCGTGTTGCGGCCGAATGGGCGCATCGTCTTCGACATCCATTCCCAGGACCACGAGGACGCAGCGTGTGCCGCCAGGGGGTTACCGGCCAGGCCGCAGGATGGCGACAATTTCGTCGATTACTGTTCTCGCATCCGCGTCGCCGATCTGGTGGAAACCGCCACCCGGCTTGGTCTCACCCTGGTCGCGGTGATTCCCTATATCGGTGGCAACAGCAACACCTGGTTGGCCGGCACGCTGGCCGATGGGCCGCGTTTCAATCGGCTGCTCTCCTGGCTGGTCAGCGATACTCGTTTGTATGACTTTGCCCTGTTCATCGAGCAGGAAATCTACGCTCACCTGAGCAGCCGGGTGACCGGCCGTTTCATGGTGGTGCTGGACAAGCGCCCCGATCCGGAGGGCAACCAGGCCTGGCTGGAACACGATAGGGCGCTGAATCGGGCACTCGAAGGACCGCTTGATTTCGCCGCGCTTGCCGCGCTGGCGCCGAGCTTCGACGCGGACTGGCGCGAACGCCTGAATGCCCATCTCGATTGGCCGCGCAACCGGGTGTTGCTCTACAACCTGCTTTCCGCTTGGGAGGCTTTCCCCGCGCATCTCGATCTGGCCTCCTTTCTGGAGCCGCGCCATGCCGAGGCCTTGCAGAACTGGCGTAAACAGGCGGCGACCGATGCGGCCACCACCCGCACGCTGCGTGATCTGGCAGCGCTGCCCGGCTTGAACGGCTGGCTGCGGCATCAAGAGGTGCCCTTGGCCGGTGGCCTGGAATATGACCTGACCCGCGCCATGCTGACCCGCTACTTTCACGCCTTCGATTGAGCAAAGCAATGAACCCAAGCCGGACGAGCCGGAACCAAACAGGTAGCCCGGATGCAGCGAAGGCGGAATCCGGGAAGGGGTGTGGCGCGTTCCCGGATTCCGCCTTCGCTGCATCCGGGCTACCCATCTGCTCATGAAATGTGAAGACTTGAGCCATCATGAATTTCTCCGCCAACTGAGGTTTCCAGGATGAAACAGACCGCCATTCTTTACTTCCTCTGGGGCCGTAATAACCACCTTCTGCGCTATTACCTGGAGGGGCGGCCGCGCGTGGTCCTGGCCGTCGGGGGCGCTTGCACCGAGGAACTGAGGCAGATGGTCGAAGCTGCCGGCAGCCAGCTCGTACCCTTGGAAACCCTGGTAGCGGAATCTCGCCTGGAATCCTTCCTGCAATCGGCGGCGGCCCTGGTGGCGACGTTCTCTGCCCGGAAGGGCGAGAAGGAATGGTGCGATTTTCTCGCCCGCCACGAACTGGAGGCCGACCGCTTTGATCCGCTGGTGGAGGAAGACCTGGAGCATCGTCTGTTCGATGCGATCAATCTGGTGGAAACCCTGGATGCGGCCCGCGAGCAGTTCCAGATCGAGTTGGTGGTGCTCAACGAAGACCTCAGGCTGCACAGTCGCAGCACCGCCGAATGGGCGCGCGCCCGTGGCATCCCCAGCCTGCATCTGGTGCATGGCCTGGCGCTGGGCGTGTCCTATACGGTGCACAGCGCCCTGCATTGCGATGCGATGGCGGTGTTCGGCGAGCGCGACGCAGAGGGCTATCGCAGCGTCGGCATTCCCGCCGAACGCATACACATCACCGGCAACCCGGCCTGGGACAATTACGCCGACCTCAAGCAGGAAAAACCGCGCGTGCGCGAGGCCGTGTACAGCAAGTACAGCCTGAATCCCGAAGCGCCCCTGCTGTTGTTCGGCACCACCTGGGCGGCGTCCCTGACGGCGTCATCCAACAGGGAGGTCCACGACGAAACCCTGGCGACCTTTTTCCAGGGCTGCCGGGAATGGATGGAGGCGGGGCACGCCGCCAATATCGTGGTCAAGGATCGCCTCTCCAATAAGGAACATGGGCGCGAGGCGGTGGAGCGTATCGCCCTGGCGGCTGGCCTGTCTCCGTCGCAATACGTTTACACCACGGAAGATACCAGCCTGCTGGTGACGGCGGCCGATGTGCTGGTGTCGGTGGACTCCACTCTATCGGTCGAAGCCATGCTGGCGGGCACCCCGGCGATCAACCTGATGACCGAACTCGGACTGCGCATGGGCCCGAGTTTCGATGCCGAGTGCGGCATGCTGGAAGCCGGCCCGGGTGAGCTGCCCTTGCTGCTGGATTTCGTGCTGGGCGATGCGGATCTGCGTGGCGGTTTGGTCGAACTGATGTCGCTCAAGGCATCCGGCTACAACTTTGCCGTGGATGGCTCCGCCGCTGAGCGGGTGGCGAACTTGATGCGAGAGATGGCACGTGGTACGGCCGAGCCCCGGGTTTCACAACGCCCGCCAGGCGGCTACGTCTGGGAGCAACTCTCCAACCTGGAAGACGCCGATTTGAAGGGCGCCTACCACGATCACCCGCGCAAGGAACTGCTGCTGCTCATGGCGCATGTGCCGCGCCGGGTGCTGGACGTCGGCTGCGCGACCGGCGCCACCGGCGAACTGATCAAGACCGCCTGGCCGGACTCGCATGTGACCGGCATCGAACTCAACCGTGCGGCGGCGGCGCGCGCCGTGGAGCGGATCGACAAGGTGCTGGGCGAGAAGCTGGAGGACATCGACTTCGCCGCCGAGGGCATTGCGCCAGGTTCGATCGACACCGTGCTGCTGGCCGACGTGCTGGAACATCTCTACGACCCGTGGGACGCTCTGCTGCGCATCCGCCCGCTGCTCAGCGAAGATGCCCAGGTGCTGGTCAGCCTGCCCAACGCGCGCAACCTGTGGTTGCTCAACGAACTCGCCAGCGGGCGTTTCCCCTACGTGGCGGAAGGCCTGCTCGACATCACCCACATCCGCTGGTTTACCCGCGCGGAGATGGAAAAAATGCTGCGCGAAACCGGCTATCGCGTGGTGAAGAGCGCTCGCACGCCGACGGCCGGCTTGCAGGACCTGACCCGGCCGGCCGGCTGCACCACGGTGGAAACCGAAAAGATCGTCCTCAAGGATGTGGACGACGAGGAATTCGAAGACCTCAAGGCGCTGCAGATCATGTTCCTGGCGCAGCCGCTCAAGGAGGGCGAGGCGGCGCAGACGCCCCCCCAGGATTTCTACCGTCTCTGGCAGATCGGCCACTCCTACCTCAAGCGCGATGCGCTCTGGGTCGCGGAGCGCATGGAGGCCTTGTCGCACCGCCCGGTCTACCACCTCGCGGTGATCGTCCCGGAAGGGGGCGAGGCGCGCCTGGCCAACAACCTCAAGGCGCTCGGCCACCAGTTCTATCCGCACTGGAAGCTCACCATCGTGGCCAGCGAGCCGGCACCTTCCGCCCTGGCCAACATGGCTAACGGGCATGGTGGCGAGGCCACCCCAGAGAATGAAGCCGGGGGTTCCTGTAGCGCCGGCGCCCTCGCCGGCGAGGCGCCGGCGCTACAGGGTGCGAGCTTGTTTCCCGTTAACAGCGTGGCCAACATCGCCTGGATTCAGGCGCCCGCCGAGCAGCATCCGGCGGTGGCCAATCGTGCCCTGCTGGAGAGCGAAGCCGATTGGGTGGGCATGTGGGAGGCCGGCGACAAGCTGGCGCCGCACGCCTTGTTCGCCTTTGCCGACAAGGCCACGCGCCATCCGGAGTTTCAGGTGCTGTACAGCGACGAAGACCGGGTGGATGGCGAAGACGCGCATTCCACGCCCTTCTTCAAGACCGATTTCAACCTGGAAATGCTGCGCGCGGCGCCCTTCGTGGTGGGTGGCCTGCTGTTGCTGCGACGCGATCTGTTCACCGAGTTGAACGGCTTCGATTTGGACATGGAAGGCGTCGAAGCCTTCGATCTCACCTTGCGCGCCTGGGAAAAGGTGGGCCACGGCGGCATCGGCCACCTTGCCGATGTGCTCTACCACCGCCATGCCGAGGGCGGCCATAGCAGGCTCAGTGGCGAAGCAGTCGGCGCCGTACATCGGCGCGCGCTGGAACAACATCTGGCGCGTTGCGGTCTCGCCGCGCGGCTGGAGGAGGGGCTGCTGCCCGGCACGCTGCATGTGCGTTACCCGGTGAACGGCGAACCGCTGGTATCCATCCTGGTGCCGACGAAGAATCAGGTCGATTTCCTGAAACGCTGCCTCACCTCGCTGATCGAGGGCACCGGCTATGGCCACTGTGAAATCCTGGTGCTCGACAACGGCAGCGATGAGCCCGAGGCGGTGGCCTATCTGGAGGAACTGAAGGCGTTGAACTCGCCGCGCCTGAGGGTGCTGGACTGCGCCGGCCCGTTCAATTTCTCCGCCATCAACAACCGGGGCGCGCGCGAGGCGACGGGCGAATATCTGGTGCTGCTCAACAACGATACCGCCGTGCTGCATGAAGAATGGCTGGAGGAAATGCTGGGCATCGCACAGCAGGCTGATGTCGGCGCGGTGGGCGCCAAGCTGCTCTATCCGGACGGCCGAATTCAGCATGCCGGGGTGATTCTGGGCATGAACGATTCGCCGGCCGACCATCCTTTCATCGACCACAGCGCCGAGGATGACGGCTACTTCGGCCGTCTCAATCTTCCCCAGGAATATTCCGCCGTTACCGCCGCCTGCCTGCTGGTCAAGCGCGAGCGCTACCTGGAACTGGGCGGCCTCGACGAGCAGCGTTATCAGGTTTCCTACAATGACGTGGATTTCTGCCTGCGCCTGCGCCACAAGGGTTATCGCAACGTCTACACGCCGCATGCGCGCCTGCTACACGAGGGTTCGGTGAGCCAGACCGCCGGGGTCGAGACGAGCGCGAAAACGGCCAAGCAGGCGCGTTTCGCGGCGGAACAGAAGCATTTTTACGACGCCTGGCGCCACGACATCGCCTTCGATCCGGCTTTCAACCGCAACCTGTCGACGCATGGACGCGATTTCCTCATCGAAATCGCCCCGGCCCTGTCCTGGGACCCGGAGTGGCGGCCTCGGCCGCGCATCCTGGCGCACCCGGCCGACCGTTATGGTTGCGGCGAATACCGCATCATCGCGCCGATGCGCGCCCTCAACGACGCCGGCCACATCATGGGCTGGGAAACCGGCAACTACCTGTCGCAGCCGGAACTGTTCCGCATGGAGCCCGACACCATCGTGCTGCAACGCCAGGTGGACCCGCACCAGATCGAGTTCATCGAGCGCTACATCCGCCACAGCAAGGCGTTCCGCGTCTACGAAATCGACGACCTGATCACCAACATCCCGATCAAGAGCATCCGCAAGCAGGCTTTCGTCGAACAGAAAGACCTGCACAAGCGCTTCCGCAAGGGCATTTCGATGTGCCACCGCTTCATCGTCTCCACCGACTACCTGGCCGAGCAATACAAGGGTTACATCGACGATATCGTGGTGCTGCCCAACTACATCGAACGCGCTCGCTGGGGCGACCTGAAGCCGGCGCGCCGACACGGCGCCAGGCCGCGCGTGGGCTGGGCCGGTAGCGCCACCCACGACGGCGATCTGGCGGTGATCTTCGATGTGGTGAAAGCCACCGCCAAGGAAGTCGACTGGGTCTTCTTCGGCATGTGCCCGGAGGAAATCCGGCCCTATGTCGCGGAGTTCCACCAGGGCGTCAGCCTGGACGACTACGCGGCCACACTGGCCGGCCTGGACCTCGACCTGGCGGTCGCGCCCCTGGAGGACGTGCCGTTCAATCACGGCAAAAGCCATCTCCGTTTGCTCGAATACGGCATCCTCGGCTACCCGGTGGTGTGTAGCGACCTCACCCCGTACCGTGGCGACTACCCGGTCACCCGCGTGCCTAACCGCTACAAGAATTGGGTGGAAGCGATCCGTAGCCATGTCGCCGACCGTGACGAACTGGTGCGACGCGGCGATGCCCTGCGCGAGTACATCCATGCCCACTGGATACTCGAAGACCACCTGGATGAGTGGCTGAAAGCGTGGCGGCCATGAACCGAGATTGTCCATTAGCCCTTTATCCACGAAACGTAGGGTGCGCTCGCAAGGAGCACGCCGGATTCGTAAGCGCTGAAGCGCAACGACTCCGCTGCGCCGTGCGCACCATTAAGCGTAAATCGGTGCGCACGGCGCACCCTACGTTCCAATGAACAATCTCGGATGAACGCCATGCGCCCCTTCGACCCCGCCCCCGACCTGCTTGCGGATGCCCAGGCGGTCAACGACTTCATGAGCCAGGGCATGGCGTGCTTCGAGGCCTTGGCGACAACATTCGGCCTGGCGGATGACCCTGAGGGCGCCCTGCAACTGGGCATCGCCCTGCAAGCCTATACCAAGGACGATGCTGATCTGGGCGCGCTCACCCTCAAGGCCTTTGCCGCGAGCGCAAGCCGGTTGCCCGCGTTGAGCCGGGTGTTCGAAGTGCTCTACAAGGCGATCAACAGCGATTCGTTGGTGGACGCCACGCACTGGGCGCAACTCGCGGTTGAACTCTATGGCGAGCAGCCACAGGCAGCGGAAGCGCAACGACTGATCCTGGAGTTCTTCACCTATTTCGGCCTCTGGAACAACGCGCTCAGCGTGCATGCGCTGCTGCCGGCTGATCTTTTCGAACCCTGGCGTCGCCACCTCATGCTCAGTCGCGCGCGCGCCGAGGGCTATCAGCCGAAGCGCCGCTTCAGTTTCGTGTTGCTCACCTGGAATCGCGCCGATCTGCTTGATCGCTGCCTCGCGGAAATCCGCGCCAAAGCGGGTAGCGAGGACTACGAAATCCTCGTCGGCGTCAACGCCAGCAGCGATCACACCGCTCAGGTGCTGGAAAAGCACGGCATCGAGCGGGTGTACTGGAATGCCCGCAACGACTCCATCGACTACTACCGCGTTCTGTTCGACGCGGCCCACGGCAACACGATCATCGAAATCGACGACAACATCGTCGAACTGCCGCGCGACTTCGATCTGGTCCTGGAACGCCATCTCGCGGTTTTCCCCGACTACGGCTACATCGGTTTTCAACCCACCCGCCTGGACAGCGAAAGCGGGGCGCGCAGCCTCATGACAGGCGCGCCGGACGAGGAATACCAGTTGCTGGAGCGCGACGGCCTGACCCTGCATGTCGGCCCCACCTGGGGTTGCTGTGCAGCCATCACGAAACGCGACTGGCTGGATATCGGCGGTTTCTATGGCCTGCGCCTGAGCAAGGCTCTCGGCGAGGAACCCCAGATCACGCGAAAACTGCGTTTGCACGGCAGAGGTGCGGCTTTGCTACGTGGCGAAACATTACTGAAGTCGTATTGACCGGTAGGCTGCCAGGTTGTTGACCTGATGGTCGTCCGAGCGAACTATTCGGGGCATGGTAACAAACGATTTTTGGAAATCTGACCATGAAGCCTCGCACCTCTGCTGGACAGCGTAGTTCAACCCAGACGCCGCGCCGCGAATGCGCCCGCGATTCCGTCGCCGATGTGGACCCGATGAGCATCGATGTCCGCATCGGCGACCACTCGGAAGCGCCGCTGGAGCACTGGCAAGACCAACTCAAGGAAAAGCAACGCAAGCGCGGCCCGCGCTCGAAAAAACCGGAATCCCCAAACCGGCCGCCACCGGCGCCAGACGCGCTGATCGACGATTACGCCGGGCCACGCGCAGCGTAGCCCGGTAGCCGGATGGGTTGAGCGATAGCGAAACCCATCATGCGACGGTGCGGATGGGGTTGATGGGTTTCGCTATCGCTCAACCCATCCTACGACTACTTTATCGGCAGTGCCTCATTGGCAGGGGGCCGGCCCGTGGCGTCGTTGCTTCGCGGCAGTCATGCGCATTCAACGGCCGTTTCCTGGATTAAAGAATTCCCCCCATAGGCCGTTATGGCCTTGTCTCCCGCCCCTTTTTTATCGGACAACGCGTTTTTATGTTGGATCAACTCACCCTTTCCGGTCGTGAACTGCTCGTTTTCGTGATCCTCGCCGGGGTCTTCGCCACGGTGTTGTATCTCCTGGAAACGTTGCTGTTCTCGCGCCGCCGCAAGTCCGCCGCGCGGATGGAACAGGACGCGCGTTTTTTGGCCCTGCAAGTCGAACTCGCCGAGGTCAGGACGCGGCTGGAGTTGCTGGAGGCGAAGCCACCGGTGGAATCCTCGTTCGACACCCAGGCCGTCACTTATGCCGAGGCCATGCGTCTGGCGCGGGAAGGCGTCTCGGCGTCCGATCTGGCCGGGCGGCTCGGCATCTCCCGCAGTGAAGCCGAACTCATCATCGCCTTGCGGCACGCCGATTCATGAATCTCTCCGCCCTGCCGCAGTTGCTCACCGCCTGGCTGAAAACTCAGGGCGCCGAGTTGCTGGAGGCGGGCAAGAACGCGCCGGCGGCGAACAAGGAAGCCTTTCAGCCGGGTGCGAGTTATCAGGGCAAGGTGCTGGAAAACCTGGCGAACGGCCGCAACCTGGTCCAGGTCGGTGGCCAGAACGTCAGCATGGCCTTGCCGCGCGGCACCCAGGCCGGCGACACGGTGCGCCTGACCTTTCTCCATAACACGCCGCGTCCCACCTTCATCATGGAACGGCCGGCGGTCAGCGCCGTGCAGCCGGTGCGGCTGTCGCAGAGCGCGCAGCAACTCACCGCCCTGGCGCAACTGGCGCGACCGAGCGCCACCGCTTCGGCGGCGCCACCGCCCACCTCGCCCAGCGCCGCGCAACTCGCGCAGGCCGGCGTTGCCGCGCAACGGCCCATCCTCGGCAATACCGCACCCTTGGCGAATCCGCCTTCGCTCAGCGGCGGCGGCACCTTGCCGATGAACGCATTGACCGGCGCTTTCGCCTCCGCCACCGCCCTGACCGGCGGCACACCGGTCGCCGGCACCCGCGCCGGCCTTGCCGCCGGCAGCACCACTTCCAACCTCGCCGCGCTGCAACCTGGCGTCTCCGACAGCCAGGCGGCCCTGCCGCAACGCCTGCACCAGACCTTGCGCGAAAGCGGTTTGTTCTACGAGGCGCACCTGGCGCGCTGGTCGCGCGGCACCTTCGAGCTGGCCGATCTGCGCAATGAACCCCAGTCCCGCTTCGTCGCCGGCGGCCATGCCATGGCCACGGCCGCCGGTCTCACCGGCATGCCGGAGGAAGCCGCGCGCCTGGCTGGTCGCCAGTTGCTGATGCTGGAAGGCGCGCCGTTCTTCTGGCAGGGCTTTGCCTGGCCCGGACAGTGGTTGGAGTGGCAGGTGCGGGAACAGTCGGGTGGCGCGGGCGACGGCGAGGACGACGTCAATACCTGGGCCACCGAATTGCGCCTGACCCTGCCGCGCATGGGTGGCATCACCGCCCGACTGTCGCTGGCGGGCGAGCGGCTCACCGTCGGCTTGAGCGCGACCGAGACCAGTACCCAGGAAGCGCTGCGCGCGGCCTTGCCGGCGCTGGAGCAGGCGTTGACGGCGGCGGGCCTGAAACCGGCCGGACTCGGGGTCGGTCAGGCGGATGCGCTCGCGGCCTGAGCCTGTTTCCCAGGCCGTCGCCCTGGTCTATGACCCGGACGACGGCGCGCCCCGCGTCCTCGCCAAGGGACGCGGCCTTCTGGCCGAGGAGATCATCGCCCGTGCCCAGTCCGCCGGCGTCTTCGTGCATGAATCGCCGGAACTGGTCTCGCTGTTGATGCAGGTGGACATGGACGCGCGTATTCCCCCGGAGTTGTACATCGCCGTGGCGGAGTTGCTGGCCTGGCTGTATCAACTGGAGCAGCAGGTTGAACCTGGAAACGGCGGTTGAACGGTACGAGCGGGATGAGTTGGAAATGGCCGCTTTGGGAAGCGCTGTTTTATTCCGTCATGCCCGCGAAGGCGGGCATCCAGATTGTTGATTTAACTGGGTTCCCGCCGCAGCCTGCCCTCGAATGGGGTAATCGGGGGCGGGAACGACGGATGAGGAATAAATCAGCGTTTCCTTAGTAGTTGAGCGTGTCGTAACCCGCCGCCGCGTTTTCGACGCTGACCCGATTGGGCAGGCAGACGGCGGCGCCGCCCGGGGGGATCCAGCCTTGTCGCACGCAGAGTTGACGCGGACTGGGGTCGTCGGCGACGCGGACACGGCCGCCGTGAATCTCGATGCGGCTGGTGCCCAGCGGGCCCTTGATTTCCAGTTGGCGATTCAGACGCAGGCTGGCTTCTTCCACCACCTTGCCGTCCAGCCGCACAACCACGCGGCCTTCCAGGCTGTCAGCCTGGCGCAGCCAGAGACCAGCGACCAGAGCGAGCCCGGCGAGCAGAATCAGCCAGTCGCCCGGACGCGGCGGCGCGAGTCGTAACATGGGTTCAAGACAGCTCCCGATGCCGGATCAGGACCTGCTGGACTTCATGGAAGTGGTCGGCCAGGACTTCCGCGATATACACGGAACGGTGCTGGCCGCCGGTACAGCCGATTCCGACGGTGAAGTAGCTGCGGTTGTCCTTGATGTAGGCGGGCAGCCACTTGGCGACGAAGGCGCGAATGTCCTCCAGCATGGCTGTCACTTCCTTCTGGCCTTGCAGGTAGGCGATGACCGGGGCATCGCGGCCGGTCAGCGGTTTGAGATAGGGGTCGTAATGCGGATTCGGCAGGCAACGCACGTCGAATACCAGGTCGGCATCCATCGGGATGCCGTGTTTGAAGCCGAACGATTCAAACACCAGGGTAAAACTGGCGCTGTGCAGATCGAGGAAGTCCTTGATCCAGGTGCGCAGGTTGTTGGCGGAGAGGTCACTGGTGTCCATCAGGTGCGCGTTTCCGGAGATTCGCGAGAGCATTTCCCGCTCCTGGCGGATGCATTCCTCCAGCGAGCGTTCGCCGGTGTTGAGTGGGTGGCGCCGCCGGGTTTCCGAGAATCGCGTGACCAGGGTTTCATCCTTGGCGGTCAGGAAGATGATCCGCAGGTCGACCTTGCTGCGCAGACGCTCCAGTTCATCCGGTAACCCGACCAGGGTGGCGCCGCTGCGCGAGTCGATGCTCAGGGCCGCGTCCTGGATGCCGAGCAGGCGCAGATACTCCACCGCTTCCGGGAGCAGGGCCGCGGGCAGGTTGTCGACGCAATAGAAGTTTGCGTCTTCCATCGCCTTGAGGGCGACACTCTTGCCGGACCCGGATAGTCCACTGACGACGACGACACGCATGACTTCAAAACACCGCTGTTGTGGGATACGGAATTATCCGGATATTGCCTGTTGCATGTGGCAATACGCTTTCCCTGGTTGTGATCTGATCGCGCCGGGTTGCGTGGCCGCGCCTATTCATCGGCGGTTTTTTGGTAGCGTGCGAGGGTGGCAGCGGCCTGTTCCCGTACCCGGGTTCGCAGTTCTTCGGGCGCCAGCACCTCGCAATCCGGACCGTATTTCAGGATGTCCATGATCAGTTCCCGGTCGTCCGCATAGGGCAATTCCAGCAGATAGGCGCCATCGTCTTGCAGGTGGCCTTTCTGTTTTGGGTGCCACTGCTCGCTGGTCAGCCAACGCGCGCGTTCGGGTGTGAAGCGCAGTCGCGCCCAGCGTACCCGACCACCGGAAAAGATGCCGTAACCGGCGCCAAGCACCTGGTTCAGCGATTTTTCCGCGATGTCGCGCGCGGGTTTTTCCAGAATCTCCGCGCGTTCGATGGCGTCCACGGAAAAATTGCGCAGCCCTCGGCGCAGATGGCACCAGGCATCGAGGTACCAGTTCTCGCGGTAATGCACCAGGCGCAGCGGCGAGACCTCGCGCTCGCTGACCGCATTGCTGCCGCGGGCGTGATAGGTGATGAGCAGCCGCTTGCGTCGCAACAGCGCGGAGCCAACACGCTCGAACGCGTCGAGGTCCATTTTTCGCGCCGCCAAGCCGAGGATGCGGACGCGTTTTCGCACTTCCTCGGCGGTGTCGTCGGCCGTGCCCATGAGGCCGTTGAGACGCGCCATCAAGGGCTGCACATGCGGCCCGAGCAAGCCGCCCTGGTCCAGGCTGGCGAGCAGATGGCGCATCGTCAGCAGGGCATGGATTTCCCGGGCATTGAACCAGAGGCCGGGCAGTTTGAACTGCCCACCGCCGCGCGCCGCGCCCTCGCCACCCCGCCCGGAATAGCGATAGCCGCGCGCGTCGCGATCCCAGACGATGGGCGCGTTGAGGCGCGCGCGCAGGTAGAGCAGGTCACGTTTGAGGGTGGCGCGCGAAACCTCCAACGCCGCCAGCAAGTCCTCGAAAGGCACCACAAGGCGTTCGGCGAGCAGTTGGTCGATCTTGTAGAAACGTTCGGTGCGATCCATTCGGGAATCCTAGTGGCCTGCCGGTTGGCGTATCTCGCCAACCCGGGAAATCGTGCTCAGGCCGCGCCGTGAGCGGCTTCCCGTGTGGCTCATCTGGTGAGCCCTTGGGCGCGCATCATATCTCCACCCTGAACGTATTGGAGACCGAAATGAATACCACCGATCTGACCGCTCGCCTTTCCCGTGTGATCTACCCCCTGATGATCGCGGCCGGCGTGGTCTGGGGCGCGACAGGTGAGGCGGGAACGGCGCTGGCGGCGCTGACCCTGGGGCTTGCCGGCGCGATCAGGCTGACGCGTTAGCGGCATCTTCCTCGATGATCTCGAAGTCATGGGTCATCTCGGCGGTCTTGCCCAGGATGATGCTGGCGGAACAGTATTTTTCCGCCGACAGTTTGATGGCGCGATCAACCAGTTCCGGTTTCACGCCGCGTCCGCGCAGCGTGAAGTGCATGTGGATCTTCGTGAACACCTTGGGATGATCACCGGCCCGTTCGGCGCTCACTTCCACCTCGCAGGCGGTCACGTCCTGGCGGCTTTTTTTCAGGATCATCACCACATCCACCGAGGTGCAGCCACCGGCGCCCATCAACAGCATTTCCATCGGCCGCGGCCCCATGTTGCGGCCGCCGATTTCCGGCGAACCGTCCATGATCATGGCGTGGCCGCTCTCCGACTCGGCCATGAAACAGACGTTCTCGACCCATTTGACGCGGGATTTCATTGCGATTCTCCTGATTAAAAACGAAAGCGATACCAGACCAGGCCGATGCCTTCATGCATGGCCAGGTAACTGTCGTAAAGGCCCTTGGCGCTGGGCACGAAATCCATCAGTGTCGGGCCGTGGTCTAGCGAATAGCCGGTCCCGGCCGCGACCACAAGCAAGCCTTCCCGCTCGAATTCCGGCAACGCGCGCGGTAAATGCCAGGCGTGGCTGACCAGATAAATGCGCCGGATGCCCGCCATTTTCAGCAACTTGGCGGAGAACATCGCATTTTCGCGTGTGGTGTTGGAACGTTCTTCCACCCAGCGCACCTTCACGCCGAATTCACGTTCCAGTACCTCTCGCATCAGCTGTCCCTCGGGTCGACCGCCCTCGGGGCTGCCGCCGGTCACCAGCAGCGGCTTCCCCAGCTTGCGCGCCAGCCAGGCGCCATAGCGAACCCGCTCCAGGGTGAGCCTGCCCACCGTGTCGCCGCCGTATTCCAGCGTATCGGAATACCTGCCGCCGCCCAGAATCACGATGGCATCGGCCTCCGAACCGGTGAGTGGGGTGGCGGGCGGCTTCAAGGCATCGAGCATTTTCTCCGCCACGAAGGGCGTCGCCAGCAGGCACAATGCGGCCAGGCTGAAACCGATCAAGGCCTTGCCCAGCCGTCGCCGGCGCTTGAGCAGCAGCAGCCCGAAACCGCCGACAAGCAGCAGATTCAGCGGCGGCAGCAGGAACGCCGCGATGAAATTGGTGACCAACCAAGTGAGTGACATGGGCCGCGATTATCCGGATGCCTTCCTTTTCGGCAAATACCGGTTTGACATGAAAATAGAAAACCCAATAGAATCCGCCGCTTTCCGAAGTCCCCAATTCTGGTACATAGATATGAAAACCTTCTCCGCTAAGCCCCACGAAGTCCAGCATGACTGGTACTTGGTGGACGGCACCGACAAGGTGCTGGGACGTCTGGCGTCCGAGATCGCTCACCGTCTGCGCGGCAAGCACAAGGCCATCTTCACGCCGCACGTTGATACCGGTGACTACATTGTCGTGGTCAACGTCGAGAAACTGCGCGTGACCGGTAACAAGTCCGAAGGCAAGAAATACTACAGCCACACCGGTTACCCCGGCGGCATCAACGAGACCACTTTCGGCAAGATGCAGGACCGTTTCCCCGGCCGCGCGCTGGAGAAGGCCGTTAAAGGTATGCTGCCCAAGGGTCCCCTGGGCTATGCAATGATCAAGAAACTCAAGGTCTATGCCGGCGGCGCTCACCCGCACACCGCGCAGCAGCCCAAAACTCTGGAAATCTGAGGTCCTGAATGATCGGTAACTACTACTACGGCACCGGCCGCCGCAAGAGCTCCGTCGCTCGCGTGTTCATGAAGGCGGGTTCCGGCAACATCGTCGTCAACGGCAAGCCCGTCGACCTCTACTTTGCCCGCGAAACCGGCCGCATGATCGTGCGCCAGCCCCTGGTGCTGACCGAGCGTACCGCCACCTTCGACATCATGGTGAACGTCAACGGCGGCGGTGAAACCGGCCAAGCCGGCGCGGTTCGCCACGGCATCACCCGCGCCCTGATCGAATACGACGCGGAGCTGAAGAGCTCGCTGAAAAAAGCCGGTCTGGTGACCCGCGATGCCCGCGAAGTGGAACGCAAGAAAGTCGGCTTCCACAAGGCGCGCCGTCGCAAGCAGTTCTCCAAGCGTTAATTCGCTTTGGATATTCGAGAAGGCCGCCCGAGGGCGGCTTTTTCGTTTCTGTTTCTAGGAGATTTAGAGCCGTAGCCCGGATGCAGCGCAGCGGAATCCGGGGGTTGCACGCTCCGAATCTCCGGATTCCGCTACGCTGCATCCGGGCTACGTGTTTGGTTCCGGCTCTTCCGGTTTAGGAGATTTAGCATGATCAAGGTAGGCATCGTCGGCGGCACCGGCTACACCGGGGTCGAACTACTCAGGCTGCTCGCGCAGCACCCCGAGGTCGAACTGACCGCCATTACTTCGCGCAAGGAATCCGGCATGCCGGTGGCGGACATGTTTCCGTCGCTGCGCGGCCGCGTTTCCCTGGCCTTCACCACACCGGACGAAGCGCCGCTGAAATCCTGTGACGTGGTGTTCTTCGCCACCCCCAACGGCATCGCCATGCAACAGACGCGTGAACTGCTCGATGCCGGGGTCAAGGTCATTGACCTGGCCGCCGACTTCCGCATCCAGGACATCGCCGAGTGGTCGAAGTGGTATGGCATGGAACACGCCTGCCCGGATCTGGTGGCGGAAGCGGTCTATGGCCTGCCCGAGATCAACCGGGAAAAAATCAAGGGCGCGCGTCTGATCGCCAACCCCGGTTGCTATCCCACCGCCGTGCAACTGGGCTTCTTGCCGCTGGTCGAGGCCGGCGTGGTCGAGACCGGCTGGATGGTGGCCGACTGCAAATCCGGCGTCTCCGGCGCCGGCCGCAAGGCGGAAATCGGCGCGCTGTTCGCCGAGTCCTCCGATACCTTCAAGGCTTATGCCGTGCCGGGGCACCGCCACTGGCCGGAAATTCGCCAGGGCCTCAATCGAATGGCTGGAAACGATGTCGGGCTGACCTTCGTGCCCCACCTCACCCCCCTGATCCGCGGCATCCACGCCACCCTGTACTGCAAGCTGAGCCGCGACGTGGATTTGCAGGCGCTGTTCGAGGCGCGCTATGCCAACGAGTACTTCGTCGACGTGTTGCCCGCGAAGTCGCATCCCGAGACCCGTTCCGTGCGCGCGTCCAACCTGTGCCGCATCGCCGTGCACCGGCCACAGGGAGGAGACACCGTGGTGGTGTTGTCGGTGATCGACAACCTGGTGAAAGGCGCGGCCGGCCAGGCGGTGCAGAACATGAACCTCATGTTTGACCTGCCGGAAAACATGGCGCTCACGCAAATTCCGGTAATGCCTTGATTTTTGTGCACGTATCCCCACTTAGCCCGTGGTTGACGGGCGCCGCCCCGGCGCCAATAATGCCCCGCACTTAGACCTGACATAGGAGTATCGCGATATGAATGCCGCGACCGAAATGAGTCCCTTCACTTTTACCGACAGCGCCGCCAGCAAGGTGAAGTCCCTGATCGAGGAAGAAGGTAACCCTGACCTGAAACTGCGCGTTTTCGTTACCGGCGGCGGTTGTTCCGGCTTCCAGTACGGCTTCACCTTCGATGAAGTGACCAACGAAGACGACATGATCATGGAAAAGAACGGCGTCACCCTGCTGGTCGATCCGATGAGCATGCAGTACATGATGGGCGCCGAAGTCGACTACACCGAGGGCCTCGAAGGCGCTCAGTTCGTCATCAAGAACCCGACCGCCACCTCCACTTGTGGCTGCGGCTCTTCTTTCTCGACCTGATCCCGGTTCGACCCATCAAGGCGGCGCAAGCCGCCTTTTTCGTTTGGAGACGCCGATGGCGGAGAAATACAAGAAGGTGGCCTGCCCCACCTGCAACAAGGCTGTGGAATGGCGCCCGGAAAACGCCTGGCGGCCATTCTGTAGCGAACGCTGCAAGATGATCGATCTGGGTCAGTGGGCCGACGAGAAGTTCAAGTTGCCCGTACAGGAAATGGATGCGCTCGATGAATATCTGGGCGAATAGCCTGCTGCTTGCCTGTTTGTTGCTGGCGCCGTTGCCAGCGTTGGCGGAATTGCCCACTCTGGCGCACGCCGAGACCTATCGCGCCGGCATCGATCCCACCGGGTATTGGGTCAGTGAAAAACTCGATGGCGTGCGCGCCGTCTGGGATGGTGAGCAATTGCACTTTCGCAGCGGTCGCCTGATTGCCGCGCCGAGTTGGTTTACCCAGCGTTTTCCCGCGAGAGCACTCGACGGCGAACTGTGGATGGGACGCGGCCAGTTCGAGCGGCTTTCCGGTGTCGTGCGCTGTGAAACACCGGATGACGCTGAATGGCGCCAGGTGCGTTACATGCTGTTTGAATTGCCGGGGGCCGAGGGCGATTTCAGCGAACGGGTCACAGCGATGCGCGAGATCGCCGCCCAGGCCGGCTTGCCGTGGTTGCAGGCGGTCGATCAGGTGCGCTTTGCCGATCAAGCGGCGCTGCAACGCCGCTTTGACGAAGTGGTGAAGGGCGGTGGCGAGGGCTTGATGCTGCATCGCGCAGATGCACCCTACCGCGCCGGCCGGAGTGACGACCTGCTCAAGCTGAAGCCCTGGGACGATGCCGAAGCGGTGGTGGTCGCGCACTTGCCGGGCAAGGGTAAATACGCCGGCAAGCTGGGCGCGCTGCTGGTCGAACTGCCGGATGGCCGGCGGCTGCGTATCGGCAGCGGTTTCAGCGATGTTCAGCGCACCGATCCGCCTGCTGTCGGCGCCACCATCACTTATCGCTATCGCGGCTTGACGGCAACAGGCCTGCCGCGCTTCGCCACCTTCCTGCGCGCGCGCGAGGCATTTTGAACACGCTCAACTCCATGCGCATCCTCTCCGTCATCCCACCGATGACGCAGCTCAATACCCCTTATCCGTCGACGGCTTACCTGACCGGCTTTCTGCGTTCGCGTGGCGTCGACGCTGTGCAGGAGGATCTCGCCCTGGCCCTGGTGCTGCGGTTGTTCTCGCCCGAGGGGTTGCGGGCGATCCGTGCCTGCCTCATGGCGTTGCCGAAGCGCACGCCGCTGCTCAAGGCCTTTGACGCGCAATTTGACCGTTATCTCGCCACCATCACTCCCGCCGTGGCCTTCCTTCAAGGTCGCGATCCGAGCATCGGTCACCGTATCGCCGGACGGAATTTCCTGCCGGAAGGGCCGCGCTTCGCTTCCCTCGATGCCTACATGGATGAGGAGGGCGGTGATCCGCTGGCCTGGGCTTTCGGCGTGCTCGGGGTACAGGATCGCGCCCGCCATTTCGCCACCCTTTATTTGAATGACGTCGCCGATGTGTTGCGCGAGGCCGTCGATCCGCGCTTCGAGTTCGTGCGTTATGCCGAGTCCATCGCGCAAAGCCAGCCCACTTTTGAACCGTTGGCCGAGGCGCTCGCGGCGCCACTCAACCTGGTCGACAGCACCCTGCGCGATCTGACCCTGGAAGCGGTGGCGCGGCATGCGCCGAACCTGGTGCTGCTGTCGGTGCCGTTCCCCGGCAATGTCTATGCGGCGTTTCGTATCGCTCAGGCGATCAAGGCGCGGCACCCGGAAATCGTCATTGCGCTGGGTGGCGGTTTCGTCAACACGGAACTGCGCGAGTTGAGCGAACCCCGCGTTTTCGATTACTTCGACTACGTCACCCTGGATGATGGCGAGCGCCCGCTCCTGGCCTTGCTGGAACACCTGCGCGGTGAACGGCAGGAAGATCGGCTGGTGCGGACGTTCTTGAGGACCGAGGGAACGGTCCGCTACATCGACGCCGGCGAACCCGACATTCCCTTCGCCGAAGTGGGCACCCCAACCTGGGACGGCCTGCCGCTGGACCGCTATCTGTCGATCCTGGACATGCTCAACCCCATGCACCGGCTCTGGTCGGATGGGCGCTGGAACAAGCTGACCGTGGCGCATGGTTGTTACTGGAAAAAGTGCACCTTCTGCGATGTCTCGCTGGATTACATCTCGCGCTACGACGGTATTGCCGCAGCCATGCTGGTGGACCGTATCGAAACCATCATCGAGGAAACTGGGCAGAGCGGTTTTCATTTCGTTGACGAGGCCGCGCCACCCAAGGCCTTGAAAGCGTTGGCGGATGAACTGCGGCGGCGCAATCGCGCGATTTCCTGGTGGGGCAACATTCGCTTCGAGAAGTCGTTCACCCCGGAGCTGTGCCGGCAGCTGGCGGACAGCGGTTGCATCGCCGTCTCCGGTGGCCTGGAAGTCGCCTCGGACCGTCTGCTCAACCTCATGCAGAAAGGGGTTTCAGTCGACCAGGTGGCGCGAGTGACGCGCGCCTTCACCGATGCCGGCATCCTGGTGCACGCCTATCTGATGTACGGTTTCCCGACACAAACGGTGCAGGACACGGTGGATGCGCTCGAATATGTACGGCAACTGTTTGCAGCGGGGTGCATCCAGTCCGGCTTTTTCCACCGCTTCGCCTGCACGGTGCATTCGCCCGTGGGGCAGCATCCGGAACAGTTCGGCGTCACCCTGCAACCCCTGCCCGCCATCACTTTCGCCAAGAACGATGTCGCTTTCATTGACCCGACCGGGGTGGACCACGATGCCCTCGGCGTTGCGCTGAACAAGGCGCTGTACAACTACATGCACGGCATCGGACTGGATGAGGATGTCCGTTCCTGGTTCTTGGAACGTGTTCCCCGTACTCGCGTGCCGCGCCACTTCATCGAGCGGGCGCTCGGCTGAACAGCGCCTGGCTTGGTATATCCTCGCCACTGACGAGATTCCAGGAGGGTTTGTAGATGGCGAACATCCTTCCCGACGGCTGGCGGGCGCTGCAAGTCACCGGCGCGGCGGCGCGCGAGATCGAAACCCTGGCCGAGCTCGCCGAGGCACTACCGGATGCCTATACCGTCTACCACGCGGTGCACTGGACGCAGCTGGAGCACGGCTTCTCGGTATATGGCGAAATCGACTTCGTGGTGGTCAACCCGGCCGGTGACCTGCTGCTGATCGAGCAGAAGAGTGGCTTCCTCGTCGAGACAGCGGACGGTCTGGTCAAACGCTACGCGGAAAAGGAGAAGCGCGTGCCGATACAGTTGGCGCGTACCGTCGCCGCTCTGCGTGGCAAGCTGCATGCGCGCCCCGGCTGCCAGGCCGCGCATGTGGATTACCTGCTGTATTGCCCGGATTACACGGTGCGCCAGGTGGAGACGGCCGGCATCGCGCCGCAACGCATCGTCGATGCGCGGCGCAAGACGCAACTGGGCGCGATCATCCAGGGCATTCTTCCCGCCGCTGAACGCGCCAGCCAGGCCACGGAGGTGCATCGCTTTCTGCGCGGGGTGCTGCAACTGGAAACCGATGTCAGCGCCCTGGTCGGCCATGCCCGCGCCCTGGTCACCCGCGTGTCCGGCGGCCTCGCGCACTGGGCGCGGCAACTCGAGTTCACGCCGCACCGGCTGCGGGTGATCGGCACCGCCGGTTCCGGCAAGACGCAGTTGGCGCTGGCCGAATTCGCCGCCGCGCTGGCGGTCGGGCGGCGGCCCCTCTACGTCTGTTACAACCGGCCGTTGGCGGATCATTTTTCCCATATCGCGCCGGCCGGGGGCTGGGTCGGCACCTTCCACATGCTGTGTGACCAGCGTCTGCGCGAACAGGGGGTGCCGCCTGATTTCACCCAGCCCGACGCCTTCGAGCGGCTGATCGACGAGGCCGCCGCCTTGCCGCCCACCGAGGCGTGGCGGTTTGATTGCGTGATCGTCGACGAGGGCCAGGACTTTACGGAGGCCTGGCGCGATCTGGTGCTGCGCCATGCGCGGCCACAGGCGCGCCTGCTCTGGCTGGAAGACCCGATGCAGAACCTCTACGCGCGGCCGCCGGTGGCCTTGCCGGGTTGGGTCTCCCTGCATGCGCGCGGCAATTACCGCAGTCCGCGCCCGGTGGTGCGGTTTCTGCAATCGCTGCTGCCCGAAGGTGCCGGGCTGGAGGCGGCGGGGCCGCTCGGCGCGGGCGGGCTGGAACTGCTGGTGTACCGTGACGCGGTGGAATTGAAGGAGCGGGTCAAGGAGGCGATTCGCCTGTGTTATGCCGCCGGCTACCGCCGCGATGATCTGGCGTTGCTGAGTTTTCGCGGCCGCGAGCAATCCTTGCTGTTTCCCTACAGCCAACTGGGGCCGCATACCCTGAGAACCTTCACCGGCCGCTACGACCTGCTCGGCCACCCGCTGTTTTCCGAGGGCGATGTGCTGCTGGAGACGGTCTATCGCTTCAAGGGCCAGTCGGCCGCCGCCGTGGTGTTCGCGGAAATCGACTTCGAGGAATTGGACGAGAAGGCGCTGCGCAAGCTGTTCGTCGGCGCCACCCGCGCCATGATGATGCTGGTGCTGGTGGTATCGGAGCGGGCTGCGGGGCAATTGCGGATTTCGGATTTCGGATTTCGGATGTGATTTATGCGCGCTTGCGCGCGTCCGAAATCCGAAATCCGAAATCCGAAATCCGAAATCGAACTACTCTTCCGATTCCGCGATGGCGATACGCTGGCGCTCGGCGAATTCTTCGGCGGAATGGAAGCCGCGCATTTTCAGGGTGTGGTTGCGCACCGCGACCTCGACCAAAACGGCCAGGTTGCGGCCGACGGCGACCGGGATGCGTACTTCCGCGATTTCGATGCCGAGGATGACGCGGCTGCTGGCGGCCATGTTCAGGCGGTCAAGTTCTTGCCAGGGTTTGTCGCCATTTTCCACCGGGCTGAGATGGATGATCAGCTTGAGGTTCTTTCTGTGTTTGACGGCGGTTTCACCGAACAGGCGGCGGATGTTGAGCACGCCGAGGCCGCGCACTTCCATGAAATCCAGCAACAGTGACGGGCAGCGGCCTTCCAGGGTGTCGGGGGAGACGGCGAAGACTTCGAGCGCGTCGTCCGCCACCAGACGATGGCCGCGCGTGATCAGTTCCAGCGCCAGTTCACTCTTGCCCACCGCCGGGTCGCCGGTGATCAGCACCCCCAGCCCGGAAACCTCGAGAAACACGCCGTGCAGCACGGTGGAAGGGGCCAGCGCCTGGGCCATGATGTGCGACAGCAGACTCATCAAGGCGGGGCCCGGCTCGGGGGAGGTGAACAACGGTGTGCTGCCGCGCTCCGCCGCCTCGATCATGGCCTCCGGGACCTGTTCGCCATTGGCCACCACCACGGCCGCCAGTTCGGTGGAGAACAGGTTGGCGATGGAGAGTGCCTGGTCGGCGGGCGAAAGCCGGCGCAGATAGTCCATTTCGGCGCAGGCCAGGACCTGTACCCGATTGGGGTGGATGAAATTCAGGTGTCCGACCAGTGCCAGCGTCGGTTTTTGTACCGTGTCCGAGTTCAGAACCTTGTCGCCGCCGCCGCGGCCGGCAACCCAGGACAGGCGCAGTCGCTCGCCGGCCCGGCGAAACAGTTCCGAGACTGTGATGTCGTGTGTGGTTACATGCTCGGTCACTGTGTCCAATCACTGATCAGGCGCCGCAACGCCTCGGCGTCGGGCGCGGCGCGCAGGCTGGCACGGAAATCTTCATCCGAAAACATGGCGGCCAGTTCGCCGAGGATCTGCAAATGCACATCGGTAGCGGCGGCGGGGGCGAGGAGGACGAAGACCAGGTCGACCGGCAGGCCATCCGGCGCGTCGAAGTCGATGGGTGTTTTCAGACGCAGGAAAGCACAGGCGGTGTCCTGGAGGTGCTTGATCCGGCCATGTGGGATGGCGATGCCATAACCGAGGGCGGTAGAGCCGAGCTTCTCACGGGAAAACAGGCTTTCGAACACTTCGCTCGAGGCAACATCGTGGCTGTTCTGGACCAGTTGGGCGGCTTGCTCGAACAAGCGTTTCTTGCTGGTTGTCTCGCACTCGGCCTCAACATTGGCGAGCGTGAGCAGGGGGGATATCAGATTCATATTTCAGGGCCTTGAATAGGCGCTGGCACGAAAACGGCGACGGGCTTCACTTTCCTTCGTGGCGTCCGCATCCGTGGCGGACTTGCCATCAAGGGAAGTGGTATCCCCTTTTCCGTGCCAGGAGGTTCATTCGACTTCGATGCTCTGGCCTTTGACGCCGCCGGACTCACGATGCACGTTGCCGGTTTTTTCCTTGTGCTTGAGGATCTGGCGGTCGAGCTTGTCGGCCAAGGAGTCGAGCGCGGCGTACATGTCGGCATCGATCGATTCAACGTAGATGTCCTTGCCGGGTACATGAACGTTGACTTCCGCCTTGTGCGCCAGCTTTTCCACCGAAAGAATGACGGAGACGTCGATCACCTGATCGAAATGCCGGGTGACCCGATCCATCTTCTCCTCCACATAGCCCCGGATGGCGGGGGTTATATCCAGATGATGGCCGGTAATGGTGAGATTCATGAATTGCTCCTTTTAAGTTTGCGGGTGATTACGCGCGGGTCACATTGACTTGCGTTGGTTGGCGGGAGGAATGCTCAGCAAATCCCGATATTTTGCGATGGTACGCCGGGCGACGACGAAGCCCTGTTTGCCCAGCAACTCGGAGATGGCGCTGTCCGAGAGCGGTTTGGCATGGTTCTCCGCGTCGATGAACTGTTTGATCAGCGCGCGCATGGCGGTGCTGGAGGCGGCGCCGCCTTCCTCCGTGGCCAGCGCGCTGCCGAAAAAGTACTTGAATTCGAAGAGACCGCGCGGGGTCATCATGAACTTCTGGGTGGTCACGCGGGAAATGGTGGATTCGTGCAGTTCCACCGTTTCGGCGATTTCCTTGAGCGTGAGCGGCCGCATCGCCACTTCGCCGTGTTCGAAGAACATGCGTTGGCGGTCGACGATGGCCTGTGAGACTTTCAGGATGGTCTCGAAACGCTGCTGCACGTTTTTGATCAGCCAGCGCGCCTCCTGCAACTGGGTGGACAGCGAGGCGCCGCCCTCGCGGTTGTTGCGCAGGATGCCGGCATACATCTCGTTGATGCGCAGCTTCGGCACGGCGTTCGCGTTGAGGCTGACCATCCACAGCCCTTTCACCTTTTTCACGAAGACGTCCGGCACCACATAGCGCGTGTCCACCGGCGCATAGGCGGCGCCAGGGCGGGGTTCGAGCGAGGTGACCAACTGGCGCAACTGCATGAATTGCGAGTCGTCCAGGTTGAGCAGTTTTTTCAGCTTGCCGTATTCGCGGTCGGCCAGCAGGACGAGGTGCTCGCGCACCAGGGTCTTCGCGGCCTGGAGATGGGGGGTATCCCCGGGCAAGGCGTTTAGTTGTAGCCAGAGACATTCGCCGAGGTCGCGGGCGCCGATCCCGGTCGGTTCGAAGCTTTGCAGCATGCCGAGCGCGGCATGCAGTTCGACCGGGTCGATCTCCAGTTCCTCGGGCAGGAGTTCGGCCAGTTCTTCCAGCGAGGCGGTGAGATAACCATCGTCGTCGAGGGCTTCGATCAGGAAGGCGATCAACTGGCGGTCACGCGTGGTCAGCGGCGTCAGGCCGAGCTGTTCGGCCAGATGCTGGCGCAGGTTGCCGGATTCGGCCTGCTGGAAGCCATGCTCGTCGTCATCGTCGTCCGGGGCCGGGCCCACCGCGCGGTCGCCCCAGGCCATTTCCTCGTAGACCTCGTCGCGCTGCTCCTGGCGCACGGCTTCATCCGCCGGCGCCTCGCCGGCGGGGCCATCGAAACTGTCCTCGCCGTCCAGGCGCTCCAGCAACGGGTTGTCCTGCAACATCTGCGAGATTTCCTGACCCAGTTCCAGGGTGGAAAGCTGCAACAGCCGGATCGACTGTTGCAGTTGCGGGGTCAGGGTCAGCTGCTGGTGCAGCCTGAGCTGGAGGCTCTGTTTCATGCGCGCGGCGGGCTGCCTGTTGCGTTCATTGGAATGCCATCATGGGGCGGGCGCTGGCCGAAAACGGGGCTTGCGGGGGAGGGGGTACGCGGCGAATTCATGCTAGAGCCGGAAGTGCTCGCCCAGGTAAACCTGGCGGACGCTTTCATTGTAAATGATTTCATCCGGCGTCCCGGCCGCCAGGACTTCGCCCTGGTTGAGGATGTAGGCGCGGTCACAGATGTCCAGCGTCTCGCGCACGTTGTGGTCGGTGATGAGCACGCCGATGCCGCGCTCGGTGAGGAAGCGCACGATTTTCTGGATGTCGATCACGGAAATCGGGTCGATGCCGGCGAAGGGCTCGTCCAGCAGGACGAAGCGCGGCGAGGTCGCCAGGGCGCGGGCGATTTCCAGGCGCCGCCGCTCGCCGCCGGAGAGGCTGACGGCGGCGGCATCGCGTAGATGGGTGAGGTGAAGGTCTTCGAGCAGGGCTTCCAGGCGGCTATCCGACTCGGCGTCGTCGTAGCCCTTGAGTTCCAGCATGGCGGCAATGTTTTCGGCGACGCTCATGCGGCGGAAGATCGAGGGTTCCTGCGGCAAATAGGAGAGCCCCAGGCGCGCGCGGCGATAGACCGGGAGATGGGTGAGGTCGGCGCCGTCAAGGGTGATGCGGCCGGCGTCGGTGCCGATCAGGCCGACCATCATGTAGAAGCAGGTGGTCTTGCCGGCGCCGTTGGGGCCGAGCAGGCCGACGACTTCGCCACTACCCACCTGAATCGAGGCGTCGTTGACCACCACGCGCGATTTGTAGCGCTTGACCAGGTTTTCCGCCTTGAACACGGGCGAACTCACGGCCGCTCGGCCGGCGCGGCCTGACCGCTCTTCGGCAGAATTACCGCGCGTACCCGGCCCGGGCTGCCGCTGATGCTGCCTTGCGCCTGGAAGGATTCGGTCTTGGCGTCGTAGCTGATGAGATTGCCGCGGAGATCGTCGTCGCCCCGCTTCAGGCGCGCCTGGCCGGTCAGCTTCAGTTTCTCGGCGCGGCCGTCATACTCCAGACGGTTGGCCCAGCCTTCGGCGAATTCGCTCTTGCCTTCCAGTTTCTGGCGGAAATACACCGGCTTGCCCGAGGCTTCGCCGCTGGCGAAGCCTTGATCGTCCTGGCGCACGTCGATGCGCTCGGCGGTGATCAGCAGCGAGCCCTGGCTGAGCACGACATGGCCTTCATAGATGGCGACCTTCTTGGCGTCGTCGACCCGCGCCGTATCCGATTCGATGTTTACCGGCTTGCCCTTGTCCGCCTTCTCCGCCCAGGTGGGCGCGGCAACGGCGAGCAGCAGGGAAAGCAGGATAAAAGTCTTAGCGTGATTTTTCATAAAGGCCTCGAACGCCGCCGGTGAGTTCCAGCCGCTGATTGCGCTCATCCGCGTACAGGCCACCCGCGTGGATGACCGATTTGCCCTGGCGCAGGGTGACGGGTTTGTTGCTGTTGAGTATGCCCGCATCCGGGACCACGCGCAGATGTTCCCCGCTCAGGATGAAGGCGGATTGCTCCGGCGTGGCGCCGCGAACGGCCCGCGCCTCGCCGAGGAAATGGATGCTGTCGCGATCACCGAAAATCAGGCCACGTTTGGCGCTGATCTCGATCGGCGCCCGTTTGGCGCTGGTCAGCCGAATTTCCGGGCTATCCAGTTCGCTGGTGTCGTCGTCCATGTAATGCACCATGCGTTGGGCGGTGAGGGTGTGCCGCAATGTGCCCTCGATATCGTAGGTTCGTACCTTGAATTGCTCGACGATGTAGTCAGGATCATGCGTGAAGCCGACATCGTCCAGGACCCGCGAAGGTTTGGCCAACTGGTTCAGCCAGGCGCTCATCAGCGCGATCATGGCCGCCAGCGCGAGCGGCAGCCAGTGCACATGATGACCGCCTGTCATCGATCGTAGCGCGCCATTTGCGCGGCCCAGGTGCCCTGGGCGCGCATGATCAGCTCACAGACTTCACGCGCGGCGCCGCGCCCGGCGTTGGCGCGGGTGACGTAATGGCAACGCGCCTTCACCTCATCCGCCGCGTCCGGCACACAGACCGCCAGGCCGCAGCGGCGCAGCACCGGCAGATCCACCACGTCATCGCCCATGTAAGCGATTTGCTCGGGGGCGAGATTGACGCTGGCGAGCAGTTGCTCGAACGCCTCCAGTTTGTCGTCGGCGCCCTGAAACAGGTGGACGATGCCCAGATTGCGCGCCCGGTACAGCACCACTTGCGAGGTGCGCCCGGTGATGATGCCGGTTTCCACACCGGCGTCGCGCAGCATCTTGATGCCATGGCCGTCGCGCGAGTTGAATGCCTTGTATTCCTGGCCGTCGTCACCGAAAAACAGGCTGCCGTCGGTGAGCACCCCATCGACATCGAACACGATCATGCGCACCGCGCGCGCTCTTTCCTGAATCGCTTCCTGGCTCATACCACTCCCGCTCGAAGAAGGTCGTGCATGTTGAGTGCTCCGCTAAGCTGTCCTGACGCATTGACGGCAAGCAGACCGTTGACCTTGAATTGTTCCATCATTCGCGCCGCTTCCACCGCCAGCACGTCTTCGAGGATGGTGCGCGGGTCGGGTTTCATCACCTCCGCGATCATCGCCCGCCGCACATCGACATCGTTGTCCAGCAGGCGCCGCAGGTCGCCGTCGGTGAAGACGCCGAGCAGGTGGCGATCGTCATCGATGATCGCGGTCATGCCCAGGCCCTTGCGGGTCATTTCCAGCAACGCCTCCTTGAGGCTGGCGCCCACGCCCACCATCGGCAGTGCCGCGTCCTTGTGCATGAGGTCGCGCACATGTACCAGCAGGCGCCGGCCGAGCGCGCCCCCCGGATGGGTGCGGGCGAAGTCCTCGGCGGTGAAGCCGCGCGCGTAAAGCACCGCCACCGCCAACGCGTCGCCCAGGGCGAGGGCCGCCGTGGTGCTGGCGGTGGGCGCGAGATTGAGCGGGCAGGCTTCCTGCGCGACGCTGGCGTCGAGATGGATGTCCGCCTCGCGCGCCAGGGTGGAGGCGGGATTGCCGGTCATGCTGATGAGGTGGGCGCCGCGCCGCTTGAGTAACGGCACGATGGCGGCGATTTCCGCGCTCTCGCCGGAGTTGGACAGGGCGATGACCACATCCTGGCCGGTGATCATGCCGAGATCGCCGTGGCTGGCCTCGGCCGGATGCATGAAGAAGGCGGGGGTGCCGGTGCTGGCCAGGGTAGCGGCGATCTTGCCGCCGATATGCCCGGATTTGCCCATGCCGGAAACCACCACGCGGCCCTGGCAGCGCAGGATCAACGCGACCGCCTCCGGGAAGGATTGATCGAGTCGATCCCGCAAGCCGTTGACGGCGTCGGCCTCGATTTCCAGCGTGCGGCGCGCAAGCTGGAGGATGTCGGCGGGGGAGGTGGTTGTGGATGTCATAATGGGCCGAGAGTATAGCCTCCCAGCCCAAGCACACTCCATGCCCAGTACCCTCGAACTCACCCTGATTCTGCTTGCCAGCGGCGTTTTCGCCGTCGCCTGGCTGAAAGCGCTCGGCTTGCCGGCGCTGGTCGGGTATGTGCTGATCGGCGCCGCCATGGCGCCTTTCCTGCCACGCTTTAGCCACGATTCCCCGGCCAGCCACCTGGCGGAGTTCGGCGTGGTGTTCCTGATGTTCTCGATCGGCCTGGAGTTCTCGCTCTCACGTTTGAAGACCATGCGCCAGGCTGTTTTCGGCCTTGGCGGCATGCAGGTCGCCCTCACCATGTTCATCATCATGGCCCTGGGCTTGTTATTTGGTCTGCCCTGGGAGCAGGGGCTGGCCATCGGCGGCGTGCTCGCCATGTCGTCCACCGCCATCGTCAGCAAATTGCTGTCAGAGCGGGACGAACTGGATAGCGAACACGGTCGCCTCATCCTCGGCGTGCTGCTGTTCCAGGATATCGCGGTGGCGCCGCTGATCATTTTCGTGCCGGCGCTGGCGCAGAGCGCCGGCCTCGGTGAGGCCTTGCTCTACGCCAGCCTGAAGGCGGCCCTGGTGCTGGTCGTGATCCTGGTGATCGGGCAACGCGTGATGCGGCCTTGGTTCCAGTGGATTTCCCAGGCCAAGTCCGCCGAGCTGTTCATGCTCAACGTGCTGCTGATCACCCTGGGCCTGGCCTATGTCACCGACCAGGCGGGGCTGTCCCTGGCGCTGGGCGCCTTCCTCGCCGGCGTCCTGATCGCCGAAACCGAATACCGCTACCAGGTGGAAGCCGACATCCGGCCCTTCCGTGATGTGCTCATGGGGCTGTTCTTCGTGTCCATCGGGCTGATGCTCGATCTCGGCGTGGTGGCCGGGCACTGGGGTGAGGTGCTCGGCATCATGTTGGCCCTGGTCCTGGGGAAATTTCTGGTGGTGGCGCTGTTGACCGGCCTCTTCACACGTTCCTGGCCGGTCGTGCTGCGGGTCGGACTCGGCCTCGCGCAGGCCGGTGAATTCGGTTTCGTGCTGCTGGCGCTGACCCTCGGCAGTGGCCTCATCGACGCCGAATCGCATCAGACCCTGTTGGCCGCGATGGTGCTCTCCATGTTGACCGCGCCGCTGATCGTGATGCTCGGCAATATCCTGGCGAAGCGGCTGGAGGGAGGCGCCTGGGTGGAACAGGCGCGCGATGTGCATGAAATCGCCACCCGCGCCTTCGGTATCCAGAAACACGTCATCGTCTGCGGCTATGGGCGCAGTGGGCAGAGCCTGGCGCGCCTGCTCGAATCGGAAAAAGTCCCCTTCATCGCCCTCGACGACGATCCGCGCCGGGTGCACGCGGCGGCCCAGGCTGGCGACCGCGTTGTTTTTGGCGACGCCTGCCGCGCCGAAGTGCTGATGGCCGCCGGTGTGCACCGCGCTCGCGCCGTGGTGATCAGCTTTGCCCACTTGCCCTCCGCCCTCAAGCTGATTGCCGCCGTCCAGCAATTGAAACCCGACGCTCCGGTGATCGTGCGCACCGTCGACGATAGCGACCTCGACGCCCTGCGCGCGGCGGGCGCCGCCGAAGTGGTGCCGGAAGTCATCGAAGGCGCGCTGATGCTGGGTTCGCAAACCCTGCTCATGGCCGGTGTGCCGCTGGCGCGCGTACTCAAACGCATCCGCCAGGTCCGTGAAGCGCGCTATGGCGCCATGCGAGGCTATTTCCGCGGCCTCACCGACGATCTCGACGATGAAGCCGGTGGCGAACGCCTGGCTTCCATCCTGGTCGACAGCCGCCTCGGCCAGTTGGGAAAATCGCCGCTGGACCTCGATCTGGCCAGCCTTGGCGCAACCTTCGTCAACCTCCGTCGGCGCGGCGCCCAGGGTACCGAATATGGTCCGGAAACCAGTCTGGAAGCTGGTGACATCCTCATCCTGCGGGGCGTGCCGGAAGCACTGGCGGCGGCGGAAATGCGTCTGGCGGAAGCGTAGCAGTCAAGTCCCGCCTCTTTATGGGGTGCGATTCAAACTGCTGTGGAAACCAGGGTTGGCATGGCGAGGTAAGGAACGGGTACGAAATAACTTGCACATTCTGGCTGCACTGGCGGGCGCGCGTGCAGCGTTGCCGGTCGCTTGCAGGGAATGGCCATGCGGCGCGACCGGCGCCTTGCATCGCATCCCGCCGGCACACCCATAATTGCACAAGTTATTTCGCACCCGTTCCTAATCGTGAAACACCCGCCGTGGGAGCGGGCTTGCCCGCGATTGGCAACGCTTTGTATGCATCGCCGTGGAATATCGCGGTAGGGGCGGGTTTGAAACCCGCCCCTACGCCGGGTCACCTCAATTTGAATCGCACCCGGTACATGGTCGGCCACGGGATGCCTGGGGAAAAAGGCTAGCCCGGATATTTCATGAATTCGCGTGATGGTCGCGCAGTCCATTGTTTGTACGGGGGATTTTGCGAAGGAGCGGCGTAGTGATTCATACGCCCGACTGAGCAAGGTTTCCTGTGCGGACAAGGGGCCAGCGAGGGCGCGCGAGGATTCATGAAATATCCGGGCTAGAATGGCGCGGTTTTTTCGCTCCCGTGGTATCCGGCTCGACGCGAGCCCGCCCCCCCTCCATGCCCCGCTCCGACTCCAATCCGATGACTTCCACCGAACGCCGCGCCGCCGCGTCACTGGCCGGTATTTTCGGGCTGCGCATGTTGGGTATGTTCCTGATCCTGCCGGTGTTCGCGCTCTACGCCAAGACCCTGCCGGGCGGCGATAACCACACCATGATCGGTCTCACCTTGGGCATGTACGGCCTGACCCAGGCGCTCTTGATGATTCCCTTCGGCATGGCCTCGGATCGTTTTGGGCGCAAGCCGGTGATCATCGTCGGCCTGTTGATCTTCGCCCTGGGTAGTTTTTACGCGGCCAACGCCGACGATCTCATGGGGGTGCTGATCGGCCGCGCGCTGCAAGGCGCCGGCGCCATTTCGGCGGCGCTGACGGCCTTGCTGGCGGATCTGACGCGCGAGGAAAAACGCACCCAGGCGATGGCCATGATCGGCAGCACCATCGGCCTGGCCTTCGCCGTTTCCATGGCGGCCGGGCCGGCGTTCTACAGTTGGATCGGCGTGCCCGGCATGTTCGCCATGACCGGCGTGCTGGCGCTGCTGGCGATTCTGGTGGTCAAGTACGTCACCCCCAACCCCGGCAAGACCGCCTTCCACTCGGACGCCGAGGCCAACCCGGCGCGGCTCGGTGATGTCTTGCGCCAGGTCGAGTTGTTGCGTCTGAACTGGGGTATCTTTTCGCTGCACGCGGCGCAGATGGCGATGTTCATCGTCGTGCCCTTCGCGCTGGTCGATGGCGGGCTGGATGCGATCCACCACTGGCAGGTTTACCTGCCGGTGCTGCTGGCGTCGCTGGTGTTGCTGGTGCCGGTCATCATCTATAGCGAAAAACGTGGCGAACTGAAGAAGGTATTCGTGGCCGCCATTGCCCTCATGTTCGTTGCCCAGATCGGCCTGGCCTTCTCCATGCACTTGTTCTGGGGCGTGGTGGCGTCGTTGTTCATCTATTTCGTGGCATTCAATATCCTGGAAGCCAGCCTGCCTTCGCTGGTCTCCAAGATTGCCCCGCCCGAGGCCAAAGGCACGGCAATGGGCGTCTACAACACCTCGCAGGCCCTCGGCATGTTTTTCGGCGGTCTCGCCGGCGGCTGGCTGGCGCACTACCAGGGCTTCGCCGCCGTGTTCGTATTTTGCGCGGCGTTGATGGCGATCTGGTTGTTGCTGGCCGCGCGCATGGTGCCGCCGCCGCGAGTGAAGACCCAGATGTTCCATGTCGGCGCCCTGAGCGCCGTGGAAGCACAACGTCTGGCGACCAATCTCACGGTTTTCGCCGGCGTCGAGGCGGTGACCGTGTTGCCGGATGAAGGCGCCGTGCTGCTCAAGGTGAGCCAGAACGGTTGGGACGAGGAAGGCGTGAAACATTTACTGCAAGGAGGACATTGAATGGCTTCGGTGAACAAAGTGATTTTGATCGGCAACCTGGGGAAAGACCCGGAAACCCGTTATATGCCCAGTGGCGAGGCGGTGACCAACATCACGTTGGCGACCACGGATACCTGGAAGGACAAGAACAGCGGTGACAAACGCGAGGCCACCGAGTGGCATCGGGTGGTCTTTTTCCGCAAGTTGGCTGAAATTGCCAGCCAATACCTGCGCAAGGGCTCCCAGGTTTATATCGAGGGCTCACTGAAGACGCGCAAATGGCAGGATCAGTCCGGCCAGGATCGATACACCACCGAGATCGTCGCCGATGAAATGAGAATGCTCGGTTCGCGCCAGGGCGGCGCCAACAGCGGCACCGCCGACTATGACGCGCCGCCGATGGAAAGCGCACCGCGCGGCAAGCCTGCCGGTGGAGCCGCCGCAAGCGCCCCGGGTGGCGGCTTCGGTGAGATGGACGACGATATTCCCTTCTAGAACGTTTGAGCCGGCATGGAACCTGCTTATCTGCCAGGCGAATGAACTGGAGATAATCATGGCTGATTTCATGACCGTGTTGGCGGCTTCCCAGAAACAAGCGCCCACGGCGGCCCATGGCAAGGCTTTGGCGGGGCTGCTGCCGGAAGGCCTGTTCGAGAACGTGCTTTCCGCGCAGATGGGCGCGGCGGAAACGCCGGCGCTCTTGCCGCCGTTGCTGTTGTCCGAACAGGTCACGCTGGCAGACCAGCCACCGGCCAGGAAGCCGCCGCCGCAGCAGATTGTCGAGGCGGAAAAAGCGGCGGACGTCGCACTGTTGCCAATTGCCGTGGCCAATGTGGCGGTCAAGGCCGCGTCCGCTACGTCCGCTACGGATGCCGACGAGCCCGCGGCCGAGTTGGCGCCGCGTGTGCTTCGAACCATGCAGTCGAAAATGGCGCCGGAGATGGCGGCAACTTCTGCCGCTTCCGGGGTTGGGCAAAGGCAAGAATTGCCGTTGACGCCGGCGCAACAAGTGCTTGCGCTGGGCGGTGCCCAGGCCAGCACCCAGGCCGCCGCTTTGCTGGAAGGGGGCGGCGAGGTGTTGCCGCCGTTGACGGCTGTGACCACGCCGGTGGAGGCGGGCAGACCGCTGGACCCGTCCGTGCTCGCCGCCACGCGCCAACTCGGCCCGTTGGAGCAATTTGCGCGAACCGCTGAAGCGCCCATCCGCGCCACGCTCGATGCGCCCTTGCGTAGCCAGGGCTTCCCCGCCGAGTTTTCCGAAAAGATCGTCTGGTTGGTTGGGCGCCAGGCGCAATCGGCTGATCTTTCCTTGAATCCACCGCAATTAGGCGCATTGGAAGTGCGCCTGTCGCTCTCCGGGAGTGAGGCGGGCGCGCAGTTCTACTCGCCGAACCCGCTGGTCAGGGAGGCCATCGAGTCCGCGTTGCCCAGGCTGCGCGAGTTGATGGCGCAGGCCGGCATCATGCTCGGTGATGCGCAAGTGCGCGACGAGGCATTTTCCCGAGACGAGGCGGGCGGTTCCGCGCGCGCCGGAGCCAAGCTGACCGCCGACGAGGCGAATGCCGCGCTCGCGCCCTTGGCTGGTGGCGTGGTTCGCGCCGGCCTGGGCCTGATCGATCTCTACGCGTAGCGAGCTTGTTGGTGTTTCATGGTCGACCCATGAGCTGTTGGCCCCAGTGAAAATGGGCCATATCCGCCGTCTCCGAGTAAATCCCGACAGGTTTTCGGGGGGATAGCCTCAAGAATTTCCGCGTGGTTCCGATGAAGGCTCGGAAGGTGCTTGCCTTCCCGTCTTGCGTGTCGTAATAAAGAACTTAAGCTTTTTTCACGAACACGCTGTTTTTGTGTGATATTTTGCTTGTAATGCTATTCGGAGAGAGACGACATGTCCAAAGAAGCCGCACCGGCTGAGGCTGAAGCCCCCAAGAAAAAAGGAAAACTGCTCATCATCATCATTGCCGTGCTCGCGGTGGTGCTGATCGGAGGCGGCGCGGGCGCCTATTTGTTGCTATCCAAGCCGGCCAGCGAGAAGAAAGCCAAGGCGGATCACGGCGACGAGGAAGCCGCCGCCGACGAAGGGGATGAAGAGGAAGAGGAGGATGGCAAACCCCCGGTTTACGAGAAACTGGAAACCTTTACCGTCAATCTGGCCGACCAGGAATCCTACCTCCAGACCGAAATTCAATTGATGGTCGCGGATTCCAAGGTGCAGGGAAAGATCAAGGCGCACATGCCCGAGGTACGCGATTCCCTGATTCGTCTGCTCTCCAGCAAGACCGCCGAGGAACTGGCTCAACCCGAGGGCAAGGCCAAACTGGCCGAGGAAGTCGGGAAAGCGGTCAACGAAGTGCTGGGCGTGAAGAAGAAATCCAAAGGGGTGAAGAAAGTGTTGTTCGCGGCATTCATCATCCAGTAAGGACAGGGCGGACGGTAGAGGCGCCATGGCTGACGACATCCTTTCCCAGGAGGAGGTTGACGCCCTGCTGCGCGGGGTGACCGGCGAGCCTGACGACGCGGCCGCGGAGGAGGGCAGCGGCGGGGTGCGCGCCTATGACATCGGTCGTCAGGAACGGATCGTGCGTGGGCGCATGCCGACGCTGGAGATCATCAATGAACGATTCGCGCGCAATTTCCGCGTTGGCCTGTTCAACCTGATCCGCCGCAACGCGGAGATTTCCGTCGGACCGGTGACCGTCATCAAGTACAGCGAGTTCGTGCGCAACCTGGTGGTTCCGACCAACCTGAACATGGTGCACATGAACCCGCTGCGCGGCACCGCCCTGTTCGTGTTCGATCCGAATCTGGTGTTCCTGGTGGTGGATAACCTGTTCGGCGGTGACGGCCGCTATCACATGCGTGTGGAAGGGCGCGATTTCACACCCACCGAGCAGCGCATCATCCGGAAAATGCTGGACGTGGTCTTCGAGGAAATGAAGAAAGCCTGGGAATCCATCTATCCAGTTGAATTTGAATTCGTGCGTTCGGAGATGAATACCCAGTTCGCCAATATCGCCACGCCGACCGAGGTCGTGGTGGTGAATACCTTCAATATCGAGCTGGGTTCCGGCGGCGGCGATTTTCACGTCTGCATGCCCTACAGTATGATCGAGCCGATCAGAGACCAGCTCACCAGCACCATGCAGGCCGACCGCGCCGAGCTGGACGAGCGTTGGGTCTCGCAGATGTCGTTGCAGGTGCAGGACGCGGAAGTGGAACTGGTCGCGAATCTCGGCCAGGCGCCCGTGACCCTGCGTCAGATTATCGATCTCAAGGTGGGTGATGTGATCTCCCTGGAAGTACCCGAAGCCGTGGTGGCGGAAGTCGATGGTGTGCCGCTGTTCCAGTGCCACTATGGTCAGAAGAACGGACAGTTGGCGCTCAAGGTTGATCGTGTGCTCAATGGCCCGGATCGCATGGCCTGTGTCGGGAGCAAGCGATGAGCGAAGAAGCGGAAAAGAAGGAAGACATCTCCGCCGACGACTGGGCCTCCGCGCTGGCCGAGCAGGAGTCGACCGGGACGGATTCGACGGATGCCGCCGCCGACGACAGCATGGACGACTGGGCCGCCGCCTTGGCGGAGCAGGATGTCGCGGACAAGGCGACCGCCGCCACCGCCCCGGCCACACCCGAGGCCGCGCCAACCGCGAAGGCGCAGATTTTCCAGAATTTTGATACCGGCGCCGTCGCGCCGGCGGCCAACAATCTCGACCTGATCCTCGATATTCCCGTCCATCTCACGGTGGAGCTAGGTCGCACCAAGATCGCCATACGCAACCTGCTGCAACTGGCGCAAGGTTCGGTGGTTGAACTGGACGGCCTCGCCGGCGAGCCGATGGATGTGTTGGTCAACGGTTGCCTGATCGCCCAGGGTGAGGTGGTGGTGGTCAATGACAAGTTCGGCATTCGCCTCACCGACATCATCAGCCCGGCCGAACGCCTGCGTCGGATCAACAAATGAGCCGGTTGCTCGTTGTCGCGGTACTTTTTATCAGCCCGGCCTGGGCCGCCGAACCGCCCGCGCTGTCCACCGGGAGCGTGCTGTTCCAGGGGTTGCTCGGCCTGCTCATCGTGCTGGCGGTGATGATGGCGTTCTTCTGGTTCATGCGCCGGTTTTCCCCCGGCCAGACCGGCGCCCAGGGCGTGGTCAAGGTGGTGGGCGGCGTGATGCTGGGCACACGGGAAAAACTGGTGGTGGTGGAGGTTGGCGACACCTGGCTGTTGTTGGGTGTCGGTGGCGGTCAGGTGAATACCCTGCATACCCTGCCGCGCCCCGAGGGGATGAGCGCCCCGGCGCTGCATGACCCCCTGTCGGGTTTCTCCGAAAAACTCAAGGAAGTCCTGCGCAGGCGTGAGGGGTGAGTTGTGAGGCGTGAGGCGTGTAGTGCGGGCTTCCAGCCTGCTTGTGATTCTGATCGGGCGAACGATGCGGGCAGGATGCCTGCGCTATATCAGGTCGGTGCAGTGATACTCGCCTTACTGCCGCTCACCGCACTGGCCGCGCCCGGTATTCCGGCATTCTCCAGCACGCCCGGCGCCGGTGGCGCCACCAATTACACTTTCAGCATCGAAGCCCTGCTGCTGCTGACGGCGCTGACATTTCTGCCGGCGGCGTTGTTGATGATGACCTCGTTCATCCGCGTCATCATCGTGCTGTCCCTGCTGCGCCAGGCGATGGGCACCATGACGGTGCCACCCAATCCGGTGGTCATTGGTCTGTCGCTGTTTCTGACCTTCTTCATCATGGCGCCGGTATTCGACAAGATTTACGAGGTCGCCTGGAAGCCTTATTCCGACAACCAGATATCCCTGGTGGAAGCGGCTGATCGTGGCGTCCAGCCGCTCAAGTCTTTCATGCTCAAACAGACTCGCCAGGAAGACCTGGCCCTGTTCGTGCGACTGGCGAAGATCCCGCCGCTCGCCGGCCCGGAGGACACGCCGCTGAAGGTGCTGGTGCCGGCGTTCGTCATCAGTGAACTGAAAACGGCTTTCCAGATCGGCTTCATCGTCTTCATCCCCTTCCTGATCATCGACATGGTGGTGGCCAGCGTGTTGATGTCGATGGGCATGATGATGCTCTCGCCGATGCTGGTGTCGCTGCCATTCAAGATCATGCTGTTCGTGCTGGCGGATGGTTGGGGCCTGCTGATCGCTTCACTGGTTCAGACCTTCCACGTATGACCCCGGATACCGTCGTCGCCATCGTTCGCCAAGCGCTGGAAGTGGGCTTTCTGGTGGGTGGGCCGCTGTTGCTGGCGGCGTTGTTCATGGGTTTGCTGGTCAGCATTTTCCAGGCCGCCACCCAGATCAACGAAATGACCCTCTCCTTCATCCCCAAGTTGCTGGTGATGTTCGTGGTACTGGTGGTGTTGGGGCCGTGGATGCTGCAATTGATGGTGGACTACGTCGCCCGCCTGTTCGGCAGTATTCCCACACTGGTGGGTTGATGCTGACCGTGTCCAGCGCCGACCTGGGCGCGCTGCTGGCCTTGTACTTCTTTCCCTTCGTGCGCATCCTCGCCTGGTTGCGGTTCGACCCGCTGCTCGGCAATCGCTCCATCCCAATGCGGGCTCGGGTGGTGATGGCTTTCGCGATAACCGTGGCCATTGTTCCTGTCTTGCCCGCGTTGCCGCCAGTGGCCCTGGTTTCCGGTGAGGGCTTGTTGATGTTGTTGCAGCAGATCGCCATCGGCGTGGTGCTGGGTTTTTCCATGCGTATCGTGTTCGCCATGGTCGAAGTGGCCGGCCAGTTCATGGGCATACAAATGGGCCTCTCCTTCGCCATGCTGTTCGACCCGATCAACGGCGCGCAGACGCCGGTGGTGGCACAGTTTCTGGTCATCACCACGTCGCTTATCCTGTTCGCCTTCAACGGCCATCACTTGGTCATCACCGCGCTGGTGCAAAGTTTTGTCGAGGTGCCGATCAGCCCCGTCCTTACCGCGCCGGGTTTCGCCGCCGTGGTGCACTGGGGAGGGGCGATGTTCAGCACCGGCCTGCATATCGCCCTGCCGGTTTCCGCCGCCCTGCTCGCCACCAATCTCACCATCGGCATGATGTCGCGCGCCGCGCCGCAACTGAACATCTTCGCGATCGGGTTTCCGCTCACCCTCGGCGCCGGTTTCCTGGTGCTCTACTTCACGCTGGCCTATCTGCCCGCGCAACTGGACCGCATCTGGATGCAGGCACTGGAGGCCGGGATGAGCGCCATGCGCGGCGTCGGCGGGCAATGACGATCTGGTTCAACCAGAACGCCTCGGACTGGGTGCGGCGCTGGGCCGGTCTGATCCCTCCGGGTGGGCGCGTCCTCGACCTGGCTTGTGGGGGCGGCCGCCATGCGCTTTATCTCGCCGGACTCGGGCATCAGGTCAGCGCGGTGGATCGTGATCTGTCGCTTGTTGAGCCATTGCGTGACGCGCCGAACATCACCTGGCTACAGGCCGTCTGGAAGCGGCCGCCTGGCCGTTTCCAGGCGACACCTTTCACGCCGTGGTGGTCACCAACTACCTGCACCGTCCCCTGTTCGACGCCATCATCGCCGCGCTTGAACCGGGCGGCGTCCTGATCTACGAAACCTTCAGCCTCGGCCAGGCCAAATATGGCCGCCCGCGCAATCCTGCGCATTTGCTGCTGCCGGGCGAATTGCTGGAACTGGCGCGAGGCGAAATGCGCGTGCGCGCCTTCGAGGATGTCGAGGAGCCGGAGCATCGGCGCTGTGTGCAAAGGCTTTGCGCGGTGAAGGCGTAGCGGCGTTAGGGAGCGACGAGCCCCCGTGTTTTGAAAAGGCTGTTTTCGCAAATCGTGTTGGTAGTTGCGTAGCCCGGATGGAATGCAATGGAATCCGGGATTATCTGGCCGGGGAATCCACACAACTCCCCGGATTCCGCTGCGCTGCATCCGGGCTACCCGCTGCCGCCGCGATGAAGAACGGTAGGACGTAGGGTGTGGTGAGCGCAGCGAACCGCACCATGGATTGTGAAGGTTCTACCTGGAGAACCACCTGGGCTGGT
>JAURYL010000112.1 GCA_030653935.1 Pseudomonadota bacterium
CCAAGGTCGAGCCGCCACTGAACGCCCGCTAAATCCCCCCCAGCCCCCCTTTTCCAAAGGGGGGAGTCAGCGCGCCGCACGCCTGTACCGGGCTACGGTACAGTGCCATTGCCAATGCGCGGGGGATCAGGAAGTCTGAAGGTAGTCGGCCCTACGAACTGGATTCCCGCCTGCGCGGGAATGACGGTATGGTGGGCGCAGGCAATTTTCACAGCCTCTCAGACAGCTCCGATGCACGCACCCGATTGCTGAACGTGACCTGAGGCGCTCATCAGTGTGTCCTCAGTCCGCGCGCAAACCGTCCCAGGTTCAGGCCAATTGCTCAGCCAGCAGGTGGTCGATGAAGTGTTGCAGCAGGGTGGCCGCTTCCGGGGCCAGTGACGTGAAGCTGACCCCGTAATAAAAACGGCCCGCCGCCATGGCGTGCTCAAGGTCGCCGCGGTTGCGGATCGTTCCTGTCACGGTAAGGCTACTGACCGCCTGAGGCAGCAGAATCGGAATGGTCAGGGTAATTTCCGCGCCAACTTCATCGAGCAGGCAGCTCATCTCCAGCTTGGCGCCGTGTTCGCTGATGTCGCGCATGATCGCCAGGGTACGGGAGCCGTCGGCGCGACTAATTTCTACCGGCAAGCGGGTTTCCAGGCGGTGCGATTGGCGAATCTGGCGGTACTTCACGCCCTCCGGCATCGAGAAATGCACATAGGGGTAGGGTCGTGAATGTGTGCGCAGACTGCGCGCGGTGAAGGCGTAGGCATACATGCCATGAACCACCCTGAACTTGAATTGGCTGCCGGGCGTGACCCACATTCCCCGGTCCCCGGCGCTGGGCAAGGAAGTCAGGAAGCTCAGGCGACCATGCGCGCCGATGAAGCTGACCGTGAATGGTTCGGCCCCGGACACCGCCAGGGGCTGCGCGATCAAGAGTTCCCCCACCTTGAGGTGCATATCGGTGAAATCCGCGTCATGCACCACCTGATCCTGCTTCGCGGTATCCGTTTCACTTCCATCCATTACAAATACTCCCAAGGTTCGCACCGGCGACCGCTCGCCGCCCGCGCCCCCTTCTTTCGGCCGCTGGCGATATTTCTTGAATGCCTCAATCGCCCCGGGTGTGCCCAATGCCGCCCCCCGCCACGATGAATACTGCGTTCCGGGACTACAGGCGAAGGGAGGCATCCTTTATAGTGCGCGCCATGCTTGGCAAGACATCTTCACGGCGTTGCGCCGTACCCAAATCCTTCAAGAAGCCGCTGGCGCCTCGTGTCGCGCGGCAATTGCGCGAAGTCTGGTGGCTGGCCGCCGTCGGTCTGGCGATCTACCTGGGCATGATCCTGCTCAGCTATCACGCCAGCGACCCAGGGTGGTCGCGCACCGGCATGGATCAGGCCGTGGCGAATACCGGCGGCCATTTCGGCGCCTGGCTGTCCGACCTGCTGCTCTATCTATTCGGTGTCTCCGCCTGGTGGTGGGTGATGCTCTCGCTGTTCCTGGTCTGGTGGGGCTATCGCAACATCGGCGAGGGCGCGGTCGAGAGCAAGCACCGCCACGGCCTCTCCATCACCCTGATCGGTTTCCTGCTGGTACTGCTGAGCAGCAGCGCGCTGGAAGCCTTGCGTTTCCATGGCGGCGGCATTGAGCTGCCACTTCGCGCGGGCGGCGCGCTCGGCGGCGCCCTGGCGCGGTTGTTGCACAGCACCTTCGGTTTCGACGGCGGCACCGTGTTGCTGTTGCTTGCCTGGGGCGCGGGTTTCAGCCTGTTCACCGGCCTCTCCTGGATCAGCCTCGCGGAACGCATCGGCGCCGGCATCGAGACCCTGTTCACGGGCATCTGGGCCGCCTGGCAGACGCGACGAGACCGCCAGGCCGGCCAGGAAGCGCTGAACGAGCGCGAGGAAGTGGTCCGCAAGGAGCGCAAGCGCATGGTCAAGGAGCCGCCGGTACGCATCGAGGCGCCGGCACCGATCATCGTGAAATCCGAGCGCGCCCTGGAAGAGCGCCAGGAACGCCTGTTCCACGACCTGCCCAGCGATCAGCGGCCGCCCTTGCGCCTGCTCGACGACCAGGCGGTCACCACCACCCAGATCGACCAGGCCAGCCTGGAGGCCACATCGCGCCTGATCGAGCGCAAGCTGCGCGAATTCGGCGTCGAGGTACAAGTGCTGGCCGCCTACCCCGGCCCGGTCATCACCCGCTACGAAGTGGAACCGGCTTCCGGGGTCAAGGGCAGCCAGGTCACCAACCTCGCCAAGGACCTGGCGCGCGCGCTATCGCTGGTCAGCATCCGTGTCGTGGAAACCATCCCCGGCAAGACCTGCATGGGCCTGGAACTGCCCAACAGCCAGCGCCAGGTGGTACGCCTGACCGAAATCCTCTCCGCCAAGGTCTACAACGACAACGCCTCACCGCTGACTCTAGCCATGGGCAAGGACATCAGCGGCAACCCCATCGTCGCCGATCTCGGCAAGATGCCGCACGTGCTGGTGGCCGGCGCCACCGGCTCCGGCAAATCGGTGGCGATCAACGCCATGATCCTGTCACTGATCTACAAATCGACGCCGGAGGATGTACGGCTGATCATGATCGACCCGAAGATGCTGGAACTCTCTTCCTACGAGGGCATCCCGCACCTGCTCGCGCCGGTGGTCACCGACATGAAGCTGGCCGCCAGCGCGCTCAACTGGTGCGTCGGCGAGATGGACAAGCGCTACCGCCTGATGTCCACCTTCGGGGTACGCAACATCGCCGGCTTCAATCACAAGCTGAAAGAAGCGGAAAAGGCCGGCATGCCGCTGACCAACCCATTCTCCATCACCCCGGAGAACCCGGAACGCCTGAGCGCCCTGCCCTACATCGTCGTCCTCATCGACGAACTGGCCGACCTGATGATGGTCGCCGGCAAGAAGGTGGAGGAACTCATCGCCCGCCTGGCGCAGAAGGCGCGCGCCGCCGGCATGCATCTGGTACTCGCCACGCAGCGGCCCTCGGTGGACGTCATCACCGGCCTGATCAAGGCCAACATTCCCACCCGCGTCGCCTTCCAGGTCACCAGCCGCATCGACTCGCGCACCATTCTCGACCAGCAAGGCGCCGAATCCCTGCTCGGCCAGGGCGACATGCTCTACCTGCCACCCGGCCACGGCGTCCCCACCCGGGTGCATGGCGCCTTCGTTTCCGACGACGAAGTGCATCGAGTTTGTGCCTGGCTCAAGGAACTTGGGCCGCCACAATATGACGAAGGAGTGTTGGCCAATCCCGAGGACGAGGATGGAGAGGACGCGGATGCGAGCGACGCCGAGGTGGACGCGCTCTACGACGACGCCGTCGCCTATGTGCTCAAGAGCCGCCGCGCCTCGATCTCCTCGGTGCAGCGGCAACTCAGGATCGGCTACAACCGTGCCGCCCGGCTCATCGAAGCGATGGAACGCGCCGGGCTGGTCTCCCCTATGCAAACCAATGGCAACCGAGAAGTGATCGCCCCGAGAAATGACCCTTAAAACCCTGCTCCCCCTGTTGTTCTCCCTGTGCGCCACCGTACTGGCCCCACTCCCCGCCCTCGCCGACGCCCAGTCGCGGCTGTCCAACTTCGTCAACCAGACCAAGGGACTCAAGGCCCAGTTCAGCCAGACCGTATTCGACCGCAACGGCCGAAAAATCCAGGAATCGAGCGGCACCCTGTTCTTCTCTCGTCCCGGCAAGTTCCGCTGGGTCTATCAGAAGCCCTACGCGCAACTGCTGGTCGGCGATGGCAAACGGCTATGGATCTACGACGAGGATCTCGAACAGGTCACCGTGCGCAAGCTCGATCTCGCCATCGGCGATAGCCCGGCCGCCCTGCTGGCCGGCGAGAACGACATCGAGAAACGCTTTAATCTGAAAGACGCCGGCAACAAGGATGGCCTCGATTGGGTCGAAGCTGCGCCGAAATCCAAGGACGGCAGTTTTGAAATGGTGCTGCTCGGCTTCAAGGGCGATAGCCTGCAAGCGATGGAACTGAAAGACAACTTCGGCCAGACCACACTGCTGCGGTTCTCCAACCTGGAGCGCAACCCGGCCCTGGGCGGGAGCTTGTTCCGCTTCACCCCCCCCAAGGGCGTCGATGTAATCAGCGACAAGTAGCATGAATGTGGGCTTTGTTTCGCCCACGCTGCTGGCCGGCCTGTTCACCCTGTTTCTGGCCGGTTGCGCGACCCCCCGCCTTAGCGCCTTTCCTGCGGAAGGGTTCACGCCGCTGAATAACGACGCCCGGGTCTGGCACGAGCTTGGGGGCGAGGCCTATGCCGGAGAAGTCTCCCGCTTGCTGGGCCCGGCGATCAACAAGGTTGAAAGCGTGCACGGCCTGCCATTCGAGCGGCTACCGCGCGTCTATGTGTGCTCGACTCCGCCCTGTTTCAGCCGACTGGTACCCATACCCGGCTATACCGCCGCCGTCCTGCCCGGCGAAATACTCACCCTCTCGCCGAAACTGGATCTTGAAGAAAACGAACGGTTGCCCGGCATCCTGGCGCATGAACTCTCCCACCTGCACCTGGGCCAGCGCCTCGGCCACTACACCGCCGACCTACCGATCTGGTTCCACGAAGGTCTCGCCAGCCTGGTCGCCGACGGCGGCGGTGCCGAATTCAGCAGCGACGAGGACGCCTGCAACGCCTGGGATTCCGGCCGAAGGATCGATTTCGCGCAGTTGGACACCGCGAAAAAACGCCACCGGGCCGCCGACTTCAAGATGTCCATTCACCAGTTCTACCGCCAGGCCTGGCGCTTTCTGCAATACCTGCAACGGCGTGATCCCGGTGGCTTCGCCGCCATGCTGCGCGACCTCCAGGCCGGCAAGCCCTTCCTCGACGCGGTGGCCGACACATACCGAATCAGCCTGGAGCGACTAGGTCTGGAGTTCGAGTTCGACAGCCGTTGAAACGCGTGTGAACAAGCGGACCATTGGGCGTTGACATGAAGATTTCACGCGCCTGTGGCCTACCTCCTTCACAACAAAGACGCCGGCTGGAAGCCGGCGCCACGCGTGGGAACCCCGGCCATGTTTCTTCAACACGAATCACGGCCGCAGGCTGACCGCCTCGCTAACGATGCACCAGCACCGGAGTCTTGCAGTGCGTCAGCACTTTGTGGGTTTCCGATCCAAGCAACAGGGCGCTGGCGCCACGGCGGCCGTGCGAGGCCATGTAAATGAGATCGCAGCCCCCGCTTTCGGCCGCCGCGATGATTCCCTGGTGTGTGGACTCGCATTCGCTGCTCAAGGTCTCGCATTCCACACCGGCATTGCTTGCCGCCCCGGCCGCCTGTTTGAGTATCGATTCGGCCTGCTTATCGACAGCGGCGCGAAAGGTGTCATAAGCCGCGACATCGTCGAACATCACCTCGCCGGCAATGGTGGCCGGAAAATAGGCGGGCTTCGCGTGATAGAAGGTTATTCGGGCGTTGGTTTCGCGGGCGAAGGAACAGGCTTGAAGCAGCATGTCGTCGGACAACTCGCTGCCGTCAACGGGAACCAGGATGTGCTTGAACATGATGTGCCTCCTATACGCTCCCCAAGGATAGACAATCGGCGCGCGAGTGAATCAGTTGCGTAGCCCGGATGGAATGCAATGGAATCCGGGATTATTTGGCCGGGGAATCCACACAACTCCCCGGATTCCGCTGCGCTGCATCCGTCGTTCCCGCGCAGGCGGGAACCCAGTGAAATCAACAATCTGGATGCCCGCCTTCGCGGGTGTGACGGAATAAATCAGCGCTTCCTTAGACCGAATTTGCGAAGGATAGGAAGCCGCTAACGCGTTTACTTGGACGCCATCCGCGCCTTCAGGTCGGCGAAGGGGTTGAAAGTGGCGGTCGATGTCTCGGTGCCCACGTCCGAACGGCCCGCCATGTCCTTCAGCTTGGCGTGCTCGTTCTCATGGCAATACGTGCAAAGGAGCTCCCAGTTGCCGCCGTCCGGCGGGTTGTCATCGTGGTTGCTGTTCTTGTGGTGGACTTCCAGCAGTTGCAGTGTGCTGTGCGTGAACTCGCGGGCACAGCGCCCGCACACCCAGGGAAACAGCTTCAACGCCTGAGCGCGATAGCCCATTTCCCGTTTTTCGGCATTGCGCCGCGCATCGAGGACCACCTGGTCCAGGCGTTGGTTGACTTGTGACATATAGGCCTCGTTCCTGTCATCTCATTGAATCGATGCCGTCAGCTTACGACGAAAGCTTTTCACCAGGAAAGCCGGCGTCGATGCAAAGCCCCCGTGGGCACTCCTGACCAGCATTGCTCGACTCTCAATGCCACCCTTCCCGCGTGCATTCCATCAACTGTTCGAGCAAGTCATCGCGCACAGCGTGCAGCTCACCCAAGCGGGCCAGCGCCTGCCCAGCAAGCCCCCGGGCCTGGAGTTCGCAGAGTTCGACGGCGAGCGTATGCGCCTGCTGGTGCAGCACTTCGATGCGCAGGTAGGCGGGCTTCGCGCCATGCGCCGCCAGGCCTTCGCTTTCCAGCCAGCAACCGAAGCGGCATTGATGATGATCCAGCGGTGGCGGCGACTTGCGTTCACCGCCGAGGAAGGATTCGACAGCCATAATCCAGGCGCGGTGTTCGACGCCGGCATAGATCAGCGGCAAATCGTCGAGTTTCGTCGAGGACACCGCGACCCAACGCGGATCGGGGCGCCACGCGGCCAGCCAGCCCGGCAACTCGGCCGCTGGCATGGGGCGGGCGATGACGTTGCCCTGCGCCAGTTCGCAGCCCAGTTGCAGCAACATGACGCCATGTTCCACGGTCTCCACGCCCTCCGCGATGACTTGGCGACGAAACGCGGTGGCCAGGCCGAGCACGCCTTCGAGGATCGCCAGATCGTCCGGGTCTTCGAGCATGTCGCGGACGAAGCTCTGGTCGATCTTGAGCTGGCTGACCGCGAGGCGTTTCAGATAGGTCAGGGAGGAATAGCCGGTACCGAAATCGTCGAGGGCGAACATGACGCCAAGCTCGCGGCAATCCTCGAGCACCTGGGAGACCTGGGCCAGATCTTCCAGCGCGCTGGTTTCCAGCACCTCCAGTTCCAGGCTGGAGGGTTTGATGGTGGGGTGCGCCGCCAGCAACGCACGCAACCGTTCGACGAAATTCGCCTGCTGCAACTGGCGGGCCGCGATATTGACGCTGATCGGCAGGTCCAGGCCGTCCTCCCTCCAGGCTTCGAGTTGAAGCAGGGCGGACTCGATGACCCACTCGCCGAGTTCGACGATCAAGGCGTGATTTTCAATCACCGGCAGGAATACCGCCGGCGGCAACTGGCCGCGCAGCGGATGGTTCCAGCGAATCAGGGCCTCGACGCCGATGACTGTGCCCCGACGCAAATTCACCTTGGGCTGGTAATGCAGCACGAATTCACGCGCCGCCAGGGCGCGTCGGATGCGCTCCAGGCTTTCATGATGGCCGCGGGCGCTGCGATCAAGCTCGGCGTCGAAGCTGTGGTAGCGGCTCTTGCCGGCCAGCTTGGCCTGGTACATGGCCTGATCGGCCTGACGGAGCAACTGATCGGCATCGACCTCATCCGTCTGCGGGTAATGGGTCACGCCGACGCTGGCCGATACCCGGAGGGTAAGACTGCCGCTAATCAAAGGTTCGGAGGCTGCGGCGAGCAAACGGGCGAGCAGCGGTTCGGCGGTATCGCTATCGGCGAGGTCCAACAGCACGGCGACAAACTCGTCGCCTCCCAGGCGGGCCAGGGTGTCGCCTTCACGCAGCGCCTGCTTCATGCTGGCGGCGACGGCCACCAGCAGGAGGTCGCCGACATCATGGCCATGACGGTCATTGACGGCCTTGAAACCATCCAGGTCGATATAGGCCACCGCCAGCTTCTGTCCCCGCCGCAGCGCCTGCGCCATGGCCTGGTGCAGACGATCGGCGAGCAGCACCCGGTTCGGCAGGCCGGTCAGGGAATCGTAGTGGGCGATATGTTCGAGCCGCCGTTCGTGATCCTTGAGTGGGGTGATATCGGTGAACAGCGCCACGTACTGCCGGATATCGCCGCGCGCGTCACGCACCGCGCTGATGGTTTCCATCGCGGCGAAGATCTCGCCATTCTTGCGCCGATTCCAGATTTCGCCGGACCAGTGGCCTTGCTCGGCCAATGCCCGCCACATGAGCGCGTAGAACTCATCGCTCTGGCGGCCGGAGTTGAGAAAGCGCGGGTTGAGGCCGCATACCTCGTCGCGGTCATAGCCGGTGATGCGGGTGAAGGCGTCGTTGATCTCGATGATCGCGCCATCGGCGGCGGCGATCAGAATGCCTTCACGCGCGTGGGAAAAGACGCTGGCGGCCAGGTGTACCTTTTCCTCGGCCTGCTTGCTCTCGGTCATGTCGGTAACGAAGCCATGCCAGAGCACCGAGCCATCCTCCTCCCGACGCGGCAGCGAATTGCCGAACAGCCAGCGAACGCTACCGTCCTCTAACTGGATCCGATATTCATGGCGCCACGGCGTCATTGCCGCCGCCGACTGGCGAATGGAGGCGATCAACGCCTCCATGTCGTCCGGATGCGTCATCGCGAGCACCTTGGTCGAGTCCTCGCGGACCTCCTCGGGGCTGACGTGAAAAATATCGCGGATGGCATCGCTGGCGAAGGGAAAACAGGAACTGCCATCGGGGCGCAGGCGATACTCGCAAAGTACCCCGGGCACCCGGCTGGCGATCAGGCGCAACCGGGTCAGCGCCGCCTCCCGCGACGCTTCCAGGCGTTTGCGCTCACCGATGTCGCGCACCGTTCCCCGTCGACCGAGACAGTGGCCCTCCGCGTCCAGCACCGGTCGGACCGAATGCGTCACCCAGACGCTCGAACCATCGCGGTGGATGAGGCGCAAGTCGACTTCACGCGCTTGGCCTGATTGCATTTCCCAAGCCGTCTCGTCCAGATGCCGCCGCCACAGGTCCTGATCTTCGGGGTGAACCAATTGGTCGAACAACTCCGGCTTTGCCTGGAAAAAGCTTGCCGGGTAACCGGTGATGCGCTCGACCGATGGAGTCATGTAATGGAACCGGCCCTCGGGGCTGATCCAGTATTCCCAGTCGTAAGTCCAGTCGAGCATGGTGTGGAATTTGATTTCATTCTCGCGCAGCGCCCGTTCCCGCCGCAGCTCCTCGGTGATATCCAGGCTCAACCCCACCAGGGCCACGGGCGCACCGTTTTCGTCGCGTTTCACCGCCTTGAGCACACGCAGGTCATGCACCTGACCGTCGACGAATGGCAATTGCTGATGCGTCACGCTGACATCGCCGCTCGCCAGCGCCTTGGCGTCCGAGGCCAGGCATTGCGGCCGAAACGCCTCCGGCATCAATTCCGCGTAATGCGGCACGGCGAGAAAGCGCGCCTCGGGAATGCCCATCGCCTGGCAGAAAGCGTTATTGACGAAAGACATCTTGCCGCCGCCATCCTGCAACCAGATGCCTATCGGCGCGTAGTCGAGAATCAGCTGAAGCTTTTCCCGCTCCCGCCGCAGCGCCAGTTCAACCGACATCTTCTCGCTGATGTCGCGGGCGATGCCGAACAGCCCGATGATTTCGCCGCTATCGTCCCGGATCGGGTATTTGCGGTTGTCCACCCAACCCTGGTTGTCCTGGTTATCCAGGAATTCCTGAATCTCGTGGGCAACCGGAATGCCGGCGAAGACCTGCTTCTCCAGCCGGTAGTAAATATCGGCGTAGGCCTCGGGAAAAACATCGTAATCGGTCTGGCCGAGTAGGTCGGTCCAGTGCACGGAAGGATCGGTGATGGACACCAGCGTCTGGCTGGCACCGGTAAACACGTGGTTGCGATCCTTGAAATAGATGTAATCGTCCGTGTTTTCCATCATGGCCTTGAAGTTGACCATCATGATCTGACCGGCCTGATGCACCCAAAGGCTTTTTGCGTCCTGGAGATGCAGGTCGAGGACGGCGCCCCGCGCGGCGCCCTGGGGCTGCTTCGTGTAGTAGGCCTTGACGCAGCGAATGCGGCCATCGGCATGCCTGAGCCGGAGATTGCAGGCGCCGGAGCGGCCCTGGTAATCAAACGAAAAAAGCTGCTCGGAGATATCGCCATCGTCCGGGTGGATGCGATCTCTCAGCACCACCCGAGACGCCAGAAAATCCTCCACGGTGAAGCCGAGCAAGGCCTCGATGCCATCGTCAACCGATAGCACCGGCATTGTTTCCATCAAAGCCAGACGAACCCTGGCTTCAAGAACCGGTTGATCGGTCGGAGTAACCATCACTTCCTCCTGGCACCTCGATTGAACACTGGATGAGAACGATTCCCGACGCCAGCGCCATGGGCATTATGGCAGTGAACGCCGTAAATCATGCACACACCAGGAGTGCGGTTATTCCGTGTGCCCGCGCGACTCAGGCAGGCGGCTAACGTCGGGAAAGCCGCCACAGCGAAGTCACTTCGCGCGAGCGCGCGGCATGCAACGGGTCGCTCGCGTCGGAGGTGCGGGGATGCGACGGCCGGGCATCGATCCGCCCGGCGACCTGCAAACCCGCCGCGTCGATGGCGGCGAGCAGATCGGCGCGCGAACGCAGGCCAAGGTGTTCCGCGAGATCGGAAAGAATCAGCCAGCCTTCACCGGCATCTGTCAGGTGCGCGGCCAGGCCGTTGAGAAAGCCGAGCAACATGCGACTGTCCGGGTCGTATACCGCGTGTTCGATGGGCGCACTCGGCCGCGCCGGCAACCAGGGCGGGTTACAGATCACCAGCCCCGCCCTGCCCTCCGGGAACAGGTCGGCCTCAACGACCTCCACCTGTTCATCGCAACCCAGCCGGCGCAGGTTTTCGCGGGCGCAGGCCAATGCGCGCGGGTTCATGTCAGTCGCCACGACACTCGCCAGGCCACGACGCGCCAGCACGGCGGCGAGGACGCCGGTGCCCGTGCCGATATCGAAGGCCAGCGAACCCGGAGGCAGCGGCGCTTCCGCCACCAAAGCCACATATTCGCCGCGAATCGGCGCGAACACGCCGTAGTGCGGATGAATGCGAGCGCCCAGGGCCGGAATCTCGACCCCCTGCCTGCGCCACTCATGGGCACCGATAAGGCCGAGCAACTCACGCAACGACACCACCGAGGGCACATCCGCCGGGCCATAAGCCTCCAGACAGGCCAGCCGCAAATCGGGCGCGCGCCGCAGCGGGACGCCGTAGTCATCCTCCAGCGGCAGCAGCAGCATCGACAAGATCCGCGCGCGCCGCGCCTGCGCTTGGCGATGCAGATGAAAAGCCTGGGTGATCGTCGTCGCCGGCGCTTCCACCGCCTTGCGCGGCTTGCGCTCCAGGCGCCGCGCCAATGCCCGCAATAGTTGCCGCGCATTCTGGAAATCACCCCGCCAGAGCACCGCCGTACCCTCGCAGGCAAGGCGATAGGCTGCGTCTGCGCTGAGCTGATCGTCGGCGATGACCACGCGACCGGGGGGCGGGTTGCCGCTCTCCGAGCGCCAGCGGGCCGAGCGCGCCTCACCCGACTCGGTCCATTGAATGACTGGATGCATTGTTGCGACGATCCTCAAGCCGATTTACGGCGCGCGCGCGGGCGGGCCAGTGGGGAAGCGTCCGAATCCTCATGAACAAGCTACGGACGGCGTCCTACAATACCACTTCAATTTTTCCAGGCCGCCAACATGCGCCCGCACATCGCCATCCCGCCGGAAGAGGTCGAAATCACCGCGATCCGCGCCCAGGGCGCCGGTGGCCAGAACGTCAACAAGGTCGCCAACGCCGTGCATCTGCGTTTCGACATCACGGCCTCCTCGCTTCCCGAGGCCATTCGGGATCGCCTGCTGAAACTCGGCGACCAGCGCATCAGCAAGGAAGGCGTGATCGTCATCAAGGCACAGGAATTCCGCAGCCTCGACAAAAACCGCGCCGAGGCGATGCGCCGACTACACGAACTGATCGACCGCGTCGCCGTACAACCCAAGCAACGCCGCCCTACCCGGCCGACCCGAACCTCCATCGCCAAGCGCCTTGAAGGCAAGGCACGACGTGCAACGGTCAAGGCTAGTCGCGGCAGGGTCGACGAATAGGGCTGGCCGCAGGTTATTGATCAGGCCCACCAGGCCGGCGAGACGCCGACGCTACTTGCGCCATGAACTGGACGCCCGCTTTCGCGGGCATGACGGCGCGTTGGGCGAAGGTGTGCTGGATGCTGGTTACAGGTGGGTTGTCGTAGCGAGTTTCTGTGCAACGATCACATTCAAAGAAACACCCGCCTGCGTGGCCTCGACGGCAAGCGCCCGGTGCAGTCGTTTATCGATGCGCACATTGAATTGCCCGCTGTACTCGCGGCGGGCTACAGGAGTGGGGATCGCCTCGGCACGTTTACGATAGCTCTCCTTGATCCCCTCCCAGGCGGTAGCCAATTCGATCAATGCTTGCTCGGGGGTCTCGGCAAAAGCGGAGACATTGGGCAATTCCACGAAGTGAGCCAGCCAATCGCCGTCGTCGTCCAAAGTCAGGTTGACGGCAAAACCGTCAAAGCGATCACTTTTTCCCATGTTCCACCTCGTACTGTTTCATGAATTGCTCAACTTGGTAGCCCTTGGCCATGCCGTTCCGGTCCTGGACCGAGAGCCTGTATCCGGTTGGTGAATACCAAATTTGATGGCTGCCGGTCTGGTGTTCGAATTCCCACCCGACTTGCGCCAACAGGGTGCGGAAGTCTTCGAAAGACAGTCCTCGCGGGTTATTCAACGCGCGCGCCAGCAGTTTCTCTCGTTTGGTCATGGTGTGACTATATGCAGTTACATGTATTCGAGTCAAACATGATGTTCGCGCCGCCCCAAGCCCTCCGCCAACAACATGGTCACCAGGGTATTGAGCGACGTGCCTTCCGCACGGGCACGAGCCACCAGGCTGGCGTGCAGGCTGCGTGGCAGGCGTTGCATCATCCTGGAAACCTCAGTTGAACGCGCTCGAGTGCGCGGTTTTTGAGTTGTCTGGCAAGGCGCGACGACGAAGTGGGCCGGGGCCCGCAAGGAGGAGCAACGTAGCCAGACGACTCAAAAACCGTGCAATCGGGCGCGTAGCGGACGTCACCCAACCGGTGAACGTCATCGAAGGCTCTGAACGTATCGTACATGCGGGCTCTCAAGGG
>JAURYL010000114.1 GCA_030653935.1 Pseudomonadota bacterium
TACTGCGGACCGCCAGTTCGCTTCCGGTTGCTCTCCACCCCGCTTCGCAGCGACGCAGTTACCTTCAGCTACGGGGCCTTGGCTTACCCCGACACGGACTTACACCGTGCTGTGTGTGCGCCTTCACGGGCGCACTAGGAGCGGGCTTACCCGCGATTCAGGTGGCTATCGCGGGCAAGCCCGCTCCCACGGCGTGACTCAATAATCGTCGCCGGCCAGCGAGGCGTCGAGTTCGCGCGGCTGCGACAGGGTGTCCTCGGCGGCGAGTTCGTTTTCGGCGAAGATCATCTTCACCAGATGGCCGGTATTGGGATCGAGATCACGGCGCAACGCGTTGGCGACGACCTTGGCTTCCTTGTAGCTGTCGGCCTGGCCCTGTTTTTCCAGGAGATTGAACGGGCCACCGATCTTGTAGATGAAATAGGGCATGCGGTAACTCCGTAAATAGTCGAGTGGAATTGTCGGCTATAAGCACGGCAGCGGCAAGCCGTGTAGCGCCGGCGTCTCGCCGGCGTCTTAGAAAAACGCCGGCGAGACGCCGGCGCTACATCAGGGCGCATCGAAAAACCCTTCATTCCCGCGAATGCGGGAATCTAGTGTGTTGATTTCACTGGGTTCCCGCATTCGCGGGAACGACGAATTAGGGGTTTTTCGAGGTGCCCATCAGGCCAGTTTCCCGTGGCAATGCTTGTATTTCTTGCCGGAGCCGCACGGGCACGGGTCGTTACGGCCGACCTTGGCGTGGTCGCGCTCGAATGGGTGCGCGCCGGCGGTGACGTCCGCCGCGGCGCTGGCCAGGGCTTCTTCGTAGTCGGCGTGCTGGTAGCGCACGTTGCTCAAGTCTTCTTCGCGCACCTCGACATCCTCGACATCTTCCGCGCCGCGAATCTGTACGTTGAGGGTGACCTGGGTGACTTCCTCGGCGATGGTGTTGAGCATGCGCTCGAATAGTTCGAAGGCCTCCCGCTTGTATTCCTGCTTCGGGTTTTTCGCCGCGTAGCCGCGCAGGTGAATGCCCTGACGCAGATGGTCCATCGCCGCCAGGTGCTCGCGCCAGTGGCTGTCCACGCTTTGCAGCAGAATGGCGCGCTCGAAATTGCGCATGCCGGCCTCGCCGGCGAGGGCGATTTTCTCGTCATAGGACTGGTTGGCGACTTCAAGGACCCGGTCACGCACCCCCTGTTCATCCAGTCGCTCGTCGGCGTTCAGCCACTCTTGCACCGGACATTGCAGCTGGTATTGCCCAAGCATGGCCTGTTCAAGACCGGGCACGTCCCACTGTTCGGCCAGGCTGCCAGGCGGGAGATGGGTGTTGATGACATCGTTGAGGACCTGGGCGCGCATGCCGAGGATGCCCTGGTAGACATCCTGGGTCTCCAGCAACTCGTTGCGCTGGCCGTAGATGACCTTGCGCTGCTCGTTGGCGACGTCGTCGTATTCCAGCAGTTGCTTGCGGATGTCGAAGTTGCGCTGCTCCACCTTGCGCTGCGCCGATTCCAGTGAGCGGTTGACCATGGCATGCTCGATGGCCTCGCCTTCCGGCATTTTCAGCCGTTCCATGATCGATTTCAGACGGTCGCCGCCGAAGATGCGCAACAACGGGTCGTCCAGCGACAGATAGAAGCGCGAGGAACCGGGGTCGCCCTGGCGGCCGGAACGGCCACGCAACTGGTTGTCGACGCGCCGCGATTCGTGCCGCTCGGTGCCGATGATGTGCAGTCCACCGGCTTCCAGAACGGTGGCGTGGTGTGGCTTCCACGCCTCCTTGAGCGCGGCGGTACGGGTGGCCTTTTCTTCTTCGCTGAGATTCTCGGCGAGGCGGATCAGGTCGAGTTCCTTGTTGATGCTGCCGCCGAGCACGATGTCGGTACCACGGCCCGCCATGTTGGTGGCGATGGTGATGGCGCCCGGCAGGCCGGCCTGGGCCACCACCTGCGCTTCCCGGTCGTGCTGCTTGGCGTTGAGCAACTGGTGCGGCAGCTTTTCCTTCGTCAACAGGGCGGAAAGGAATTCGTTCACCTCGATGGAGGTGGTGCCGACCAATACCGGCTGGCCGCGCGTGTGGCAATCGCGCAGGTCTTCGACCACCGCGTTCCACTTTTCCTCGGCGGTGCGATAGACCAGGTCGTTCATGTCCTTGCGGATCATCGGCACATTGGTCGGGATGATGACCGTTTCAAGGCCGTAGATCTGCTGGAATTCGTAGGCTTCGGTATCCGCCGTGCCGGTCATGCCGGACAGCTTCTTGTACATGCGGAAGAAGTTCTGGAAGGTGATCGAGGCCAGGGTCTGGTTCTCGCGCTGGATGACCACGCCTTCCTTGGCTTCCACCGCCTGGTGCAGACCGTCAGACCAGCGCCGGCCCTGCATCAGGCGGCCGGTGAACTCGTCGACGATGATGACCTCGTTGTTCTGCACCACGTAGTGCTGATCCTTGTGGTACAGCACATGGGCGCGCAGGGCGGCGTAGACGTGGTGCATCAGGGTGATGTTGGCGGGGTCATAGAGACTGGTGCCGGGGGCGAGGATGCCCAGTTCCTCGAGGATGGCCTCCACGCGCTCGTGGCCGCGTTCGGTCAGGGTGACCTGATGCGCCTTCTCATCGACCACGTAATCGCCGACCGCGCAGCGATCTTGTTCCGGCTCATCCGCCTTGTTGTCCCGCTCCTGCCGTTCCAGACGCGGCGGCACGGCGTTCATCGACTGATACATGGTGACGTTGTCGTCGGCCTGGCCGGAGATGATCAAGGGCGTGCGCGCCTCGTCGATCAGGATCGAGTCCACCTCGTCGACGATGCCGTAGTTGAGCGGCCGCTGCACCCGCTGCGACGGCTCGAACACCATGTTGTCGCGCAGGTAGTCGAAGCCGAATTCGTTGTTGGTGCCGTAGGTGATGTCGGCGTTGTAGGCGGCCTGCTTTTCCTCGTGGTTGAGCTTCGACAGGTTGCAACCCGTGGTCAGACCGAGGAAACCGTAGATGCGGCCCATGGTCTCGGCGTCGCGGGAGGCCAGGTAGTCGTTGACGGTGACGATGTGCACGCCCTTGCCCGGCAGAGCGTTGAGATAGGCGGACAAGGTGGCCATCAGGGTCTTGCCTTCACCCGTCCTCATTTCCGCGATCTTGCCGTCGTTCAGGGCCATACCGCCGATCAACTGCACGTCGAAATGGCGCATGCCGAGCACGCGCACGGCGGCTTCGCGGACGGCGGCGAAGGCTTCCGGCAGCAACGATTCCAGCGTCTCCCCCTTTTCCAGTCGCGCCCTGAATTCGTCGGTCTTGCCGCGCAGCTGCTCATCGCTAAGCGCCTTGAAGGCGGCTTCCTGGGCATTGATCTTGGCGACAACGCCCCGGCACTGCTTCAACAGACGATCATTACGGCTGCCGAATACTTTCTTGAGTAGGTTGGAAATCATGACAAATGAAGGAGATAGGTGGGATTTCGGAGAATCGGCGGATGCTACCATACCGCTGTTTCCGCCCTTGTAGCGCCGGCTTCCAGCCGGCTTTTTTGAGACGCCGGCAAGGATGCCGGCGCTACACCCCTATCCCATGGCCTTCCGCCCCTCCTCCCTGCAACGCATCCACGGCATTCTGCGCGGCAACCCGACCCTGGCCATCGCCCTGCCTGAGGCCGAGCGTCTGCGCGAGCTCAACCGCCGTTTCGCCGGGGTGGTGCCGGCGGCGGTGGCGCGGGCCTGTCGGGTGGCGGCGATCCAGGGCGACACCGCCCTGGTGTTCTGCGCCAATGGCGCCGCCGCCAGCCGGGTGCGCAGCCAGGCGACCGGGGTGGCGCGCGTGCTGACGCGGCCTGACGCGCCAGTGTTGGCGGTCAAGGTGAAAGTGCGCGCCGAATGGACCCTGCCGGAGAAACGCGAAAAGGCGGATCTCGGGCCGGCCGCCCTCAACGCCTTCCGCGATCTCGACGCGGAACTGCCGGACGGCGACCTGAAAATGGCCGTGGATGCGCTGCTGGCGCGGCGACGCGACTAGTAGTCAGTCACGCTGAAACGAAGACATGAAACGGCGGCTTTTTCCGCCATGCGTCGTTGCGGCCCCTTGCCGTATACCCCATACGGCAGCGGGTCCGCGCCTCGCCTGACAAAAAAATCCATCCATTTCATATCACTCCGTTTCAGCGTGACTGACTACTAACCGCGCGCGTTTACAATCGCGCCCATGATCCCGAGTTCAAACATTTTCCTGGTCGGCCTGATGGGTTCCGGCAAGACCACCATCGGCAAACTGCTGGCCAGGCATCGCGGTTTGGCCTTTGTTGATTCCGACCATGAAATCGTCGCCCGCTGTGGCGTGTCCATCCCCACCATCTTCGAGATCGAGGGCGAGGACGGCTTCCGCAAACGCGAGGCGTGCATCATCAACGAACTCAGTCAGCGCCAGGGGCTCGTCCTCGCCACCGGCGGCGGCGCCGTCATCCGCCCGGAGAATCGCGCCAACCTGAAGGCGCGCGGCGCCGTGGTCTACCTGAGATGCCAGCCGCGTGAACTGTATATGCGGACCCGCCACGACAAGAACCGCCCGCTGCTGCAAACCGACGATCCCCTGAAAAAGCTCCATGAGTTATATCTGGCGCGCCACGCGCTCTATATGGAAGCGGCCGACATCGTCCTCGACTCCGGCCGCCAAAGCGCGCATTGCCTGGTGCGCCGCCTGGAAAACAGCCTGGATCTGGCCGGCGTCGCGCGTAGCGAGAAATGCGAGCCTTCGGTCGCCTGCTGATCACCCTGCTGCTCCTGGCGCCGCCGACCGCGCCGGCACTGGCCATCGACTATTCGGCCGGACCCGACGATTACCGTAGCCTGCTCGGGCAACTGCGCCCCGGTGACCGTTTGCTGCTGCGCGCCGGCGATTACGCGCGTGGCCTGCCCTTGCACCGGCTATCCGGGGAACCCGGGAAGCCCATCGTCATCACCGGTGAGCCCGGCACCCGCTTTCTTGCCCGTCCCGGCCAAAACACCATCAGCCTGCTCGATGTCAGCCACCTGACGATCCGCGACCTGGAACTGGACGGGCGCAACCTGCCGGTGGACGCGGTGAAAGCCGAGGGCCATGGCCGCTACGCGCACTTCATCACTCTGGAACATCTGCATATCCACGACCACGCCGCCAGCCAGCAGAACGTCGGCATTTCCAGCAAGTGCCCGGCGTTCGGCTGGGTGGTGCGCGGCAACCGCATCGAGCGGGTCGGCACCGGCATGTATTTCGGCGATTCCGACGGCTCCGACCCGTTTGTCGCCGGCCGCATCGAAAACAACCGGATCATCGACACGATCGGCTACAGCCTCCAGATCAAGCATCAGAACGCGCGCCCGACCGACATGCCGGCGGCGGATGAGCGCCATGACACGATCATTCGCGGCAATCTCTTCGCCAAGGAGGCCGCCTGGCCCGACCCCGCCGCCCGCCCCAACGTCCTGGTCGGACATGCGCCGCTGGCTGGCCCGGGATCGCGGGATCGCGTCCTGGTCTACGGCAATGTGTTCTGGCAGAACCCGAGCGAGGCGCTGTTCCAGGGCGAGGGACATCTGGCGATCTACAACAACGTGTTCGTGAATGCGCAGGGACACGCCGTGCATCTCCAGCCGCATCACGATGTGCCGCGCCAGGTGGATATCTTTCACAACACGGTGCTGGCGCGCGGCAACGGCATCCGCATCCTGCGCCGCGAGGGGGCGGTGCAGGCCTGGCCACAGCGGCTGCGGGGCAATCTGGTGTTTGCCGCGCAACCGATCAGCGGCGGCGAGGCCAGTGACAACCAGACCGGCAATTTCGAGGCCGCCGCGCGTTTCCTGAAACAACCGTTCGCGGAACTGGAACGGCTCGACCTGGCGCCACGCGCGCCCCTGGCCGCGACGGCGCACCCGGAATTCGCGGCCTATCCGGACGCCGACAAGGATATCGACGGGCGCGCAAGGATCGCCTCCGTACCGGGCGCCTGTGTCGCCGAAGCGACAGATCCCTGCCCTCGCCTCGCCAAGGTGCCAGCGTGGCCGTAGGCGCGGACCGCGTCCGCAAAACCACGCCTGCAATCGCGGACGCGGTCCGCTCCTACGGCGGTTCGTTCGCATGAATCGCCGATATCGCCCCTCCGCCCAACGTGGCCCGCTGCTCTGGCTGGGTCTGCTGTATCTGGTTTTTGTCGTCTACGGCAGCCTGGTTCCGCTGGATTACCACGCACTGCCCTGGGACCAGGCGGTGGCGAAATTCCAGGAAATCCCCTTCCTCAACCTCGGCATCGGCTCGCGCGCCGACTGGATGGCCAACCTGCTGCTGTTCATTCCCCTCGCCTTCCTCGCGACCGGCGCCCTCGCGCATGGCCGCCATCCCGCCCTCGCGGCGTTACTGACCCTGTTCGTCTGGCTGGCGGCCGTGGCCCTCAGTGTCGGCATCGAATTCACCCAGTTGTACTTCCCGCAACGCACGGTTTCCCAGAACGACATCGCGGCGGAAGCCCTGGGCGCGCTCATCGGCGCCGCCTGCTGGTGGGGCTTCGGTAGCCGCCTGCTAGCCTGGCGCGACGACTGGCGGCGCGAGCGCGAGCCGGCGGCCCTGGCGGAACGCGCGGCCTGGGCCTATCTGGCGGTGGTGGTCGGCTACAACGTGCTGCCGCTCGACCTCACCATCAGCGTCGTCGAGGTCTACCACAAGTGGCAGGAAGGCAAACTCCACCTGATTCCCTTCACCGCGCTGGCCGCCGACCCCGCCCATGCCCTGTTCGAGCTGGTCACCGACGCCCTGATCTGGATTCCCCTGGCCTGGCTCTGGCACGCGCGGCCAGGGCGTGACAGCCTCAAGGTCTGGCGCATGGCCTTCCTCGCGGCGGTCGCGCTGGAATTCATGCAGTTGTTCGTCTACTCGCGAGTCAGCGATATGACCGACCTGTTCACCGCCGCGCTCGGCGCGGGCATCGGCGCCTGGCTGGGAAAACGCCAGTTCGGCGCCCACCGAGCCGCCACGACGGGCCGCGCTCACGCGGCGCCCACTTGGCGGCGCCTGGCGCTTGCCCTGGCCTGGGTGCTGGTTTTGATGGGGGTGTTCTGGTACCCGTTCGATTTCCACGCGGAGGGCGATTTCATCCGCGAGCGCATGGCATTCCTCAACCGCGTGCCGTTCCAGGTCTACTACTACGGCACGGAGTTCCGCGCGATCACCGAGGTCTTCCACAAGACCCTGTTCTTCGCGCCCCTCGGCGTCCTCCTCGCCTGGTGGGTCGGCGGCCTTTCCTGGCGCTGGCGCGGCTACGCGGCGGCGGCTTCATTGCTTGCCATCATCGCCGTCGCACTGGGCATCGAACTCGGCCAGGTGCTGTTGCCGACCAAGTTCCCGGATACGACCGATTGGTTGCTGGAAAGCGTCGGCGGGATGCTGGGCTATCTGGGATATCGCTGGCTGCACGCCCATGGACGACTCGGCGTACACGCCAGGTCGCGCCGTCCCCGCATTCGCTCGCAGGTGGGCTGACCCATGTTCGACTATGGCGTCCATTTCCGCGACATCGCGTTGGCGCTCGCCCTTCTCGGCATCGCCGGAATTGCTCTGCGGCGTCCCTGGCTGGGAGTTCTTGGCCTGGCTGTGCTGAGTTTTCTGCACCCGCAAGCCTATGCCCCTGGATTCATGCGGGTATTCCCGTCATATGCCAGCCTGTTCGTGCTGACCTTGGCCAGTGCCGGCCTAGCATTTGCGCGCGGCCGCCTGGAGTACCTTCCACCACGCGCGCTTGCACACGATTGGCGCATTTATGCACTGCTCGGATTGTGGCTTTGGTTTGCGGTGTCCAGTTATTACGCACTGTTGCCTCCTGACGCATGGACCAAGTTCAGGTCGGTGGCCAACATCCTGCCGCCGCTTGCGCTCGCCCTGTTGTTGATCGATGACCGGCGGAAACTCCACGCCTTGATCGTGATCGTCGCCATTTCGATCACGTTGATTGCCGTCAAGGGGGGCTATTGGGCGCTTGTAACCGGTTTCAATGATCGGGTTTATGGCCCGCCCTATACCCAATATCACGACAACAATCACTTTGCCGTTGCCATTTGCATGGCCATCCCTCTGCTGGCGATCTGGCTGCGTGAAACCCATGACCGAATCGCGCGCGCGCTGATCATGCTCTGCCTGCTATTGAGTTATGTCGCGGCGCTTTCTTCGTGGTCGCGTGGCGGCATGCTCGCGCTTGTGTCGGTAACGTTGCTGCTGGTGCTGCGGACAAGTCGTAAATGGCTGTGGATACCCGCCCTCTTGTTGCTGGCCATCGCGATGTTCACCTTGTTACCGGAGGATTGGTTCGGGCGCATGCGCAGCCTGGAGAATCTGGCCGCCGACCAATCCGCGCAAAACCGCCTAGCCGTGTGGCGCATTGGTCTTGATCTCGCCATGGACCGCCCCATCACTGGAGGCGGATTCAACGCTTGGCCTATCCTTACCCTGGATCAGGGCAATATCGACTGGCACAGCAGCTATATCAAGCTCCTCGCGGAACATGGCTTTCCCGGCCTGCTCATCTGGCTCGGGCTGATGTTGGGAAGCCTGTTTCAACTGGCGCGTGCGGCCTGGCTACCCTTGCCCGGCTATCCCGCCTGGGCATCGGCCAATAACGCCATGTTTTTCGCCTCCTTGCTGGCCTATTTGATCGGAGGGGCAACATTGGGCATTGCATACTGGGAACTCCCCTACCTCTTGATCATCCTGGCGATATTGACCCACGTCTTCGCGAAGCGCGAGATGGCCGTGCCGTCGACCGCCGCATCATCACGCTCATCCATGTCGAATAACTTTACAGAGACTCGAGAAAACCCCCGAGAGAACGGCTAAGCCCCTGATTATTTTCACAAGGCATGAAAATTGCGTATGCTTGGTCCAATCATTGGGCACCCCTTTCCGGAGTTACAACATGTTCAACAGGACTTTAATCATCGGCCTAGCGTTGGGCTTGTCGCTAGCTCATCCAGCGGCGGCCGGCGTCGTCTGGCTGAAGGGCTCCGACCTGGTTTGCAAGAACTCCATGAGCGTCAGCGCCAGCAATCCGCAGGGCATTATCGGCCTGGGCAATATCGACAGCGCCGGCAACTTCAATATGACCATAATCAACCCCAGCGATGGCGTGGTGAGTCCATCGGGGCGTGGTCACCCCTGCACCATCATTCCCAAGACGGGGCCCTCGAGCGCGCCCGTACCCATCGTATTCAGCGGTGTCATGCCGGCCCGCTACAACGTGTTGAATGCCATCCGCGCGGGCACCGGGGGCGTCGAGGAATGCCTGAAACAAGGCAGCAACCTGACGGGCATCGGCAGCGTCGCGGGTAGCGCGCTGACCACCACGACCACCCTGGGCACCTACACCCTGACATTGAGACATCAATTGACGTCCGACGGCTGCGAATTCGGCGCCAATCCCGTCACTCGATATACGCAGGATGGCCAGCCCACGTTTCTCCGTGGCGCGACACTCACTGGAGGCGCCAGCACGTTCAACGGGAGCTATTACGTTTTCGATCCCAACGCGTTTTCCCCCATTCCAGAACCGGGTAGCCTGGCCTTGCTTCTGGCGGGCGTAGCGGCCGCGCTTGGTCTGAATCTGCTGACACGACGTCGCATAACCCATCACGCCTGACCGGGTAGCACCAGCGACGCTGTATCCATGAGAGGTCATCCGCGTGCCCATGACGGGGCGCGCAAGGCGCATACTGCCAGCAGCATTCCGTGGCTTTACCTGGCCCCACTGATCTGCGTCCTGCTGCCGCTCATTCCCGCCAGTCCGTTGGCGCAGCCCGCCACGGTCGAATCGCTTGGCGACTATGCACGCACCTTGCCTCAGAACCTTTATCTTCTGATCAAGGCGACGCTGCCCTGGATTCCACTCGGCATGCTGGCCCACATCGGCCTATCCGGACGGACACGCGCCTGGCTGGCGCCCGCCGCGACACTGCTGTTGCTGGTCAGCCTGCCCTGGTTGCAAGCGGCAACCTCGGCCGATCTCCTGCACGCGCTTTACGCCATGCCCGGTGTGGCCTTGGGTATCTGGCTCGGGGGGCGCACGCTGGAGTTGCCAGGCGAAGGGAGCGCGCCGCGCGCGGCGATGATCGAAGACCGCGAGGCCCCGCCGCTCGCCGCCAGTATGGACGTGGAGGAGGCTCCCAGCGAGACCACGGAAGCCCGCGAGACTGTTCGACACCCGCACCACCATGGCAAGCGGCGCCGCCGTGCCAAACCAGCCTCTTCACCACGTCATGCCTTGCCGATGATGCTGATCGGGATTTCCGGCCTGGCTATAGCCCTAATTGGCGGCCTTCTGTTTCCCTTCATGCCACTGGTGCTGGCATCGGGCCTGCTGCTCTACGGCATCCTCCTCTGGTTTTTTCCCCTGGCATGGCTGGTGGCGGTTCCTGCCGCCCTGCCTCTGCTGGATTTGGCGCCCTGGAGCGGTCGTTTTTTCTTCGATGCGTTCGATCTGCTCTTTATCACCACCGCCGGAGTCCTGTTTCTGAAGCGACCGGCCCCGCGACAGGGAAAGCTCTCACCGGCCGTTCCAGCGTTGTTCCTGGCGCTATTCCTGGCGGCGTTGATCGGGAGCCTACCCAGCCTGTTGCCCCTGCTGCCCCTCGACGCCAATGCCTTTTCCTCCTACTGGAGCCCCTATAACAGCGTACGTGTCGCCAAGGGGCTGCTCTGGGGAGGGCTGTTCCTTGTCCTGATTCGCCGAGGGCATGGCTCACTCTCTCGGGTCGGCACTCTGCTCGCATTCGGCATGGGGCTGGGGCTGCTCGGCGTGGGCATGGTGGGACTGTGGGAACGCTGGCTATACGTGGGCCTGAGCGATAGCACACAGACCTATCGTATTTTCGCGACCTTCTCCAGCATGCATACCGGTGGTGGACATATCGAGGCCTACCTGGTGGCCTCCTTGCCATTTCTCTGGCTGGGAATGGCACGCTTCAGGACACTATTGCTGGCCATCCCGCTTATGGCATTGACCGTCTATGTCACGATCTACACCGTATCGCGCGGCGGGGTACTTGCCCTGGGCGTCGTACTTCTTGTACTGGCCGTCGCCTCATTGCGACAGGCCTGGCGCTCAGGCCGGCTTATCCAGGCGACCCTTCCTGTCGGCGTGTTCGTGGCGCTGGCGGCGGTGCTGGCGATGGGCATCGGCGGCGGCTATTTCCAACAGCGTTTCGCGCAAACCAGCCAGGATTTCCAGACCCGCGTCGAGCATTGGAAGCAGGCCCGCGCCATGATGGACGGCACACCATTTGCCCAATTACTCGGCATGGGTCTGGGCAGTTTTCCCCGGATATATCTGGAACGTGGCCCCAGTGACAAGCAGGCCACACCCTATGGTTTTCTCGTCGAAAAAGACAATACCTACCTACGCCTCGGCACAGGCGACACCCTCTACTACGCGCAGCGCGTCACCGCGAGCGCGGGACATAGCTACCAACTGAGCGCTGATATCCGCAGTCATCAGCAGACACGCCTGGACATCCCACTATGCGAGAAGCAGATGCTCAACTCGCGCGCCTGCGTCTGGAGCGAATTTGTGGTGCCGGGCGACGGACAATGGCACCGTTACAGCCAAAAATTGACGAATGTCCAGGTCGGTCTCGGTGGACCACTGGCGCATCCGCCCGTGGAGTTGTTTCTATATCACGCAGGCAAGGACACGACGCTGGATGTGGACAACCTCCGGCTGATCGACGAGAACGGACAGGACCTGTTATGCAACGGTAGTTTCTCCAAGGGGGGGGATTGCTGGTTCTTCAAGACCCACAGCCACTTGCCATGGCACATCAAGAACGTCTGGGTTCATGTCCTGTTCGAACAAGGCTGGCTTGGTGTCACCCTGTTTGGCGTGCTCACCGTGCTTACCCTGGCGCGACTGGCGCGGGCGGCATGGGCGGGCACACCACTCGCCTGGGTGTTGCTGGCGGCGCTGGCCGGCATGCTGACCGTTGGTATGTTCGACAGTTTGCTCGACGCTCCGCGCCTGGCGACCTTATTGTGGGCTTTCATACTGATCGGAGGGGGGCTGCCTTGGTCGGCCATGTCGCGGGCTGAGGAACGGCCATCAGGTAATTCCAGCCAGCCTTTATCCTAGAAACGGCAGTTGAACGCGCCCGCTGGTGCGTTCGGGCGGGTGACTGGCGCGAAGCGACAACGCAGCGGGCCGGGGCCCGCAAGGAGGAGCGACAAAGCCAGGCGCCCGCCCGGACGTGCCAGCGGGTGCGTAGCGGGCTCACCGAAAGGGAGAGGGTAATCGAAGGCACAGACGCCGCTATCCATATGACTTTCCGAGAACCAACGAGCGGTCAACTGCCGTTTCTAGGTTTATTGCACACTGATCGTCGTCCGCACGCGCTGTGAATCCTGTGAGGCAAACCAAGTTGAAGAGGTGCTGGCGCCATGGCTTGGTAGTCAGTCACCATGAATTGAGTCGTGGTGTGCGGATGTGGTGAGCGCAGCACAGCGCACAGTATCAGACACGGTTGCGTTGCGTAGTACGGATCTACGTGTGGCTGGGCGCGTTTGTGCCCACGCGCTTCAATAGGACTGACAGCTAAATCTCGCTTGTGATGAAAACAAAAAAGGCGGCCGTGGCCGCCTTTTTTGTTGACTATGACAGTCAGCTTGCGCGTCGACGCGACATTCCGAGACCAAACAGGCCGAGGCCTAGCAGGGCCAGTGTGGCGGGCTCAGGAACCGAACCGCCGGGGGGGGGAGTACTCCCCCCGCACGCGGCACCGACGCAGTTGGTGATCGTGGCATCGAACAGGCCGAAACTGCGGTTCTGGTCATCTACAGTGTTACGGGCGCCGAACACGAGATTATACGTACCCGCCGTGAGAGCTGACGCGGCCCAGGTACCGTACGTCCAGGCACCATCGAAGAAGTTGTTATCGGAATTGCTGTTGTTGATGTCGTTGTGGTTACCGCCATCGTCGTAAAAGAACTCATGCACGAGGGTAGCGCCACTCATCAAACGGGCGAAAACGCCGTCCTTGGGCAGAACCGGATCGGGGACTGCGCCACCGGAGTAATTTGCGATGAAGCCGTCACCCCAGTCAAACGCGGCCCAGATGTTCAGCGTATCACCTTGGTTCAGCGTGACACCCTGGGTAACGGTTTGCCACACATCCATGTCACCGGCGCCGATCACCAGGAAATAGTTTCCTTGCTGAGGGGTGTAGTCGCGCACTATGGCGGGAGGCGGGGCACTCGCCGACCCATGCGAATTGGGCACACCGACGGGATAATCCGGGGTGTCGTCGGCGACATAACTCTCCCACCCATTTACCACTGACACCGTTCCATTCACGGTCGCGGCGGTCCATCCACCGATGACGCCAGTCTCAAAGCCTGGGTTCGTCATGGTGCCGGCCTGCGCTTGCAGGGCGACCATCAATGTCGCGCCAGCGAGGAGTTTCAAGTGAGATTTCATCTTTTTACCCTTATATTGGTATGAATACTGGGCTCGACCAAGCAAGTTCTATACCAATTATATTAATTGCAAAAATAACAACAAGTTACAGTCGACTATTAACGACGCGACATGATGGATGTAAAAAACTTCGACAAACTACCATTTCCGCGCCGGTTGACGAACGCATGTCTCGGTAGCAACAGCGCGCCCAGCGCCAGCCAGGGCCACAGCGAAGCAACCGCCTTGGCCAGACCAACGATATTGAGCAGGCTGGCAATCGGCCATACCAGGTAGTTGGCGTAGGTCGCGCGCAACCCCAGGATGATCAGCAACAGCAGCAGGGCGGCGGCATGGCGACGCCGTGAAACCTGGGGAATGAGCAAAAACCAGAATGCCAGCAGAAAGGCGGCCAGGGTTTCCAGGGAGAGCACGCCCCCCACCACCTTCAGCTTCAACAACATCGTGGCCGCCAGCAGCTTGACCGCGAACGCCACCACCAGCAGCGACAGCATGGCGCCGACGTAGCGCCCCGGCCGCAGCAGGCTGGCGGCGAAGGCGCCGAGGGCGGCCATTTCCAACCAGGCGGCGGCAAACCAGGACCAATTGATCTTGTCCAGCCCACCCGGCGGCATATCGAGGGGGCGCAGGTGCAGGCCCAGCCAACCGGCGCCGGGGAAGGGTTGCAGAGTGAACTGCGCCAGTGCCCAAAGCAACAACAGCCAGAGTCCGAAATCGGCAGCCGGTTGCGGTATGAACCAGCGCGCGCGCCAGCGCCGCACCGCCCGCCCGGCGCGCAGCCAGCGCTGGTGGTGCAAGGTCAGCAAAGTGCCGGCAAGCACCCCCAGGGTATTGAGAAACACATCGAGATTCGAGGCGATGCGGCCGGGTAGCAGTTGTTGCAGGCTTTCCAAGCTCAGGCTGTAAGAAAAACCGACAAACACGGCAAGCAGCATCGCCCGTAGGCGCCGGCGCGGCAGGCCAAAACGCAAGGCCAGGGCATAGCCCAGGGGCAGGTAGGCGAGGAGGTTGGTGGAGATGTCGCTGCGGGTGATAAAGCGTGGCAAAGGCGCCGTGATAAACTCGCCCGACCAGTTTTCCAGCCCCTTCAGCCCGGTGAAAGGATACAAACTGCCAAAGGCGATCAGCCCCGCGTACAGGATCAAAAAGAGAAGAGTGGAACGCGAATTGGAGGGCACGGCCGGGCGACTCGGGTTGGCAGACCTCGCATCCTGTCACGCCCCACCTTGCGACTCAACGAACAACCAGGGGAAATATGCAATTCGATGCTTTCAATGGTGATGCCGACGGCATCTGCGCCCTCCATCAGATGCGTCTCGCGGAGCCACTGCAATCGACGTTGGTCACCGGCGTCAAACGTGATATCGGCCTGCTGAAGAAGATCGATGCCCAGGTGGGCGACCATGTCCTGGCGCTGGATATCGCGGTGGAGAAAAACACCGCCGCCCTCGCCGCGCTGCTGGAAAAAGGGGTGACGGTGCGCTGGTTCGACCATCACAACCCCGGCGAACTGCCCGAGCATCCGAATTTCCAGGCCAACATCGACACCGCCGCCGACGTCTGCACCAGTCTGCTGGTCGACCGCCATCTCGGCGGCAAATACCGCGTCTGGGCGGTGACCGCCGCCTTCGGCGACAACCTGCATGAGGCCGCCCGCCACGCTGCCGAGCCACTAAGGCTTGATGGCGGGCAGCTCGATCAGTTGCGCGAACTGGGTGAATGTCTCAATTACAACGGCTATGGCGAGAGCCTGGAGGATCTTCACTTCCATCCGGCGGAACTCTATCGCGCCCTCTCCACTTACGCCGACCCCTTCGCCTTCATCGAGGAAGCAGCGGAATTCGCCACCCTGAGCCGGGGCTATGCCGCCGACATGGCGCTGGCCGCCGCCACCCGGGCAAGCGAAACGCGGGCCTCCGGCGCCGTCTTCATCCTTCCGGACGCCGCCTGGGCGCGACGTGTCTCCGGGGTCTACGCTAACGATCTGGCGACGGCGAACCCTGATCGCGCCCATGCCCTGCTCACCCGCTCACCCAAGGGCCATTACGTGGTCAGCGTGCGGGCGCCACTGGCCGACAAGCGCGGCGCCGATCTGCTCTGCCAACGCTTCGACACCGGTGGCGGCCGCAAAGCCGCCGCCGGCATCAACATCCTGCCGGAAGCGCGCATTCCCGATTTCATCGCCGCCTTCTTCGAAACCTACCCCGCCTGAACGGAACGCACATGGACACCTTGACTACACCCTATGGTGGCAAGCTGGTCGACTTGATCGCCCCCCCGGAACGCGCCACCGCGCTGAAACAGGAGGCGCTGAGCCTGGCCTCGGTGGATCTGACCTGGAAGCAGATCTGCGAACTCGAACTGTTGCTCAACGGTGCCCTCTCACCCCTTACCGGCTACATGAACAAGGCCGAAATGGAATCGGTGCTTTCCGGCCTGAAGCTGCCCGATGACCTGTTCTGGCCGCGCGCGGTGATGCTGGTACTGCCGGCCAGGATCGCGGAAAAACTGACCGCCGGCCAAAGCGTCGCGTTGCGCGACAGTGAGGGCTTCATGCCCGCCATCCTGCGTATTTCCGAGGTCTGGCCCGCCGACCCGGAAGCCGAGCTGAAGTTGGCCGAGGCCGCCGGCGCGCCGCTGGCGCGTCCCCTGGCGGAGCCAGGCCACTATTACGTGGGGGGTCGCCTCGACGGCGTCGCGCTGCCGCCGCGCCACGACTTCCTCGCGCTGCGCCTGACCCCCGCCGAGATGCGCGAGCAATTCGCGCGCCTCGGCTGGCGCCGGGTGATGGCCTATCAGGCCGGCCAGCCCCTGCATCGGCCGCAATGCGAGTTTCTCCAGCGCGCGGCGATGCGTGAGGAGGCCAACCTGCTGATCCACGCCGTCGCCGGCGCCGACCCGGTCATGGAATCCGGCCACTTCGCCCTGGTCCGCGCCTGTGAGGCCTTGTTGCCGCGGCTACCGGCGGCCACCTCGATGCTGGCCCTGAATCCGATGACCCCCTGGGCGGCGGGGCCGCGCAAAACCCTGTTGAAGGCCATCATGGCGCGCAACTACGGCTGTACCCACCTGGTCATCGGCGGCGAAACCCCGCTGGAAGGCCAGCGCCGGCGCGGCGCGGACACCCCCAGCCTGGACACCGAGCCCGCCTTCGCTTTGGCGCGCGCGAGCATCGGCGTCACCCTGGTGCCGTTCCCGCGTCTGGTCTACGTGGAGGATCGCGACGAATGGCTGGACGAGGCGGAGACCCCGGCCGGCGCCCGCGCCCAGAGCATGAGCGGGCCGGAACTGAACCGCCGCCTGATGCGCGGTCTCAAGGTGCCGGAATGGTTCGCCTACCCGGAGGTCGTCGAGGAATTGCGCGCGGCCTATCCGCCGCGCGAGCGCCAAGGTTTCACCGTGTTCTTCACCGGCCTTTCCGGCTCCGGAAAGTCCACGGTGGCGCGGGCGCTGACCGTGCGATTGATGGAGATGGGCGGCCGCCGCGTCTCGCTGCTCGACGGCGACATCGTGCGCTCGCATCTGTCCTCGGAACTCGGGTTCTCCAAGGCGCACCGCGACATCAACATCCGCCGCATCGGCTTCGTCGCCAGCGAAATCACCAAGCACGGCGGCACCGCCATCTGCGCGCCAATCGCACCCTACCAGCTGACCCGGCGCGCCGTGCGCGCCATGATCGAGCCATGGGGCGGCTTCATCGAGATCCACATTTCCACCTCGGTCGAAGTCTGCGAACAACGCGACCGCAAAGGCCTCTACGCCAAGGCGCGCGCCGGCCTGATTCCCGAGTTCACCGGCGTCTCCGACCCCTATGAAATCCCGGAGAATCCCGAAATCGCCATCGACACCGCGAAATACAGCGTCGATGAAGCGGTACAAATGATCGTCCTGAAACTGGAACACGAAGGCTACCTGCGCTAACAATCATGTCTCGATGGACACCCCCGACGATGAAACAAGGCGGTAGGAGCGTCCGCTTGCGGAGCGAGAACGAGCGTGCATGGAATTTCGCGCCGCAAGCGGACGCTCCTACGGGACGTCCTTCACGTTAATTCCGAAATCCGAAATCCGAAATCCGAAATCAAAATGCACCTCCACATCCTCGGTATCTGCGGCACCTTCATGGGCGGCATCGCGGTCATCGCCCGCCAGGCCGGCCATACCGTCACCGGCTGCGACGCCAACGTCTACCCGCCGATGAGCACGCAACTGGAAGCCCAGGGCATCCGCCTGATCGAGGGTTTCGGCGTCGAGCAACTGGCGCTGGAACCGGACGTCTGGGTGATCGGCAACGTCGTCACACGCGGCAAGCAGCCGCTGATGGAGGAAGTCCTCAATCGCGGCCTGCCCTATATTTCCGGGCCGCAATGGCTGGCGGAAAATGTGCTGCAAGAGAAATGGGTGCTGGCCGCCGCCGGCACCCACGGCAAGACCACCACCGCCTCGATGCTGGCCTGGATACTGGAAGACTGCGGCCTCTCCCCTGGTTATCTGATCGGTGGCGTGCCGATGAACTTCGGCGTCTCGGCCCGCCTGGCGGGGACGAGCGTCCCGGACTCGCCGTTCTTCGTGATCGAGGCCGATGAATACGACACCGCGTTTTTCGACAAGCGATCTAAATTCGTCCATTACCACCCGCGCACGGTCATTCTGAACAACCTGGAGTATGACCACGCCGACATCTTTCCCGACCTCGAAGCCATCGAAACCCAGTTCCACCATCTGGTGCGCACGGTTCCCGGCAATGGCCTGGTCGTCACCAACGGCCGCGAGGACAGTCTGGAGCGGGTGTTGCGGCGAGGCTGCTGGACGCCGGTCGAGCACTTCGGCGACGCGGGTGGCTGGCGTGCCGACAACCTCGCCGAGTCCGCTTTCGATGTCCTCCTCGGCGACAGCCTCCAGGGCCGCGTCGAATGGTCCTTGCAGGGCGAGCACAACCGCATGAACGCGCTCGCGGCCATCGCCGCCGCGCGCCACGCCGGGGTGCCGGCGCGGGATGCCTGCGCCGCGCTCGGCCGCTTCGAGAACGTGAAGCGGCGCATGGAGCTGCGCGGCGAAATCAAGGGTGTAAAAATTTTCGACGATTTCGCGCATCACCCCACCGCCATTGCCACCACCCTCGCCGGCCTGCGCGCCGGCGTCGGTGGCGCGCGCATCCTGGCGGTGCTGGAGCCGCGCTCCAACACCATGAAGCTGGGCGTGATGAAAGCGCTGCTCGCGGACAGCCTGCAAGACGCCGACCACGTCTTCTGCTACAGCGGCGGCATCGACTGGGACGTGTCCGAAGCCCTCGCCCCCCTCGCCGAGCGGGCCAGCATCCATGCCGATCTCGACGAACTGGTGGCCGCCATCGCCGCCATCGCGCGCCCCAGTGACCAGGTGCTGGTGATGAGCAACGGCGGCTTCGGCGGCATCCATGAGCGCTTGCTGAAGCGGCTGGCGGAATGACCGCGACCATTTCCCACGTCAGCGCCCGACGCGACTGACCGAGCATCGTGTCCGACACCCCACCGCCCATTCCCTGTTGTCGCCTGGAGGCCGGCGTGGGGGAACAGGTGCTGCGCCTGAGTGGCGACTGGGTTCTGGCGCGGCTGCCGGAGTTGCAAACGCTTCTAAGCAGGGAGTCCATCGACCCGAGCCTGCCGCTACAACTCGACGGCGGCGGCTTGAACACGATAGACAGCTGCGGCGCAAACCACCTGATCGCCCATCTCGGTCACCTCGGTATCGACTTTTCCAGGCTGGAACTGGCCGGCTTCAGTACCCAGGAACTCGCCTTGCTGAACCTCGTCGCCAACCGCGGCGGCGGGGTTTCCAGGCTCTCGCGGCGGCGACGACGACGCGGCCTCAACCAGGTGGTCGGCTGGCATGCCTTCGCCATCGCTCGCGGCACCCACGCCGGCCTCGCTTTTCTCGGCCAGACCGGCGCCGCTCTGGGGCATCTGCTGCGCCACCCCGGTCTGATGCGCTGGCGCGAACTGTTCGTGCAACTGGAAATGGTCGGCTTGCGCGCCATTCCCATCGTGATGCTGATGAGCTACCTGATCGGCGTGGTATTCGCCTATCTGCTCGGCATTCAGATGCAGAAATTTGGCGCCAACCATCTGGTGGTGGATGGCGTCGGTATCGGCATCGCCCGGGAAATGGCCCCCTTGATCACCGCCGTGTTGATGGCCGGCCGCACCGGCGCCGCCTTCACCGCGCACCTGGGCGCGATGAAGGTGAACCAGGAAATCGACGCCATCGTCACCCTTGGCCTGTCACCATTCCAGGTGCTGGTGCTACCGCGCCTGTTCGCCATCGTGCTGATGCTGCCGCTGCTCACCTTCGTCGCCGATATTGCCGGCATCGTCGGCGCCGCCCATGTCGCCGCCTGGAATCTGGGCATACCCGCCGCCAATTTCTATGACCGCCTGCGGGATGTGCTCCCCCTGAACACAGTGCTGTTCGGCCTGAGCAAAACCCCGGTGTTCGCCGCCGCCATCGCCCTCATCGCCTGCCACAGCGGTTTCACCGTGCGCCGCGACGCGCGCAGCGTCGGCCTGCACACCACGTCCACGGTGGTTCGCAGCATCGTCGCGGTGATCCTGATCAATGCCGCCTTCGCCGTGGCTTATCCGGAGATCGAGTGATGAACGCGCCGGTGGCCGTAGGGCGGAACGCGAAGCGGTTCCGCCATTTCAGCGGCGGATCACCCTTCGGGCATCCGCCCTACCCGCAACCGGGGAATCGCGGATGACCGCGCCGGTGGCGGAAGTGGTCGAGTTGCGCACCTGGCTTTCGGGACACTGGGTGCATGACGGCGTTTCCTTCGCCCTGCGGCCGGGTGAAATCGCCGCCCTGATCGGTGGCAGCGGCACCGGCAAGACCGTATTGCTGAATCAACTGGTCGGCCTGCTCACACCCAGCGGCGGCCAGGTCAAGCTGTTCGGCCAGGACATCGCCAAGCTGAACGCGGGCGCCTTGCAGGCCCTGCGTCGCCGCTTCGGCCTCCTGTTCCAGGACGGCGCCCTGTTCTCCGCCATGCGCGTCGCGGATAACGTCGCCACGCCGCTGCGCGAACACATGCCCTGGCTGTCCGCGCCCCTGCGCGAGGAAGTGGTCAGCCTCAAACTGGCGCTGGCCGGCCTGCCGCCGGAAGCCGCCGCGAAAATGCCCAGCGAGCTCTCCGGCGGCATGCGCAAACGCGCCGCCCTGGCGCGCGCCCTGGCGCTGGAACCGGAACTGCTGTTGCTCGACGAGCCTACCTCCGGGCTCGACCCGATCAGCGCGCGGGAATTCGACCGTACCTTGCGCGTGCTGGTCGACAGCCTGGGCCTGACCGTACTGCTCACCACGCATGACCTGGACAGCCTCTGGGGCCTCGTGGATCGCGTCATCGTCCTGTTCGAGGGCAAGGTGATCGCCGATGGCCCGATACGGGAAGTGGCACAGATACAGCATGAGTGGGTACGATCCTACTTCGACACGCGCGCGACAGAGTAAGGGAAAACAACCATGGAATCCGAAGCACGTTACGCCTGGATCGGCGGCACCCTGATCGCCCTGTTCGTGATCCTGGCCGGCGGCCTTTACTGGCTCTCCGGCGCCAAAAACAGCCAACCCAACACGCGCTACACCGTGTATTTCCAGAAACAATCGCTGGAAGGGCTGTCCATCGGCAGTGAAGTGCGCATGCGCGGCATCAATGTGGGCCGCGTCGCCGATTACAGCATCCTGGCCGACCCCACGCGCGGCGTGCGCGTACTGCTGGAAGTGGACGCGCGCATTCCGGTGCTGGAGGGCGCGCTGGCCGAGGTCAACCGCAAACTGGTCACCGGCATCGCCGGGGTTGACCTGATCAATACCAAGGCCGACGGCATCCCCCTCACCCGTCTGCCACCGGGGGAACCTTATCCGGTGATCGCGGAAGGTGTGCCGGAAATGGCCCGCATGGCCGGTGTGCTGGAAGACCTTGGAAGCAATGGCGGCGAGGCGTTGCAACGCATCAACCTGCTGCTCTCCGATGACAACCAGCGCACCATCGCCGGCACCCTGGCCAACACCCGCGCCCTCACCGGCCACCTGGCGGCCGCCGCCCCGGCGCTACGCGATACCCTGGAACAATCGCGGCGCGCCGCTGAAAGCCTGGAGCGGGTGGGCGTGATGGCGGAGTCGACGCTGGCCGCCAGCGGCCGCCAGATCGACAGCCTCGCCGCGCAATCGCGCGATACCCTGGCCACGGCGCGCGCCACCCTGAATACCGCCAACACGGCGCTGGAGCGGGCGCAAAGCGAAATCGGCGCCCTCAGCCTCAGTCTGCGCCTCAGCGCCGATCTCGCCAGCCAGGATTTGCAGGCCACGAGCAAGGTCCTACGCGACAGCGGCCGCGCCATGCAGCAATCCGCGCAGGCCCTGAGTAAACCGGAACGCATCCTGTTCGGACCGCCACCCGGCGCATTCGGACCTGGGGAGAACCATCGATGAAAGCCACGCTCAGGAACGGGTACGCATTAACTTGTGCAATTATGGGCGTGCTGGCGAGATGCGATGCAAGGCGCCGGTCGCGCCGCATGGCCATTCCCTGCAAGCGGCCGGCAACGCGGCAGCGCGCCCGCCAGTGCGGCCAGAATGTGCAAGTTATTGCGTACCCGTTCCTTATCCTGATCAGCCTGTTGTTCCTCGGCGCCTGCGGCATCAGCGGACCGCGCCAGGCCACCACCTGGTATGTATTGGAAGACCTCGCCACAGTGAACGCCGGCGCCACCCCGGCCTGGCCGGGCACTCTGCTGCTGCGGGAAACCGAGGCACCGAGCTTCCATCAGGGCAACGCCCTGGCTTATAGCCGCGCCACCGGCACCCGCGGCCAATATCAATACGCCAACATGACCGAATTGCCGGCGCCGCGCATCACCCAGCTGCTGCGTCGACGCCTGGAGCAGGCCAGGGTGTTTGCGGCGGTCGCACCTTTGGGCGCCGGCGTCGCCGGCGGCCACCAACTCAACACCCGCCTGCTCGATTTCTATCACGACGCCGAGCGGGCGCCGGGCGAAGTCATCCTGGTGCTGGAGGCCGAACTGATCCAGCGCGCGGACGCCCAACTGCTCGCCCGGACCCGCATCGAAACCCGCGCCCCGGCACCCAGCCACGACGCTGCGGGCGCCGCGCGCGGCGCCAACATCGCCCTCACCCAGGCACTGGATCAACTCACCGCGTGGCTGGCGGGGTTGCCCAAGTAAGCGGCCCACTCGCGGCCGAATTCGCCGCCGCAAGCGGGCCACCCATGGTCGGTGCGCCGCGAATCTCCCCCGCATTGTTCGCGAGCCTGGCAGCCTGTCGGACTTTGGGCGTCGATAGCGAGAAATGGCCCCGCCGAGGTCGGTTTTTGACGGCTTCGCCGGGGAATAGCCGGGACTATTGCCCAAGAAGCCGGCGAAAACCGGGCCGGCGCGGCCGTTTCGCAGCCGACGATCCAAAGTCCGACAGGCTGCTAGCAGCCTGTCGGACTTTGGGCGTCGATAGCGAAAAGCGACCCCGGCGAGGCCAGTTTTTGCCGGATTTGCAGCCGCATAGCCCGGCTATGGGGCAAAAAGTCGGTGAAAAATGGACCGCCGCGGTCGCTTTGCAGCCGACGATTCCAAAGTCCGACAGGCTGCTAGGCGTGAAGCCCGCTAAAATGCGCGGATGCTGATCTTCATCCACGGTTTCAACAGCTCCTCCCAATCCGGCAAGGCGCGCGACCTCATCGCCACGATGGCGGCACGCGGCCTCGGGGAGGCCTGTGTCTGCCCCGACCTCCCTGATCGTCCCGCAGCGGCGATTCGCCTGCTGGAAGACCTGATCGCGCAAAGCGATGGCCCGGCCAAACTGGTCGGCAGCTCCCTGGGCGGTTTTTACGCGACTTATCTCGCGGAAAAGCACGCGCTCAAGGCCGTGCTGGTGAACCCCTGTGTGAACTGCCACGAGAAGCTGGCCGATCATGTCGGCAGCCTCCAGAAGAACTGGCACAGCGGCGCCGAATATCACTTCTCGGCCGAACATCTGACCGAACTGCGCGCGCTGGCGGCGCATCCCGAGCACATGGAACGTTATCTGCTGCTACTGGAAACCGGCGACGAAGTGCTCGACTACCGCGAGGCGGTGGCGGCCTATCCCGGCGCCCGCCAGGTGGTCCTGGAAGGCGGCGACCACGGCTTCACCCGTTTCAACGAATATCTCTCCGACATCCTGGCGTTCTGAACCCATGTTTTTGCTCTACGAAGAAGACGGCGACATCAAGGCCGGCGGCATCCTGGCCGACAATGACAGCTCGCTGCAAATCGAATCCCAACACGGCAAGCGCGGCAAGCTGAAAGCCAACCACGTGCTGCTGCGCTTTGCCGCGCCGCCGCCGGCGGAGGTCATGGAAGGCGCGCGCGCGCTCAAGGAGGAGCTGGATCTGGATTTCCTCTGGGAAGTGGCGGGAAGCGATGAATTCGGCTTCGAGGTGCTGGCGGCGGATTATTTTGGTCATGCCGCGACACCGGTGGAAGCCAGCGCCATCGTCCTGGCCCTGCATAACGCCCCGATCTACTTCCAGAAAAAAGGTCGCGGCCGCTACAAGGCCGCCGCGGCGGAAATTCTGGCGGCGGCCAAGGCCGGCTTGGAACGACGCGCGCGCGAGGCGACGCAGCGCGCCGAATGGGTGGCCATGCTGGTCGCCGGCACGTTGCCGGAACCGTTCAAGGCCCATGTCTTCGAGCTGGCGCACAAGCCGGACAAGAACGGCCTCGAGTACAAGGCGCTGAACGAAGCCTGCGCCGCGACCAGCCTGTCGCCGGTTAGGCTGCTGGACAAATGCGGGGCGATCCCCTCCAGTCACGAGTTCCACCGCCAGGCGTTCCGCCTGGAACAGTTTCCCAAGGGCTTCGGCTTTCCCGAACTCTCCGCGCCCCTGCCACCGCCGACCCTGCCGGCCGGCGACACGCCCGCGTTTAGCATCGACGACGCCGCCACCACCGAGATCGACGACGCCTTTTCGGTCATCTTCCGTCCTGACGGCGGCGCCCGCGTCGGCATCCACATCGCCGCGCCGGCGCTCGGCATCCCGCCCGGCTCCGATCTCGACCGGCTGGCGGCAAGCCGGCTGTCGACGGTGTACAGCCCGGCGGAAAAGATCACCATGCTGCCGGAGGGCCTGATCGCCCACTACACCCTCGCGGAAAACCGTGAATGCCCGGCGTTGTCGATGTATCTGGAAGTCGGCCCCGACTACAACATCGAAACCATCGCCACCGTCGCGGATCGCATCAGCATCGCCGCCAACCTGCGTCATGAGACCCTGGAACCGTTGTTCAACGAGGGTACGATCGGCCAGCCCGGCCCCGACTATCCGTTCCGCCGCGAGCTGGAATGGCTGTTCGCGTTTGCCGGCAGCCTGGAAGTGGGGCGCGGCAAGGCCGACCAGATCCAGCGCCACGATTATGTCTTCCGGGTTAGCCGCGGTCCCGGCGCGGAAGATGCACCCGCGCGCCTCGAGGACGGGCGAGTTGAAATCTACCCGCGCGCGCGCGGCAATCCCATCGACAAACTGGTCTCGGAGTTGATGATTCTGGCCAACAATCGCTGGGGCGATCTCCTCGCCGAGAAGAATGTCGCCGGCATCTACCGCGCGCAGACCGGGGGCAAGGTCCGCATGACCCTGACACCGGCGCCGCACGATGGCCTTGGGGTATCCAGCTACGCCTGGAGCACCTCGCCCTTGCGCCGCTATGTCGACCTGGTCAACCAGCGCCAGATTCTCGCGGCGGCTACCGGCGAGACGCCGCAACACGCCGCCTCCGACCCGCTCCTGTTTGCCGCCGTGCGCGACTTCGAACTGGCCTACGACGCCTACAACGATTATCAGCGTCGCATGGAACGCTATTGGTGCCTGCGCTGGATACAGCAGCAGAACTTGACGGAAGTCGACGCCACCATATGGCGCGAAAACCTGGCGCGCCTCGACGGCATGCCCTTCGTCGCCCGCGTCACCGGCGCGCCGACGCTCAACCCGGGTGACCGCATTCGCGTCGCACTCTCCGAGATCGACCTGCTCGACATCGACCTCACCTGTCGTTATATCGAGCCGCTCGTCCAGTCGTGACCCGCGTGAACGCCAGGACATGAACCGGGACGATACCGCCACCCCCATCGCCGCCGGCCTTGCCTGGAGCAGCCGCGCCTGGAACGACACCGGCGGATTCCTGGCGACCGCGATCTCCAGCTTCTCCAACGCCATCATGGTGTCGGCGATCCTGCATGTGCTGGTCATCTTCGGCGTGACGCATACCGCGATCAACCCGAAGCTGTTCGAAAATCCGAACCCGCCACTGGACGTGGTGCTGGTCAACGCCAAGACCAAGGACAAGCCGCTGAAGGCGGATGTACTGGCGCAGGCCAATCTGGACGGCGGCGGCAATGTCGACGAGGACCGCCGGGCGACGACACCGCTGCCCGCCTCGGACCGGGAGCAGTCGATGAGCGCCGAGGCCGAGTTCAGCGCGCGCGTGCAAGCCCTGGAAGCACAGACACAGGCGTTGATGCAACAGATCAAATCCGACTACAAGCTCCCCGCGCAACCGCTGGCGCCTCCCGTCGAACCCCGCCCCGCCGCGCCCGACCCGGCGCCGCTCGACCTCGCCGCCCGTAGTCTGGAAATGGCGCGTTTGCAGGCCAGCATCGGCAATCAGATGGAGGAATACCAGAAGCGGCCACGACGGCTGTTTGTCGGCGCCCGCGCTCAGGAGTACACCTTCGCCCAATATGTCGAAGACTGGCGCATCAAGGTGGAGCGGGTAGGCAACCTGAATTACCCGGAAGCCGCGCGGCGCGGCCGACTCTACGGCTCGCCGATCCTGACCGTGAGCATCCACGCCGACGGCACGCTGGAATCGGTGCAGGTGGATCGTTCCTCCGGCCACAAAGTCCTCGACGCGGCGGCGATCAGAGTCGTCGAAATGGCTGCGCCGTACGCGGCCTTCCCGGAATCCATGCGCAAGAAGGTGGACATCCTCGGCATCACCCGGACCTGGATCTTCACCCGCTCCGACCAGCTGACCAGCCAGTGATCGCGCAACGCCGACCATGAACCCGCGTCGATAAACCAGGGTCTTCTGGCGATAAATAGCGTTTATCGAATAAAATCAGCGGCTTCTAATATTCCCGATAGAGGAGCGAGCATGCACACAGGCACCACCCTGACCCAGTTCATTATCGAAGAACAGCGCCATATCGCCGGCGCCACCGGCGACTTCACCGCCCTGTTGAACGACATCGTTACCGCCATCAAGACCATTTCCAACGCGGTGAACAAGGGCGCCCTGATCGGCGTCATGGGCGCGCTGGAAACCGAGAACGTGCAGGGCGAGACCCAGAAGAAGCTGGATGTCATCACCAATGAGATGATGATCCGCAACAACGAATGGGCTGGTCACCTGGCCGGCATGGCTTCCGAGGAAATGGACGAGGTCTACCCCATTCCCGCCCAGTACCCGCTCGGCAAATACCTGATGGTGTTTGACCCGCTCGACGGTTCTTCCAACGTCGACATCAATATTTCAGTGGGCACCATCTTCTCGATACTTCGCGCCCCGGTGCCCAACCGCGTCGCCGTCGAGGCCGATTTCCTGCAACCCGGCGTCAAGCAGGTCTGTGCCGGCTATGCGCTGTACGGCTCTTCCACCATGCTGGTGCTGACCACCGGCCACGGCGTCAACGGCTTTACCCTGGACCGCGACATCGGTGAGTTCATCCTCACCCACCCGGGCATGACGATTCCCGCCGACACCAAGGAATTCGCCATCAACGCCTCCAACCAGCGTTTCTGGGAAGCACCGGTGCAGCGTTACGTTTCCGAGTGCCTGGAAGGCAAGACCGGCCCCAGGGCCAAGGACTTCAACATGCGCTGGGTGGCCTCGATGGTCGCCGAAGTGCACCGCATCCTCACCCGCGGCGGCGTCTTCATGTATCCGCGTGACACCAAGGACCCGGGCAAGCCCGGCAAGTTGCGCCTGCTCTACGAAGCCAACCCGATGAGCTTCATCGTCGAACAGGCCGGCGGTGCCTCCTCCACCGGTCGTGAACGCATTCTCGACATGCAGCCGGAAAACCTGCACCAGCGCGTGCCGGTAATCCTCGGCTCGAAGAATGAGGTGGAAGTGGTGTTGAGTTACCACAACACCTGATGATCGGAAACAAACGAAACGGGCGCCTCACGGCGCCCGTTTCGTTTCCGCATCCAGTCTCACATTGTGCCGTAGAGGCTTTCGAAGTAGATCATCACCTGAGCGGCATTCCAGGAGGTGGTGGGATTGACCTGATAAGTCCCCCCCAGATACACGGCATTGAACATGGCGACGACCCGCGCCGGCGTCAGCGGATAATCGGGAGCGAATTGGTAGGCGTTCAGCAAGGAAGCCACGGCGGCGCGGCCCAGCGCCGGGTAGTTCAGGTTCGGCCGCATCCCGGCGGTACTGGTGAGTACCTGTATCAGCGTCGGATCGGGCGAGCAGTTGAGGTACTGCGCCGGACAAAGCTCAACCGCGTTGGCATTCTGTGAAATCCACCAGTAGGCATCCACGAACACATCCTTGAAGGCGGTGTTCGGATCGATGTTCGGCCAAACGGAATCGTGCTCTTTCCAATACCCTGGAGACCGACCCAGCGAGGAGCAACGCATTTCCTCTCCGTGAGTCGAGGTATTCCCTGAAAGCGCCCCCGAGATCGTGCAGTTGTAGGGAGCCGCGCCCAGCACCGGCTTGCTCGCCAGAGTCGCCAGCACGACGGGAAGCGCCAGCCCCCCCTTCGCCAGCCGTCGGCGTGAGAGGTCCGGCTGTTCCCGCACAGGCTTGGAGAGAGGATTGTTCATTTGTTGCGCCACCTAGAATGCTCTTGATGCATTCAAACGCAACTTTCATGCCTTGCCCGAAAGGGCCAGCCACCCCGGAGAGGAGAAGGCAAGCAACCATCCCCCATACGCTGTGCTGGGGCGGGCTCCGGAGCATGCCTTGCCGGTTTGCCGTGGCGACGAAAAGTCCCGGCACCCCTACCCAGTTTTTTCTGACCCGGTTATCCCTGCGTGCATTTCCACGACAACGGCGAAGAATTGACAGCCTCCTTGCTTGGCGGACGGGCGGAATTTGGTCATCACTGACTCGACCCGCGCCACCGTCCCAGCAACGCCGACATCAACACCGGCCGCGAGCACAGCCTCTACATGCGGCCGGAGAACCTGTACCAGCGCGTGCCGATTATCTACGGCTCGAAATATGACCTTGCACCCGCAGGGCGTGCCCGTGCCGGGCACACAAACGCAACAAGGGCGCCTAGACAATCGGCGCCCTTGTTCGATCAGCTTGCTTCGTCTGGGAATTTATCCGTGTAGCGATTTAAAGTATTGCAAAACAACCGCTTGGCTCCATTCCTCATTGAAATCCGTGGTGTATGAGCCCGTTCTTGCCACGGTGTTGAAGATGGTTATCACGTCCTGAGGGAGGAGCGGATAGTCCGGCATACTCGGACTAAGCGCATTCAACAATGCAACAACAGCCTCTCGCCCCAATTCGACGCTCGCCAATGTTTTGGAGGTAATGGTCAAAGGTGGGCGACCTGCCGAAGTGCTTCTGAGCACCTCGTATACCGATGGGCTATCGGTTCCATTCTTCCAGTAAGCATCCACGAAAGGATCCAGCCCGCTTGCCAACGGTGCCTCATGGAACTTGCGTGCGCCCGCCACCGTAGGCAGCGGGCAGTTCGTGAAGAAATAGTCGCAGGGATACCAGTTACTCAGGGGAGACAGCCAATATGAAAAGGGCTGCCCCAAGTGGTTGCAGGTCGCATCAACACCATGTGTCGATCCACCGGATATCTTGCCTGATATCGTGCAGTTGTACGGCGCGGCGCCCAGAACCGGTTTGCTGGCCAGGGTCGCAAGCACCACGGGCAGCGCGATACCGCCCTTTGCCAACTTTCTTCTTAGCGGGTCGGGCTGGCCTGGCTTGAATGTTGGATGCACATTGGACATATTGCAAAGAACCCCCTCTGAATCAGAGACTAATTCTAAGCAATATTCAAGCCCATTGCTAACCCTATGTTTTATATCAACACAGCATTACGGCAACCGTGGATCAGTAAAAAATATCGACACTACGTAGCTATAAGGAGATTTGAGGAAATCCACCTCGCCGCATGAAACGCGAAGGCAACGACGAGCGTTCGACTACGCGTTGTCCGACTTGAATGCCTTGTGCAGCAAGTGGGGGATCAGCAGATGCGCCGGCATGCGCAACCGGTGGCTGCGCACATAGAGCGCGAAGGCTGCGATACCGGAGAACGCGCTGCGGCAATCCGCATGCGCGCTGGCGAAGGCGGGCAGGAACAAGGCATCGAGCGGGACAGTCGCGAGTGGGCCGGGACGTTCCGGACAAGCCGCCTCGACGCCATCGGGTATCGGAGTGCGGAGCACGCGGCGCGCATAACGCAGGGCGTAGTACAGCGGCCGCCCGAGATTGAGTGTTTCCGCCCGCGCCAGCAGGCGCGGCCAGAAAGCGGCATCGCCGCCGTAGGCGCGCAGCAGGGCATCGAGATCGACTAGGTCGCGCAGGCCGTGCTGCCACTCGCCTTCGTGGAACAAGTGGGTGGCGGAATGCAACACCTGATCGGCCGGCTCCGGAATGGAGAAACGGGGGAATTCCGGCAATGGTAGCGAGGCCGCCAGAATCAAGGCGGGCTGCGTTTTGCGCCGCGCGCTTTCCGGCAGAATGTTGTGATGCACATCGAGCCAGGTCAGGCGACGGATGTGCCGCATCGGCGGCAGCTCATGCATCCATTCGCGGTAGTAACGCAGATCGTAGGCATCATGAGGACTGGTGATCCAGCCACCGAGCATCAGCGCGGATTCCGTGGCGCCCAGTTGCGCCCGAGGCACCAGCAGATCGATATCGGTGAAGGTGCGGCCGGCGGCCGGCGCCAGATCGGCGGCGGCGTAGGCCGCGCCCTTGAGCAGAACGACGGGGCCCTCGCTGTCGCGCAGCGCGGCGCCGAGATGCTTGAGCTCCCAGCGCACCGCGCGCCGCTGCTGTTCCGCGACGCCGAGCGCGGCCTCCAGATAGTGCCGGACGGCGAATGGCAGGCGTTCGGCGAAGTCGGCGGCGAGCGCGCCCAGGCGCCCGAGCAAACCCGCCGCGCGCGCCTGGCGCACGACGCGATCCCAGGTTTCGGCGTCAAAATCGAGCATGACCTCGGGCTCACGCAGAGCCAAGAGTAAGGCGCCGCAGGCGGGCTTCACGCGACCAGTTCCTCGAAAGTCGCCAGCGCGTCTTCCAGGCGGTCGTATTCGAAGTCCCAACAGTCGCAGCTATCGATCAGGGCGGCGTTGAGCTCGAAGCCCAGGCGCCCGAGCAGGCTGTAGTTGAAGCCGTGGGTCGCGGCATGGATAAAGGCGTCGGCTTTCGAATGGTGGCTCAGCCTTGCTGGCGCTTGCGCCCGCCAGCGGGGAAATACGATATGGGCGGCGCGCGCCTTGTCCGCCATGCGCGCCACGCTCTCGCGCGGCGGCTTCAGGTGGGCCACCGTGCCCTTGTGGGTGTCGAGCGCGCTGTCGCCGATCACGGCGGTGGGGAAAGCGGCGCGAATGAGGTCGATGGACTGGTTCTTCAGGCTGATCGGCCGCGCCAGCGGCGTGATGAGACCGTCATCGCGGTCGATCAGGGTAATTTCATCGGACAGCAGGCGCCAGCCGGACAGCGCCAGCGCCGCGGTCAACGTGCTTTTGCCGGCGCCCGGGTCACCCGGCAGGATCACCGCCTTGCCATGTCGTTCCAGCACGGCGGCATGCAGCATCAGGTAATGCTGGGCATGGCCGGCGATGCACCAGTTCATGCCCCATTCCAGCAGCGGAAAGGCGTGATTGAGCGGCAGGGGTTTGAACGGCGCATGGCCGTCGTGCCAGAAATTGCATTGCGGCCGGTACCAGCGGCGCGGCCCCGAAACGGCATCGACGCGGACGTGGAAATCACGAAAACCAGGCGCCTCCAGGGGGAAGTCCGGATAAAGCGTGGCCAAGCCACGCGCGACATCTTCACGGTGGCTGCGGATCAGGAAACGAAACGGCCCGGTACGCAGATCGATTCCCGTCGCCAGTTGCCGGCGCAATACCGCCGGCGCGAGGTCACCCAGGTTCAACCTGGAAACCTCAGTTGAACGCGCTCGAGTGCGCGGTTTTTGAGTTGTCTGGCAAGGCGCGTGCGGTTGCCAATGCGCGAAGTGGGCCGGGGCCCGCAAGGAGGAGCAACGTAGCCAGACGACTCAAAAACCGTGCAATCGGGCGCGTAGCGGACGTCACCCAACCGGTGAACGTCATCGAAGGCTCTGAACGTATCGTACATGCGGGCTCTCAAGGG
>JAURYL010000002.1 GCA_030653935.1 Pseudomonadota bacterium
AATGGCACGAAGCACGAGCGTTTCCAGGTAGCCCCCGGATGCAGGCCGCCCACAGAAGGTTCAAGCGGGACCCCCCCTTTTCCAAAGGGGGGCAGGGGGGATTTACCCAAGGTCGAGCCGCCACTGAACGCCCGCTAAATACCCCCCAGCCCCCCGTTTCCCAAGGGGGGGGTCAGCGCGCCGCACGCCTGTACCGGGCTACGGTACAGTGCCATTGCCAATGCGCGGGGGATCAGGAAGTCTGAAATTCGGCCAGCAATCCATCCGATGGGTTAACGTCCTCCGGCGCTTCATCTAGCGGAGTGATTGACGTGAGCCAGGTCTGAATATGCGCGGCCCGCTCCTGGATATAGCGGCCGATGCTGCCCACCTTGTCGATCAGATCGGCATAGGCCAATCGCTCGCCACGCTCCGCAGCCCCGTAAAGCCACTGGTACAGCGATGCCGATGCATGCCGGCTCTGCCCGAAAAGCAGCGGGTGGTTATGGAAGAAAGCCTCTATTCGGCTGACGACCTGGGCTTCATCGACTTTCTCGAAGTCGAAACCCTTGAAGAGCCGATGGATGTCTTCCGGAGAGAAACCCACCTGTTTCAGCTTGCCGCCAACCCGCTCGCGAGCGGGTCCATCGCCTCCCCAGGCTTGAACCAGTTCCTCGCCTATGGGGCCGAAACTGACAAGCCAGACTCGCGCGGTCGGATTCTGGCGCAGGGTCTCCAGCACTCTCCGCAACAAGCCATGCCGTAATTTCGGGTCCAGGTCATTCAGTGTCAGGGATGCGCTGTGCGCCTTGACCTGGATGGCTTCTCGCAACAGCCCATCCTGGCCATAAATCGCCAAATCCTCGACTGTTTCGGGCCAATACAAGGCAGCCTGTAATACGCCAGGTGCCTCGATCAGACGGAACAAGGTATAGAGAATTTGCAGCCTGAACCCACGTAGCGCGGGGCCGGCCGAAGAGGAAGCGTTATCCGGCAAGCGCGGCCACCTTCAGGGTTGCCGTCAAGCTGTCTCCCCTGGCATATTGTCGCGGCTCAGGTAGCGCGGGAACGCTCCAGCGCTTCCCGGAACCTCGGCTCATCAGGTTCTAGTCTGATTGCCTGTTCGAACGCCTGCCGCACCTCCTGCTTCGGCATACGGCGCAAATTCCGCACCCTGCCCAGGTCGAACCATGCCCAGGCGTGGCGGGTACGGGGGGCTTCCATCTGAACCACACGCTGGAGCATTTCCCCGGCTTCGTCCAACAGACGGTTGTAAGCGGCCCAACTACCTTGTTTCCCACTGGGCCGGGCTTTCTCCGCCAACTTCATCTTGACCTGGGCAAACTCGTGCAAGGCTTTCACGTCCCGCAGCACGGCTTCCCCGGCGATCTGGAAATAACGGTGGGCACGTTCCATGCGGCCGGCCCGCTTTTCCTGGATGGCGGCGTCGAAGGCTTCGTCAACCGCATCCAGTAGCGGCAGGCGATCCAGCCATTGAACGGCATCCTTCGCGCGCCCCTTGTCCAGATATGCGCCGGCGATAAGGGAAATCAGCACGGCCGGGCTGACGATGGGATTGGCCGCCGTGAACTGTTCATACACCGCCTCGGCGGCATGGGTGTCATCACGTTCAATTTCTTCCCGTACCAATTCCTGAGCCAGGGAAAGCGCGGTGGGCATTTGCGCATAGGCATCCCGCAAACGCCGCAAGGCACCCGACGTATCCCCCACGGCTTTCAGGCTGGCTACGTCTTGCAGGGTCAGAATGGCCTGGTATTCCGGATGCGCCGGCAGCGTAACCCTGAAGTAACTGCGCGCGGGATCGAAATCGAAACGTGGCGGCGGCGAGCCATTCTGCTGCATGGTGCGCCGGACTTTGGGAATGCCCGTACCACGTGCTTCCGCAAGTTTCAGTTCTTTGAGGAATTCGCCGATCCGTCGATTACGCGCGGGCACGGAGGGCACCGGCACCGTGCCATCCAGGTGATGCGGTTCGATACCGGGAACCGGCCCCGGATAACTGGTGATTTCCACCCGGTCCGGATACAAATAGACCTTGATCGGCTCCGGGTCGCCCCGCTCGTAGGAGCGGTGATAGACGGCGTTGACCAGGGCTTCCCGCAAGGCCAGCGAGGGATAGCTGACCCAATGCGCCGCCTGGACACGATTAGGTAATTTTTGAATCTGCCGCACCGACAGGTTTTCCAGATAGGCCAAACACTCCCGCAGCTGCTCATGGATCGGGCGCAAGGTAAAGGCCTTTTCTTCCAGCACATTGCCGGCGACATCACCGGAAAACTGCACCACTTCGATACGCGCGCCAGGAAACCATTGCTCCGGGTTCTGGCTGAAGAACAACAGACCGACATTGCGGGGGGCGTCGTGACCGTTGACCGGTTCGGCAACGCGCAAATTGCGGTAGAGGGTGCGGGTGTCGGGTTCATCCACCAGGCCGCTACCGATGTCATGGAGAAATTCACGAACCTTGGTTTCGCGAATATCCAACACGCTGGCCTGGGTGGCCCGGCGATCATCGAAAGGCACCCGCGCGGTCAATTGCATGAGCTGGGTGAGCAATTCCGGCTGCCGATTGGCATCCACGGTTTCCGTGCCCAGACGGATGTAATACCGACGCGGCGCACCTTTTTCAGAAGATTCCGGTGCTTGATAAGGCCGCAATTCGCCACCAGGTGCCCAGATCGCCAGAATGTTTCGGCCATCCACCTGTTCTGGCGAGAGTACGGGCTGATAGACCGGATCTATGGTGTTGCAGCGGCCACGTATCCACTTCTGCGCCGCTTCGAGTTCCCCCGGCGTCAAACCCTTGGGAGGCAGGATCGCCTTGCCGTTTTCCTCGCCGACGCCGATGAGGATGTAACCCCCATTCAGGTTCTTGAAATCGTTGGCAAATGCACAGACCGTGCGAATGACCTGGGCGCCGGTAGTTTTCTCGTCCCACGACGCCTTGAACTCCACTCGTGCCGATTCCACGCCGCTATGGCGCAGCAAATCACCAAGGTTGATCGGCAGGATCGATGCCATTGACTACCCCACCCACTTCCGCGCATTCCTGAACAAACGCAGCCACGGGCCATCTTCCCGCCAGTCGTCGGGTTTCCAGGAGTGCTGCACGGCGCGGAATACCCGTTCCGGGTGCGGCATCATGATGGTGAAGCGGCCATCGGGGGTGGTAAGGCCGGTGATGCCCTTGGGTGAACCGTTGGGGTTGAGCGGATAGGCTTCGGTCTTGCGGCCGCGATTGTCGACGTAGCGCAAACAGATTTCCGCGTCGCGGCGCTGCGTCTTGCTGTCGAACACCGCCCTGCCCTCGCCGTGGGCGACGACAATGGGCATGCGTGAACCGGCCATGCCGTCGAACAGGATGGAAGGTGTTTCCGGCACTTCGACCATGACGAAGCGGGCCTCGAACTGTTCCGAGAGGTTGCGTTCGAAACGCGGCCAGTGTTCGGCACCGGGAATGATGTCTTTCAGGCGGCTCATCATCTGGCAGCCGTTGCAGACGCCAAGGGCGAAGCTGTCGCCACGCTCGAAGAAGCCCTGGAACTCGTCGCGGGCACGGGCGTTGTGCAGGATGGAAGCCGCCCAGCCGCCACCGGCGCCGAGCACGTCGCCGTAGGAGAAGCCGCCACAGGCGGCGAGTCCCTTGAAATCCTTGAGTTTCACGCGGCCGGTGAGGATGTCGCTCATGTGCACGTCCACCGGGCTGAAACCGGCGCGGGCGAAGGCGGCGGCCATTTCCACCTCGCCGTTGACGCCTTGTTCGCGCAGGACGGCGATCTTCGGTTGAGCGCGCTTCTTCTTCACCCAGGGCGCGGCCACATCTTCGTTCAGGTCGAAACTCAGCTCGGCGTGCAGGCCGGGGTTCTTCTTCACCAACGCGTCGAATTCCTGTCGCGCGCAGTCCGGGTTGTCGCGCAGGGCCTGCATCCGGTAGCTGGTTTCCGACCAGGCGGTCAGCAGGTCGGCGCGGGCTTCGTCGAACACGGCGACGCCTTCGCGCAGGATGCGGACACGATCCCGCGTGTTGGTCGTGCCGACGATATAGAACTCGTCGCGGATGCCGGCTTCGAAACAGGCATCCATGACCGCCTTGGTATCGGCATGGCGCACTTGCAGGACGGCGCCCAGCTCCTCGTTGAACAGAATGCCGAACAGGCGGCTGGTGTAGGGCTCGTGCGGGTCGGGCGCGTGCTCCACGTCGTTCATGATGTCTTCATGGAGCCGGTGATAACGCAGCTCGTCCACGTCGAGATCGACGCCGCAGCGGCCGGCGAAGGCCATCTCGCAAATGCTGGTGAACAGGCCGCCATCGCCGCGGTCGTGGTAGGCGAGCAACTTGCCCTCGGCGTTGAGTTTCTGGATCACGGCGAAGAAGGCTTTCAGGTTGGCCGGTTCATCGAGGTCCGGGCAGGTGTCGCCGAGTTCACCGTAGACCTGGCCGAGAATGGAGCCGCCGAGGCGGTTGCGGCCGCGGGCGATGTCGATCAGCAACAGGTCCGTTTCCCCCTGGTCGGTACGCAGTTGCGGCGTGAGGGTACGACGCGCGTCGGGGCTGGGCGCGAAGGCGGTGATGATCAGCGACAGCGGCGATACCACCGCCTTGTCGCGGGATGCTCCCGCCTCTTCCTCGCTCCAGCGGGTCGCCATCGACATCGAATCCTTGCCCACCGGGATGCTGATGCCGAGTTCCGGGCACAGCTCCTTGCCCACGGCGCGCACGGTGTCGAACAGGGCGGCGTCCTCGCCGGGCTGGCCGGCGGCGGCCATCCAGTTGGCGGAGAGGCGGATATCGGAGATGTCGTTCACCGCCGCCGCCGCCAGGTTGGTGATGGCCTCGCCCACCGCCATGCGGCCGGAGGCGGCGGGGTCGATCAGAGCGATGGGGCTGCGTTCGCCCACCGCCATCGCCTCGCCCAGCTCGGTTTCATAGCCCATGCTGGTCACCGCCACGTCGGCCACCGGCATCTGCCAGGGGCCGACGAACTGGTCGCGCGCGGTATAGCCGCCGACGGTGCGGTCGCCGATGGTGATGAGGAAGGACTTGTTCGCCACGGTCGGGTGGCGCAGCACACGATAGGCGGCTTCGTTCAGGTTCAGGCCCTCGGCGGTGAAGGGCTTGAGCACGGGCGCCTGGCGCGTCACCTTGCGCGTCATCCGCGGCGGTTTGCCGAGCAGCACGTCCATTTCCATGTCGACCGCGTTGTTGCCGAAATGGCGGTCGCTCACGATCAGTTGGCCGTCGTCGGTGGCGCTGCCGATCACCGCATAGGGGCAGCGTTCGCGCTCGCACAACTGGCCGAACAGTTCCAGGTGCTCCGGCGCGACGGCCAGCACGTAGCGTTCCTGCGCCTCGTTGCACCAGATTTCGCGCGGGCTCATGCCCGGCTCCAGGCTGGGCACGTCGCGCAGTTCGAATTTCGCGCCCAGGCCGGCACCATGCGCCAGTTCCGGCATGGCGTTGGAAATGCCGCCGGCGCCGACGTCATGCACGGAAAGAATCGGATTGGCCGCGCCCATCTGCCAGCAGCGGTCGATCACTTCCTGGGCGCGACGCTGAATCTCCGGGTTGCCGCGCTGCACGGAATCGAAGTCCAGGGCCTCGGCGTTGGAGCCGGCGCCCATGCTGGAAGCGGCACCGCCACCGAGGCCGATCAGCATGCCCGGCCCGCCGAGCTGGATCAGCAGGGTGCCGGCCACGAAAGTCTGTTTGTGGATGTGCCGTTCCTGGATGTTGCCGAGGCCGCCGGCCAGCATGATCGGCTTGTGGTAGCCGCGCACGCGGCCATCCGGCGCTTCCAGTTCGAAAGTACGGAAATAGCCGGTGAGGTTGGGGCGGCCGAACTCGTTGTTGAAGGCGGCGGCGCCGATGGGGCCGTCGATCATGATTTGCAGCGGCGAGACGATGCGTCCGGGACGCCCGTAGTCCTTCTCCCAGGGCTGCGCGAAGCCGGGAATATTCAGGTTGGAGACGGTGAAACCGCAGAGACCCGCCTTCGGCTTGGAACCCTGGCCGACCGCGCCCTCGTCACGAATCTCGCCGCCGGAGCCGGTGGCGGCGCCGGCGAAGGGGGCGATGGCGGTGGGATGGTTGTGGGTTTCCACCTTCATCAGGATATGGGTGGGTTCCTGGTGGTAGCGATAGACCCGCTTCGCGTCCGGATAGAAGCGGCCGATGCTGGCGCCCTCGATCACCGAGGCGTTGTCGCCGTAGGCGGAGAGCGTGCCTTGCGGGCGCACGCTGTGGGTGTGGCGAATCATGCCGAACAGCGATTCCGTCTGCTTCTTGCCGTCGATCACCCATTCCGCGTTGAAAATCTTGTGCCGGCAATGCTCGGAGTTGGCCTGCGCGAACATCATCAGTTCGACGTCGGTAGGGTTGCGCTTGACCCGTTTGAAGTTCTTCACCAGATAGTCGATCTCGTCCAGCGACAGCGCCAGACCCAAGGTTGCGTTGGCCTGCTCCAGCGCGTGCCGGCCGCCCTTGAGGATATCCACCGTGGTCAGCGGCTGCGGCGCGACGTGATGGAACAGCTTCTCCGCGTCACGTTCATCGACCAACACACTTTCGGTCATGCGGTCATGCAGGAAAGGCAACACCTGCGGCAAGGCAAGTTGCGCCACCTTGGCCTTCAATCGTTTGCCCTTGCGGTTCAGCAGGCGCCAGGCGACGCCGTGCTCGATCCGCTTGACCGCGCTCAAGCCGCAGTTGGCGGCGATGTCGCTGGCCTTGGACGACCAGGGCGAGACCGTGCCCAGACGCGGCGTCACCAGGATGACGTCGGCCTCGGCCTCATGCGGTTGCGCGTGCAGCAACTCGCCCAGGAAAGCGAGATCGGGCGCGCTCAACTCCGCTTCGAGCTCGACGAAATAACGCCACTCCGCGCGCGCTTCATGGATCCCGAGGTGCGCGACACCCTCCAGCAACTTGTTGATACGGAATTCTGAGAGGGCGGAACCGCCCTTGAGGAACAGAACGCGGGACATGGGGCCGGGCTCGGATACAGGAAAACGCGGATTTTAGCCCATGGGGGCGGCGCGTCATCCCTGTCCGAACAGACAAATCGAGACCGGCACCCCACGGGCGATGCGCGTCGATTGCGGGAAGCGGCCGCGGCGAGCACAGTGCTTGCCACGCGGCGGTCGCCGCATCCTCCAACCACGCGGCGGGAATCCGGTGAAAAATGGGCCGTCGCGCTGCTTTCACCACCGGGTGATTCCAGCAGAATCCGACAGGCTGTTGGTCATGACAACAGGAGCGAATCGAATGTCGACGAACTTCCCACGACCAGAATTGCCGGCGGGCCGCGCCTCCACGCGCTCACCCGCACGGGGCGGACATGCCGGTCCGGCGTGAGTGGTTCTGGCTGGCGCTGCTCTGTCTGGCGCCGGCCCTGTTGCCGGAAGGTGGCCGCGACTGGCTGGAGTACCGCCGCGAGGACATCCTGGCGGGAGAAGTCTGGCGGCTGTTGAGCGGCCATTGGGTGCATTACTCGGCGCGGCATGCCTTGCTGGACGGTTTCACGCTGGTCGCGCTGGCCGCCACGTTGAACCATGTCGGGGGTGGGCGACTACTGCCGCGCCTGACCCTGATCGCGCTGCTCATGAGCCTGTTCCTGCTCGTCGCGGTACCCGAAATGGCTCGTTATCGCGGCGCCTCCGGCCTGGTCATGGCCCTGGCCGGGATGCTCCTGAGCCTGCTTTGGAGAACGCATTCCGCCTGGCGGCCCGGTCTTGTCGCGATCACCTTGCTGCTTTGCGCCAAGTTCCTGGCCGACGCGCTGGATCTGGGCGCCGATCTGGTCGGCCTGCCCGATGGCATCCGCGTCGCCTGGCAAGCGCACGCCGCTGGCCTGGCCCTGGGCCTGCTCGCGGGAAAACTCAGCGGCCGCGTTGCAGCCTGAGTTTCTGGGTGTTCTTGGCGCGGAAGAAGCCGTGCAACTCGTGGAAGGGAACGGGCTTGCCATAGATCGGTACATCCGGCGGCAGGGAGCCGCGTTTGGCGATGTCCTCGCGGCTGAGACTGCTCACCACGATGATGTCGGTATGGGCCAGCGCCGGGTTGCCGTGCAGGGCGCGCACCAGTTCGTAACCATCCATGCCGGGCATGATCAGGTCGACGATGAGGACGTCGGGTATCCGCTGGCCGACCACCATCAGGGCATCGAAGCCGTTGCCGACGATTTCGATCGACAGCGGCAGCCCCCAGGCTTCCATGGTCTTGCGGTAGAGCTTTTGCAGAAAACCGTCGTCCTCGGCGATCAACACCGAGAGGCCGTCGGTACTGGCGGGCGTCGCCTGCGCGCTACCGCGCTTGGCGAGCAGTTCCATGACCGATTCGCGTTTGATGCGACGATGGCCACCAGAGGTTTTCCAGGCGTCGAGGACACCTTCCTCGACCATGTTCTGCACCGTGCCGAGGGAGACGCCAAGCAGCTTGGCGGCTTGCGAGGTACTGCAATAAGGTTCGTTCGATTCGGGAGCAGTGGGTTCCATACAGATCGCCAAAGTTGTCACATCTATTAAAAGCGCGGCGAGTATAGCCGGTGAACCCGGCATTCCGCGATCTACCGGTGCGACTAGCAGCCTGTCGGGCTTTGGAATTGCCGGCTACAAAACCACCGCGACGGCCCATTTTTCACCGGATTCTTGCCCCATAGCTCGACTATGCGGCGGCGAATCCGGCAAAAACTGCGCTCGTCGGGGTGACTTCTCGCTAT
>JAURYL010000008.1 GCA_030653935.1 Pseudomonadota bacterium
CCGGTGGTGGGAGGCCAGTCCTTCCAAGATCAAGCGAGATTCCTCATCCAGGTTCAAATCGATCATCGCGCTTCCAACAGGGTTCAGTTCGTCTGTAGAAAGCGAATTCCATGCCAAATCGGTTACGCGTTATTACTTATCGGGCTTCGCTTGTTCAATGTGGTCTTTGTTGACCGGGCCGATGGTCGCCGCATCATCAGCCTGCGCAAGGCCAACCTGCGAGAGGTGAAACGTTATGCCGAAACTTAAACCCGGAACCATCCCACCCACGCCGGAGGAAGATGCGCGCATTACCGCCGCCGCCGAAGCCGACCCCGATGCGCGTCCATTAAGCGATGAGGAATGGCGACTTGCGAAACCCCTGTCACGGATCGGCCGACCTAAAGCCGCCGTCACCAAGGTGCCGACCACCATCCGCTTCGACCCGGACGTACTGGCGGCCTTGAAAGCCACTGGCGCCGGTTGGCAGACCCGTGTGAACGAGGCTATGCGCGCGTGGGTCGAGACCCATAAATCGGCTTGACCCCACACCATTCCAACCACGACATGACCCTCCAGTCCCATTACGAACGCATCGGCGGCGAGCCCAAGGTACGGCAACTGGTGGACCGCTTTTACGACCACATGGACGAACTGCCGGAAACCTACGGCATCCGCAAATTGCACGCGGAAGACCTCACCGGCTCGCGCCAGAAGCTGTACGACTTCCTGACCGGTTGGCTGGGCGGCCCGCAGTTGTATGTGGAGAAACACGGCCATCCCATGCTGCGCCGCCGTCATATTTCCTTCCCCATCGGCAACGCGGAACGCGACCAGTGGATGCATTGCATGCGTCTGGCGCTGGACGAAGTGGTGGAAGATGCCAAACTACGCGCCGAACTGCATCAGGCCTTCGTCAAGGTGGCCGACCACATGCGCAACCAGGCCCAGCACTCTCACCCTCATTGATCAAGGACACGACATGTACGCACACACCGTTGAACTCGCCCTGCCCATCGACCAGGCCATCGAAAAACTCAAGGCCACTCTGGCGGAAGCCAAGATGGGTGTGGTCTCGGAAGTTGACGTTCAGGCCATCATGAAGGCCAAGCTGAATCATGAAATCCCGCCCTACCGCTTGCTCGGCGTCTGCGCGCCCGGCATCGCCCGCCGCGTGCTGGAAGCCGACCGCGATGCCGGCGCCCTGCTGCCCTGTGGCTGCTGTGTCTATGAAACCGCGCCGGGTGTGACTCGGATCGCCTTGCAGGACCCCGGCGTCATCGCCGCTTCCGCCGGCCATCCGGACATCACCGCGGCAATGGCGGAAGCACAGACCCATCTGGCCGGGGCTCTCGCTAAACTGCGCGCCTGAGTCGCGCCGCATCGGCCCGATCTCAGTTGGTCAAGCGCTTATCCAATACTCTCCTGGAGACACCATGAAACGACTCGTTCTTGCCCTGCCCCTGTTGCTTCTCGCCGGTTGCGCCACCACGTCGAATGCCGAGAAGCAGGCCGCGCTCACCGACGCCGCTCGGCAGACCGCAGCCGGCCTGCTGCAAACGCTGGGGGGTGAACTGAAGACCAGCATGACCGCCGGCGGCCCCGCCGTGGCCATCGGCGTATGCAAGGAAAGGGCGCCGAAGATCGCCGACGAAGCCGCGCAAAAGACCGGTTTCGCGATCAAACGCGCCAGCCCGAAGAACCGTAATCCCAAGGCCGTTCCGGATGCCTGGGAAGCCGCGGCCCTGGCCAGCCTGGAACAACGCCTGGCGGCCGGTGAGAAGCCGGAAACCCTGGACATGTCCGCCGTGGTCGATACGCCCGATGGCAAGCTGTTCCGCTACGCCAAGGCGCTGCCCACCCAGGCGGTGTGCCTGAACTGCCATGGCGACCCGGACAAACTCTCACCCGAGGTGAAGGCCAAGCTCGCCGCCGAGTATCCCGACGACAAGGCCGTCGGCTACAGCGCCGGCATGCTGCGCGGCATTCTTTCGATGAAGAAGGCGTTGTAACCCGGTTGCAAGGGGCAAGGTTCAAGAGGCAAGGGCAAGGTTCACGGGACAGGATCGCCTTGCCCCTTGCCCCTTGCCCCTTGCCCCTTGCTCCTTGCTCCTTGCTCCTTGCTCCTTGCTCCTTGCCCCTTGCCCCTTGCCCCTTGCCCCCGACCCATGACTGCAACCCTCCCCCCCCGTCTCGCGCGCCTCCCCGCCGCCTTCTTCTCCATGATCATGGGTCTGGGCGGTCTCACCATCGCCTGGATGCGCGCCGAGGAAATTCTGTCGCTGCCCCTGGCCGTCAGCCCCTGGCTGCTGGGCTTGAGCACCGCTCTGTTCATGCTGCTGGCGGTGCTCTACGCGATCAAATTGGTGAAGCACCGCGAGGCGGTCGTGGCGGAGTGGGCGCATCCAGTGAAGATGAACTTCGTGCCGACGCTGAGCATCGCCCTGATCCTGCTCGCCATCGCCTGGCTGCCGCACTCCGCGCCGTATTCCAAGCTGCTGTGGCTGGTCGGTACGGCGATGCATCTGGTGCTGACCCTGCATGTCATGACGCAGTGGATGCACCACAGCAAATTCGAGGCCGCGCATCTCACCCCGGCCTGGTTCATTCCCGTGGTAGGCAACATTCTGGTGCCCATCGTCGGCGTGCAACACGCGCCGGCGGAAATCTCCTGGTTTTTCTACAGCATCGGCATCATCTTCTGGCCGGTGCTGCTGGCGATCATCTTCAATCGGGTGATCTTCCACGGCACCTTGCCAGAACGCCTGATGCCGACCCTGTTCATCCTGATCGCGCCACCCGCAGTGGGCTTCCTCTCGTATCTGCGGCTGACCGGCGAGGTCGATGCCTTCGCCCGCATCCTTTATTACGCCGCGCTGTTCTTCACCATCCTCCTGATTGCCCAGTTGCGCTGGTTCACCCGACTCAAATTCTTTCTCTCCTGGTGGGCCTATTCCTTTCCCCTGGCGGCCATCACCATCGCCACCCTGACCATGTTCCAGCACACCGGCGACCCCCTGTTCCTGCGCCTGTCCGGCATCCTCCTGGCCATCGCCACGGTGGTCATCGCGGCGCTGCTCATCCGTACCGGCATCGCCGTGGCCAGACGGGAGGTCTGCTTGGCGGAGTAAGTCGGCACAGCAACAAACGTATAAGTAAGGGAGGCTGCCGTGGTGATTCATGGCTATCGAATTGCGCTGTTCACGCTGTGCCTTGCGGGCATGCCCGCACACGCGGAAATCCACAAGTGTCGCCAAGGGGGGCGCGTGATTTACCAGTCACTCCCCTGCCCCGCCGGCAGCGTCTCCCTGAAGTCCCTTGAGATACCGCCCCAGCCCAGCGCCTTCGCCACCGAGGAGGCGCGTGTCCGCGCGAGGAACGACATCACCGCCGCCGAAGCGCTCAGGGCGCGGGAACGCAAGGATGCGGAAGCGAGAGACCGGCAAGCCGCCGCCGAGACCAAAAGTCTGGTGAAGGAATGCGGTCGACTACGCCGCGCTATAGAGCGGGAGGAGGCCAGGACCAAGGCGAAGCCAGGCAAACAGCCGAAAGCCTCTGAGAAGAAGACGCGGCGCGAATATCTGGAGCGGTGCGAGCCGCATTGAGCGGCTACCTTTGGCCTCGCTCCCACGCTCCAGCGCCCCGAAGGCCTTGCAGTCCACGACGCTGGAGCGTCGAGGCGGCGTTCCCACGCTGGTGCGTGGGAACGAGATAAAGCCCTGTAGCGCCGGCCTGCCCCTTCTCGCTCCCACGCTCCAGCGTGGGAGCAGTTCTTGGACGCTCCAGCGTCCCGGAAGCCTTGGAGTCCACGACGCTGGAGCGTCGAGACGGCGTTCCCACGCTGGAGCGTGGGAACGAGATAAGCCGGCCTGCCCCTTGCCGGCATCTTCAGACTTCCTGATCCCGGCCGGGTTATGGCCGTGCTTTCCGGAAACATGAATGGCACGAAGCACGAGCGTTTCCAGGTAGCCCGGATGCAGCCCGCCCACCGAAGGTTGAACTGGGTGCTGCCGTGGCCGGGCTGCAT